>CAYUMU010000051.1:0-50225 GCA_964445985.1 uncultured Pirellulales bacterium | reverse complement strand
CTTCACCTCCATCAAGTTGGATAAGGGACTTGCACCCTATGGTTGAAAAACATGCTTGGTAAACCCCCCAGTCCCCTCTCCCCGGAAATACCGGGGAGAGGGGAGAAAAGGGTTTTCGCGCCTGCTGCTTGCACTTGACTTATATAGGCCGTGCTAGCACTTGCATAATGTTGTGACGCGTCGGGTTGAAAATGGCATGGTGTTCAAAAACAGTAGTGATGCCACAATTTTAGCCGCACCGGCAATTGTCAATCGGCTGGCGAGCATCCACACTAGAGGGCATGGAAAACTCCCAGCCTTCAGGAACGACGGAAGCACCGCTCTGGCGCAGGGCGGCCATTCGCTGGGGGTTGCCCTTGGCGCTGTTGGCCGTCGGCGCCCTGGGCATGATGTCTCTAGTGGCCCTGCGGAAACCGACCGGCCGCGTTGACCCCGTGCGGATTGCCCCGCTGGTCACCGTCCAACCCATTTCGGCCAATCCCGGCAAATTTGAGCTGCGGGTAGACGGCTCGGTGATCCCCAAACGCGAGATCACCGTGGCGGCCGAGGTCGCCGGACGCATCGCCTCCGTCCACCCCAATTTCAAGGCCGGCCGCTATGTGACCGCCGGCACGGAACTGCTCACCGTCGATCCGGCGGTGTACCAATACGCCTTGGGCCAGATCCAAGCCGAACAGGCGCAGTTGGCGGCCGACGAAGCCCAACTGGTGGTCGAAACCTCCAACCTCGAAAAGCTGATCGAGCTCGCCAATCGCGAGTTGCGGCTGTCCCAAGAAAACCTGCGCCGGGCCGAAGATCTGTACAACCCCGAGCGGGGTATCCGGAATATCACGGCCTCGCAATTCGAGGCGGTGGAACTGGAAGTGCTGCGCGCCCAAAACACCTTGCAACAGCTCAAGAATTCGCAATCGCTGTTGGCCAGCCGCGGCCAACGCATCACGGCCCAGCAGCAATTGGCGGATTTCAAGCAAAAACAGGCCCAGCTCGACCTCGATCACGCCAGCATCAAGGCGCCGCTGTCGGGCGTGATCAGTGCCCAAGAGGTTGAAGAAAACGACTTCGTGCAGCGCGGAACGGTGCTGTTCAAGATCGAAGACACCGACAGCGTGGAAGTTCGCTGCCAACTGCGCACCGACGACCTGTACTGGATCTGGTCCACCACGATCAACTCGGCAGGCGGCACGGTCGATGTGCTGCACGAACCGCCCAAGGTGGCGGCCAAAATTTACTACGACGTGGCCGGGCAGCGGTTTGCCTGGGATGGCTTTCTCTCCCGCTACCAAGGCTCCGGCCTCGATAGCAACACCCGCACGATCCCCACCCTGGTCGAAGTGCCGCAACCGCAGCGACTGGGCGCCAGGGATGGCCCGCCCACCCTCATTCGCGGCATGTACGTGCAGGTGGAAATGGAGATCGAACCGCTGGTGCCGCTGCTGCGGTTGCCCATCGAGGCCCTGCGGCCTCCTCATACTATGTGGACCGTGGAGCCGGATCAACCGGGCGTGGCCGGCGCCCAGCTCACCGCTGGCGGCGGTTCCACCGAAGCAGGCAAACCCGCGGCGCCGCTGCCGGGCAAGTTGCGTTTGCACGAAGTGAGCGTGGCCAAGCTGCTGCCCGACGCCGTGTTGATTCGGGCCGAAGGCGCCAGTTTGCGGCCGGGCGACTTGATCGTGGTTTCGCCATTGACGGCCGGCATCGATCAAATGCAGGTTCGGTATCAACCGGAGGCAGAGGCAACCGTCCCAATGGTTCCTGATTAGTTTAACGCGTATCGGCTTTTGCGAAGCGAGAGCAGATCCTTTCGCGGAGCGAAAGGCGACTTTGTCCGGCCGCTGCTAAACCTCCCCCCCATTTCCACCTGACCTTCTCATGCGTTCCATCGTGTACTGGGCGGTTCACAACAGCCCTTCCATGAACACGCTGATGGTGGCCGTGCTCACGGTCGGCCTGGGGTCGCTGGCGCTGCTCCGGCGCGAAACCTTTCCCCGCTTCGAACTCGATATTGTGCTGACCACCGTGGTTTACCCCGGCGCCAGCCCCAGCGAAATCGAAGAAGGCATTTGCCAAAAGATCGAAGAAGCCGTCCGGGCCATCGACGGCTTGAAGAAGATCACTTCGGTTGCCGCCGAAGGCCGAGGGTACGTGATCTGCGAGCTGGAAGCCGACGTGGACAACCCCCAGCGCGTGCTCAACGAAATCCGCTCCGAGGTCGATCGCATCCCGAGCTTTCCGCTCGATGCCGAAGATCCGCAAGTCCAGCAGATTGTGATCCGCAACCCGGCCATTCGCATTTCGGTGGTCGGCGGCCCCGACATTCCCGAAGGGCAGGGCAACCTTCTCGCCGAGCAGCAATTGCGGTATCTGGCCGAGGCGGTTCGCGAAGAACTGCTGCTGCTCCCCAGCGTGTCGCAAGCCACGATCATGGCCGAGCGGCCCTATCAAATCGATGTCGAAATCCCCGAGGCCACGCTGCGCAAGTATGGGCTGTCGCTTTCCGACGTGGCCCAATCCATTCGCAACGAGAACATCGAGCAGCCGGCGGGAACCATCCGCACCGAAAGCCACGAATTCCTGGTGCGCGGCCGGAACAAGTTTTTGCTGGGGCAAGAGATCGCCTCGCTCCCCGCCCTCAAGGCCGGCGGCAACACCCTCCTCGTCGGCGAGCTCGGCAATGTCCGCGACGGCTTCGAAGACTCCATCAATTACAACCGCATCAACGGCCAGCCCGCCTTGACCGTCCAGGTGGAAAAGACCGCCGACGAAGACCTGCTGCAAATCGTGGAAGAAGTGCGGGCCTACGTGGCGGACAAAGCCTCGCAGCTTCCCGAAGGTTACGAACTGGTGGTCTGGAGCGACGGGTCGGAAGTGGTCCGCGATCGCTTGGACTTGCTCACGCGGTCGGGCCTTTCGGGGCTGGTGCTGGTGTTCGTGATGCTCAGCATCTTCCTGGAAATCCGCCTGGCGTTCTGGGTTGCGCTCGGCATTCCCGTGGCGGTGCTGGGAGCCTGCGCCGTGATGCTCTCCATCGATTCCACGCTGAACATGCTCACCATGTTTGCCTTTGTGATGGGGCTGGGCATTGTGGTGGATGACGCCATTGTGATTGGCGAGAACATCTATAAGCATCGGCAACTGGGCAAGACCTCGTTTCAGGCCGCCGTCGATGGCACCGTGGAAGTTGCCCCCAGCGTGATGGCCAGCGTGGCCACCACCGTGATTGCCTTTGTGCCGCTGGGAATGGTCTCCGGCGTGATGGGCAAATTCATCGCCGTGATGCCGCCGGTCATCATTGCCATGCTGGTGATCTCGCTGATCGAAAGCCTGATCATTCTCCCCTGCCACCTGGCCCACAGCCGCGGCGAAACCCAGGGCTGGAACCAGCGTTTCCGTCGCTGGGTGGATGGTGGCGTGGACCGCTTCATCAACAGCGTATATCTGCCGGTGCTCCGCCGGGGGCTCGATCACCCGGCCGCCGTGTATAGCGGAGTTCTGGCCTGCCTGCTGCTGACCTTTGGCCTGGTCCGCGGCGGCTTTGTGCCCTTTGTGCTGTTCCCGCGAGTCGATGGCAATGTCATCCGGGCACAGATCATCTTTCCCGACGGCGCGCCCGCCGAAACCACCGCCGAAGCCACCCGAATTATCGAAGCCGCCATTCAAAAGATTGCCAGCGAGTACGCCGTGCCAGCCGAGCACGGGGAGGAATCGCCGCCGCTGATTCGCGTGCTCAGCCGCTCCGTCGGACGGGTCAGCCAAACCGACCCCGGCCGCGCCGCCGCCGAAGGCAGCAACGTGGGCGAAGTCACCGTGGAACTCGCCCCGGTGGAACAACGGGGGCAAATCCGTGCCCAAGAAATACTCAATCGCTGGCGGGAATCCGTGCCCGAGTTCCCGGGCGTGGAAGAGCTGGTCTTCAGCCAAATGGAAATGGCCCCCACCGCCAAGGCCATCGAATTCAAGTTGCTGGGGTCCGACTTGGAACGCGTGGCCGCCGCCGTGGCCGCGATCAAAGACCGGCTGACCCACATCAGCGGCGTGTACGACATCACCGATGACAGCCGCCCCGGCAAGTGGGAGTTGCGGCTCAAGGTGCGGCCCGACGCCGAATCCCTGGGCGTCAACAACGCCGACCTGGTCCGCACCGTGCGCTCGACCTACCTGGGCGAAGAAGTCATGCGCCTGCAACGCGGCCGCCACGAAGTCAAGCTCATGGTCCGCTACCCGCCCAACGAACGCCGCACCATGGCCGCCTTCGACGGTATCCGCGTCCGCACCCCCACTGGCGAGATCCCCCTCCCCGACCTGGTGCAGGTGGACTACGAGCGGGCTTACTCCGAAATCAATCGCGTGGACCAGCGGCGATCCATCACGGTCAGCGCCGACGTGAACGAAGACGTCGCCAACGGCAATCAAATTGTCGATGAACTTCAGTCGACCGTGCTCCCCGAAATCCTGGCCGACTACCCCGAAATTCGCGTTCGCTGGGAAGGCGAGCGCGAGCAACGCAACGAGTCGATGCGAAGCCTATACATTGGCTTTCTCGTCGCCCTGTTTTCGATGTTCCTGCTGCTCACGGTGGAGTTTCGCTCCTACCTGTTGCCACTCATCATCCTGGCCATTCTGCCGCTGGGCATTGTCGGCGCCGTGCTCGGCCACCTCGTGATGGGCATCCCCATCACGCTCTTCAGCATGTTTGGCCTCGTGGCTTTGGCCGGCGTGGTGGTCAACGATTCCATTGTGCTGATCGACTTCATCAACCACCGGGTACACGAAACCGATCTTTCGCTGCGGCAGTCGCTCACCGATGCCGGCGTTCAGCGCTTCCGCGCCGTGATGCTGACCACCGTCACCACCTTGGCAGGGCTGCTGCCGCTCTTACTCGAACGCTCGCTCCAGGCGCAGGTGCTCATCCCCATGGCGGTGAGCCTGTCGTTCGGATTGGGGGTGGCCACGCTGTGGGTGCTGGTCCTGGTGCCCACGCTCTACCAATCGCTGGCCCGCTGGCGGCGGCTGGAAGAACTGGAAGAAGCGTAGGACAAATGTCTGGCCCCCTCGACGCGGATTTGACCCGCCGAGAATGGTGCATTAGGATACTAATACTGTCGGAAGGGCTGTCCCAAACTGCACTCCACTCTGCCGGGAGCCGCCGACATTCGATTCGACGCAGGCCTTTACCAACTCCCCTGCCGTTCTGGCGTGGGGAAAGTCTTGCGTCAGCCTGTTCACGCCTTGCCCTAGGATCGTACGACGGCGTTGGTCCATTTCCACGTTTGGCAGTGCGCGGCAGTTGTTCCCATCACCGGGAGCAACGCGGACGAATGGTCTCGCTTGAGGAGTATTCCCCAAGCGTTTGCAGACTTGATCCCGTAGGCAGCTTGGCCCGTTTTCAACAGGCGGAGAGCAAAACGGTCGTTCGCCAGTTACGCGAGGTATCCCGTGCGGAGTTGATTCCCATGTTCGACAACTATCGATCCGACGACACCCCCTCCGGCATTTTTCGCTCATTTTCGCAGGTGCTTCAGCAAGAAACGTCGCCGCCAATGTCCGGTTGGGCCGAAGGGCCCACGATTGCCATCAGTCGCCAGGTGGGCGCCCGCGGCACGACCATCGCCCGCGTGGTTGCCGCTCGGTTGGGTTGGCCGATCTACGACAACGAACTGCTGGAGAAGTTGGCCACGGAAATGCAGGTCGCCCGCGAGCAGTTGGAATGCCGCGACGAAAAGACGGCCTCGTGGCTGGCCGAGCGGTTTGCCCTGTTTGCTGGCGACGGCGCCCTGAGCGACGGCAATCTTCGCCATCATCTGATGCGGGTCTTGTTCGCCCTGGCCTGCAAGGGGCACTCGGTGATTGTGGGCCGCGGGGCGGCCCAGGCGTTGCCAGCGGCCACCACGCTCCGGGTGCGGCTGATCGGTTCGCTCGAAGACCGCTGCGTGTGGATGGCTCGCAAACTGGGGGTGTCGCCCGAGCAAGCGCTGCGCCTGGTGCAACGTGGCGACCGCGAGCGAAACCGGTTTGTGGAGGTTCACTTCCACCGCGACCCCACCGACTCGCTGCAATACGACCTGGTGCTGAACTCATCGCGGTTTGAAGACGACGAAGCGGCCGAGCTCATCATTCGAGCCCTGCAACCCATTCTAGCCCTGGCCGAAGCCGCGGAAGTGACGCCGTTCACCGTCGGCATGGCGTGAAGGGCCGCCCCCTCCGTTGCCTGCTTTGCGGGCGAACTCTATACTCAACCGCTTACCATCACCGGCGGCTTTAGCCGCCATTTGTCGTTTTTGTACGATCGCGCCCCCCCCAGTATCCGCATGATCCAACCTCGCGAATTCATCACCGCCCAACAGGCCCAAGCCCCGTTTTATGTGGGCGTTGATCTGGGCGGAACGAACATCAAAGTGGGGTTGGTGGACGACCTCGGCCGCTCGCTTACCCATTTCAGTATTCCCACCGACACCGAGCGCGGCCCGGAAGACGGCGCCCAGCGCATGGGCCAGGCCGTGCATCGGGCGATCAAAGAAGCCGGCCTGCAGCCGAGCGATGTCTCCGGCGTAGGGCTCGGTTCCCCCGGCACCATGGACGTGCCGGCCGGCATGCTGATCCACCCCCACAACCTGCCAGGTTGGTTCAACTTTCCCATCCGCGACCGCGTCAGCCATCACTGCGATCTGCCGGTCACCTTTGCCAACGACGCCAACGCGGCCGCCTACGGCGAATATTGGGTAGGCCGAGGTCACGACTTCCACAGCATGGTGCTCCTCACGCTGGGAACCGGCATCGGCTGCGGCATCATCATTGGCGACCTGATGGTGGCCGGCGAGAACAGCCACGGCGCCGAGGGCGGCCACATCATTGTCGACATGAACGACAACGCCCGAATCTGCCCCTGCGGCCAGCGGGGGCATCTGGAAGGCTACGCCAGCGCCACGGCCGTCATCGCCCGCACCCAAGAGGCCCTCAAGTCCAAGCCCCAAACCAGCGTGGCCGCGCGGCTCGCCGCAGGCGAAGAACTGACCCCCAAGCTGCTGGCCGACGAAGCCGACCGCGGCGACGCCTTCTCGCTGCAACTGATCATGGAAACGGCCCGCTACCTCGGCGTGGGCATTGTCACCATGCTCCACATGATCGACCCCACCGGCGTGGTCCTCGGCGGAGCCATGACCTTCGGCGGCGCCGATCACCCCCTGGGCCGGCAATTCTTGGAACGAATTTACCAAGAGGTTCGCGCCAGGGCATTCCCCACCGTTTCCGAGCGCATCACGATCGACTTCGCCGAACTCGGCGGCGACGCTGGCTACATCGGCGCCGCCGGCCTGGCCCGACAAGTGGCCCGCCGTCCCTAGCAGCCGGCGCTTTTCCTCTCCGGCCGGCCTGACAGTTCCGCTCTCCGCTCCCCCTTGGCCTCCCTGTCCCAGGAGTCTCTGGCGTGCACGCTTCGCTCGAAGATTGGATTGCCGCCGAAGCTCTTACGTTTTCTCTGACTTCCCCGACCGATGTCAACGCGGCCGTCGATCGGCTGGTGGCTTCGCTCCCGCTCCATGTTCAGCTGCTAGGCTTCGGCGAAGCGCTGCATGGCGGCGAAGAAATTCTGCAACTCCGGAACCAGATCTTTCAGCGATTAGTGCAAGCCCACGGGTATTCGGCCATCGCCATCGAAAGCGGCCTGCCGCGCTCCATTGCGTTGAACGCCTACGTGGCCGGAGAAGCAGGGCATGACTACGACGCCGTCCGCGAAGCGGGCTTCGACCATGGCGCCGGCGCCCTCGACGCCAATCGCGAGCTGGTGGAATGGATCAAGGCCTACAACGCCGAGCAGCCCGCCCCCGTACGCTTCTATGGGTTCGATCTTCCCACCGGAACCACCAACTGCGCCAGTCCCCGCCAAACCATCCAGTTCGCGCTCGATTTTCTGGCGGCCTGCGAAGCCACTGAGCGGCAATCGCATTGGGCCGAGCGGTCCCAGAAAATCTCGGACCTGATCGGTGACGACGCAGCCTGGGAAAACCCGGCGGCGTTCACCGACCCCACCCTTTCTCCAGCCCAACAGCCGGCCGCCACAACCCTGCGAATGGAGGTCGAAGCCCTGCTGGTGGACCTCCGCACGCGGCGCGCAGAATGGATTGCCGCCGGGGGCGAAGACGCCTTTACCCAAGCCCTACAAATGGCGCTGGTGGCCCGCGAGTTATTGAACTTTCACGCCAGCATCGCCGCAGCGGCCGGCGCCGATGTGGCCTTGGGAATCCGCGATGCCCTGGCGGCCGACAACCTGGCCTACATTGTCCATCGCGAGCGACACCGAGGTAAGGTCTTCGCCTTCGCCCACAACGCCCACTTACAACGCAGCCAGGTCTTCTTCCCCTGGTATTCGTTCTGGCCGGCCGGTTCGCACCTGGATGCGACCCTGGGTGATCGTTACGCGGTGATCGGCTCAGCCCTGGGCACGTCCCCCGCCAACGGGATCGGCCAGCCGGAGAGCGAAACCTTGGAAGCCCGCCTGACAACGGCATTGGGCGAGGGCTCCACGTCCGCGTTTCTGATTCCTACCCATCGAGGAACAGCGTTGCCTGCAGACCTGCTAAACTCCGTCTCGCCGCGGACAGGCAGCACCAAAAACTACTCCTACATCCCGCTCACCGCCCAAAGCCTGCGCGATTTTGACTGGCTGGCGGTCGTGCAGCACGCCAGCTACCAACGCGGCGGTCCCCCACTGCCTTAGCACCTAATCCAAGTGGGCCCCCTCGGCGGCCAACTCCGCCAAAGCCTTCTGGCCCCCTTCTTCCGTCACGGGGCTGACCCCCTCGGTAATGATGTGCGTTTCCAAACCGGCACGCAGGGCATCCAAGGCCGTCGCCAACACGCACACATCGAGCGCCACGCCGCCGATCCACACGCTCTCAATCCCCTGGGCTGCAATCCAGTTGGCCAGATCGGTCCCTTCAAAGGCCGAGTAGCTTTCATCCCGCCGCTCCACTCCCTTATTCACCACGTGCACATCGGAGGGCAACTCAAGCTCCGCACGAAACTCCGCGCCCGATGTAGTTTGCACGCAATGCACCGGCCAGCGGCCGCCGTGCACGTCAAAGCTGGCATGATCGGCCGGATGCCAATCGCGGGAAGCCACCACCGGGGAACCCGCCCGCTCGGCCGCCGCGATCCAATCGTTGAGCACCTTCACCAACCGCGGCCGAGGCTGCACCGCCAAGGCGCCGCCGGGAAAGAAGTCGCGCTGCACGTCGACCAGGATCAGCGCCGAGCGCGGAGGAAGTTGGGGCGGCATTCGCCAAAACCTGTTGGGGGAGAGCAAAGTCGAAACACGCGAACGGCCGACATCCCACTAAGGGCTTTCCGCCAAGGTCACCTGAACGTCAACCTGTTTGCCGCCGCGTTCCACCGTGACCGTGACCTGCGTGCCCGGCGGATAACTTTCCACCAGCGAAAGCAGCTCGTCCACGCTGCGGATCGGTTTGTTGTTGATCGCCACCAGCAGGTCGGCCGCTTCGCGATCGACGCGGGTTCGCTCGTAAATATACGGCCCTTGCCGCCGCTGCTCGCGCACCATGCGAAAGCCCTGCAGGCCGGCTTTCTCGGCAGGTCCGCCTTCCACCACCGACGCGATCAGCAGCCCATCTTCGGTTTGCAGCACCTTGCCGATGCCGATATCGGAGCGAATCACCCGCCCATTTTCGATCAGCTGCGGCACGATCCGGCTGATGGTGGCGATGGGAATCGCAAACCCCACGCCAGCGCTTTGACCGGTGTTGCTGGCAATGGCGGTGGTCATGCCAATCATGCGACCGCGGCTATCGAGCAGCGGCCCACCCGAGTTGCCAGGGTTGATGTCGGCGTCGAGCTGAATGATGGACTTGATCGTCCGGCCATTGCGGCTCCGCATCGAACGGTTCAGGCTGCTCACAATGCCGGTGCTCAGCGTGCGCTCCAACCCAAACGGGTTGCCAATCGCAAACACCTTCTGACCGACCAGCAAGTTGAGCGAATCGCCCGAAACAATGGGGTGCAGCAGGTCCTGCGGCGCATCGATCTTGAGCACGGCAATATCGTTGTTGGGGTCGCTCCCCACCGGGCTGGCCTCGTAGGTGCTGCCGTCGTACAGCGTCACCTGAATTTCGCGGGCGCCTTCAATCACATGGTAGTTCGTCAGCACATGGCCCGCCTTATCGAGCACGCTGCCCGACCCGGCCCCTTCCGACGACGATTCCTGCATGAAGAAACTATCCACGCGGACCGAGCGCGTGTTGATATTGACCACGCTGCGATTCAGGTTGTGATACACCAGCACGTTCGCGCGTTCGTCGTCGGTTAGCTGCTCGAGCCGCGCAGCGCTGATCTGGTCGGTTCGGGCGACCGCCGGAATCGGTTCGGCCGGCGGCCGGCCCAGCGTTGTGCCCAACGCACTGCCCGGCGGCGACTGCACCGGCGTGGTTTGCACATAGGCGCCGAAATCCGCCACATTCGCCCTGCCAGTCGCAGTCGAAGGGTCAGACAGCGAAGTGCCCCAGAATAGCATCGCTGCCACAGCCACACAGGCGCCAAGCAATGCACAAACCGAACCGATGAGCAGGGTTCTTTTCACGATGTTGCTCCTGATGTCGGCAACGACCAATCGTGGATAGAGGAACGTTGTTTTCTCCGCGGCGATGCTTCGCCCCGGCCACCGAAGGCCGTACAATCTTGAAGTTCACGGCAGCCTTAGGCAATACGCCCTGCGGGCCGTGACCATTTTAGCGCGCCAACGGCCCAGCGCACACCCAGGGACAGCGTTTGTCGCCCCCGGGTGGGCGATTCGACTCGCAGGACACTTAAGGAGCGAAGCGGTGAAACTGGTGATCTTTCCCGCCGTCGACGAGGCTCGCCGAGCTCGCATCCAAGCTGCCGCAGGCAACATGGTCGTGGTGAACGCGGCCAGCGAAGCCGAAGCCGCCGAGGCCATCATCACGGCCGACGCCTTCTTCGGCAAGCTCACGCCGGCCCTGCTCAAGGTGGCCAAAAAACTGCGCTGGGTGCAAACGCCCACGGCCAGCCTCGAACATTACGTATTCCCCGAACTGGTCGACCACCCCGCCACGCTCACCAACATGCGCGGCCTGTTCTCCGATGTGATTGCCGATCACGTGCTGGGCTATATCCTCTGCTTCGCGCGCCGCCTGAATGTCTACCTGCAAAACCAACGCGACCGCCGCTGGGCTCCCTGCGGAGGCGAAGCGGCCCGGAGCGACTTCATCTCAGGGCCCGGCGTGGTCTCCGCCATGGATCGAGCCCACCTGCACCTGGCCGACACCACGCTGGGCGTGGTCGGCTTCGGCGCCATCGGCGCCGAGATCGCCCGCCGGGGAACGGCGTTCGGCATGCGCGTGCTCGGCGTCGATGTGGCGCCGAAAACGCCCCCCGAAGGCGTCCAAGCCGTCTGGACACTCGACAAGCTCCCCCGCCTGCTGAGCGAAAGCGACTTCGTGGCGATCGCGGCCCCGCATACGCCGCAAACCGCCGGCATGTTCGGGGCCGAGCAATTCCGCCAAATGAAGCCCGAAGGCTACCTCATCAACATCGGCCGGGGCGCCATCGTCAAGCTCGACGAACTCACGGCAGCCCTGGCCACCGGCCGCATCGCCGGCGCCGCCCTCGACGTCTTCGAAACCGAACCGCTCCCTGCCGACCATCCACTGTGGGCCATGGAAAACGTCATCCTCACCCCTCACGTAGCGGCCGCCTCGCCCCGCATCGCCGAACGCCATCTGGAAGTGCTGCTAACCAACGTAAAAAACTTCGCCGCCGGCGAACCCCTGATCAACGTGGCCGATAAGGCGAATTGGTTTTAGGGGGGGCTAGAGAGTGGGGATGGCTGCTAGTGGCCGGTTGTTAGCGGCGTAAGCATGCGAGAGCGCGTTGAACTGAATGAGAACAGTCGAACTTGTTCGTATTTACCCCGAAGGGGTTTGCAGCCCGTAGTCGGCGGTTGAGCGAAGCGACACCGCCGGTAGTCCTGTACAGCGATGAGGATCAGGACCTACAGGTGGCGTAAGATGCGGGCAGTCGAATTCATGACGTCCGTGTCGCCAGAACTGCGCCGTGAGTTTATCGCTGGCATGCCCGTCTTTTTTAATAAGCTAGAATCCGGCTACAACTTCGGCATTGCCCCGCCGCCCGAATATATCAACTTCGTGGCCTGCCAATGCGCCTCAGAAGACACGAGCATTGCCAACGCGGCCCAGCGGGCGGCGAGGTTCTTGTCCCAAGATCGGAAACCAAATCGGCGCAGGTGAGGGCTCGTACAGGCGGCGACCGCCCCCGGTGGGGCTCTAAGCGGAGCGGCGGGTTTGAAGGTGGGCAGGCAAGCTGATCTTGAGCGTGCGAAGCACATCGGCGGCGATGCCCGTGGTTGGCATGGGCGTGGCGTGCTCGATCCCCATCCGCCGTTCGGCGGAGAACTTCAGCAGCACCCCCTCGGGGATATGGTAAGCGGTAGGCGACGAAGCATCGTCGATCTTGACGGTATCGAGCCCTAGCGTTTGTGGTTGCACGCGCTCGCCATTGGCGAGTTCCACCGCCAGCGTTTCCAGGGCGACATTCGCCTGCCCGCAACGGATTCGCACGAATCCGTCTTCGGTGGTCTTCACGTCGAGCGGGCGATGATCAATCCGCAAGCCCCGCAGCTGGTGGTTGAATGACTCCACGTGGGCCGGAGTGATCCGCAGGCAGGTGTCGGGCCACATGCCAGACCGCTGCTCCCAATCGCCCGGGGTGAGGCCCAACACGGCCATGAACCGCTGGATATCGACAATGTTCAACTCGGTTCGGCAAGGCACGGCCGTGGTGGCCGCCTGCCCCATGCTGGTCACCACCCACAGCTGGTAGCTGGTTTCTCGGCCGATGAACTTCAGCAGTTGGCCGAGCATGCGGTCAAAGGCCTGCATGGTGTAGTCGATCTCGTGGCGATAGGTCGCTCGCCAGCGTTCGTCGTAACCCATCTCGTCGTACTCACCGGGAAACCGCGCAGCCCAATAGCGGTGCATCGACGAGGCGACATGGTTGGTAAAGAACGTGGCAAACGTGGGCTTCGTCTTGCGCAATTGACGCATGAACAGGTCAAACGCCACCAGCACCTGGCAGGTCCGCCGCCGCGCGCGCCGCCATGGCCGCGCACGTTCGGCCACCAGTTGTGCCCCGATTCGCACCGCCGTGTCCAGTCGTAACCCCAGCCCTGGCGCGGCCTGCAAAAACCGCCGGGCCGATTGCCAGTCGAGCCCGCCAGCCACGTTGCGGGCCGAGCGACGGGTCATCCGCAGGTTGAACTCCTGAAAGGCCGAAAGCTGCTTGGGGAAACACTCGCTGCCGGCGGCAAACGTGTCTGGCACGTAAAACGCCGGCTGCCGGTTGAGTGGGGCCAGTTCCGAGTGAAGCGATCCGAACACGCCCACCTCGGCTCCGGCGTCGGCAATCATCGACCAGAGCGTCGGGTAGCAGGCGTTCACCTCTTCGAGCGGCTGCCCAAAATCGGCGATGCCATGACGGGTGTTGTCCACGCCCCGGTGGACCGTGGGCCAGGTAACCCAAGGCGACAGATGCCCCGCGTCCACCGCATGCGTATCGTACCGCTCCGCCCCACGCAGATGACGAGCCAGGTGCGAGTGCGGGCGCCAGTCGCAGAATTCCTCGACAATCCTGCGGGGAACTTCGTTCAACTCAAAAAAGATGATGCGCGTCATCCCATTCCCTCGCGAACAAAGCAATCCCGAGCCCTAACCGCCGCGACCTTATAGTGCCGCTCCCCCCGGGGAAGCAAGGTGAATTCGCAAACGAGCCGCCACGGCCGCCACATGCCCATCCGCCGGGATCCAACCCGCAAGGCCATTCGTCCTCTCGTCCACGACACCCGCACGATGATCGCAGCACCCGTCCAAGGTAACGTTAATGGAATAACGCAGGGGTCGCATGGCGTGCTTCCGAGCCGTTGCAACTTAAATTGCTCGTGCGGGAACGAAGAATTCCCTCGTGTGTGGCCTCGCCTTCTGGCACAAAACAATGCTGCTTACCGTCTGGCCCCTCGATATCTCATTCTGCAAACTCCATTCCGATAATGTCTTCCGACGATTCCTGACTTATTGCTTGACGGCTATTTTCAAACGCCTATAATCGCGTTGACATTGAGACTCAATATCAACAATTCGCCAGCTAGCTCTACCGAGTCAGCCCGCCCCCTCTTCACACCGGCGGGCGGTGTTTGCCCGCCACCACTCGGTCCCCCCTTATAGCTGGAGTTCTTAGGATGATTTCGCCAAGATCTAGTCGGTCAGGTTTTACCCTTGTGGAGCTGTTGGTGGTCATCGCCATCATCGGCATTCTGATCGCGCTGCTGCTGCCCGCAGTGCAATACGCCCGCGAGGCGGCGCGCAATTCGTCGTGCAAAAACAACATTCGGCAGATGGGGCTCGCCACGCTCAACTACCACGAGACTCACAACGAGTTTCCCTACGCGGTGGTGGACTACCGGAAGGGCGAGTACACCAGCGCGCACACCGGCGCCTGGCATACCGGTCACATTCTGCTGCTTCCCTACCTGGAAGGCGACGCCGTGGCCAGCCGCTGGGATGCCACGTTGCCCCGCAACAGCACGGTGGACAACGATGGCGATGGCTATCACAACCTCTTGCTCACGCAAGCGGTGATCCCCACCTTCAAGTGCCCCAGCATGAGCATGCCTACGGCGCCGTTGGCCGACAACCGCGGACCGGCTAGCTACATCTTTTGCGCTGGCACGCCCCAGGCATCTGCCTTTCACTACGGAGGGACCGAGCCCAAGTTCAATGGGGCCATCGTCCCGGTGAAGAACTACCCGGCCGACGATCCCGCGGCCAGCCCGCCGGTTGTTTCGCCGAACCGCCGCGTGACGACTCTGGCCGACATTAACGACGGCACCACGTTGACCTACTTGATCGGCGAGACCGACTTCATGCCGGCCGGCGTTCCCTCGACCTCCATGGGTTCGGTCTGGGCTTACGGCTACTTCGGTTACAGCTGGGGGACTACCTTCCACCCCTTCAACGACCACGCGACTGGCACGACCAGCGCGTTCCGCAGTGAGCATCCCAATGGGGTCAACTTCGCCATGTGCGACGCCTCGGTTCGCTTCGTCAACGATTCGATCAATCCCGATGTGCACGCCGCCACGGCCACCCGGTCGGGCCGCGAAGTCATCTCGGAAGGGGCATTGATTCTTCCGGACACGCCGTGATCCTGGCAAATCGCCAAGGATGACAGTTGAACGCTCGGTCCAAAGTGCATCTCCCTTTGGGCCGAGCGGTTTTATGTTCCCCCCGATTGATCGCACAGGTAGCCAGCCATGAAGCGAATGGGAGGTTTTAAGGATTTAACTCGCAGGAATGACTAGCCCGTGGGATCCGAACTCTTTACCTCTGGCAATCACGAAGAGCCCATTTCGGCCGAGCAGGCAGCGGCGCTCATTTTTCGCACCACCAGGCCCAATGTTACCCAGGTGGGCGGCGTTCGTGATCTGATGCGTCGCGGTGAGTTGCGGCAAAGCGCGAGGCGTCACTTTACCACCACCCGCCAGGCGGTGGCCGAGTATCTCACCAGCCGCGAATTGCGGAAAACCGAGCGATCGCGAGGCGCGCCGCAAGCCGCGGACCCAGAGGAGCCGGCCGCGGTCACAACCGCTGTTCCGGCCAAAGCCGCTCCCCCACGCCCGTCGCGCAATCGCGGCGATGTTTATCTGCGCGATATTTATCGCGAGTACCTCAACGACTATTTTCTGTCATTGATCGTGTATGGGCGGAGCAAGGATCGCTCCGAACAGTTCCAGCGGCGGGTGTTCCATGGCCGCTGCGCGCTGTTGCTCATGCTGCTGGCTTTGCTGTGGTGGAGCTTCCAGTCGATGCTGGTTCAACCGGTAACCGCGGAGCCCTGGGCCGAAGCCGGCGCGTCGCGGGTGCAACGGGATCAATCCGCCGAGAAAAAAGTCGTGCAGGAGTTCCTCCGCAAATATCGCCAACAGGCGGTGATGATGGATATCTTGCCGGGAGCGCCGCGGCCTGGCGGGAAAACCGTTCGCGTTCGCTACAGCCATCAACTGACCGACAAGCGCACGAATGAAGTCCGCACGGTGATCGAAGACACCGTGTTCGTCATCGCGGGAAACGAGATCCTCAGGGATGAACAACCAGGCAGCGCCGACCTGGCCCTGGAAGCAAAGCTCTTTCCCGGCTCGGCGGCCAAGGGGCCTTCGACGCGGCCCTCGGTCAACGGGCTCTTGCCACCGCCCCCTCCCCAACGGCCCATCTCGCTACCCCCAGATTTGCGGTAATGCCAGCCCGATTTTCTCAGGCTGCTATTTCAGACAAAGCCTGGTTGTTCTTACTCTCGACGATTCTGGGGGGCAGGCTGTCCGCGACGATTGACGGGTAGCGAAGGGTCATTTGGCGACAGCCTGACCTCAACCACCCATCTCATAAGTTGTTCAACGGCGCGCACGGGTCTACTTGTTGATCGGCACCGCAAAGTCGCCGGCCGGATTGCGCCATATGCTGTGGATATGGTTCGCCACGTTGCCGGCCGCGTCGGGCTGCACGTTGACAAACTCGATCAAGAACGTCGGGCCTTGCACGCGGTAGTAGTGGCCGATGCCCGGCTTGTCGGCGCCGGCCCAGGCGAAATGAATCTTCTCGAAGCCGGCTGCTTCGATCTTTTTCAGTTCCTGGTTGGCCGTTTGGGCCGGCATGTTGTGGGCGTAAACCTCGATCAGCTTTTGCAGCGTTTCGCGCTGCTCGCTGGTGAGATCCTGGGCGGCGATGCCCTCGGGCTTGCCCTGCGGGGGCTGTTGGTCGGCCGGGCCACGAATGTCTGCGGGAGCTTCGGCGGCGAGCACGGCGACCTTGCGCTGCTTGGCATCGAGCGAGGCCAACAGTTCAAAGCCCAGCAGCTCTTCCTGGCCCAGCACGCGGGTATCTTTGGCCGGACCCACCCCGTAATTGGCCTTCACCACGGCCGGGTTGGCGCCGAAGAAGGCCGGCGTGTGGGCCACGAGCTTGTCGCCGTCGACCACAAAGTTGAGCGAAAGGTGATGGCCTTCGATGCTGAGACCCCATTTGCCTTCGCCCGGCGTGCCGAAGATGGTGACGTAGTAGCGGAGGTAATCCCGTTTGAAGCGGGCCGATTCCCCTTCGAGCTTCTGCAGAATCTTCTCCAGGTCCATAATCGTGGTGGCCTTTTCAAAGCCCACCTGGCTGAGGCAACTTGCCAGCAAGTTGCGGGCCAGTTGTCGCTGGCCGTCGGTCATGTCGCGGAGTTGCAAACCCTTGCGTTCGTTCTTGGGAATGAAGTGGAAGTCGAGGCGGCTGGCGTGGTCGTAATCAAGCAGCACCACGGGCTTTTGCTCGGCAGTGAGGCTGGCGATGAACTTTTCGGCCGAGGCGGTCATGGCCGGGCCGCCCACGGGGCGGTCTTGGGCGACGAAAGCCTGGGAAATGGCGACCGAGCCCAGCAGCAGGGCCAGCATCAGGAACGAGGGCCAGCGTTTCATGGCAAATATCTCCGAGGTAGTAACAAGCGGACATTACCGACGTTAGTTGGTCGGCTTGCCCTTGTATAGTTTTCGTTTGAGGTTTTGATTGTACAGGGTGAAGGAACCTTCGACCCCGGGGTCTTCATGAATGAGCTGGGTGAAGGCGTGCAGCTTGGCGTCGAGGTTGTCCAGGTACGTAAGCGCCACGGCTTCGAGCGTCATGGGCAACTTGGGGCTGCCATACTCGTATTCGCCGTGATGGCTTACAATCATGTGCTTGAGCCGCAGGCCGAAATCTTCAGGAAAGGCTTCGCCGCTGAGTTGCTCGGCCTGGCGAATCTTTTCTTCGAGCTGGCTTACGCCAATCACCAGGTGGCCGATCATTTGGCCCACGTCGGAGTAACCAAAGCTCTTCTCGTAGCTGAGCTCCTCCACCTTGCCCATGTCGTGGAGAAAGCAGCCGAGCATGAGCAGGTCGCGATGCACTTGAGGGTAGAAGGGGGCCACGGCCTTGGCGACTTCCATCATGTTCACAATATGTTCGAGCAGCCCGCCATGGTAGGCGTGGTGGTGTTTGATGCCGGCCGGGGCGCGGCTGAGGCGGCGCATGAAGTCCTCGTCCATAAGGAAGCACTCGGCCAGGTTTCGCAGGTGGGGGTCGTCGAGGCTGCGGAGCAACTCGGCCAGGCGGGTGGCCAGCTGATCGATGGCCTGAGGCCCCAGGCGGTAGAAGTCGGCCTCGTTGATGCTGGGGTTGTGAGCCCGCTTGACCTTGTTGGCGATGACCTGCATGCTGCCCTGGTATAGCTGAGCCGTGCCGCGGACCTGGACAAAATCCCCCGGTTCAAAGCTCTTGTAAGTGGCTTCGTCGGCGTTCCAAAGCAAGGCGCTAATGGCGCCGCTGCGGTCGCAAAGGTCCACCTGCATGTACAGGTCGCCGTTGCGGTTAGGGCGAAGTTGCTTACCCTGGGCCAGGAAGATGTCGTCGATCGACTCCTGGTCGATCAGTTGGTTGATAAAGCGGCGACCCGTGCCAGCCATGCTCGGTCTTTCTGTATCGCAAAAACAAAAGTGGCCGCGGCGCCCATGGCCAACAGCACCAGAAAACGCGCTTCCACGCGAGCAGCCTATTTTAGGGGGCCAAGCGAAGCGACGAAAGGACTTGACGGCGGGATTGGGGGATGGGGACTGGGGGTTAGTAGCTGGTGGCTGGAAATTGAAATTTAATCTGGCAGGGGGAGAAGCCGTTAGAATCGGGACGTAATCGAACTCCTACCTCCTAGTCCCCAATCCCTAGTCCCTAATCCCGCCGCCGCCATGCACGACCTCGATCGCCAAAGCTTGAGCCATGATCCGATTCATGGCTATATCCCGTTCACCTCGGGCCAAGGGCTTGCCGCCGGAGAAGTCTCGGAACGGCAGATTATCGACCATCCCTGGGTGCAACGGATGCGGTACATCCACCAGCTGCAAACCGCCTGGTGGGTGTTCCCTTCGGCCGAACATACGCGGTTCCAGCACGTGCTGGGCGTAATGCACCTGGCCAGCCGGGCCGCCGCGCGATTGTACGAGAGCCTGAAAACCGAATGCCCCGATGTCCCCAGTCGGGGGTATGTGGAAACGCTGCTGCGCATGGCCGGTTTGCTGCACGACGTGGGGCATGGCCCCTTTGGGCATTTTTTTGACGACCACTATCTCAAGGCATTCGGCCACACCCACGAAACCCTGGGAAAACGCATCATCGAGCAAGAACTGGGCACCCTGCTGAGCGGTTTGCGCGGCAACCCCAACAGCCGCTTGGAAGACGGCGAACAGCTCGATCCGGCCCAGGTGGCGTACCTGATTGCCCGCCCTCGCGAGGGGCAGGCAAAACACGAGCGGCCCCGCTGGCTGAGGTTCTTGCGCAGCCTGTTCAGCGGCATTTACACCATCGACAACATGGATTTCGTGCTCCGCGACGCCTACATGTCGGGCTACAGCGCCAGCGCGTTCGACCTCGATCGCCTGCTGCATTACAGTTTTTTCACCAGCAAAGGTCTGACCATTCACAGCCGGGGACTGGCGGCCTTGGTGCGGTTCATCGCCGTGAGGGCAGAATTGTTCCGGGCGATTTATTTCCATCGCACCGTGCGCGGCATCGACCTGGCCTTGGCCGATCTGTTCCGCGAGAGCAAAGACTTCCTGTTTCCCGGCGATCCCCAGCACCATCTGGAGGAATATCGCGACTTCCACGAGATGTCGCTGCTGGTGGAAGTTGCCCGCTGGGAGCGGAGCGAAAACCCGGAGCAATGCGAGCTCGGCAAACGCTGGCGGGCGTTCTTGAATCGCGAAATTCCCTGGAAAATGGCCTGTGAGCGCACGCTGTTCTTCCAGCCCAGCGACGCCGAGAAGAGCAGCATCTTTAGCGACCCCCTGTTTGTGGAGGCGGCCTTGCGGAAGCAGCTACCCCGCGAAGTGGCCGATTTGCCGCTGCGGGTCGATCTGGCGCGGCACGTGCATCGGCCGGGCTCGCGCGGACCAACTTCGGGCCTGAACTTTTTGTACGACGCCGGCCACGATCGCATCCGCGAATTGAGCGACGACGCCCTGTTTCGGCGGATCCCCGTGAGCTACCGCATTTGCCGGGTGTACGTTCAAGATCATCGACACGACGCCACGCTGGCCGCGGGGCTCGATGCCCTGATTGGCACCGAAAGCGACGACGCGTTGACCAATATGTAAGCGGCTGTCGTTGATGTCCGTCAACGGATTGGCAACTTTCCAGCCTATCGGCCTCGCGATATAACAACCGGACTGTTTCTTGGCTGACTTCCCCCTAGGATCAAGAATTTAATAACACCCTAAAATGTCGTCATCCCCGCGAAGGCGGGGATCCAGAAAGCTTTATTAGATAAATCGCATGACGCAAATCAAGAAGCTGTTGGTGGCCAACCGTAGCGAAATTGCCATTCGCGTGTTTCGCAGCGCCCACGAGTTGGATATTCGCACGGTGGGCATATACACGTACGAAGACCGCTATGCCCTGCACCGTTTCAAGGCCGACGAGGCCTACTTGATCGGCAAAAAGGGGGAGCCGATTCGGGCCTATCTCGATATCCCGCGGATCATCGAGCTGTGCCTGCAACACGGCATCGACGCCATCCACCCCGGCTATGGGTTCATGTCGGAGAACCCCGACCTGGCCCGCGCGTGCCGCGAGGCGGGCATCATCTTCGTGGGTCCGCCCGAGCACATTCTGCATCAATTGGGCGATAAGACCGAAGCCCGCAACCTGGCGGAGAAGGCCGGCGTGCCGGTGCTGGGCGGTAGCGCCGCGGCCCTGCAAGACGCCGCCGCTGGCAAGAAGGTGGCGGCCAAGCTGGAATACCCCATCATTCTCAAGGCAGCCAAGGGGGGCGGTGGCCGCGGCATGCGGGTTGTGCGGCAGGAGAGCGATTTCTCCGCCGCTTTCGATTCGGCCCAGCGAGAGTCGCTCACGGCCTTTGGCAGTTCCGACGTGTTCGTGGAAAAGTTCATTGCCCAAGCCCGGCATATCGAGGTGCAGTTGCTGGGCGACAAGCACGGCAACCTGCTGCACTTGTGGGAGCGGGACTGTTCGGTGCAACGCCGGCATCAAAAGGTGGTGGAACTGGCGCCGGCGCCCAATTTGGATCCCAAATTGCGGCAAGAACTGTGCGACGCCGCGCTAGCTATCGGCCGGACGGTGTCGTACGAAAATGCCGGCACGGTGGAGTTTCTCGTCGATGCCGAAACCAACCAGTTCTTCTTCATTGAAGTCAATCCGCGGATTCAGGTGGAACATACGGTTACCGAAGAGGTGACCGGCATCGATCTTGTGAAGTCGCAAATCTTGGTGGCCCAGGGCACGGCGCTTTCCGATCCCGAAATTGGCATGCCCGACCAAGACTCGGTGCGCACCGTCGGCTATGCCATGCAATGCCGGGTGACCACCGAAGACCCTCAGAACGGCTTCGTGCCCGACTATGGCCGGGTCAGCCATTACCGCTCGGCCAGCGGCATGGGCATTCGGCTCGATGCCGGCAGCGCGTTTTCGGGGGCCGTCGTGAATCCTTTCTACGATTCGCTGTTGGTCAAGGTGACCGCCCGTGGCCGGCGTTTCACCGATGCCGTGAACCGCATGGAGCGCTGCCTGCAAGAGTTTCGCATCCGCGGCGTGAAAACAAACATCCCGTTCTTGATCAAGCTGATGAACCACCCGCGGTTCATCGATGGCACCTGCACCACGCGATTTATCGACGAAACGCCTTCGCTGTTTGAGTTTCCCGAGCGGCGCGACCGGGCCACGAAACTGCTCAGCTACTTGGGCGAGATCATTGTGAACGGCAATCCGTTGGTGCAGGGCCGCGCGCAGGCCACGCGGCGATTGCCTGCCCCGGTGCCGAAACTGGAAGCGGGGTCGAAAATGCCCCCGGGGCTGCGCGATCGCTTGTTGAAAGACGGCCCCGAAGGATTGATGAAATGGATCTTGAAGCACAAGCCGCTGTTGATCACCGACACCACGTTTCGCGACGCGCACCAATCGCTGTTGGCCACGCGGGTACGCACCAAAGATCTATTGAATATTGCCGAAGTCTATGCGCGCACTTGCCCTCAGTTGTTTTCGCTAGAAATGTGGGGAGGAGCGACCTTCGACACCACCATGCGATTCTTGAAAGAGTCGCCCTGGCAACGGCTCGGCGAGTTGCGCGAAAAGGCGCCGAATATTCTGTTTCAAATGCTGCTGCGGGCTTCCAACGCGGTGGGCTATACGAATTACCCCGACAACGTGGTCAAGGGATTTGTCAAAGAGGCCGCCGCGGCAGGCATCGATGTATTCCGCGTGTTTGACGCCTTGAACTGGGCGCCGAATATGAAGGTGGCCATGGAGGCCGTGCTCAAAACCGGCGCGATCTGCGAGGCGGCCATCTGTTACTCGGGCGACATTCAGAATCCCCATCGCACCAAATACAGCTTGCAATACTATGTCGATCTGGCAAAAGAGCTGCGGAAAATGGGCGCGCATATCCTGGCGATCAAGGATATGGCAGGGCTCTGCAAGCCGCTGGCGGCCAAGAAGCTGGTGAAAACGCTCAAGGAAGAAACCGGTTTGCCCATTCATTTCCATACGCACGATACCGCCGGAATTCAAGCGGCTTCTATCCTGGAAGCGGCCAGTGTCGATCTGGATATTGCCGACGCCGCCATGGCGCCGCTCTCGGGTGGAACCTCGCAACCCAATTTGAATACCCTGGTGGAGGCGCTCCGCTACACCCCGCGCGACACGGGGCTGCCTTCCGGCGCCTTGGACGCGATTTCGGAATACTGGCGGGTTACGCGGCAGTTCTATGCCGGCTTCGAGAGCGAGTCGCTGGCCGCGACCGCCGATCTCTATAGTCATGAAATGCCGGGCGGGCAATATACCAACCTCTATGAGCAGGCCCGAGCGTTAGGGCTGGGGGACCGCTGGTCGGAAGTCTGTAAGATTTATGCCGAAGTGAATTTGCTGTTTGGCGATATTGTCAAAGTGACGCCGACTTCCAAGGCCGTCGGCGATATGGCGCTGTTTTTGGTGGCCAACGGTCTCACCTGTGAAGACGTGCTGGATGAAGCACGCGACCTGGCATTTCCGCAGTCGGTGGTCGACTTGATTGGCGGCCGCATGGGGCAACCGCCTGGCGGGTTTCCCAAAGAGGTGCAACAGCGAATCTTGCGGGGAGAGAAGGGACTGCGAGGGCGGCCAGGCGCTACCCTGCCCGCGGCCGACTTCAAGCAGGCGGCCGCCGAGGTTCAAGCCATTATCAAGCACGAGCCGACCGAGCAGGATGTGCTGTCTTACATTCTATACCCCAAAGTATTCAAGGAATTTGCTCGGCACACTTTGGCCTATGAAGACACCAGCATGCTGCCCACGCCTGTGTTCTTATATGGAATGGAGCCGGGTGAAGAAATCGCCATCGATATCGAGCCGGGCAAAACCTTGATCATCAAATTCCTGGCGGTTGGCGATCCTCACCCCGACGGCGAGCGATCCGTCTTCTTTGAACTGAACGGCCAACCCCGTGATGTGAACGTGGTGGATAAGGCGCTCGAGCCCGAAACCAAGAAGGCCGCCAAAGCCGATCCGGCCGATCTGGCCCAAATCGGGGCGAGCATGCCTGGCATGGTGGTCAACGTGGCCGTTCAGGCGGACGACACCGTAGCCAGGGGGCAAAAGCTGCTGACGCTGGAGGCCATGAAAATGGAAACCACCATTTACTCCGAGCGCGACGGCAAGGTGGAGCAAGTGCTTGTCAAGGCCGGCAGCCAGGTAGAAACGGGCGACTTGCTGCTGGTTATTCGCTAGTTGGCGCCGCTGGCAACGCCAGGATCCGCGGCCTGGATGGGAGCCCTCCCCCCCTCCCTTATGATCGGCTGCCGGATTATGCGCTGAGCATGGCTCGCGATTCTTGACCCTGAATTCACATATTGAGGGACACCTCTCTGTTTGTGGGACCCATCTGGTCCACCCAGAATGATTGCACGGATTGTGCGAGCGGTAAGTGCCTGGCGACTCCCCCACAATGTGAGGAAGCCCACACGTGACCTTATGTCATGGTCTAGAGTTGCGTGCGACGACCGGTTGTCGCGTTGGCTCCAGGTTGTCTGGCTGGAACCGCACGGGCCGCCCGGTTGGGCCAGATTTTAGACTCTTACATCACAAGCTAAGCAGCAAAGACTATGCGGACAGCCAGCGTTGGTGGGTTGCCCGCGATAGTTTCTTGCTCGTTAGCGTCTCTGCAAGCTGTGCAGGGAACTTTAATGCCTCGGAGTTCGTCCGCGGTTTACCCGCGTTAAGTTGTTGGCATCGCGCAGAGGATTCCCCGTGTTGACTCGCAGGCATCGTATCCGACGCGCGCCCTGGTTGCTTTTGAAGTCGCGCTGGCTGCGGGCAATGCTCCGGCATTCGGCGGTCGCGCTGGCGGAAAACGGCCAGATCAGGGCTTCCGTCGATTGGACGGATAGCGTCTCGTCGGAGCCTGCTCGCCAGGCGATCAAGGGGCGACCCCTGCCGCCGCTTCACCGGGGGGCGTTCCAGCCGTGAACATCTCGGACCATGTGCCGCGGCGGGAGATTTCCCTGGCGCCGCCGACTTCGCTGGGGAAATCGCCCCGGATCTCCTTGCGCCGGCAAGTGCTGGTGCCGTTGTTGGCGACGGGGTTATTGCTGTTCTCGTTGGTGTCGTGGATGGGCTCGCATTTGTACCACCAAATGTTGAACTCCCGGCTGCGTGACAAGGCGGAGATGGTCGCCAACACCGTTCAGTCGGCGGCCGGCGTTGCCCCGCACTCCAGCTACCTGCAGAGAATGGTCGACGCGACGGCCGCTCAGAGCGAGGTGTCGAGCGTCATTATTTTCGCCGACAATCCACCGCGGGTGCTGGTTTGCGCGCGTCGCAATCTGGTGGGTGTTGAACTGGAGGACCTGCAGGATCGCGGGTTGGCCGCGCATGCCACTGAAGTGCTGCACCGGCAAACGGCAGTTCATCACAATATGGGTGGCGTGATGTTTCGGTACGTGGCGCCGATCACGCTCTCGACCGACGATGGACAGGTTGCCGGTCAAACGCCGCGCGGGGCCGTGTTGGTGGAGATCGATTCAAAACCCACGGCCCACGGCGTGATGCACTCCCTGGGAGTTTGGGCGCTATTAACATTTGCCGCCGTGGCGGTGTTGTGGTTGCTGGCCTGGGCCCTCTTGCGGCGACACGTATTGACGCCGCTGGCAGGTATCACCGAGGCGCTCCGGCAGTCGGCGGCCCACGAGGGCAAACTGGTCATGCCCGAATTGGAGCCCAACGAGATCGGCTCGCTGGCGGCCTCGCTCGAACGGACATTCGCGCGATTGGGGGAGAGCGAGCAGCGCTCGCAAATGACGCTGCGTGAGTTGGCGCTGCAGAAGCAAACGCTCGATGAGCATGCAATCGTTTCAGAAACCGATGCTCGAGGCCGCATCGTTTACGTCAATAGTAAATTCCGTGAGATCAGCGGCTACAGTTATGACGAACTGCTAGGGCAGGATCATCGGATTGTAAACTCCGGATTCCATCCCCAGGTGTTCTGGGGCGATATGTACATAACGCTGGCCAAGAAAGGGGTGTGGCACGGCGAGATCTGCAACCGCGCCAAAAATGGTGAACTGTACTGGGTGCAAACCACGAACGCCGCGTTCAAAGATATCCAGGGGCGATTACTAGGGTACGTGAGTATTTGCACCGATGTGACCGAGCGCCGGCGAACGGAACAGGCCAACCGCAAGCTGGCGTCGCGAATGCACGCCATCTTGCAAAATGCCGGTCACGCGATCATTGCGACCGATACCGACGGCATCATTCAACTGTTCAATCCGGCCGCCGAAGCCATGTTGGGATACGCCGCGGACGAGGTGGTGGGGCTGGAAACACTGCTGCTGTTTCATGACTTGGACGAGCTTTGTCAGCAGGCGGCGGAACGAGGACTGGAAACATGCCAGCCGGTGGAATGGAGTTTTTCCTCCTATGTGTTGCCGGCACGGTTGGGGTTATCGAACCAGCAGGAGTGTACCTACATTCGCAAGGATGGCAGCAAGCTGACGGTGCTCTTCACGCTCACCGCGCTCACCGATAGTGATGGCAGTCTCCACGGTTTCTTGGGGGTTGCCAGTGACATTACCCAGCGGAAACTGATTGAACTAGAAATTCACCAGGCCAAGGACGAGGCCGAGCAAGCCAACCGTCAACTGGCGGAAGCGCTGGCCGACACCAAGCGGCTGGCCTTGGCGGCCAAGCAAGCCACGGCCGCCAAGAGCGCGTTTCTGGCCAACATGAGCCACGAAATCCGTACGCCCATGACGGCCATCTTGGGCTACTCGGATTTGCTGCTGGATGACGAAGGCGCCTCGCGAGCCCAGCGTGAAGAGGCGTTGCAAACCATTCGCCGCAATGGTCAGCACCTGCTGGAACTGATCAACGACATTCTCGACCTCTCCAAGATTGAAGCCGGCCGATTGGAAACGGAAACGATGGACGTGCCGGTGTGGGATCTGTTGGAAGAAATTCACCGCACCATGCGGGTTCGAGCGAGGCAAAAAGGCATCGAGATTTCGCTCCACGCCGCGACGCCGCTCCCTGCCACCTGCCAGACCGACCCGGTTCGGCTGCGGCAGGTGCTCGTCAACCTGGTCGGCAACGCCATTAAGTTCACCGAGCGGGGGAGCGTGAAGGTGATCGTTTCTTACCGCGTGAAACAGGGCCGAGGCATCTTGCGATTTGACGTGGAAGACACCGGCATTGGCATGGCGCCGCAGCAATTATCGCGGCTGTTCCGCCCGTTTTCGCAGGCCGATTCGTCCACCACGCGCCGCTTTGGTGGCACGGGGCTGGGGCTCACCATTTCCAGACGGTTGGTCCAGTTGCTGGGAGGCAAGATATCGGTCAGGAGCAAGTTGCATGTCGGTAGCACGTTTTCTGTCACCGTGTGCGCCGGCGTTGCCAGTGCCGCCAAGAACCTGGGCGAATCGAGCCCGGCCTGGGATCGCGATGAGCCGAGAGCCAGCGAGGACTCGAATGGCCGGCTAGCAGGCCGGGTGTTGCTGGCGGAAGACGGCCCTGACAATCAGCGCTTGATCGGTTTGATGCTCCGCAAGGCGGGGCTGGAAGTATCCATCGCCGACAATGGCAGCGTGGCGGTGGAGCAGATCCAGCGCGCCAAGGCAGCCGGTGATCCCTTCCAATTGATATTGATGGACATGCAAATGCCGGAGCTCGACGGCTACGACGCTACCCGCCAATTGCGAGCACTCGGTTATCGCGAACCGATCATTGCCCTCACCGCGCATGCCATGTCGGGCGATCGCGAACGCTGTTTGTCGGCAGGCTGCAGCGACTACCTGAGCAAGCCGGTGGATTGGCAATTGCTACTTTCGGCCATCCGCAAGGCGTTGCGCAACGAGGGCGCGCCAGCGAGCGGCGCCTTGGGCTAAGCTCGGTTGGTTCTGGCGGCGGGAAGCAGCCCGATGGTGGCGCGGCATGCGCGGTATTCTGCTCGCATGTTCGGCACTCAGTCGGGCACCAAAGGCACAAATCGGCAGGGGCAAATCGCCGTGGTCCAGCGACAACCATGGCGCTGCTCAATGGCGACCAGTTCCTGCTGATCGCCCGGCCCCACGGGGATCAACAACCGGCCTGGGTCGGCGAGTTGCTCGAGTAAGGCCGGGGGGCATGCTTGGGCTGCCGCCGTTACAATAATGCGATCGAACGGCGCCGCCTCGGGCCAGCCGCGGGCGCCGTCCCCCACCTTGAGACGCACGTTCTGGCAGCCCAGCTTTTGAAGCACCAGGGCTGCCTCGGCGGCCAGGTCTGGGTGCCGTTCCATGGTGTACACTTCGCCCGCAAGTTGCGACAGCACGGCGGCTTGGTAGCCGCTGCCCGTGCCGATTTCCAGCACGCGTTCGCCGCCCGATAGCCCCAGCGATTGCGTCATGAGCCCCACCATGTAGGGCTGGCTAATGGTTTGCTGGCAATCGATGGGCAAGGCTCGATCTTCGTAAGCGGCGGTCTGCAAGCCTGGTGGCACAAACCAATGCCGGGGCACGGCGGCCATGGCCTCGAGAACGGGGCGCGACGTGATGCCTCGATTGCGAAGCTGCCGCGCGAGCATGGTCTCGCGCTGTTCTTCGTGGGGATCAATCATCTGCCTTAAAATCAGTTGGCGGAAGTCGCTACGGGAGCCTCGACAAGCCCGGCCTGCTTGAGGCGGCGGATCGCCCCGCGGAAGCCGTCGGCGGTGCGGGAGAGATCTTCGGAGCTATGCACGGCCGAAGTCGGCCCGCCCGGCCAGCTAAAGAAATCCACGCCTTCGCACAGTGCGGCCAGCCGAAGCTGCGTGATCCGGCCTGCATGGCGTAGCGATTTTAGCAATTGGGGTGAGTACTTGCCGGCTTCCACGTCCTGGTAGTTGGACCCGGCCGCGGGCAAGCCTGCCAGAATGTGAAAGCCTGAGAAACTGCCGTACACCAGCCAGGGAACGTCTTCCCGCGAAATGACATCGCGAAGAGCCTGGCGCAGTTGGTCGGCGTATTCGTTGGCGAGCTCGCAGGCATTGGTTTCGGCAACCACGGTGAGCGCGGCAATTCCGGCCGCGGCCGAAATGGGGTTGGCGTTGAACGTGCCTTGGTGGGGGATCTTCTCCCGCTGCGAGCCTGCCGCGGCAAAGCTCAACCCCTCCATGATGTCGGCCCGTCCGGCCAGAGCGCCTCCGGGAAATCCTCCGGCGAGAATTTTGGCCAGCGTGGTCATGTCGGGGGCGATGCCCACCACGGCCTGGGCGCCGCCCGGCGAGCAGCGAAAGCCGCTGATGACTTCATCAAAGATCAGCAAGATGCCGCGTTGGCTGGTGGCTTGGCGCAGGTCGGCCAAAAAGCCCGCGGGCAATGGAACCTGTCCCCAGCTGGCGCCCGTGGGCTCGATAATCACGGCGGCAATTTCGCCCGCGTATTGGTCGAGCAGCTGGGTAGTGCCGGCAATGTCGCCCGGCGGAGCGAGCACCATTTCGCTGGCCACGCCCGACACCACGCCCGGGCCAGGCGTGCCGTCGAATCGCGACGACACCCCAAAGGCCATGTGGTCGTGCCAGCCGTGAAAATGGCCTTGGAACCGCATGACCTTGCTGCGGCCGGTGAACGCCCTGGCAAGCCGCAGAGCCAGCAGGGTGGCCTCGGTGCCCGAACTGGTGAATCGCACGCGCTCGGCCGAGGGAATCAGTCGCTGCACCATTTGGCCCCAGCGAATTTCCAGCTCATGATTGCTGCCGAAATGGGTTCCACGCTCAAGCTGCTTTTGCACGGCCTCGGTCACGGCGGGGTGGTTGTGACCGAGCAGCAGCGCGCCGTGCCCGCCGGCGTAGTCCACGTACTCATGGCCGTCGACATCCCACTTGCGGCTGCCGGCCGCCCGATCGATGTAAATGCCGTAAGGCTCCAGGTGCCGACCGTCGTGGGTGATGCCGCTGGGAAAAACCTCGGCGGCCTCCGCCGCCAGGCGGGCCGAGGCGGGAGTGCGGCGACGATATTCGGCAACAATCGGCGATTCGGCCCAACTCACAGCGGCGTCTCCAGTAGGTACTCGGTAGTGGCAGCGGGTTAATCAGCGCGTTCAACCCTCAGGATACAACACCAGGCCGAGCTGTGGAAACGAATTGAAAAAGGTCGGCCGCAAGCAAGAGGCCCAACGCAAAACGGCACGAACAACCGTTGAAAGTACGCGCCACTGCCATCCGGCTCCTGGCGGCTCGCACGGCGGGCTACTTGCTAATCCAGGCGTCGTTCTTTCCGTCGATGGGGCTGGCGGCCTGTGGTCGGAGTATTGGCTTTGCTGCCAATTGCTAGCTGGCTCGGGTGGTCACCGCCCCATCTTCTCTTCAAGCCCGCGCGAAGATTTGCCGATTGTTCTGGTTGTGCGGATTGATCCGCTTCGCGCGGATGCTTCGTCTGCAACCAGGTAAGGCCAGCCGTCGTCGCGGTGCGGTTCGGCCGACGATTTGAGTACGGACAGGGGATTTTGCGGCATGCGTTTCCGAGCTAGTGCATTGCTTTTGCTAGGACTGCTAGCTGCCCCGATCGCTCCGGCGCTAGGGCAGAACGCCGGCCTTCCGCCCACGGCGGCCGGGGCAAATCTCATGGCCTATCCCAGCACTCCGATTGTGGGTGCGGCGGCTGGCGTGCCCGGCGCGTTTCCGGTGCTGCCTGCCTCGCATGAACGGGTCGAACTTGCCCAGGCCTTGCCGCCGATTCTGCCCGAGCTGCCGCTCCTGGAAGAGCCGCTGATGGACCCGGTGGGCGTGGTGATCGATACGACCACGCCCGTGGCCGAGGTGAAAATCTGGTCGGGCAATGTCGAGCTCGGTATCAACGGAACCGCCGGCAATAGTGAAACCTTCAATATGCGAGCGGGCGGGCAACTGCAGCGACAAACCGATTTCAGCAACCTGAAGCTCACCACCACCTATCTCAAGAACACGGCCGACGGCGTGGAAACGGCCAACCGCAACTTCTCCGAAGGCCGGCACGAATGGACCACGCCAGCCTCGCGGTGGGCGCCTTACGTTCACGGTTTGCTGGAATACGACGAGTTTCGCAACTTTGGCCTGCGGCTCACCGCCGACGCCGGCATGGCCTATCAGTTCATCGATAACGACATCACCAACTTGCAAGGCCGCGTCGGTTTTGGTGCGTCCAAAGAGTTCGATAGCCCCGACGACGAGGTCAAGCCCGAGGGCGTGTTCGGCGCGGAGTTCTCGCACAAAGTGTCAGCGCGGCAGTCCATCGATTTCAGCGTGGACTACTATCCCTCGGTGGAAGACGTTAACGACTTCCGCCTCAACACCGTGCTCAACTGGGTATTCGTGATCGACGAGGTGAACAACCTGAGCCTGAAGCTCGGCATCATCGATCGTTACGACAGCACGCCCAGCGGGGCCAAGTACAACGATATTGATTATTCGCTGTTGCTGCTGTGGGCCTTCTAGTCAATGTAGGGCAGGCTTTTGCCTGCCACAATGCGGGTGGAATCGCTCAACCACGCCCGACCTCGTGCGATGGGGCGATACGGCCATGAGCCAAAGTCATGCAGACCTGAAACGCTATCGTGAGCGACCCCGGTGCATCGTCGATCCGAATTATGGCTAAGCGTGGAACGGAACGATGCGGATGCCCACGCGTGTGGCTATTCGCAGCTATCTCCCCCATCGTTGCTCGGTGGCGTGGGATAACGGCCGGGCAGGTCTTCACTGTACCAACGATCGAGGGCGGCGTGCCAATCGGCCGGATCTTTCACGCGGATGAAGGCGTCGCGCACTTCTTCTGGCTGCGGGTGCAGCGAGGAATACTTGATGCCAAACTTGCGCATCTGCCGGCCGACAAACTTGGGGGCGTAAACTTGCTCCGCCAACAGCCAATGCTCGCGAATGACCTCGCGCTGCTCAAATAGCGAAGGGGGTGCGGGTAGCGGCTCGCCCGCCGCCAAGGCCCTGGCTTGGGAAAAAATCCAAGGGTTGCCAATCGCCCCCCGGGCTGCCGTGACGCCGTCCACGCCGGTCTGGCGAATCATGCTCAGGCAGTCGGCCGCGGTGAACAGGTCGCCGCTACCGAGCACCGTGCGACTGCCGGCGTGGGCTTTCACTTCGCGCAAAAACTCCCAGCGGCTGGGGCCAATGTACCGCTGCTGCACCGTGCGGCCATGCACGGTGATGGCCGCCGCGCCCAAGGCAAAGGCGCCGTCGAAAATGGTAAAGAACCGGTCGCGGCTCTCCTGGCTGTCGTCGATGCCCCGCCGCATTTTCAGAGACACCGGAATCGAAGCCGGCACCGCCTCGCGCACGCGGGCCACGATCTCCAGCGCCACCTCGGGCTGGCTCAAGTGGTAGCCGCCCCGGCAACGGCCCAGCACTTTCTTCACCGGGCAGCCAAAGTTGATGTCGATCACGTCGAACCCGGCCGCCGCCATGTCGCGGGCCGCGATGGCAAAGTCCACCGGGTTGGTGCCCATCAGTTGGCCGCCCACCGGGTGCTCTTCTTCGCAAACCTGCCAGCGGCGGGCCAGCTTGCGGCTCCCCTCCACCACAAACTGGTCGAGCACCACTTCGCACAGCGTGTACGAGGCCCCCAGCCGGCGGGCAAGAACTCGCATGGCCATGTCGCTATAGCCGCTCAACGCCGCTTGAACCACCGGGAAACCAAGCGGCACATTTCCAATCGCCAGCGAAGGCAGCGGAAGAGGGACTGCCGGCGATTCGGGCGAGTCAATCGCGTGCGGTGGAGATGTCGTGGTCATGCGCTTCATGCTAACGAAGAACGGCCGATTGCGGGAGGCCGACAACTAAGGACGAGCCGAAGAATAACTTCCCGCTATGCAGTTCGCATCCACGCCGATGCTAATTGTAGCGCCGTATCCGCCGCTCCCTGGATTCCCGCCTTCGCGGGAATGACGGGTGCGCGGGAATGACGGGTGCGCGAGCGATAAAAGAGTCTCAATGACTATCCGGGAAGTAAATGATCGGCGGCTCCTGAACGCTGGGCATCATCCCCAGTACTGGTAGATCCAGGGGTGCGTCCACGGATTCCAGGTGGGGTAGCTGCTCGATAACACCGAGGCCGCTAAGAGTAGCAAGGCAAACGCGCATAGCCACCGCCGGTTTGCCATGCGGTCCACGGCCGGCAGCATGCCCACGATCCATAGCGGAGCAAACCAAAACATCCAGCGAAAGGCCGAGGTCATGCCGCCATAATTGCGGTCTTCCAGCGGTCGGAAGATGTAAAACAGCATGCAGACCAGGCTCAGCACGGCAATCATCGCGGCCAGCTCGCGCCAGTTTTTGTCCGAACTTGCCAGGGCGAGCGCCAGCCCAACCACCGTGAGCAACCAGACCGGAGTGAGCGAGAATACCCCGTGATGCCCCAGCGTTAAATGCCAGGCGTAGTTGGCAATCGAGGGCTCGCCCAGGTCCACGCCTATCTTGTTGCCAGGCTTCCAGTACGATTCGCGCGTGCGGCCAGCGCCATCCACGTAGGTGTAGTCGTACCAGTTGTCGTCGGGGTTGGTCGCACTGCGGTGCATGTAAGGCGGACGCCAACTATCGTGGGCCACATAGTTCGTCGCAAAGAAAGCCACGGCCACCACGCCCGCCGCCGGCACGCCGGCAAGTAATGTAGGACGGGGAGCCTTCCACAGCAGGTACAAGCCCAGCAGTCCAAAGAAGGCCAGGGCGGGTAATTCATTGGCCGCTGCAAACGCGGCAAAGAAGCCGGCGGCGGCGAAGTACCGCAATCGCCGCTCGCCATCCCAGGCAATGCGCACGGTGGCATACAGGGCAATCGCCACGCAAACCACGGCCGGCAAGTGATTGTTGATCACCACCGCGAATGGATTGATGAAGGTGGCCAGGGTGGCGGCTGTCATGGCGAATAGCCGCCCCCAATCGCTGGTTCCCAAGCGTTCGACCGTTTTGGCCAAAAAGAAAAAGGCCAGCAGCAGCGGCAGCACGTTCACGCTGAACAGAATGATCCGGCCCACGCTGTAGGGATGGCTGCCGAGGTCGGCGCCCGTGAGCTTATGGATCACCCAGTATTCCCCGGCGATCAGCGTGGCCAGCAGCGGCGGCTTGCTGGAGTAGCGGCGTTGTTCGCCGGCGCTGTTCTTATGCACCACCATGTCGATGGTGTCCCAGCCTGGTTCATCGACGATCTTATCGATCTCGTAGGTGCCTAGTTCCACCAGCGAGCGCACGTTGGCCAGGCGGCTGCGATCGTTGCCACTAAGGAACGGGCGACGGGTTCGATAGCGCTCCGCCGCGCGGGCTCGTTCGCGCTCGAGCCGGCCTTGCAGGGCGTCGCCCGTGATGCCTTCGGCCGTGAACTGCTGGCGTTTGGCTTCCACGTGTTGCCGAATGCGGAATTCTTCGAGGGCGAATTGATCCACCGAATTCACGGCCATGATGCGGCCGGTCATGCTTCCGGCGGCCACGGCGATCAGCAGCCAATAAACGCCCCAGCGAAGGCGGGCTCTCTCCAGGTCAGGCAGATCGCTCATGCGGCATTCCGGAATCGGTGTGGGGCGGAGTTTCTTCGGCGATGGAATAGGTATCGGCGTCGCGGCCCGAATAGGCCGTGATGAGCTCCGCCAAAAAACCAACCGACAACATCTGCCCGCCGAGCAGCATGCCCCCCAGCGAATAGAAGAACAAGGCCCTTTCGTGCAAATGGACGGGCGGCCCGAACACGTCGCCCCAAACTCGGGAGAGCACCCAGTAGCCGGCCAGGGCGGTCACGCCGAGCAATCCGCCGAAGAAACAGATCAAGCCCACCGCGCCGAGCAGGTGCTGCGGTCGCTGGCCGTAGCCTGTGAGGAACTTCACCGTGAGCAGGTCGAGGAAGCCTTTGACGAAGCGTTTCACTCCGTACTTGGAGTGGCCGAACTGGCGAGCACGATGCTCGATCACAATCTCGCCCACGCGAAAGCCGCGGGCGTGGGCCAGCACGGGCACAAAGCGATGCAATTCGCCGTACAAGCGAATTTCGCCAAGCGCCTCGCGGCGGTAACACTTCATACCGCAGTTGTGGTCGTGCAGTTTGACGCCGGTCATGCGGCTCACCAGCCAGTTGAACACGCGACTGGGCGCCACCTTGTGCCAGGGATCGTGCCGCACCTTTTTCCAGCCGCTGATCACATCGAGATTGCGATCAAGCTCGGCCAGGAAGCGGGGGATTTCTTTGGGGTCGTCTTGGAGATCGGCGTCGAGGGTCATGACCACATCGCCCTGGGCCGCTTCAAAGCCGGCGCTGAGCGCGGCCGCTTTGCCAAAGTTGCGGCGAAAGCGAATGCCCTGCACCCGCGAATCCAGGATCGCCAACCGCTGAATCACCTGCCACGAAGCGTCGCGCGAGCCGTCGTCCACAAAGATGACTTCTGCCAGATAGCCTTCTTTTTGCGCCACTGCGGAGATTTCGGCGAGGAGCGTTTCCAGGCTTTGCTCTTCATCGAACACAGGGACCACAATCGACAGCTTGGTAAGCGGCATGGCAACCACCGGCGGGAAGGGAGCGGGAAGAGATGCTGAGCGAAGGCGAGGTGGGTGGCAACGGGAAGCGGAGCCTCCAGGAGAGCCCCTCCACATGGTCTCCAGCATAGTCCACGGGAGCACGGCTTAGAAGCGCAGGCCGATTGCCACCGGCCTTCTCTCCGCCCAGAAATTGATTCCGGCAGAGCCCGATCGCTGCCGCGGGTCGTCGTAATCGGCCCAGAACGCAGGGTCGCTCGCTTTGAGGGCGCCCAATCGCGGGCCTGCCCCCCAAGTCAGCGGGGCGGGCCGGCAACTTTATTTGCATCGGTAGCGCCGGCTGGTATTCTGCTCGCTGGCGGTTGGCGACTGGCGGGGCAGCAGGAGTCCCTCGGTGGTCCTTTCGTGGTTACCATCCGTGGCCCGCGCCGCTTCAATTTCTGCCGTGCGTTCGCCCCACATTTCGCCGCGGTTCTCGGTTTTTTGAGAAACGATCGCTCACCTCGTCTTTTCTGCTCGCGGAGTTACGATCAATGGGCAAATCGATCAAAGCCACGCTCGATGTTCAAGGCTGGAAGCAGCACACCTGCCTGGCCTGCGATAGCAAGTTTCGCTACCTGATGAAACGCCGGGCCGAGTCCGAAGCCAAGACGGAGGACGAAGCCCGAGCGCAGGTGGGCGCGGTCGCGGTGGCGAAGCTGCGCGACGAAATCGACAAGCATCCCTGCCCTCATTGCGGGTACTTGCAGCCAGAAATGGTGTCGAACTCGCAATCGAACCTGTTTTGGGGCGCCTTGGGAATTGGCGTGGTGGGAGTGGGCGCCGCCTTGGTGCTGGGCTTGACCGATGTGATCACGATTGGCGCCAGCGCCATGGGGGCCGCCGTGGCCACGGCGATCGCCGGCGCCACGGTAACCTTTGCCAGCGTGCGCAACCCCAACAGCGATCTCAACGGCAATCGCATGCGGGCCATGCAGGCGGCTCAAGCGGGTCTGCTGCTTCTCGATGCGCCAGGATCGACCTCCAGTCAACCCGATCGCGACCTTCCCAAGCCGCTAGGCACGCGCAGCCTGGTGGCCATGGGATTGTTTGCGGTGGCGATCTTGATCGCGTTCGCCCCCATCTTGTTGAAGTCGGCCAACAGCTGGCCCACCAACGAGAATTGGTATCCCGAAGTGGTGGGCCCCGGCGATACGTCCACCTTTTACATGCTGCAGACCATTCGTTCGGTGAACAGCAAGTGGGTGGGGGGCGCCGAGGTGACCATTGCCAACCGCGAAGAGCTGGGCCTGCCGCCCTCGATCGCGTTTACGGGCGAATCCTCGCGCGATCACTGGGGGAATACCATCTCGGGCAAGAACGTATCCAACAAGACCAATCGCATGTGGGTGAAGATCAAGGCTCCCGGCGATCCCAGCCTGGCCGGCAAGACCTTTGATCTGGATGTGTCGGTGAACGCCGCGTTTCCGTTGGCCGAAGGCAATACCTTCACGAATGAATCGCAACAGTTCAACGAGTCGACCAGGTTGCAGTTGGCCTCGCCCGGCGCTGGCAAAACCTACAAGCAGGCCTGGTGGATCGGTCAGTTGGCCGTGATTGGGTTAACAATCGCCGCCTGCACGCTGGTGCTCACGTTGGCTGGCAACTTTGCCAAACGGGGCAACCCGCACGAGATTGTGGAAGTGAATCCCGCGCAGGGCTGAACTGGCCAGAGTGCTGGCGAAATATGAGCGGAGGGCCGCGGTTCGTTTCCGGCCGGGGGGGCTTATTTGGGCGCGTAACCGGGGGCGGCGAAGAACTTGTTGACCTCTTTGCCGTCTTCGGTATTCCAGATGCGCACTTCGCCATCGTAACCGCCCGTGGCCAACCGCTTGCTTTCCGGATGCACCGCCAGGGCATACACATAGTCGGCATGGCCGCTGTAGGTTCGCACGGCCTTGCGATCCGCCACGTTGAACTGCCGGGCGGTTTTGTCGGCCGAGCAGGTGTAGATCTGGTCGCCCACAATCCGCACTTCGTGAACCTCGCCGCCAAAGCCGGCGATGTCGGCCACCTTTTTGCCGTCGGCCGGGTTCCAGACCTGCACTTTTTTATCGTGCCCCGCCGTGAGGACTTGCTTGCCATCGGGGCTGAAGGCGGCCCCGTAGACCGTATCGCCATGTCCGTTGTAGGTGGCCTGCGATTCGCCGTTCTCGGCATTGAAGACCTTCGATGTCTTATCGCGACTGGCGCTGGCCAGCTTTTTGCCATCGGGGCTCCAGGCAATGCCCAGCACCCAGTCGGCATGGTCTTCGATAATCAGATCTTCTTTGCCGGTTTTCACGTCGTACACGCGAATGGAGCGGTCGGCCGCGGAGGCCGCCAGCTTGGAGCCATCGGGGCTGAACGCCACGTCGAAAGCCACGTCGCTCATCGCGCCCAGGAACCTGGCGACTTCGCCTGTCTTGGCGTTGAGCAGCGTCACCTCGCCCGACTGGCCAGGGGTGCCGCTGGCCACGGCCAGCAGGTTTCCGTCGGGGCTGTAGGCCAGGCCGTAAGTTCGCTGAGCCACGCCTTGAATGCGGCGAAGCAGTTTGCCGTCGGCCGGGTTCCAAATGGTGATCTCGTTGTAACCGGCCGCGGCTAGTTCTTTGCCGTCTTTATTGAAGGCCAGGGCCGTGATGGGCAGCGTGGCCGGGTAGCTTTCCGGCGCCGAATCGTACTTGCGCGGAGCAATGGAGGCCAGCGTCGCCTTGGGGTCGTCGTGGTCGTACTTGGCCCCTTGCTCAATCCAACGGCGAATCAAGACAATCTGTTCGTCGGCCAACCGGTCCCCTTCCTTGGGCATCCAGCTATCTTTGTCGGTTTCCTCCACCAGTCGCAGCAGCTCGCTGTCGTCGGTGTCTTTGGCCGTGGCCGGAGCGAGCGTGCTGTCGCCGGGCTTCATCAGGTTTTCGAAGGTGTGCAACTGATACCCGCCCTTGGGCTGCGTGGCGCCATGGCAGGCAATGCACTTCTCGATCAGAATCGGCGCGATGTCTTTGGCAAAACTCACCGGCGCCGCTTTGCCCTCTGGCTGGGCGGCCTTGTCCGCTTGAGCGAAGGCCTCGCCCGTTGCGATGCTCACGGAAACGGCGCAAACCAAAGCGAACAGCTTCCCACGTAACATGGCTGGGTTCCTACGAGGATGGTTCCATGGAGCGCCAAGAGGAATGGCCCCACGGATTTCGGGCGGGCTAGCAAGGTATGGCAGGCAACGCTTTTTGGCCCAGGCATCCCCAGCGGGCATGCTTGTGCCGAGCGCGTGATGGAACGAACTTCCGCTGAGTATGCGCCGCCGAGATACGGATTGCAACGAATCCCGTTGATCGGAACGATGGGCCGACCAAGGTGCGCGCAACCGGAACAACCAGCACCTGCCCCCCAAGCAGCGCAGCCGACACCAAACCCCTGCGCTGAAAAACACCGCGGCAGAGGGCCAGTTAAGACGGACGCTGGGGCAGGAAGGAGCGTCGCCGACGACCAGGGTCGGCAACCAACAGGGCAGCCCAGAAGGAGCGTTTGGCCCACAAAACTGCCGACGCTCGCCTAGCCCCGCGCGTGGTTATTTTTTGCGATGGCGAATCCGCGCACGCATCCGACGCTTCTTACGGCCGATCTTTCGGCGTCCTTTCCCCGTTTTCTTCGTTCCCACGCAGCAGGCTCCTGAGATTCGAAAGCTGGATTTATGCCAAAGTGCTCGTATTTTTCGCGCAAACCACAAACATAACGACGCACGCCAAAAAAGCAAGCCATAGTCATCACGCTTCAACGCAGGTTGAACGGCATTCGGCCCCAGGAGTGCCGCCGTTCAGCCCTGCAAGCTCTCCCAAGCTTCCTGGTTTCGCTCGCGCGGGGGGGTAGCTACACTCAGTTGGCATTGAGGGCGAGCTGGTCGCGCTGCGAGATTCCGCTGCCGCCATTGCCTACCGCTGGCAGGCCAAGGATAAAAATCTCCGCGGCTTCGCCATCGCCGGGAAAGAAAGATTGCCACTTTGCGCTTGCTGCCAAACATCGCCGCCGTGGTGTTCGACGCCGTCGGCACCACCATGACGCCCGCGCCCAGCGTGCCGGCCGCGTATGCCGCGGTCGGCCGCAGGTTGGGTTTGGAGCTTGCTTCCGAAATCATCCACACGCGGTTCCACGAGGCGTTTGCCCGGCAAGAAGCCATCGACGCCCAGCGAGGGCAGCTCACCAACGAAGCTCGCGAACGCCTGCGGTGGCGCGAGATCGTAAGCGACGTGTTTCGGGAAGACGCGTGCGAACCGTTGTTCGACGCCCTGTGGGACCACTTTGCCCAGCCAGCCCATTGGCGAATTTATGACGATCTGCCAGGCGTGTGGAAGACGCTCGCAGCCCGAGGGCTGACGCTGTGCATCGCCTCGAACTTTGATGCCCGACTGACCGATGTCTGCCGCGGCCTGCCTCCCTTGGATGGCTGCCAGCGGATCTTTATTTCGTCGCTGCTGGGCGCCCGCAAGCCGGGCCAGGGGTTCTTCCAAGCGGTGCTGCGCGAGCTGGAAATTCCGCCAGAACAAATCCTGATGGTCGGCGACGGCCGCACCAACGATTTCGACCCCGCCCTGGCCGCCGGCTGGCAGGCCGTGCTGATCGACCGCGACGCGCCGCAAGCAGAGCCCCAGCGGCTGGCGGGCGGCTGGAGCCTTGGTTCCCTGGAAATGCTGCCGAGCTTGATCCCTTAAGCGAGCCGTTTGGCACGCCATGAGCCTGAGCGAAGGGCGTGGTTGACCCGCTGGCACGGCCGGCTATTTCCATCCAGCTTACAACGCGAGCAGCGCGTTTTCTTCGATGTGAAGGTCAACTCACGAGAAGACTTCTCGTCGTCGATGCGATGGCGACGTTTGACTAAAGAAGCTGTTGCCCGTTGCGGGATCGGTGGTGCGAGTGCGAGTATGGCGGGAGTGTTGCCGCTGCCCCACGCCCTTCGCTTAGGCCGAGGGGAGTGCCACACCATCCGCAATGTGTTTAGAGATTCAAGGCTTCCGGCTCGAACGAAATGCGCTGGGTGTCCCAGGGTTCGTACCCAGGGATTGCAAGCTGCCGCGTTAGAAACTGGACCAGAAAATCCGAAAAACCGAGTTCCGTTGTGACATATCCGCCTCTGTCGTAGGCCCAAATGACGACTACGGTCCAGTCCTTTGGTTCACCGACAGTTCTCCAAGTGAAATTTAAATCGTCGCGTGTGCCAAATGGCAGCAATCCGCCTGCCTCAGGGAAAATTCCTAGTGGAAGATCAAAGCTTCCGTAAAATGCACGGTCCTCAGTCCGTATCTCAGAAAACTTCCTCACATAGGCAGGATATTGTGGACAAAATGGACTGACGATATGCCACGTATAAAACGATTCCCCGTCAAGATGGACTATGATCGTTCCCGTTCCGTAGATGCGCCCAAAGGCGAGGTAGTCGTCTGGAAAAAGAATGCCCAGCTCCTCCTGATTCTTCTCCGCGAATACCGTATCCACATCAATGGGGAACTTAGGCTCTGGCATCAGCAAACGAAGATCACTGAACATTTGCATGTTTCCATTGTTAGAACATTACGAAGAGCACGAACGATGGATCCGTCTCTTTGGCACAGTGGCTTGTCACTCTTTTCTCGGTGGTTGACTCGCTGGCACCGCCGGCTATTTCCATCCAGCTTACAACGCGAGCAGCGCGTTTTCTTCGATGTGAAGGTCAACTCACGAGAAGACTTCTCGTCGTCGATGCGACGGACTGCCCCCGAATTCCCGGTACGATAAGTAGGAGCCACCCTTGCCTGCGAGTATAGCGGGAGTGTTGCCGCTGCCCCACGCCCTTCGCTTAGGCTCAGGGGCGTGCCTCACCGTCTGCTACTTGAGCTTGATCGCTCTCAATCGCAGGGCGTTGCCAATCACCGATACCGAGCTAAAGCTCATCGCCGCCGCGGCGAACATGGGGTTGAGCAGGATGCCGAAGAAGGGGTACAGCACGCCGGCCGCGATGGGCACGCCCAAGGCGTTGTAGAAGAAGGCGAAGAACAGGTTTTGCCGGATGTTCTTCATCACGCCGCGGCTGAGGCGGATTGCCCGCACGATGCCCACCAGGTCGCCTTTGACCAGCGTGACACCGGCCGATTCGATGGCCACGTCGGCGCCGGTGCCCATGGCAATGCCGACATCGGCCGCGGCCAGGGCCGGGGCGTCGTTGATGCCGTCGCCCGCCATCGCCACGCGGCGGCCTTCGCGTTTCAGGGCTTCGATGCGGTCGTGCTTGTCTTGGGGCTTCACGCCGGCTTCGAAGTTATCGAGCCCTAGCTGCGAGGCAACGGCCGCCGCCGTGGCCTGATGATCGCCGGTGAGCATGATCACCTTCAGGCCCAGGTTGTGCAGCGCCTTGACGGCAGCGGGCGTGGTTTCTTTGATCGGGTCGGAGACCGCCAGCAGGCCGGCATAGCGGTCTCCAAACGCCACGAATACCACCGTGCGTCCCTGCTCTTGCAGCTTCTTCCCCCGCGCTTCGGCTTCGCTGGGAACGTCGATGCCTTGCTCGGCCAGCCAGTGGGCGTGTCCGATCTTCACCGGTTTGCCATCCACCGTGGCTTGCACCCCGGCGCCCGTTACGGAATCGAAATCGTCGGCCGCAGGCGGTTTCACGTCGCGGTCCTTGGCCCCCCGCACAATCGCCGCGGCGATTGGGTGTTCGCTATGAACTTCGACGGCTGCCGCCAGGCGGAGCAGTTCGTCTTCGCTCACGCCTTCGGCGGCGACCACTTCGGTCAGGGCCGGCTTGCCTTGCGTGAGCGTGCCGGTCTTATCCACCACGATGGTATCCACGCGCTCCAAGGTTTCGAGCACGGCGGCCTCTTTGATGAGGATGCCTTCGCGGGCGCCGCGTCCCACGCCCACCATAATGGACATCGGCGTGGCCAACCCCAGCGCGCAAGGGCAGGCAATAATCAGCACCGCCACGGCGTTCACCAGGGCATAAACCAGCGCCGGCTGCACGGGCGAGAATAATGCCCAGATAACGAAAGTCGCGACGGCAATCAGCACTACCGCCGGCACAAACCATCCGGCTACGGTATCGGCCACGCGCTGAATGGGCGCCCGGCTCCGCTGCGCGTGGGCCACCAGGTCCACAATTTGGGCCAGCAGCGTGTCGTCGCCGACCTTTTCGGCTTCCATCACGAACGACCCGCTCTGGTTGACCGTACCGCCAACCACTTCGTCGCCCGGCTGTTTTTCCACCGCGGCCGGTTCGCCGGTAATCATCGACTCATCCACACGGCTGCGGCCTTCGACCACGCGGCCATCGACAGGCACCTTGTCGCCGGGCCGGACCCGCAAACGATCCCCCTGCTGGACCTGTTCGAGCGGCACCTCGCGTTCCTGGCCATCTTTCATAAGCCGCGCGGTGGGGGGCGCTAGGGAAAGCAACTCGCGCAAGGCGCCGCTGGTTTTGCGGCGTGCCCGCAGTTCGAGCACCTGGCCCAACAGCACCAGCGTGATGATCACGGCGGCCGCTTCAAAGTAGACCGGCACTTCGCCCCCATGCCGAAAAGCATGCGGAATGAAGTCGGGAAACAGCAGCGCTATCAGGCTGTAGATATACGCCGTGCCGGTGCCGATGGCGATGAGCGTGAACATGTTGAGGTTCCACGTCGCCACGCTCCGCACCCCGCGCACAAAGAACGGGAAGCCGGCCCAAAGCACGACGGGCGTGGCCAAAATGAATTGCAGCCACAGCGACCAACTGCCGGGCAGCCAACGCTGCACCGGCAACCCAACCATGGGTCCCATGCTCAGTACCAGGAGCGGGATGGAGAGGGCCACCGAGATCCAAAACCGGATGGTCATGCCGCGCAGTTCGGGGTCGGGCTCGTCTTCGACCGAGACCGTCTTGGGCTCCAAGTCCATGCCGCAAATCGGGCAACTGCCTGGCCCTGCTTGCTCAATCCGAGGGTGCATGGGGCAGGTGTAAATGGTTTTGGAGCCGCGCCGCACCTGGTTGGGCTCCAGGGCCATGCCGCATTTAGGGCAACTGCCGGGGCGATTGCTCTCGACCCCTTCGCACATAGGGCAAATGTAAGCCGCGGTCGATTTTTGATTGGCGTTGTGTTGCCGCCCCTCGCCATGGCAGCATTCGTGCGGGGCAGCGGAGCGCGAGTGGGCGTCGCTCTCGCCTTTGGCTGCCGGCATGCCAATGCTAACGAGTGGAGACGATGAGCCGTGGTCGTGGGATGAGGGTGCATTGCCAGCCCGCTTGGCTTGCCCCTGATCGAGCACCGCTTGGGCAGCGTCTCCATGTTGGGCCAGGAACTTTTCGCGGCAGTGGCCACAGCAAAAGTAGAATTGCTGGCCATCTTTTTTGGCGGAGATTGCCGTGCGTTCGTCGACGTCCATTCCGCAGATGGGATCAATGGCCATGGCTGATCGTTGCTCTCGTCCGAGTGCGGCCGAGTTCAACTGCCGTGTATTCTCAGCCGCAAGTCACGCGAACCAGGCGGATCCATTCGCCCGAAGGTGGCGGGGAATCGAGCCTGCCGCCAGCGAGGGTGCGCCAGCGGCTCGGTTTGTTGGTTCCCCGGTATACCAATGCTAACGGCCGCTCGCTTCAAGGGAAGCGAGCGGCCGTGCTGTGTGATCCTCTTGTCGTGTGCGACGGTGGAGTCGACTGCGAGACGAGTAAGGCCGAAGCTGGTGCTGGGCACGAGCGTGATGGTTGGCCTTAGCTCACGCGAAAGGTTTGGCGCCTCCGACGGACTGTTGTAACAAGAGGGATCTTTTCATGGCTGGAGGCCGGTTGATTGCGTCTGCCGGCCGATGGCTAGTGTTATCGGCAACCGCAAGCGACCTCCGCAGCTAATTCTTTGCGGAAAATTACCTCGCTTTCGCGGCGGCCCGGCTTGAGTAAAACCTTAGCATTCGCTCCGAAGCCGGGGGGTGCCGCTCCCCACTTTTTATCTAGTCCAAACATTCTTCCATTTCGGCCAGGAAACCTTCGAACAGCGAGCGATGCGCCTCTTCCTCGCCTAGAATTTGGGTTACCAGGTCGGCGGTGACCGGGTCGGATTCGGCCGTTACCCGGATGATGTGGCGGTAGTGAGCGATGCCGGTCTTCTCGGCATCGACTACGCCTTTGACCACCGACAACACGTCGGTCGTCGATTTGGGGGGTCGGAGCGATTCTTGATCGAATTGCAGTTCGAGCGACCCTTGCACGCGTCCGCCCAGTTGTTTGATCCGCTCGGCCAACCGCCGGGCGTGGCCCAATTCTTCGGTAACGTCTTCGGCCAACGAACGCTTGACTTCTTCAGCCTGGACGCCGTCGAGGTGGATGCTGTTTGCCAGATAGTTGCAAACGGTTTCAACTTCCATCCGATACGCTGTTTGTAGTAGCGAGATTACCTCACTATGGTTCTGGCCCCGTTGATTGCCCTGCTGGTTCTTCATCTTCGTGCTCATTCCAAAATCTCCCGTTAAGACCGGCCCTGCGTCGGACACGTATCATGTTCTTCCGTTCGCTTTCGCAATGAGAGCAAAAGCGATACCACCGCAGGCTGGAGCGGGTTCTCACGATTCAAGTGATTATGCCGATTGCCTTTATGGCCGCTGGGCCGGGCCGGTGCAGCGGGGCCGCAAAGCCGGGCGATTGCCCAAGGTGTGCGGAAACTGACCAAGTGCCAGGGCCGATGGGCGGCCAGGTCGCTGAGCAGCGCGCCGCCGGGTAGGGGTGCGGATGGGGTGGGCGGCCAGCTAAGACGACTGGGCGCCGGCCAACAGTCGCAGGGCGCGCGTAAGGATGGGATCGACTTGGGGATCGCAGAACGCCACGGAGACCTCGTAGCCGCCCTGGGGGTAACTTTCTTCGACCGGGATGTACCAGGGTCCGCCATCGCCGTAGGCGGCCGTGGCCACGAAGCGATTGGGAGCGAATTGTTGAGCCCTCAATTGATACTCAATGAAGCTTTCGGCGGGCAGGTGCAGCAGCGTGGCATCTCCCACGTGCAGGGCGCTCAGCACGATGGGCGTTTGCTGCTGGGCACGCCGTAGCCAGGCCAGCATGTACGAAGGCCGGTTGCGATCGCGCACCACCTTTTGCGAATCGCCAATGATCCGCTCCAACTCGGCTTCCACCAGGGTATTGCGTGGGGGCGGCAGAATGTCGCTGGTTTGCCAGGAGAGTTGCTCCACGGCCTCGCGGCGGAGGTCTTGTTCTGAATCGACGATCCCGGCGTAGATGCGATCGGTCAGTCGCACCCGTGCTTCAGAGCTGCCGTCGTTGTACTTGCCAGCGGCCACATTGCCGGAGCAGCCTGTGAAGTACAGGTGGGCACAATCCGGCTCGTCTTGCTGCCGCTTTTTGCGAGCCAGGCCCACAAACTCACTGCTCACGCGGCCATCGCCGTAATAGCTCATGGGATGCGTGGCATAGTAATGACAGGCGGCTAGCTTTTGTTGTCCATTGTAGAAGGCGACGGTTTTCAGCCAGGGGTCGATCAGGCCCTCGGGCAGTTCTTGGTGCAACGGATTGCGGCTGGAACTGCCTCGCCAGTGCAGCACTTTGCCGTCAGGACCGATGATCCGCCGGTTGGAGGCGACTTTTTGCACCTTGGCCTGACCGGTGGCCACATGGGTCACGGGCTCCGCTCGTTCGACGCTCGCCGCGGCGGCTTGGCGAAGCCGGTCGAGGCACGCGCGAAAGAAATCCACATCCACAATATGCGGCAAATCGCCTTCGGCTTGGACGATCTTTTCGGCGTCGAGGCAAGCGAAGGGGGCGTTGTGCTGATGCACGCACTGCACCGCCACGCGGTCGGGCGTGGTGCCGACGGCTTCGGCCAAGGCCGTGCGCCAGGCAATGTGGGCCGAGTTGAGCAGGCCGGTCCAGTCCACGGCGCACAGCACGATGGGCTTGCCAGCGCCGAGCAGCACCAGGCCGATGGCTTCCAGCGAATCGTCGTAATCGACCACCGGCTTGATCCAGCCGCCACAGAGAGAATGCCCCTTCGGGGGCGAGACGTCGATGCGAAACGATGCAACCTGCAAGCCGCGAGCATTTTGCCAGGCTTGCGCGCTGATGGCCGGCACGCCCGCCAACACCAGGGGCGCGGCCGTGGCCGCGGTCACACGCAAGAAGTCACGCCGGCTGGGCTGGGCATAAAGCATGGGGAGCGTCTCAGCAGGATTGGAGGAGGGGGGCAGCAAAGTCTCAAACCGTTCTGCCCGAGCGAGCCGTCAGTCTTTCCCCAGCGACTCCAGGTCGGTATCGAACCGCACCGCCACGAGCACCCAACCTTCGTCCTCGCGCGGCGTCTCGGTGGCTTTGAAGGTACGATAGTACGTAAAGTACCAAATCACCGGGTAGCGGTCGCATTCGTACAAGTATTTAAGCAATACCAGGTTGTCGCCCACCCGTCGCGAAGACAGCGGCGTGACCTTGCGGAATTCGCCGTACTTGCTCCGCAGTTCTTTGGTGCGGGCAATCATGGTCTGCATTTTTTCCTGGTCGTTTTGCAGCGGGCTCAACTTGAGCAGCACGTCGAACGACTTGGTGATCCCTTCTTCGCTGCCAATTCCGCCCAAAAAATCGGTCGCTTTGGTGCTGAGGAAGTCCAGCACCGGATCGGGCACCTGCGCTTTTGCCGGCGTTGCGCCAATCCCGAGCATCAACAACACGCCTGCCAACAGCCACACGCTACGCATCGACATAACTCCCAGCCGCCTTTCCAGTCTGGCCACCTTGTTTGAATTTCCCATGCTAAGCTGCGGCGGCACGCGTTGGAAGCAAGCATCGTCAGGTTGTTGGAAGAGCACGCCAGAGGGTGGGAGCCAGGGGCGGCAAGGTTGCCCTGCCCGCCAGTTGCTGGCGGTTGCCGAGCAATGGGGGGTAGCATGGCCCTACAATCGCTACAATGACAAAAGTCCCCGGGTTTTTCGGCCGTCGGCCCACCGGAGGCGGTTCCAGGCTCAAAATCTGTTCAACTCTAAGACGAACCAATTATCCGGGCGTCCGCGGCGGTTGCCAACTGTCGCGGGCACTTCCCGTTTTTCTTGATTTCTCTGAGCGTTGAGACGACAGACATGGTTCTCAAAAAACGCGCCCTGTGGAGTGGCAGCTTCCTGGTTGTGCTGGGCGGCGCCGTAGCGACCGTGTATTTGCTAACCGGCGCCAGCTCTCCGCGGCGCAACATTGACGATTCGCGGCATAAAACCCGCCTGGTTTCCGACGAAGTCAGCGTGGAGCGATACCCGCTGGAGCGGATCACGCCGGGAACCCAGGTGACCCCCGGGGGCATCGAAGGCTGGTCGCACCTGGTGCTGTTGGCGCGACCGCGGCTGGCCTCGGGCGACGTTCCATCGCTGCATAGCCTGGCGCGCACCTGGGCCAGCATGTTCATGCTCACCATTGCCGCCGATGTGGAAACCGCTCCCGAGGGCGGCTACTACCTGGCGGGGCTGGGGGTGGGTTTCAGTTGTCTCTCGGGCCACCAAATCATGGTGGTTAGCTCGGAAGACACAGCGGGCGCCAATTTGGGATTCATCGATTGCCAGGTGCTAGCGGGGAATGAAACCTGCCTGAACGACGTGTGCCAAGTGGCGCGCACACGGCAAATGATCGTGTTCGACGCCGCCCGAACCACCATGGTGATCAATGGCCAATACCAGCAGCGCGTAACGCGGCATGCGGTGTTGGCCGATGCCCAAACCGGAGACATCAGCACTTTTGTGTGGCTGCTCCAAGAATCGCCCCTGGGTTACGAATTACCCCAAGCTGAGATGCGGTGGCTGAAATCCAACCTGCGAGAAGACCGGATCGTTCATGTGGACAAAGCCTATGTGAACGCCCTGGGCATTCCCAGCGCCGATGCGTTTGCGCTGGTGCAACTTCCACCGGGAGAAACCGTGGCGGTGGCCAAAGACTGGGAAGCCGCGGCGGCCGCTCGTACAATGAAACCGCACCAGGTTGCCAGCCTCGAAGCCAGGTTGTCTGAAATCGCAGGCGTTGACACACGCCATCCTTAGCGCAACGGTAAAGTGGGCGGTTCGCGTGGAATGCGTCGCGACGGTCTTCGCCAGCCCATCGCCGGAAGGGGGACTCCTCAAGAGGCGACCCCAACCAGGGGAAAATTCGTAACTTCAACGTCCTGAAGAGGATGAGAACGGTTGATCATGAGTAAGTTAGTTCACCTTACGTTGGCCCTGGGAATTGTCTTGCTCTCAACGGGGGCTCAGGCGCAAGAGGTGGCGGATTTGACCGCGAATAATTCGCTCTTTGCGGAGCTGGTGGGCAAAGGCGTGGCCATTACGCCCGAGGTTACCATCACGCTGCCGGCCCCCGTGCTGAGCGAACAGATGTCGGCCGAGGAGCAAAACCAGGTGATGGAAAAGATTTCCAAAAAGAGCGCGGCCACATTCATTAATAGTTCGTCCTATAGCCCGACCACGGCGATCGACCCCATCAACTCTGCCGATGGCAAGCGGGTGGGGACGGAAGTTCACTTCTATTTTGTGGCGCCTGGCGATCTGCAAACGATTTCGGACGAAGGTTTGCTCAGCACGCTGGTGGAGGTTTCTGACGCCAGCCGCGCGCTGCCGCGCGAAGCTCGGGCTCTCACGCCCGAAGAGCACGAAAAGCGAGGTTTGGCCGAAACGGCCCGACCTGGATACGAAGATTGGTACTACGGACTGAACATGCCGGTGATGAACCTGGTGCAGCTCAGCGGGATTGGCTTTGCCGTGCGAACCCGCAACGACCAGAGCATTTTGGCGGCGATCAACTACCTGGACAAATTTGCCGACGACCCCGAGTTCCCTTCGGTGTGGCGCAAAGTGAACAAGCCGGCTGGCGTGCCCACGATTTCGGAGGAGCGCAACGCCTACGCGGGCTTGGGCGGCTACCTCAAGGCCACGCAACTGGCCGGTCGCGGCGATGCCGTGTTCATTGAGTGCCACCTGGTGTTTGCCCAACCCCATGGCTGGTTCGACGGCCGCGACCCGCTGAGCAGCAAGCTCTCGTTCGGCATCCGCGACAACGCCAAGAAATTTGCCTTGGAACTGAAAAAGGCGGGTCTCAAGCCGAAGAAAGTCGTTCCCAAGCAGGACTAATGTATCCCCCTCTCTCCCAGGGAGAAACCATGCAAGCCACGAAAGACAAAGTCGTTAGCATCGATTACACGCTGACCGATGAAGACGGCAATATCATCGATTCCTCCGAAGGCCAGGCGCCGCTGGCCTACCTGCACGGGGCGGGCAACATTATTCCCGGGCTAGAGTCCGCCTTGGAGGGACGCACGGTAGGCGATGCCTTTGACGTGGTGGTTCCGGCCGCCGACGCCTACGGGGAACGCGATCCGGAATTGGTGCAGCCCGTGCCGCGCGATCGATTTCCCGAGGATGCCCAAATCGAGGCCGGCTCGCAGTTTCAGGCAGAAACGGCCGCCGGCCCTCGCACGATTACGGTGGTTGAAGTGAAAGACGACGAAGTGGTGGTGGACGCGAATCACCCCCTGGCCGGCAAGCCGCTGAACTTTAAGGTTCAGGTGGTTGAAGTTCGCGACGCCCAGGCGGAAGAACTGCAACACGGCCACGTGCATGGCCCGGGCGGACACCACCATTAAAAGCGAGCCGAAGAATAACTTCCCTCAATGCATTTCGCGTCCAAACCGATGGTGATTGCTGGGCCAAATCCGCCGCAGCTGGATTCCCGCCTTCGCGGGAATGACGAGATTTGTGACGGAGCGTGGCACGCCCCCTGAGCCCCCGGCGAAGGGCGTGGTAGCAGCGGAGACGAACCGGCTCCACTCACGGACTGGTCAGCACTTACTTGCTGTGCTTGAAACAGCGCCCCTGAAACGCCGGCATCCAGACGCGGGCGGTACGCAGTATGCCGTGTATCTTGCTGCACGAGCTCGGGCACCTCTATTTGTATATAATCATCTTTTATAAGTAGCGCCGACCTGAATGAGAGCAGACGCGCCTCATACGCATTGAACCCCGAAGGGGTTACAGCCCGTAGCCGGCGGTTGAGCGCAAGCGACACCGCCGGAAAACCAACGAAAAATCCCCATCGACCCCGGCTAGCCCAACTTCCCCAGTTGTTGTTGTAAGTTCTTGCGCTGCAAGGGTTGGGC
>CAYUMU010000050.1:0-50302 GCA_964445985.1 uncultured Pirellulales bacterium | reverse complement strand
CGCGAGGTGGCCCTCGATATCGAGGAAGGGGCCGACATGGTGATGGTCAAGCCGGGCATGCCCTATCTCGACATTGTGCACCGGGTAAAAGCCGCCTTCGGATTGCCCACGTTTGTGTACCAGGTCAGCGGCGAATACGCGATGCTCGCCGGCGCCGCCCAGCGGGGTTGGCTCGATCGGCGAAAAGCCATGCTCGAAAGCCTGCTGGCCTTCAAACGCGCCGGCGCCGACGGGGTACTCACCTACTTTGCCGTGGAGGCCGCGCGCGAGTTGCGAAAGGGAAATATCGAGAGCCTGGTGTGAACGCGCTTTCGCCGGCGCGAACCAGCCTAGCGCTGCCCCACGATAATCCCTTCCGGTCCACCCAAAATCACGCGGCTCCAGAACGGGTGTTGCCGATCGCCCCGAGTGCGGGCATCTTCTAGCATCACCGCGATATCTGGCTTCACGGTGACGAATGAGTTGCGTCCGTTGACCGATAGCCGGACCTGCTCATTGAAATTCACCACCTCCGGCGAAAGCCAAATGGCAAGTCGCCCGCCGCCTCCTCGGAAGTAAATACTATTGTTCTCCAGGATCTTGCCCTCAAGAACCACGGCCCGGGTGCCGCGCCGCGGAGGCCACAGGGCGGGATCGATCATGGCCGCTTTCGGCATATCGATCACTTCGGCCCACCAAAAGTAGTTGTCCCACTCGCGCAGGGAACTGACGGAGAACTCCCGCGGGAAGAAATCTCGCCGGTAGCGGCCCATCCAATCAAAAATCCGCAAGATCTCATCGGAGAAATCCTCGTGGCCGCGTCCGAGGAACTCGACCGAGGTGACCGAGTAACCCTTCTTCATGTAGCGATCGAGCGAGAGGGAGTTCCGTGCCGTTTTGTTGCCGTCGAGCTCGCCGCTAACCACATAAAACGGCAGCGTCGATGCGTTCTCCCAATACAAGTTACAAAATCGGTCGCAAATGGCCACGATGGGAATCACCCCCGCCCACAGGTCCGGGTGAGCCAGGCCGATATCCCAGGCCGCGTTTCCACCCATGGAGTGGCCGCTCAGAAACACGCGGTCGGTGTCGATCGCAAAGCGTCGGCAGGCGTCGCGCAGGCTGTCGAGCACCGCGAGATGCTCTTGCAGCGAATAATTGTATTGGTGCTGATGCTCGTCGGCCCAATAGGGTGAAATCACAATATAGCCATGCCGCATGCCCTGACCGCGACGAGCACCTTTCTCGTCGGGCGAACCGGCCCACCAGTCGAGCTGCAATTTGGGCGAAGTACCCGCGCCGTGCAACGTCACCACCGCCGGGTAACGCCGGTAAGGATCGTACTCGGAGGGCAACTGAACCAGGTACTTCAGGGGCGGATGGCCTTCGCCGCCGGGCACTTCGATGGTGTACGAACCGTTTTCGGCCGCCTCGGTAAGCTTGGGCGGCTTCATGTGCGCGAGGAGCTGAGCCACCCGCGGCGCCGTGGAACCTTCGAGCGTGGCTAATTTGCGAAGCAGCAACTCCCGGTCGAGCTTCAATTCGGCGTTCACGTAATCGCGAATGACCTGGCGAACCTCGTACAGCGACATGGACGTGGAGAGATTGTCGATGGCCGACTTGGGCCCCAAGATCCAACCGCTCATGGCCAGGGCCAGCTTCTGATCCAGGCCCAAACTGCCATCGGCAATAAATTGCTGGTAAGCCGCCATGCGATCGAGCGTATGCACGGTCAACTCGCGAAACATTTCGTCGCGAATGGCCTGCAAGGCAGAAGCCGACGAAGGATTGGCCTTGAGATACTCCGCTAGGTGAGCGTCGAACTGGTCGAGCACCGTCTTGCCCTGCCCATGCAATTGCTGCTGCTGGCGAAACAATTCGGCCACCTGTTGCAGGGTCTCGCCGGCCACGCCTTCCGATGGGAAGCGATTGAGCATTTCGTAAACCAGACTCGCTTGACCGGCCCGCTCGCGCGTGCGAACTTCGGCCAAGAGCAGGCGCGAGCTAAGCTGCGTCACATCGCGAAGCACGCGGCCGTACTCGGTTTTCGCTTCCGGAAAATCCTCCACCACTTGATTTAACTCGCGGCGAGATTCTTCGAACCGCTCGGCTTGCAAGTAAAACCGCACCAGGCGCAACCGCTGCTCCAAATTTTTCTTGTCGATCACCCGCTCAAGAATCTTGTGGAGCGTTTCGGGGGGGATGGAACTCGTGGCAATCCGAGGTTCCCATTTGAACTTCAAGAGCGACATCACCTTGGTATAGCGAGGCGTGATTTCGACAATACCTTGAATGATTTCGATGTTGCCCTGGGCCGTGCTCATCACCAGGGTGCGCCGGCCGTGCTCATTCCACGGTTCCAGCCGCACAATGGGCCCCACGCTGGCCACGGGATTGCCGGCGAGGAGTTCTTTTTGCCAGACCTTGAATCTTTCTTGCGGTTCGGTTGCCCCTTCACTAACCTCCTCCACCAGCCGCTGCGGCACAAAAGTGCGGCGAAGATCATCGTCCACCAGCAAAATGGGCTTGGACCCATCGTTAAGACCGTTGGGATCGGCACTCATCGACGGAATCGGGGCCAGGCGGCCTTCCAAAATACGGCCGTCACGGAGGGTAACTTTTGCAGCCTGGGCATTAGCGGGGGCCAGCGCAATCGCTGCCACGATCCCCATCAGACCCGCGCTCAGCGGCCATGACAGGCGTTTCCGAATATGCCCCGCAAGCGGCCTCGAACAACAGGCTCGCCCCGGATGGGTTGCTTCCCGCATGACCGATCCCTGTGGAAGTGGAGTTGTATCAATGGTTTGCGACCCAGAGCCCTTCGCCACCCGCCGTACGACGGGAGAGATAAACAGTTGCAGGCCGCATCCTAATTGAGGGGGGAGACAGGACGTTCCATTTTCGCGCGCCAGCCGTGGATGTCAATTAAATCTGCCGATGTCCGCCAACGAAGATAAGCGTGACCAGAGACCGGCAGCAGGCCACCCACCATTGCCAGCTCCGCTCCTGGCGTAAAAAGCGGGGGTAAGGAAAGCCGATTCATGGGAATAATCGGCGGCCCTTCAGACGAATGAGCCCTCAGGCCACGATGCACACGCTCCCCCTCGTGGGGAGCCAAGCAGCGATTGAAGGACAGCCAGCAATAACGAATGTGGGAAGCCAGTGGGCGCCGGTCCTCCCGCAACGGCTGCATAAGCAGGGGGGAATTTGATTGCTCCACCCCCCCAAATTTCGTAAGAATGAAACCGGAGCAAAAGGGGGGATCCCCCCGTCATCATTTTTAGCGGGAGTTCTCCCGCGGATCTATTTTTTGCCAGCCACTCAAGGGATGCGTATGAGCCGCCGGCCCGAAGCGACCCCGCCCTCGCAAGACTCGATCTCCAATGGATATGCGAGTTCTGCGGCGGTGAACAAGAAAAAACGCCCGGCGACAACTCCTTCCCAATCCACCCCCGCTTCCCAGGCCTCCTCGGCTGCATCGATCGCCGATGACTCGCCTCCCAAGAAGCGGCGGCTCAAACGGGGGCCCGATGGCAAGCCCATCCGCAAGAAGCGGCGCCCTGCCGCGGATTCGGCGGTCGATGTTTCGGCCGCCAGCGGTTCCGCCTCCAAGGGAGAGGGCGCGCTGGAAGAGCGCAAGCGCAAACCTAAGTTGAAGCGTTCAGAGCGTTCAGAGCGGCCCGAGCAAAGCAGCGAACGACGCCCCGCGGTTCCTCAAGCTTCGACACCCCCGCTGCCATCGGCGGCAACCAACGGTGTAAGCGCCGCGAAAAAGGCAGTCAGCGGCGGAGGTATCGCCTTGGAAACACGCCCGCCGCGCAAGAAAAAGCGGCGTTCTGCCGACGAACGCGCGGCCCTGGCGGCGGCTGCCAACGCCCGCGAAGAAGAATCGTTGGCCAATGCGGCGAGCAAAGATGGTAGCGGCAAGACCGAAAAATTTCGCGCGTTCGGGGCCGTTTCGCTCTCCATGATCATTCACGCGGGAGCAATCATTGCCCTCGCCCTGGTGATGTTGCCGTTCACGGGCGAGCCCGATGCGCCCGAACTGTCCGCCATGCAAGAGCGACCCCAAGACGAACTGCAAGAGATGCTCGACCAGCGGCTCACGCCCTCGGAATCGAATACCATGGTGAGCGCCCACAGTGCCATTCAGGTGGGGCATAACTCCACCATCGACGGCAGCACCGATCCCACGGTCAATGAAGAACTGAGCGAGCGACTGGACGGCCCCACCTATACGCCGGGTCCGGCCATGAACTTTTCCGGCGTTCGTGGTAGCGACCTCAATATTGAAACCTCGGACGATGCCCCCGGCGATCCGCACGCGGTGGTCGATGGCTACGACGAAGCCATGGATCGCATCACCCAAGAAATCTTGACCATGCTTGCCAAGAGCAAGGTGCTGGTGGTTTGGGTCTTCGATCAATCGGAGAGCATGAAAGACGACCAGCAGGAAATCAGTTCTCGCATTCTCAAGGTATACGATGAACTCGGGTTGCGCGGCGTGACCGATAGCGAGGTGTTGCTCACGGGCGTGACCAGCTATGGCAACACATTCCTGAACCACACCCCCAAGGCCACCAGCAATGTGGATGCGATTCGCAAGGCCATCGACGCGGTGCCTTTGGACACCACCGGCAAGGAAATGATGTGCGACGCCGTGGGCGCCACCATTCAGCAATACAAGTCCATTGCCCTGGCGGGTCGTCGGCAGTTGGCGGTGATCTTGGTGACCGATGAAAGCGGCGATCAACAAAGCAATGTCACCAAGTTGGAAGCGGCCCTCTACGAGGCCAAATCGGCCCGCGGCCGAATTTACATTCTTGGTCGCGAAGCGGTATTCGGTTATCCGTACGCCCACATGTTCTGGCGGCATCCGCAAACGGGGCACATTCACTTGTTGCCCATCGATCGCGGCCCCGAAACGCCTTTTGCCGAGCAATTGCAAACCAACGGCTTCCATCGTCGCACCGATGCCCACCCCAGCGGATTTGGACCCTACGAACAATGTCGGCTGGCGCGCGAAACGGGCGGCATTTTCTTCATGCTGCCCACGATTGAAGCCAACCTGGTTCGCGAAGGCGAGAACACCTCCGTGGAACAGTACCGGCGCAAGGAAATTACCAAAGAAGAGTATCTCAAGCAGGTGGGCGAGTATCGCCGCTACGCCATTGAATCGCTCCGACCGTACTTGCCCTCGCTGGAAAGTCGCCAGGACTACGCCCTGGAGCGAGGGCATAGCGTGCTGCGTTCCACCGTTTGGAAAGTGATTAGCGATCTCAACCCTTACGACGAAGAAAAAGCCAAGATTATCGAGGTTCGCACCAGCGATTTCTCGCCGAACCCTGCAACCTTTGCCAACCAGGTAAAGCTGGAACTCACCAAAGCCAGGCTCTATGTGGAGTATCTGCACGCGGCCGAGCAGGCCATGGAACTGCTGAGCGAGGAACGCCGCAAGGAAATCTACCCTCGTTGGCAAGCCAACTACGATCTGATCTTTGCTCAAATTCTGGCCTACAAGGTAAGAATCTATGAATACCAGGCCTACTTGCAGCACTTCATGAAAGAGCCCAAGATTGTGCCGCTGCGCAAAGAAGATCCGAAAATGATCGGCCATTATTCTTTGGCTCATTGGCATATTGCCAACCGCCAAGAGACCATTACCGGCGAACTAACCGCGGCCTACATCGAACGCTCGCGGAAAATGTTTGAGAAAATCAAGGAAGAGCACGCCGGAACGCCCTGGGCCGAACGCGCCGAACTCGAGCTTTCTCGCGGCTTTGGCGTCGAGCTCATGCCGCAATACCATTTCCACGACCCACGGCCCAGAAAACCGGGCAAGCCCGGCCCGCCGCGGATTCCCGTTCCCAAGATTTAGCCCGCTGCGATCCGCGTCCCCAGCCAGCTTCTCGCGTCATCGGCTTGCATCGCGGCGCCGCCAAGATCAAACTGCACAAGTGAGTTGTCTCCTTGCGCCGCGGTTTGCACTCAGAGAGGCTTGTCCAGCATGTTTGAGAATGGTTGGCGTCTTGTGCCGCGAACATCGTCATCGGGTGCCAGGGCGTTGCGGCCCCTGCTGGGCATGGGCGCCTGCTGTTTGGGCTGGGCAACCTGGTGGTTCGTCCAAATGCCCGGCAACCAGCCCGCCCTCGCGGCCAATACCGAGTTGCCTGCCGCCACGGCGAACAACGCAGCCGCCCCGCCGCATGCACTGCAAACGGCCCTGGGCGCCAATCTCGATTACTGCCAGGAGTGGCTGGATGGTGGCGATCTGAAATCTCTGAAGCAAACCGCGGAGGGATTGCTCTTGCTGGCCGACTTGCTGCAAGCCCGCCAGGGCAACGACACCTGGCGGCAATCAGTGGAGCAATTTCAAACGGCGACCAAGAACCTGATTCAAGCCGCCGCGGCCGATCAGGCCGATGATTGCAAGCAACAGCTGGCCGCGGTGGACAAGGCGGCCAAACAGCTAACCGTGCTCCCCTTTCCCGTGGACCAGGCGCCACGGCGAAACCTGCGGCCCGCGGCAGGGTTAAAGCCTATGATGGTGCTGCTCGACGGCACCCATGCCGATGCCAAACGGGCCGTGCTGTTCGGAGAGTTCGACGCGGCCCGCGGCTCGGCAGTCGTGTTGGCGGAACTAGGGCCGCTGCTGGCCTCGTATCGAGATGATCCCAAGTGGAACGAGCATGCGGCCGCGTTTGTAACCGCGGCCCAGCAGGCCGCTCGCATCGAGGGCAGCGACCCCAAAGTGTATCGCGAAGCGCTAGGGCAGATTTATCATCGTTGTGAAGCTTGCCACAATCGACGGTGAACCGGCCAATTTCTCCCCTCAATCGAAAGCATGGAGAGTGCTATGCCCCCAGAGAATACCTCACCGCAATCAACTGGCTCAACGAATCCCTTGTCCAATGAACTTGCTCGTCGTGATTTTCTCCGCGTCACCGGCGCGGCCGCGTTCGTGGGCGGCGTGCTTCCCGGCCTGGCCGCCGCCGAAAAGCCGCAGTCAGAAACCGCCCAACCAGAAACTCTGGTCAAGCAACTCTATGACTCGCTCGCCGAAAAACAGCGGGAAACCGTCTGTTTCGATTGGGACTACACGGAGAACGATCGCAAACTGCTGCGAACCTTTGTCTCCAACAATTGGCACATCACCAAGCCGGCCATCGGCAGCGATTTTTACAGTAAGGATCAGCAGGAAATCATTCGGGCCATCTTCAAAGGCATGTACAACCCCGAGTGGCTTCCCAAGATCGAGAAGCAGCTTCAGGACGACGCTGGCGGTTATGGCAAACAGCAAAACATCGCCATCTTTGGCAAGCCGGGCGAAGGCAAGTTCGAGTTTGTAATGACCGGCCGGCACCTGACCATTCGCTGCGATGGCAACTCCACGGATCACGTCGCTTTCGGCGGACCCATCTTCTATGGACACCAGGCCACCCGCGTGCAGGGATTGCAAGAGCAGGTCGGCCACCCCGGCAACATCTATTGGCCTCAGGCGCTGGAAGCCAACAAGCTCTACGCCATGCTCGACGGCAAAGGACGCAAGCAGGCCCTGGTGACGCGCCGCCCAGCCGAGTCGGCCGTGGGCTTCCGCGGCAGCGACGGCAAATTCCCCGGCATTGCGGTCGCGGATCTTTCCAGCGACCAGAAAGAGCACTTGCAAAAAGTGCTGCTGATGCTGCTCTCGCCCTACCGGCAGGCAGACCAAAATGAAGCCCTGGCCTGCCTGAAGCAACAGGGCGGCCTCGACAAGTGCTCGCTGGCTTTCTATCAGGAAGGCGATATGGGCGACGACCAGGTTTGGGACAACTGGCGACTGGAAGGCCCCTCCTTCGTGTGGCACTACCGCGGGGAACCGCACGTGCACGTTTGGGTGCACGTGGCCTCGCAAGCCGATGTGCCGCTGAACGCCCGAGGCTAAGGCTAAGCAAGGCGCCTCGCACCGTCGATGAAGTCAATCCTCTCCCCCTCCGTGGCAATCGCCCCGGCAGGGGCGGTTCTCATTGAACTGCTTGGACTTGCCCCCGTTCACCGTGCGATGTACCTCAAGTGACGGGGCGGTTCAAGTAACCACGCATCAAGCGACGGGCGACAGCAAGGCTATCAAACCGAAGTTAGGTCAGATGTAGGCTTTACAAGTTGAAGAACGGTTCGGCAAACAGCCGAAAACAGTCGGGGGAAAGGTTTCGGCCCTGGTGTGAAAGGAACAAGCGGAAGGTGAAGGTCAGGCCAGCAACGCTCGCCAGCCAACGGCCCGCCTCGCCGACCTTGACCTCCGACGGCCAAACTTTTATGTTCTAGGAGTTAACTCAAATCGCCCAACCGGTAAGCCTTTACAGCTTAATAAGGGAAGGGTGACTCTTCGGCGCTGTAGCCAAGTGGCTAAGGCAGCGGATTGCAAATCCGCCATCCCCGGTTCGAATCCGGGCAGCGCCTCTTCTTACCACCCCCTTGCCAGGGGTGGTTTTTTATTGGGTAAATCGTATTTTGGCGATGGTCTACAGATTGGAGCCGAGCCTCCGGCCGTAGACAAACCCGCTGACTCCAAATCACCCAAACTTCTAGAGGTAGCCGCTCAGAGCCAGCCGATTGCTGCCCAAACTGCTGCCCAGAGCTAGAAATGTTTCTCATGCTGGGATCTGAACTTACGCCATCGGACGCACTATCCAAGGTCTGGGAGCCCCCCCTAACTCCCGAGGTGTCTACACCAATCCCATGAGGGTGCTCGTGCCGCTGGAAAACCGGTCCACTTCCAGGCCGAGGTGCTGCAGGTAATTCACAAACAGATTGGCCAGCGGCGGCGCTTTCTCCGGCGCGAAGGCTAGGTGCTGGCCGTGCCGGAAATGCCCTCCGGCGGCGATGATTGGCAGGTTGGTATTGTTGTGGCTCGACGCATTTCCCAAGCTCGATCCCAGCAGGACTACCGTTTGATCGAGCAGCGAGTGTTCGCCTTCCCGCACGTCTTCCAGCTTTTGCAGTAGTTCGCCAAACAGCCGCATTTCTTCTTTTTCGATAATCGCCAGCATGTCGATCTTGCCGGGGTCGCGGCCATGATGGCTCAGATTGTGCCAGCCATCGTCCACGCCTGGGAGCGACACAACTTCCGCCCCGCCGGCCCCGTGCATGGTGATCAAGCGGGTGGAATCGGTTCGCAGGGCCAGAAAGATCATGTCGTACATCAGCCGGAGGCGGGCTGTGATTTCTGCCCGATCGGTAATATCCGTCGGCGGCTTCTGATCAACCACCGGCTTGGGCCGCTTGGCCCATTCGGCGGCCAGCAGCAAGCGTTGCTCCAACTCGCGCACGCTGGTGAAGTATTGGTCGAGCGTTTGATTGTCTTTCACGCCCACGTTCTTCGTTACCTGGCGGGTTTGCTCCCGCACCAGATCCATCACACTTTGGCCATCTTCGATCCGCCGCATTTGCGAGGCTTGTTCCGCGGCGCTGCCATCGAGAAACAACCTGGCAAACAACTTCGAAGGCCGGCTTTCCGCGGGAATCTGCACGCCCGATCGCGTATACGACATGCTCGAACGATCGGCGGCCAGGGTGAGCGACGCGAACCGGGTGTGGTGGCCAATCAATTCCGCGGCAAACTGGTCGATCGAAATCGTGTTCTTGAAACTCTGCTGGCCCGGATGCGCCGCGCCGGTGAGAAAGCTCTTTTCGGCGGCATGCCCTCCATCGACATCGGGGTGCATCAAGCCCGAGATCACGGTGAACTTGTCGCGCAGGGGCTGCAACGGTTCCAGGTAAAGCGTTGCCTGGTAATCACGGCCAGCCTGTTCGGGGAAAAGGTACGGCGTGTGCATGCCCAGCGGCATGCCGATCGCCAACATTCGCCGGACCTCTCCCGTTGTTGGTTGGGAGGGCTCGGCCGCCAGCAAGCTCTTGCCAGCCATGCATTCCAGCAGCGGCAAGCCTAGCGCAACGCCCGTTGCGCGAAGCATGGTTCGACGATCCATTCGTGTGGGCATCATGAGCGTGACCTGGGGGCCTGTGTTATCTATCTGGCGGAATGGAACGATGGGAACGGCGGCTAGGGCTGCAAGAAAAGTTCGCTATCGATCACAGCATGCATCATTGTCTTTAGCCCTGGCGGCTTGGCTGTTGGCGATTGTGATCCCCTGGGCGCCGACTCGCCCGCCCGTGCAATCGTTTCCACGGTCAGGCGGTCGGCCGCGGTCACCGGCCGGCCCGTGCCGTACACCAGCAGCTTGGTGGCAATGGCCTTGGCAACTTGATCCGAGTCGTCGAGCAGCAATTCGCGGAACTGGCGGAAGTCTTCGAACTTTCGTCCGTCGGGCAGCATGTCGGCCAATTGAACATCTTGCCCTCGGGTATACGACGTGTTGCGAATCTTGGTTCCCTCGCCCAGCGAGCGATACCACTGTTGCTCGCCGCCGATGGCGTCGAATTTTTCCAACGCAAAGCCCGGCGGATCGATCCGCTTGTGGCACACCGCGCAGCTGGCAATTTGCCGATGCTTTTCCAGTTGGTCTCGAATGCTGGTTGCCCCGCGAATATCGGGCTCCACGGCCGGCACGCCCGGCGGAGGCGGCGGAACGGGTCGGCCCAGCAAATTGTCGAGCACCCATACTCCGCGAATCACGGGCGATGTGGTGGTGCCATTGGCGGTAACCTTGAGCAAACTGGCTTGCGTTAACAGGCCGCCGCGAATGCTTTCCTGGGGAAGATCCACCTTGCGGAATGCCTCATGCCCTCGCACGCCCTCGATGCCATAGTGCCTGGCGATCCGCTCATTCAGGAACGTAAAGTCGGAATCAATAAAGTTGGCCACGCTCAGGTCGGCCGTCAGGATGTGCCGGAAGAAATGCCGCGTTTCTCCCAGCATGGCTTCTTGCAGCAGCGGATCGAACTCGGGGTACAACTTGGCGGCCGGCGTGGTGGCTTCAATATCTCGCAGGTCGAGCCATTGCCCGGTGAAGTTTTCCACGAACCGCTCGATCCGCGGATCGGCGATCATGCGCTCCATTTCGGCGTGCCGCGCCGCGGGGTCGCTCAGTTTGCCGGCGGCCGCCAATTGCAGCAGCCGTTCGTCGGGCATCGTCGACCACAAAAAGTAAGATAGCCGGCTGGCAATCGTATAATCATCCACCGTGGGTTGCCGATTCAGCAGCAAGAATTGCGGAGAACAGAGCACGGCCGACAGACCGGCCCGCACGGCCTGTTCAAAGGTCCGACCTGCGTCCAAACGGTTCAGGGTCAGCTTCACGAAGGGGGCCATCTCGGCGTCGCTCACAGGCCGCCGGAACGCGCGGGGAATGAATTCGCGCACGATCCGCTCCGCATCTGCCCGCGGTTGATCCGACTCCACAATGTGCAACTTTACGCCGCGACGATTCCGCATGTAGATCGGCTGGTCTTCCACTAAACGAATGGTCTCGCTCTTGCCGAACAACCGCTGTTGGGCCAGCGACGGAAATTCCTGATCGAGCGGACCATGCGTTTCAATCCACTTGATGCCCACGCCCGGTCGCTCTTCATGTTTATCACGCCATGTGACATGCTCGGGCCAGATTCGCGGCACAATATGAATCGAATGCCCTTCACGCATGTGCGTGGTGAACTCGATCACCCGTGGATCGTCCGCGGTGCCCGTGGCATCGAAGATGCCGATGAACTCCCGCGTTTCGGGTCCGAAGAGCGTGCCCACGTAAATGGCGACCGCCAGCGTACGATCGCCCGGGTGGTAGGGCCACACCGCGAGCTTGCAGTGATAGATACCGTCTTCAATCGGATGCACCGCATCGACTCGAGCCGGCGGCCAGCCAGGCGAGAACTTGATCAGCGAAGCATCGACCGTAATCGTGCCTCCCTTCTTCTTGGCGACGGAGTCTTTGTTTTCCTTATTCTCCATCAAGTCTAAATGGCGCGTTTCGGCCGGCAGGGGCTTGATGCGGCGCACCACATCATCCAGCGCCACATTGGCCGCTTCCAGGTACTGCTCCATCAATACCGACGAAATACTCAGACCGTCGGCCACATTATCAAAGCCCTGCACGCTGCCATCCTCGGGCAGCAAATCGACCAGCGGCGCGCGAATTCCCAGCAAATCGTGCATGGTATTCTCGTACTCGCGGCGGTTCATTCGCCGCAGCGCCGGGGCGCGATCGCCAGCCGAGTGGCGGATGGTCTCGTTGATCTGCCGCACGAACTGCTGCGTCTCGGCCGACGATGGCCGCGGACGATCCTCGGGCGGCATCTCGCCCGCCTCGATCGCTTGCACAATCCTGCTCCAGGTGGCTGCCTTCGGCCCCAATGCCGTGGGTTCGCCCAGGGTATCGAAGCGCAGTTCGGCCTCCTGCTTTTCAGCGCCGTGGCAGGCGAGACAGTGTTGTTTCAGGAAAGGTTGCGGCTTCGCCAACTCCACGGCATCATCCGCCGCCAACGAACCTGTCAGGCAGAATGCGAGCCCACAGCCAACGGTGCATAGAAGGAAGTTTCTCATGCCTATCAAGTTAACGTCTTCCGGCAGAAGTCGCCACTGAACCCTCTGGGGTCGCGATGAATTCCGCGGTCCCGTAGTTGGCGAGCCTCGCCGAGGCTGCCCTCGAACCGGCAGGTGAACCACACCGCCAGCCGGATTGGCGTGAAGACGGCGGCCGCGAAGCCTGTCGTGGCTTGTCCTCGCCCAGGCGTCCTCGCCCAAGAATCGGCGTGGCAACGTCATTCCCGCCGCGCGCTGGCGCTTCCACGCCCGTTGACGAATGACGGCGCGGATTTGATTCAATTGCCCGCTTACCAGGCCGTGGTCGGCGACCATCGTCCTACGACCGCATCGGGACTTGTTGCGGCTCGTGCAAGTAGCTTAAATCCACCGGGTAATTCCGCCAACGAATCGAGTAGTATTTCTCGAACCAGGTCTGAATGTCGGGCTCCACGGCCACGTCGTATTCCGGCTGCACGTGCAGGGTGCGGCCGATCAATGTCTCCCGAATCTCACCCTGATCAACCAGCACCTGGCCCGACTTGATCACGGTCCGCGGCATCTCGAACATCACCTCTTTGTTCTCGTGCGGCGTGTAAATGGTAATGTCGGCGTCGGCGCCTGGACCCAGGTGCCCCTTGTTTTTCAGCCCTAGCATTCGCGCGGGGCCGGCCCTGGTGATGATGGCAATTTCGCCCAGCGTGTATTCGCGGGTGAGGTCGCCCAGCACCGAGCGTTCGCGCACCCGCGGATGGCAACTCTTGAGCACATCTTGTCGATAGGCGCGGTCCATCAGCAAACGAATAATCTGAGGGTACGCCAAAAAAGAACCGCCGTTGGGATGGTCGGTGCTCATTGCCACCCGCCAGGGATCGTTCACAAGCAAGTACCACTCCAGCCCAATCGCCCACTGCAGAGCATGCACCAGCGACTTGTTCTTGTATTGAATCGGCGTGATGCCACAGCCGGCTTCCATTTCAATATCGCCGCTGAACCACTTTTTCCCATAGATTTTGGAAAGATAGTATCCCACGGGCCCGTCGCCTGTCATGCTCGTGGTGGCGCCAAACAGCACCTGGCCCACATCCACCGTCAGATTGTCATGCGAGTTTACATAATCGGCGAGCTGAACCACTTTGCTGTTGAAGGTATTTTCATCCGCGCCGCCTCCTCCATAGCTATGAAATTGAATATGGGTTAGATGGCCGCCGTGGCCTTCCAGGGTCCGCATGGTTTCGAGCGTGGTTTCCCAGTTGCCCGGCATGCCCAAATTGTTGCAATGAATATGCACGGGATGCGGCAACCGCAATTCGCTGGCGGCTCTGGCCACTCCTTGAATGATCTGCCGCGGCGTCACATCAAAATGATCGACCACGGAATCCAATCCAGACACATTGCCGGCCTGATGGCTCTTCCAGACTTCCACCCCGCCCGGATTGACGATCTTAGGAGCAAAGCCTTTGGTCGCCGCGAGCAGCCAGGCGATGAACGCCTTTAGCTTTTGCGGCTCTTTCTGCTTGAGCGCCTGCATCACATAGTGATTGTTGCCCATCAGCACATAGAACCCCTTATCCAGGCAAGGGGTGTCGTCAAATTCCTCATGCGCGTGCCGAGCCCCCAGCGGAGGCACGGCGGCATCGAATGCGGTTGTGTATCCGAGCCCTATATACTTGTAACCCGTGGCAAACGTGCTGGGCGTGCTCCCCAGCGTGCCACTGCCCGTGAGGGCGGTTCGCGGCACGGGCGGGTCGCGGCGTTTTTCCTCGGGCCGCATTTTGCGGGCCGTATTCACCTTGGGCCCGGCAATATGGCAGTGCATATCAATTCCCCCCGGCATCACCACCATGCCGGCCGCGTCAATCGTTCGCGCTGGCCGAATCGAAGTATCCGCCGGGGGCTCAACCAGTTTGCCATCGAGAATCCAGAGGTCGAGCACTTGTCCGTCAATGCCATTGGCCGGGTCATGGACAGTGCCTTGCGATATCTTGGTGTAGTCGTGCTGGGGCATGGGCTCGTGACGGCTCGCAATTTGCACAAAGAAAAACTGTCAAAAAATGCCGATTGTCCGTCAGGATAAAGACAGGAATTATGATCCGCCAACCAGGGTTGTCGCTTCGCTCAAACCCTGGCTACTCGCTGACATCCCTACCGGGATGAAATCATGGAGGTCCAATCCAGTTCTCAAATTCAATGCCGAAGCACGATTTCCCCTCGCCCCACCGTCAGCATATCTCCTTGATAAAAGTCAAACTCGCTCGCTAGCAAAGCTTCATCCACCGCCAGGCCCTGCGAGCGAATGGTTCGCAGTAGGACCGACATGATTTGAGGACGGTGCGTGGCGGTGAACCGAAAGGTGGGCAGCAACGCGGGAGGACGGTCTCCAAACAGTCCCAGCATCCCTCGGCGCATGCCAGCGCCGGGCCGCAGTCCACTTTCCCCCAGCACCAGCACCGTGCCGGCAATCATACTGAACCCCAGAAAATTGCCCGCCGAGCCGCCGATGGCAATCAGACCCCGTCGCATGGAGCAACCGATCTCATGGCCGGCCTGGCCCGCGACCACGATGGTGCCGCCCGTCATTCCCCTCGGCGAGCCTCGATAGGCGGCGCCAACTAGGTCGCCGGCGTTGCCTCGCACCTGAATCGACCCTCGCCGCATCTCGGCGCCCAGCCAGTCGCCAGCATGGCCTTCCACGTGGATTTCGCCGCCCCGCAGGTCACTTCCAATGTGCCTGCCCCCGTTCCCGCGGATATCGATCCGGCCGCTCGCCATGTGCGCGCCAATCCAATGCACGCCCTCCAGGTTGCCCTCGAATACCAGGTGGGCATCGGTCGCATCGCCGGTCACGTCAAACATTTCAGCGAGCGGCAGGCGGCGATTGCCGTGGAATATTTCGAATTTCTCGATCTCGGCTAGCGATTTATCGGCCGCCCAAGCGGGAATCAGCCCTTCGATTTCCACGGGGATCGATGTTTCTCCGCGATAAGTCAGGATCAGCGTCATCGAGGATCAAGCTCTTCGGGTTCTCTGCCCTCACTCTCCAAACCAAACCGAGGCAGGCAGCCATCGGGGAGGGAGCCACCCAAACTATCGGCTCGCTCGCCTCCGTGCAAACCCAGTCCTCCACCGATAGAATTCAGGGGATGGAATCAGGCGCAATCGTACTCTGTGGCGGCAAATCCACTCGCATGGGACGCGACAAGGCCATGCTCCCCTTTGGAGACGAGTGCCTGTTGCAGCGGGTGGTCCGTATCGTTGGCGAGGTTGTTCCGGCTTCTCACATCGTAGTCGTTTCCGCGGCGAATCAAGTTCTGCCGGAGCTTCCTTCCGAAGTGGTCGTCGCCCATGATTCGCGTTCCGAGCGAGGACCACTGGAAGGTCTCGCGGCGGGCCTTGCCGCGCTCCCCCCGCAGGTGGAAGCCGCCTACGTTACGGCTTGCGACGCGCCGCTGCTATCGCCGGCGTTTATGTTCCGCATGCTGGAACTTCTAGGTGACTTTCAGATTGCCGTGCCACGTGATTCTGAGCACTTGCACCCGCTTTCGGCCGTGTACCGCCGATCCGTGCTTGCAATCCTTCAACAAGGGTTGGCTGCCAACCAGCTCCGCCTGCAAAACGTGTTTGAGGATGCATGCGCCTGCGAAATTCCGGTGGAAGACTTGCGAACCATTGATCCGCAATTGCTTTCCTTGCGAAATATCAATACCCCGGAAGAGTATCGCGAGGCATTGCGATTGGCCGGACTCGCGTAAGGGCAGTCGCCATCGATCGCCAAGCGCATCCGTTTGCCGGGGAACACGGTCGTTGGTATCCTGCCGTTTGCCGACACTTACCGGCAAATGTCGGCAAACACATCCGCTTCTCCCCACTTGTCGTCCGCGCGGGCTTTGGAATGGATTTGGCCGCCCACACTCCACCATCTTCGCTCTCGCTGCATGGCGTGCCGGTCGTGGATACCTTTGCCGAGGCGTTCCCCATCAAAGCGGCCCGGCTCATCATCACGGCCGACGAGCTCCGCTGGGCGGAAACGGCGGCGACCGTCTTCTGCGGCAACGCCACCAGCGTGATCGCCTGCGACGTGGAGGCCGCCATCGAGCGCGTGGCGCCGGCCGAGCAAACTCTCGACGGTCGGCCGGGCGTTTCGGTGCTGGTGTTTGGCTTTGGGGTAGAAAGCCTGGGCAAAGCCGTGCAAAGCCGCGTGGGCCAATGCATCCTTACCTGCCCCACCACGGCCTGCTACAACGGCATTCCCGATTGCCCCGTGGAAAAACAGTTTCGCGTGGGCGGCGGCCTCCGCTACTTTGGCGACTCGTTCCAGAAATCGAAAAAGCTCGGCGATCGCCGCTTCTGGCGCATCCCCGTGATGGATGGCGAGTTTCTCTGCGAAGATTACTTTGGCACCGTGACCGGCGTGGCGGGCGGCAACCTCATCATCTGTGGCATAACCTCGCCAGCCGCGCTGCGCGCCGCCGAAGCCGCGGTAGACGCCATCCGCTCACAAGGGGACATCGCCCTCCCTTTCCCCGGCGGAATCGTGCGCTCCGGCAGCAAAGTGGGTTCCCGCTATCCCAAGCTCAAGGCCAGCACCAACGACGCTTATTGCCCCACGCTCCGCGGCATCACGCCGACCGAACTGCCCGCCGCGTGCCAGGGGGTGTACGAAATTGTGATCGATGGGCTGAGCTTTGCCGCCGTGCAATCCGCCATGCAGCGGGGATTGCAGGCCGCCGCGGCATGCTCAGGCGTCGTTCAAATCACCGCCGGCAATTACGGCGGCAAACTCGGCAAACACCATTTTCACTTGCGCGACTTGCTCCCAGGCAAGGCGTCGGCCGCCAACGAATCAGGGCGCCAATAGGCGTTCCAATTTCGCCCGTTCTTCCGCGGAGACAGGTTGCCATTCCACCTGCGCCTTGGGCAGGGCAGCCCGCACTTTTTCGATTTGCGCTGCGGGAACGTCCACCTGCGTGAGATCCAGCCGCTTCAGCTTGGGCAGCGCCGCCAACTTGGCCAAAGCCTCGGCGGAAAACTGCTGTTCGGCGAGCGTTAACGTCTCCAGCGACTTCATCTGAGCGACGACATCCAAGGTGCGGTCGGTCAAGCTATGCGCGTTCGATGCTCCACCGTAGCGTCGCAAGCGCTGGCCCAGGTGCAAGTTCTTCATGTTGGTCAACTTCGTGAGATGCTCGTTCCCTGCTTCGGTTTGATAGGTGTGCCAGGTGCGGAAGTTCTCAAGCTGGGTCAGCTTGCCCACGGCGGCCATGCCTTCGTCGTTGAAAGGGCAACCGGCCACCGTCAAACGGCGCAAGTTCGCCAATGAAGCCAACCGCGCCAGGCCGCGGCCCGTAAAATCCTTGCTCCGTAGCGAAGTATGAAAGAACTTGATCTGCTTCAGATTCGAAAGCTGCGCCAGTTGCCCCAGCCCATCGTCCGAGAATTGACCCTGGTTGGTCGATAAGTCTTCCAGGCTGGTGAGCCCTGTCAGGTAGGCCAATGTGCGATCGTTCAATTGTTCGCCCGAGGTCGACAGTGTTTTCAGGTTCTTCAGTCCCCCGAGCGTTTCAAAGTCGGCATCCGTGAACTTCGACAAGTCCTTTACCGCCACGCCGGTTACCACGCCTTTGGTGATCGTCACCTCGGCGCCCGCTTTGCGCAGCTGATCGGCCGCCGCGGCGTCATCCTTCGCTTGGTCATTTTGGTTCGACTGCTGCTCGGCCAGCTTTTCCTTGTAAGCCGCTTCTTTGCTCTTCACGTAGTCCAGATAGCCCTGGGAATCGACAAACGGATTGTCCGGCTCCTTTTTTCTCAATCGCTCATATTTGGGAGGCAGGTCGTAGTAGTTGCCATGTGCCCCCAAGAAAATGTCACACGGTAGCGACTTTAGCACCTTAAACGTGGTGGCAAAGTCCTCGGCAATCCCGGGGTAGTCTGGATTGCCCTCCAGCTGATATCCGGGGTTCACGTTGGGGCTGCCAATCACAACCACGTCCAGCGACTTGCCATTTTCGTTCTCTTTCCAGGTCCAGGTGGTGCAACCGCGGGTGTGGCCGGGCGTTCGCCTTGCCACGAGGGTTACTCCGCCCAGCGTGATTTTGTCTCCATCTTTCAACACCCGGTCCACGGGGCATTTTGGCCAGCGCGCATCGGTGTACAGATACTGCCCCTCGCCTCCCGAGGCAATCACTTCCTGATCACCTTCCATCACCAGCACCTTGGCGCCGGTCAGGTCGCGCAGCTTGGCATGGCCCGCCACGTGGTCCGAATGGGCATGGCTGGCCAGCAGGTATTTGACGTCGCTCAATTTGAAGCCCAGCGATTCCACCGCGCCGCGAATCAACGGCACCGTTTCTTCAAAACCGCTGTTGATCAGAAAATGGCCTTCAGGCGTGGTAATCAAAAAACTGGCGAGCGCCTCCGAGCCCACGTAATACGTGTTTCCCGCCACGCGATGCGCGGGAAATGCCGCATCGCCGCGCGCGACACCCAGGCAGCCAATCCAACATAGTCCGACCAACCATAGGGCTCGCATCATCGGTAAGCTCTCAGATAAAGATGTGAGATTAAAACTGGGTTGTCAGGACGTTGTATCCGATAGCAAACCGTGAAGCCTACCCGCCAGCCACGCCCTGGGTATTCACAAACAGCGAAAACATCGACGTGCTGCCGCACATGAACAACCGGTTGCGATGCCGGCCGCCAAAGCACAGGTTGGCGCACCGCTCAGGCAGATCGATTCGTCCGATCAAGTCGCCCGCTGGATTGAAGATCGAGACGCCATCATGACTTTCGCCCATCCCCCAACCCACCCATAAGTTACCGTCCACATCCACCCGCAGTCCATCGGGCGTGCCGTCGGGCTCAGCCGTGAGCAATGTTTTCCCCTTGTTCAACTGCCTGCCATCCGCGGTAACCTCAAACACGCGAATGGCCCGGGGCGTCACGCCCGCTTCCACAACATACAGCTTCGATTCGTCGGGCGAAAACGCCAGGCCGTTGGGCCGCTGAACCGTGCTGGCGACCACCTCCAAATCTTTCGATTCTGGATCCCAGCGGTACACGTTGGTTGGCAACTCGACCTTGGCCGCATGCCCTTCGTAATAACCAAGAATGCCAAACGGCGGATCGGTAAACCAGATCGAACCATCGGACTTACAGACCACATCGTTGGGAGAGTTCAGCGGTCGGCCGTGGAACGTGTCGGCGATAACCGTGATGGAGCCGTCGTACTCGGTGCGGGTCACCCGCCGCGCATCGTGCTCGCAAGTTAGTAACCGCCCCTGCCGGTCGCGCGTGTTGCCGTTGGAATTGTTCGACGGTTTCCGGAACACGCTCACCTTCCCTGTTTCTTCTTCCCACTTCATGATTCGATTGTTGGGAATATCGCTCCACAACAAAAAGCGGCCATCGCCAAACCACACGGGGCCTTCGCTCCACCGCATGCCCGAGGCAATCTTCTCCACCTTGGCGAGGCCCAACCGATACTTGGCGAAGCTTTCGTGAATGATCCTTACAGCCGGGTCCGGATAACGCTGGCTGGGCTGCCAATCGGCTTTCGCCTTCGGCAAGAACGCCATCGCCGAAAAAGCTCCCCCAGCGGCCAGAAATGCTCTGCGGTCCATATTCCCCCCTCAATCAAACGCGTGCGAAATCTCAGCCAAAGTGCCCAGTATACCACGACGCTCTACGCCGAACCCCGTGCAAATTAGGTGAGAACGGCCACGACTCGCTGGCAAAGCTAGCCGCTCCCAGGGCTGTGCTGAAAGTTCAAAGGGGATGTCTGCGAAAAATGGGAGAGAGCCCTGCGCCGCTTCGAAAGCAAAGCCGGCGGTTCAAGTAAACTTGGTCCCTGGTCCAAGCCGAATAAACCGAACGCGAGGACCATCTGACGCTTCTGTCTCTCACCGCAGATTTTGAACGAAGCCGTTCGCCGTTGAGCGCCCGCGTTAGGCAAGGATGCCGAGGCCGCCGCTCGCAGTTCCCACCCGCGCCCGTCAGGATCTACGTCGTGCTGCGCTTGTCGATCATCATTCCGCTGGAACGCAATTCCAGTTTGTTGGAAGAGAGTTTGGTTTCGGTACTGGAGAACCGGCCCTCCGATTGCGAAGTGCTCGTCGTTCTCGATGAGCCTTACGACGACCCGTACGACCTGGAAGACGAAGTTCGCTTCGTTCCGGCGCACGGCGCGAATCGGGCCGCCGCTCTCAACGCCGGGCTACGCGCTGCTCGCGGCGAATTCGTGCACTTTCTCCGCTGCGGCGTGGAGGCGACAGCCGGCTGGGCCGACGCCGCGCTGGCCGCCTTCCGCGACCCAGCCGTGGCTGCCGTGGCCCCCGCCGTTCATCATCGCCAGAACCCAGAACAACTGCTCACTCAAGGACTTATCGTTACTCGTGGCGTGCGGCGCATCGTTTCTAGCGCTCGCGGCAACGCCGTTGTGGGGCCCACCCTGACCGGCGGCTTCTACCGGCGAGCCGTGTTGAATCAGCTTGATGGGTTGGCGGAAAACCTTGGCGCCTACGCCGACGCCGATCTGCTGTTGCGATTATCAGAAACCGGCAAAACGACGCACGCCGCGTCACAGTCGATCCTGCTTGCCCGGCAGGAAAAACGTCCTCGAGGTTTCAAGCACGGTTTGCATTCCCAAAGGCTGTTTCACAAATTCGCGGCCAAATCTGGCTGGTTTGCCCGCCTCAGCCACCCGTTCCATGTAATCTCCGATGCCTGCGGACATTGGCCAGGCGTCATTGCCGCGATTGGGTGCCTGCTGGGCCGAACTTGGGCTTGCCTGGAGAAATTGCGCAGCCAACGGGATTCGTCACCCGCGCCGGCCTCCGAGGCTCGCCCCGACACGACGAACTCCCCCCTCGATGAGCTCGCCTCCGCGGTTTCAGGCCGGCAGCGAATCGATGCAGCCCATGCGGAACTTCGGCGCGACGAGAGCCGCCGCGAACGAGAAGCCAAGTCGTCGGTTGCCAATCCGGAGAAAAGCTGGGAGCTTCGCTAGGCCCCTGTTCAAGCGATGGAGGGGGGCGAGCTTACCGCCGCTTCGGTCGCAGGCCCGTCTCCCGCGTCTTCAGTCTCAGACTTATCGGAGCGATCACCCGCCAATTTGGGGGTTCTGGTGGCAATTCCCATTTACCGGAATTGTCACGCCCCCCTTGGTTACCGAATAAATTACCACGGTGCCCTAGATTTCCTATTATGGCAGCCATGCTTTGACCGGAGGGGGGGTTGCCCACCGGACTTGCTGCAATGAACACAAATTGCGGCAAAATTGGCCGTTGCCTCCGTTGCCTGGCCTCGACTGAGTCCGAGCAGCCGGGGCTGCCCTGGTAGGAGGCTCGCCGAGGCGTGGCGCGGGTTAGGTGAAAAACCTCCGAAAATTCGTTTGGCGAAACTGCTATCAGCCGGCTAAACTAGAGCCAATCGACGGTTTGCGCGAGTCGCCCCGTTTACGAGCGATGCCGTTCGGCAAAGGGTTTCCAGATCGTTCAGGTCTTTCAGATCTCTGAAATTCCATGAAAGGTTCCCCACTCAGGGAACGCGGTTAGCCCGGCGCCGACTCCTGTCGCCCGCATGTCGCTCAGCAACTTATCGCCCGCAAACCGTTCGGAGATAGCGGGTTTTCATGTCGGTTTGACGAAGCTCAGCGGAACAGGCTTCGCCACCACATGTGATTTTCACCGGAGTTGGAACATGCTCATTCGACGCTCGATGGCTCGGGTCGCTTGGCCAGTTGTGCTCGGCACGATGACGACCGCCGTGCTCGGCACGATGGCAACCGCCGTGCTCGGCACGATGGCAACGGCCGTCTTTGCAGCGGGGCCCGAGGCGGCCCAATTGCAAACTTACAACCAGTATTACGCATTGAGCCTCAGGCCGCAGGCAGAAACGCCGCGGGCCGAGTCGCACGAGATTGTTGTTCTGTTCGATACCTCCGCCAGCCAAATGGGAGTGCATCGAGATAAAGCCTTATCGGCGCTCGATTCGTTCCTGCAGGCCCTCAATCCCGAAGATCGGGTGCATTTGGTGGCGGTGGATGTGAACGCCGTTCCCATGAGCACCGAATTTGTCGCGCCCGGCAGCGACGCCATGGCTCAAGCTTTGGCGAAATTGCGAGCCCGCGTGCCCCTCGGCTCCACCGACATGGAATCGGCCCTGCAAGCCGCGGTCGCCGCCTATCAGGGGCGGGACGGATCGGCTGCGCGAGCTGCCCTCTATATCGGCGACGCCATGCACATCAGCGGCGTGCTCGGACCTCAGCAGCTCAAATCGCTGATGGGCAGCCTGACGAAAAACCGTATTCCCGTCTCGGGCTACGGCATCGGCCCCCGCATCGACACCGCCGCCCTCGCGGCCATTGCCAATCAAACCGGTGGCCTGCTCGCCATCGATGGCAACCAAATGCCGGCCGACAGCGTAGGCCATCGCCTGGCCAACGCCGTCACCGAAGTGGTTCTCTGGCCCCAATCGGTCAAAATGCCCGCGGCCCTTGCGGAATACTACCCCAACCCCGTTCCGCCCCTGCGGGCTGACCGCGACACGGTGCTGATCGGCGTCGGCGAAGCCAACGAGGCATTCGAGGTTGAAATCGCCGCCCGCACCAACTCCGGCAAAGAGCAGAACTTGGAGTGGACGGTGGAACCGGCTCTTTCCAACAACGACAACGCCTTCCTCGCCAAGTTGGTGGATAGCGCCAAGCCCAATGGCGGCATCTTGTTGCCGACCGTCGGCGCCGAAGGGCTCAACGCCATGCGAAATACCGCGCAGGCAACGGCGGATCGGCTCAGCCAATTGGCTGGCATGGCCCACGCCATGGATAACCCCCAAAACGCCCGCCGCCTGGCTCAGGGAGCTCAAGCTCTCGATCCCAATAATCAGCAGGCCGTGGCCTTGGCCGTATTGCAAGATCCAGCCGCACGACCCGGGATCCCCGGTGCCGAACTACCGCCGCCGGCCCCTGCCCCGGCAGATGCCAACGCCCCGCTGATTCTTCGCGGCAACGGTGGCCCCGGCATTGTGGATGACGGCGGTCTGCTCGACAACTTCACGCGGGAACGAACCGCTCGGGCTCAGAAGATTCAGTCCGATGTGCTTCACGCGATTGATGATGCCCGCGGCATCATGGCTCGCGACCCGGCTGGCGCCGCTGGCCTTCTGAAGTTTGAATTGGAGAATATCAACCGCACGCCCGACCTGGACGAAGCCACTCGGGCTCAATTGCGTGACCGCTTGGAGGCCACGCTACAAGCGATTTCCGTTCGCCAACAGGAACACGACCAACTGTTGATTCAGGCCCAAGAGCAGGAGGGTATCCGTCGCGACCGCGAGCGTTTGCATCGCGAGCTGATGGCCAAAGAGATCAAATTGACCCAGCTCATGGCTCGATTCGACGCTCTGATGGCCGAAGGGCATTACGCCGAAGCCGAAATTATCGCCGACCTGGCGGTGGATGCGGCCCCCAATAACCCGGCCATTGCCGCGGCAGCCATGAATGCCACCATGACTTGGGCCTACACCGACACCATGGCTCTGCGAGAAGCTCGCATCCGTGGCGCTTTGGCCACCTTGCGGAGCGTGGAACATGCCCACATTCCCACCCCCGACGAACCGCCGATTGTGTATCCGGACAAGCAATGGTGGTTGGAAATGACCGAACGCCGCAAGGAATATGCCTCGGTCGATCTCTCCAGCACCAACCCTGCTGAAAAACGGATCCTGGCCGCGCTCGATGAGCCCACGCAAATGGAGTTCATCGAAACGCCCCTCACCGACGTGATCCTCTTCCTCAAGGATTACCACAAAATCGAAATTCAACTCGATGAGCGGGCCTTGGAAGACGCCGCCATTCCCTTCGACTTGCCCATCACGCGCACGCTGAGCGGCATCACGCTCAAGAACGCGTTGCGACTGGTGCTCAGCAAGCACGATTTATCGTATGTGATCAAGAACGAAGTTCTGCTGATCACCACCATCGACGTCGCCAACAACGAAGTCTTCACCAAAGTTTACCCGGTCGCTGACTTGGTCATCCCGATCGCTGATCCCCAAATGGGCGGAATGATGGGTGGCATGGGTGCGATGGGAGGTATGGGTGGCATGAGTGGCATGGGCGGTGGTATGGGCATGGGTGGTGGCATGGGTGGCATGGGAGGTGGCATGGGTGGTGGCATGGGCGGCATGGGGGGGGGCGGTCTGTTCCAGGTGCCCTCAACCCCTGCTGAGGCCGCTGGCATCAAGCTGGGTCCCGCCAACAATGCTGCAACGAAGCAGCCCCAGGAACCTGCGGATCCCCAGGCTGAGCCCGCTGCCAAACCTCAGCAGTCGGCAAAGGCTCAAGCCTTAGCCGTGCCGGCTGGGGACAACGCCGACGAAGCTTGGACCTCCCTATTCGCCTCGCGCAAGGCCGAGCCGGGTGTCATTCGGGCCACCGTGCGAAAGCTGGTTGATGCCAAGCAGTTCGACCAGGTTGCGGCCTGCCTGCGAGGCGCCATGCGGAATCAGCAAACCGAGCCTTGGATGTATGAGACACTGGGCTTGGCGCTGATTGCCCAGGATCAACCGGCCGAAGAAATCGAGCGAGCGTTGCTTTCCGCCGCGGATTGGAGCACCAGCCCCACCGATCTGATCTACCTGGCGCAGTACTTCGCCCGATCCACGGCCTACTTGGATGACGCCGGCCGTGAGCGATTCCTTCGCCGAGCCTTGCAGTTGCTGCAACAGGCCTCGGTGATGGAGCCCAATCGCACCGACACCTACGAGTTAGCCTTGGAACTGGCCCGCCAGGCGAACGATGTGCAAGCGATTCAATGGACGACCGTTGCTGTCGCCAAGCAGGCTTGGCCCAAGAACAAGTTGAATATTTGCCGCCAAGCCATGCAGTTGGCGACTTCGACCTTGGAGCAATTGCGGTCGGAAAACCGTCGCGATGAGGCGGAAGCCTTTGAAGCTGCTTTGAAAGACGCATTCCGCCGCGACGTGGTGGTGTTGGTTCGTTGGAGTGGCGATGCGGATATCGATCTGGCGGTGGAAGAGCCCACGGGCACGGTTTGCTCGCTCCGAAATCCTCGGACCACGGCCGGCGGCATCATGCTGCCGGATATCTCCACGCAGAACGCTCAAAGCAACATCAAGGGCTCCGATGGCGAAGTTTACGTTTGCCCTCAGGGCTTCGATGGCCGTTATCGGATGATGCTTCGCCGGGTTTGGGGTCAACCCACCGCCGGCAAAGTCACGATTTCCATCGTCCAGCATTTCGGCACCGACCGGCAGAAAGAGCAAACCGAATCGGTCGCCATTGGCGATGATGCGGTGTTGGTCCCCTTCGATTTGGAAAACGGCCGCCGCCAAGAGGCGCTCGCCGAGCACCAGGTGGCCAATGCCGCGGAGGAGGTCCAACTGGATCGACACGTTTTGGCACAACAGGTGGCTTCCATGGCCGATCCGGCTGCCTTGGGTCGATTTGCGTTCGACCGGCGGCAGGATCAATTGCGTCGCTGGGGCCGGGGAGGAGCCGTTGGCTCGCAGCCGGTGATCGCGACCTTGCCAGAAGGCGCTAACCTAACAACCAGTGCGGTGATTTCCGCGGATCGACGCTATGTGCGAATTACCGCCTCGCCCTTCTTCTCGGGCATTTCCGAGGTGAACGTGTTCAACATGTCCACCGGCCAAAATGCCCAAGGCCGTGGTGGCACGGGTGGCCAAGGCTTTGGTGGTCAAAGCGGTGGCGGCACCGGTGACCCGTTCGGCGGCGGCTTCCAAGGTGGTGGTGGCGGCGGCATCCAAGCTGGCGGCGGTGGCGGCCAGTTTGGCGGCGGCGGTGGCGGTCAGTTTGGCGGTGGTGGCGGCGGTGGCGGCTTCTTCTAAGCAGCGAATCGCCCTGTGGTTTCACGCAATGTAGAACAGCACCCTGGGTTCGGCATCCGCCAAACCCAGGGTGTTTTTTGTGGGCAAGCATTTCGCGCCTTCGTCTGGCAGCAACCTAAGGCCATGCCTTCCGTGGAGATGGCGCTGGTGACTCGTTCCCAAGCCCCACCAACCCCAAAGGGGCCATCAAAAAAAGCCGGCTCATCTTTGGAATTCCCAAAAATGAGCCGGCGTGGAAAACAACGGAAACCTGGGCTTTTTCAGTCTTGAATCGCCTGAAAACGCGGTTCCCTGTGCGTTACGGCCGTTAAGATTTTACCGGCGGCAGCTAGGGCACGAGTAATTGTAGTAATACTGAACCGGCTGTGCGGCGGGTTCTGGCTTGCTGTACTTGACCAGCATGCTGTTCCATTCCGGCGAGGTGAACTCGCCCGTCTTCTTGAACACCTGGTACTTGCCGTGGCGATCGATGACCACGGTGTGGGGGAAACTGGTGGCCTTGAACGACTTTGCGACGGCTTGCCCATATTCTGAGCCCACGTCAACCCGGCACACGGTGTAGTCATCCAGCAAATTCGAACTGAGACCAAGCGAATCGTTGTGACTCACTTGCTCGACCTTCTTCTCCGAGCCCTCGTTCTCCAAGATCACCAGCAAGGGCTTCTTCCCCGTGCTGCGAGTTTGGTTCAGAGCCTGTCCATAGTCGGACAGGATTTCTGTTTGATCGGCCGCGACCGCGGGCCCAGCCATCAAAACCAACATCGCCGTTACTACCATGAACTTCATCAATCCATTCTCCTTCTAAAGATCCATGGCCTCGGGTCGTCGCCACAAAATCCGTTTGTTGCGGAGCGTGCAAAACGCTGGGGAGTGAAACATCCTGTTGCCGTCGCAGACGCCGTAAGCCTCCAAAAAACTGCCAAGGCCCTCTACAGTGGGCAACTTGACCAACCTGGAAACACCCTAGCAACCGTGTTGCTGGCTATTCAAGGACGCGACCTCAGGAGGGGGGGATCGCTACATGACTTACGTCGATTTTGACAACTAATGTCAATTGAAAACAATCGTCAACTTCTGCGCAACTCGCCTGAAGTAGAGCACTTGCGGCAGAATTATTGTCGGCGACAAGAAGCACGATAAGAAATTCGTGCGATGTGAACTGGCTTACCGACGAGTGAGTGCTGGCGTCAGTTGTCTTGATCCGGAACAGGGTTGACCGTGGTCAATCGCTGGAGCAACGCCAGCAGCACGTCGCTGCTCCAAGGCCGCCGTACGAAGTAAGAGCCCCCGGTTCCCACCGTCCGGCGAATGATATCTGCTGACTGCGATGACGAGAGGAAGACGGCCGGCACAAACGTCCGCCGCGTTTCCAAGATGCGGGCATAAAGCGACAGCCCACTTTCGCCGTCGAGTTCCGCGCCGCAGATCAAGTGGTGCAGTTCGTGGCGCCTCGCCATTTCCACGGCCTCGGCCGAATTCGAACACGACAGGCACTGGAAGCCGTTTTCGAGGAGAACCTGCTGCAAGTGATCCAGTTCTTCCGCGTGGTTGTCGACGGCCAGCACGGTTCCGCCCTGAATGCAGGTCGGCAAGGGAAGGGGCATTGCCACCACCGGTGATTCCACGGCGTGAGGTCCGCGACAATGGGCAGCGCAATAGCTGCTTGGCCTGAAACTCATTTTGTTAAGCCCTTCAAGGCTGCGACGGGAATGGCGACAACAAAGACCATCGGCATTGCCTGGATTGCTCCAACAGATTCATTTGGCCAATCGCTACAACCTGCCAAGATTCAGTACGGCGAGGGGGGCGTCCGCGGCCCGCTCAAAATTTCAGTCACTCCCACTTTGTGCATTCGGGCGCCCTCGATTCGCACGCCTTCAACTCCTTGGCTCCCGCGCCTCGGGGGCTGAGCAGGCCTCGTTTTTCAGGGGCGCGCGCTTTTCGCAACTGCTACATACCGTCGTCCGTTGCTCATTTTCAGAAGGTGTCCAGAGCGCCTTCCGCCAAAAAAGCTTGCATCGGGCAACGGCAATCCGGCAGAATGATGACGTTACGCAGCAGTGTCTCAAGTTTTGTACGTAATCCCCACCAAGGGCAGTTCACACTTGCGGAAAGGGCTGGCTTCAAGGGTTGGGAGGGCGGCTCTGGGTGCCATGTTCCCCCCATCGGCGTTGGCCGCAAAGTTCAACGTGTTGCGTTCTTGCCACTGGCCACGAACGCATGTCGTGGTGAAAATTCATCGGCAATCGGCGGAGGAGCAACTCGCCAAAAAAGATCCCGCTGAGCCGCATCCTGTGCAGCCAGTAGAAAGTAGGTTTGCACACCACTGGAACCTGAGGAGAGTGCATTGACGACTACGCCAAAACGCCATCGGTGGAGAACCACGGCCCTCGCAGCATTGCTCGCGCTGCTACCCGCTTCGCTCGCGACCCTACCCGCCTCGCTCGCCTGGGCCGAAGAACCCACCACCGCGGCCTTGCCTTCGACGTCGACCTCGGCCGTGGCCATCTTTACCAAGGTTGCTCCCGAAGGCGTGAATGACCTGCGGTCGATGGAAGGCCGCGTTAAAGAACTAGTTGCCCAACTTACTCCAGCCACCGTCGCGGTACGGGTGGGCGGCGCGATGGGTTCGGGCGTGATCATCAACGGCGGCTACGTGCTCACCGCCGGCCACGTTTCGGGAACGCCCGGCCAACGTGCCCTGGTTATTTTGCACGATGGCAAACGCCTGCAAGCCGAAACGCTGGGCCGCAATCGCATGATGGATAGCGGCCTCATCAAAATTACTGAAGAGGGCGAATGGCCCACGGTCGAGTTGGGCAAAGCCTCGACCTTGCAACGCGGGGAATGGTGCCTGACGCTAGGCCACCCCGGCGGTTATCAACATGGCCGACCCCCGGTGGTGCGCCTGGGCCGAGTGGTTCGCTACGATCGAGGCGCCATTCGCACCGATTGCACGCTGGTAGGCGGCGATTCGGGCGGGCCGTTGTTCGACATGAACGGACGCTTGATCGGCATCCACAGCCGCATTGCGGCCTCCCTCACGGCCAACTTTCACGTGCCCATTGATACCTATGTGGAAAGCTTCGATCGGCTAGCCAAGGGCGACGACTTTGGTCACGGCGAACAGCCCGTCATTGGGGTTCGTGGCGAAGATCACGGCCAGGGTTGCCGGCTGATGGAAGTCTTTCCCAAGTTGCCCGCTGCCGAAGCCGGACTCCGCGAGGGCGACATCATCACGCGCCTGGGCGATGTTCAGGTAAAGAGCCTGCTCGATCTGGTAGCGGCCGTGAACAATCACGAGCCGGGCGACGAAGTCACGGTCGAATTCATTCGCGGAACCGAACGCCTGGTACGCAAGGCCACACTCGTGGAACGTCCGGCTGAAGAACGCCCTCGGGGAGACAAGTAACTTTCGCCAGGCGAGGACTGTTTCCTCTGGCCGAAATACCTTTCCCTGCTCCCACCCATCCCACTCGCGCTGCCCAACAGCAGTAGGAGTTTCCATGAAGTCAAGTCGCATTGGATCCATCGTGGATTGGCGTTTGTTGCCGATCGCGTTGTTGCTGGGATTCACGCCCTTCACTGCGACGCCGGCCTGGGCGCAGCGAGGTGAACTATTCCGCGAATCGCCAGCAGTGAAGCAGGCTTTTCGTGGCGTGATTCGCGATGCCCGCGATTGGGTGGTGCGTGTTTATTGCGATAACAAGCAAGTGTCGCTGGGCACCGTGGTCGGCGCCGACGGCTGGGTGGTTACCAAGGCCAGCGAGCTCACCGGCGAAGTGTTTTGCAAGCTTCGCGATGGCAGCGAACATGTTGCGAAGATCACGGGCGTGGATCCGCAACACGATGTGGCGATGCTCAAGATCGATAGCAAGGATCTCCCGGTATGCCAGTGGGGAACCGACGAAACCTATTTCCCCGGCCAATGGGTGGCCACCGTCGGCAACGACGCCGACCCGCTCGCCGTGGGCGTGGTCAGCGTGATACCTCGCCGAATCCCCGCGCTGCCCGGCATCTTGGGCGTGCGCATCGATGATGGCGACGGAGGAGTGCTCATTGTGGAAGCCATGGCGAACAAGTCGGCCGCCAATGCCGGCTTGAAAGACGGCGACTTGATTTTGCAGGTCGACGAAGTCATGATTCGCAATCGGCAGCAACTGGTGCAAACCATTCAATCGCGTAGCCCTGGCTCGCTGGTCCGGATCAAGTACCGCAGGGAAAAAGAGGATCTCGACGCCACCGCCCGCCTGGGCAGGCCCGACCCGGGCATTCAAGACCGCCTGGGTGGCAAACTTTCGGAACGCTCCGACGGATTTCCTGTCGCCTTGCAGCACGACTCGGTACTGAGCCCTGAGGAATGTGGCGGCCCGCTGCTTGGGCTCGACGGCAAGGCCATGGCGCTCAACATTGCCCGCAGCGGACGGGTAATGAGCTTTGCCATTCCCAGCAAGACGTTGATCGGGCTATTCACGAACTTGCAAAACGGCACGCTGGCCCCGCCGGCGCCCGCCACCACGACCGTGAAAACCGATAGCGGTGCTCCAAAATAGTCGGCGTCGTGGGCGCACGATGTGTGGTACTCATCGGGCCCCCCAGAGATGCGTCAACGCCATCGCGTCCAACTCATCCCGTCAAACGGTGGCCTAATAACTTCGGCCGCCGTTGCCAGGCGCATGCCCGTCTGCTCTTCAGGCGGTGGTCTTGGTTCATTGGCCTCTCTCGAAGCGCATTCGTTCGACACGGGCCCTGGGCTGGGTTAGGATTGGCCCCCAATGAACTTATTGACCACGTTGCGCTGCATGCAAGATAGTTGGCCAGGACCAACTCCTGCTGGTTCTCGCATCCACTTCTCCATCCCTTCGCATTAGCCTACCAGTGCCATGGACCCATTTTTGATTCTGGGTGTTGGAATCGTGATTGTGGTGGGCGGAATTCTGATTTTCCGCCTGCACGCATTTCTGGCACTCATTCTGGCGGCGCTGGCCGTCGGCTCGCTTACGCCGAGTTCGCATTACGCGTGGCATCAGCGGATGAATGCCGCGGGTGAACTTCGGGATGTGGTTCCGGAAAACTTGGTCGAATCCGATCGCGCTAAACTGCCTGAGTCGGGCGACGTCTGGCTGCTGATCCCCGCCAAAGGCCAGTCGTTGAGCGCAGGCAGCGACCTGTTCGCGTTTGCCAAAGCCGCTGCCGATCGCCCAAACGATCCGCAAGGAAAACTCGAGGTCATTGCCGCCGTTGAGTTGGCGCCTGGCGTGGCCGATCCTGTACGGCAGGGATACCTGGTTCGATCGGTTTCCGGCCAGGTCGCGGCCGGCGACAAGGCCATAGCGCCAGCGGCGTGGACGGCGGCAGCCAAAACATCCACCACGCTCACCGCCGATCGCGTGGCCAAAGCCTTCGGCAACACGTGTGGCAGCATCGGCATCGTGATTGCCATGGCTTCCATCATTGGCAAGTGCTTGCTGGAAAGCGGCGCGGCCGATCGCATCATTCGCTCGCTGCTTCGCATCACGGGCGAAGCCAACGCCGCGCTGGCGTTTGTGATCAGCGGGTTCGCCCTGGGCGTTCCGGTGTTTTTTGACACGGTGTTCTATCTGATGATTCCGCTGGGCAAGGCCCTGCACATTCGCACCGGCAAAAACTACCTGTTGTATGTGCTCACCATCGCGGCCGGCGCGACCATGGCCCACTCGCTGGTGCCCCCCACTCCCGGCCCGCTGGTGGTCGCGGAGCAATTGGGAGTAAGCGTGGGGGCGATGATGATCGGCGGCACCTGCGTGGGACTGTTCACGAGCGCGTTTGGCTATTTCTATGCGCAATGGGCCAATCGCCGCTGGGAGATTCCGCTTCGCGACTCCGAAGACGCCCGGCTGGAAGACCTCGAAAAGGCGTCGGCTCGCGATTCCAGCGAACTGCCTTCGCTGTGGGTTTCGCTGCTTCCCATTGTGTTGCCCGTGCTGCTGATCGGCGGGGCTACCGCGATGGATCCCAAAGTGACGGGCCTGACGCTTTCGCCTGAAGTTCAATGGATGATCAACGTATTGGGCGACAAGAACGTGGCGCTGATTCTTTCAGCGGCCGTGGCCCTGCTCACGCTGGTGATTGTGAAAAAGGCGAGCAAGGAAGTGATCGCCAAAGACGTGCAATCGGCCCTGGCCAGCGGCGGCGTGATTATTTTGATTACCGCCGCGGGCGGCGCTTTTGGCGCCATGCTCAAAGAAACCGGTATTGGCGAGCGCATTGCCGAGGCCAGCCCCACCGAAAGCCCGCTGCTCATGCTGCCGATCGCCTTCGGCATCACCACGCTGGTGCGCACCGCGCAAGGTTCGGCCACGGTGGCCATGATTACCGCGGCGGGCATTCTGGCCGGCTTGCCGACGGAAGGCTTTCACCGCGTGTACCTGGCCCTGGCCATTGGTTGCGGCTCCAAGCCATTTGCCTGGATGAACGACAGCGGCTTTTGGGTCATTTGCAAAATGAGCGGCATGACCGAAGCCGAAACCCTCAAAACCCTCAGCCCCATGACAGCCCTCATGGGGGTGGTGGGCCTGATCGTGACCATGCTGGGTGCGATGCTTTTCCCCATGCTCTAACAGCTTTAGAGCCTATCCAAATACTCCCTCTCCCCTCGCGGGAGAGGGGTCGGGGTGAGGGGGAAACAAGGTTCTCGGATAGGCTCTTAGGCTCTGCTAGGGCCTGACGGCCGGTTCGGCCTTGCGAAGCGGTTTCTGCGGGGCCGATTGGGGGGCGGCTGGCCTCGGGGCGGCAGCTTTCGGGGCGATGGCAGCCGGGGGCGGCGCCGTCGATTGCAAGAATCCCTCCAAAATTCCCAAGTAGCCATTGAGCGCGGCGCCTTCGGGGCCAAGTTCGGCTTGCAGCGAACGCAATTCATCGGCGGCCTTGGTGGCATCGCGGCGAATGTCGTTGATATCGAGCGAGCCGTCGATCAGCCCATTCACGCGATCGTTGAAGTAACCCTGCACGCCCGGCGACGAAAAGCCCGGCAGCATCAGGTTGAGCTCGCTCATCAATTCCGCCGGCACGCCTTCGGTGCGAAGCTGCTCGATCACCTGGTCCACGGTGCCTTCAGCCGCGCCAATGCCGCCCGCCGCTCCGGCCGCGTTGCCAAGCTCTTTCACGGTTTGCTGGTCAAAATTCTTGGGCAGCATGCGATCGAGTAGTTCGTCCACCGAACCGGGGGCTGGGGCGCGGCCGCCGGCAACTCCGCGTGGAACCGGGGCTCGGGCCGCTGGCTGTGGATCGGCCGGCACGTCGCCAATCGAAATGGAAAGCACCTTGTCGCGGGGCAGCTTGAAGATGCCATGAATCTCGCTCTGCAGCTTCACTTCTTGTTCGGTGAGCTCCAGCACCTTGCCGTGAATGCGGTCGCCATTGCGAAGATGAATCGTGTCGGCGGCAGCCGCTGAAACAAGCGCGGCCACGAAACCGATTCCCAAGATTGGCAAACCCAGCATCGGCAAACCCAAGACCAGCAAACCCTGCGTCCGTTGAACACGTGACAGCATGGCGTGAATCCTCCACACGGGGAAAGGGGCACCGAAGGCCCAGTGAACGGCAAAGATGGGGTCGATGTCTTCAGCCTACGGCTTGGCCCACAAAATGTCGAGCTTTGCCAGGCACGAAGATCGCGGCGCGTGTACCCTGTTCTGCCCCCCACCCCACCCTCCCCCGCGCGCGCATGTCTTGATTGGGCTCGTACCTCGCTACGCGGGGGGCTTTCGCGGTTCGGCTTTCCACCCACTTTCGAGACGCCCACACGATCCGCTTCGCTCACCAATCATTCGCTGTCGAAGTTGTTCCATTTTGAGTACACTGGCAAATCTCGGCAAAGGGTGGTTGCCGTACCGTCGGGCGATGGCGATTCGGGACAGTAATCGAGGCAATCATGTTTGGTCTGACCGAGCGAATCTTTCGATTCTCGCCACATCGCGTGCCGCGCTTGCGCGTGTTGTCCGTGCTGGCGGCGGCGTTTTGCGGCTCGTTATTCCCCTCGACCGTCGCCATCTCGGCCGAACCGCAAGCCGATTGGGTTACCACGGCGTCGGGGTTCTTTCACAAGCATTGCGTGGCTTGCCACGCGGCGGCCGCGCCCGAAGCTGGACTGAGTTTGGAACAGCCGAACTTCACCCTGGCCAGCCGCGCCCAGACCGATCTTTGGACACGCATTTTCGATCGCGTGGCTCGCGGTGAAATGCCGCCAGCGGGGACCGATCGCCCCACGCAAGCCGAGATGGAATCGTTCCTCGCCGCCGCGAGGCCGGCGCTCACCGGGGCCGATCGCGCCCAGCGCGAGGTGGTGCAACGGCGTCTGAACCGCATTGAATACCAGAACACCATTCGCGACCTGCTGGCCATCGACCTCAACCTCATCGACTACTTGCCCGAGGATCAACAGGCCGGCGGCTTCGACAATATTGGCGAAGCTTTGGCGATTTCGTCCGAGCAAATGCAGGGCTACCTGGCGGCTGCCCGCCACGCCCTGGACGAAGCGATCGTGACCGGCCCTCGGCCGGCAACCGAAACCTTCACGGTCGATTCGGTTCGCGAAACCAAACCGTACTTTGGCCAGGGGAGCTACGACTACGTGGATGGGCGGGTGGTGCTGCACATCAGTTCCGATGGGATCAGCTATTCCAAGGTTTCCACCCGCGACAAGCGCGTGCGAACCCGCGGCCGGTATCGCTTCCGTTTTCAGGCGGCAGCCCACGATGCGCCCAGTACCCTGTGCTTTGCCGTCACGGCCGCGGTATTTCAATCGCAAGGCATCACGCAGCGCACGCTGGGCTACTTTGAAGTCGGCGCCGAGCCGCGAACCTTCGAGCTGGAAGCCACCATGGAGGCCAACGGCGCGCTGCAGTTTTTTGCCTTGGGGTTGCCCACCTACCTGCGCTCCAAGCCAGGCGTCACGTATCCGGGCGTTGGCTTCGGTGAAGTGGAGATCACCGGCCCTCTTTACGATCAATGGCCGCCCGAATGCCATTCGCGGCTGTTTGGCGACCTCGACCTCAAGACCGGCACGCTCGCCGATGCGCGGCAAATTCTCCAGCGGTTCATCCCCAGGGCCTTCCGCCGCGCGGCGACGGACGACGAGGTGGCCCCGTACGTGGAACTGGTGGCAGCGCGACTCGCGGCGGGCCGCAGCTTCACCGACAGTATCCGCGTCGGCTTGATGGGCGTCCTCTGCTCGCCCCACTTTCTCTATCTCAATGAAGATCGCCGCGACCCTACCGAGCGCGTTTCCGCTGGGGAACTGGCCTCGCGGTTGTCGTACTTTTTATGGAGTGCCCCGCCCGACGAAGAGCTGTTGCGTTTGGCTGGCGAGCGCCGCCTGAACTCATCCGATGCGCTACGAGCACAGACCGAGCGGATGCTGCAAGACCCCAAGAGCGAGGCATTCGTCAAGAATTTTACCGGCCAGTGGTTACGGCTGCGGCAAATCAATGAGACCGAGCCCGACTCGCGGCTCTATCCCAAGTTTGATGAATTGCTGCAAGAAAGCATGACCTGGGAAAGCGAAGGCTACTTCCGCGAGATGCTGCGGGCGGATATTTCGATCGACGATTTCCTATCCTCCAATTGGGCCATGCTCAACGAACGGTTGGCGCGGCACTACGAGATCAACGGCATCACCGGCCTGAACCTGCGCAAGGTTGCCTTGCCGGCCGGCAGCGTGCGGGGCGGGGTGCTCACCCAGGCCGCCATTTTGAAAGTCACCGCCAATGGCACCAACACTTCGCCTGTCACCCGTGGCGTATGGGTGCTCGAAAACATCCTCGGCCGCCCAACTCCGCCGCCGCCCCCCAATACCGCTGGCATTGAGCCCGATATTCGCGGCGCCACCACCATCCGCGAGCAGTTGGCCTTGCACCGCGGCGCCGAAAGCTGCAACGTGTGTCACCGCTCGATCGATCCACCAGGCTTTGCCCTGGAAAGTTTCGACCCGATCGGCGCGTATCGCGAAAGCTATGTCCGCTGGCAAACGACCAATCCCGAAATGCGATGGGGCAAAGTGGTGCAGGGCGCCAACGTGGACCCCGCGGGTGAAACCGAAAGCGGCGAGACGTTCGCCGATGTGCGCGATTTCAAGCGGCTCTTGCTGGCGCGGCGCAGCGACTTCGCCGCCTGCCTGGCCGAAAAACTACTCTGCTATGCGACCGGCCGCGAATTGGGTTTTAGCGATCGCGACGCGGTTGCCAACGTGGTCCGTCAAACCCAAGCGGGCGGCAATGGATTGCGGACCTTGATTCACGCCGTGGTTCAAAGCGAAACTTTCGCGACTCGATAACATGCGGGAACCTTGAGGATGAAAGCACTTACGCGTCGTACATTCTTGCGCGGGGCCGGCGTGGCCATGGCGTTGCCGCTGCTCGATGCCATGCAACCCTTGGCCGCGCGAGCCGCGTCGCCCATCTCCACAGGACCCATCTCCACAGGGCCAAACGCCGCTGGGCCAAACGCCACAGGCCCGGCGCGAATCATTGCCATCAATGTCCCGCTGGGGTTCTTGCCCGAGAACTTCTTCCCGCAACAAGCCGGACGCAACTACGAGGCTTCCACCTATTTGAAGTTGGGCGAGTCGCTCCGCGACAAATTCACCGTCTTCTCGGGAACGAGCCACCCCGGCGTCGATGGCGGCCATTCCGCGGAGAAGTCGTTCCTCACCGCTGCCCCCTCGCCCGGTGCCCGCACCTTCAAAAACACCATCTCGTTGGATCAGCTCCTGGCCGAAAAGGCAGGCGACCAGACCCGCTTTGCCGCGCTCACCCTGGGCGACAAAACACTATCGTGGTCGGCCAACGGCGTCGCCATTCCCTCGGACCCCTCGCCCGCGAATACGTTCGCCAGGCTGTTTTTCAACGGGTCGCCCGCGGAAGTCGCCGCCGTGCAGCGCGATTTGGAAGACGGGCAAAGCATCCTCGATACCGTCATCGGCGACGCCCGGAAGATTGAGCGCCAGGTGGGCGCCGCCGATCGCGACAAGCTCGATCAATTCTTCACCGCCGTGCGGCAAACCGAACAGCGACTCAAGAAGAACGAGCTTTGGAATCAAACGCCCAAACCGAAGGTTACCGCGAAACCGCCCGGAAACCTGGCGGGCAACGACCTCGTCGGCCGCCTCCGCGCCCACTTCGATATCATGCGTTTGGCCCTGGAGACCGATAGCACGCGGATCATTACCTACGGCGGCACGGGCTACGGCACGGTGCCCCTGATTCCCGGCGTGCAGCTTGGCTACCATGGCCTCTCGCATCACGGCAAGAACCCCGACATGCTCCGGCAACTGGAACTGATCGAAACGGCCACCATGCAGGCATTCTTCGAACTGCTCGCCAACCTGCGGCAAAGCACCGAGAATGGGGTGAGTTTGCTCGATCGCACGCAGGTTCTGCTCGGTAGCAACCTGGGCAGTGGCAGCGGGCACATCACGACCAATCTGCCCATCCTCTTGGCGGGCGGCGGCTACAAGCACGGCGCTCATCTGGCATTCGACGCCAAGAATAACTATCCCCTGCCGAAGCTCTTCGTCAGCATGTCGCAACGATTCGGTGTCGAGATGGATACGTTCGCCGGCGCCTCTGGCACCATGCAAGGGTTGGAGTAACACCCACCCGCGTTGAACAATCGCACATTCCGCAAGGGGCTACCTGAAAACAGCCCTGCCAGCATTTGCGATCGTCGAGGGGGGAGGCAGGCCTGAGGGAAACTCCGGCTCGATCCTTGGCCCTTTACGATTTCGGCAACTGTTCAATCGCCGCGATCACGCGGTCGATGTTGTCCTTGTCCAGTTCATCGGGGGCGAACGTGAACCGTTGGGCCACGGTTTTGTCGCGGTAGAGCAGCACCGTTACGTCGGCCTCGCGGGGAAGCTGCATCGTGCTGGGGCCGCCGCGTTCAATAGGCAGCACCAGCGGCAGGCTGGTCTTTCGTTCGCGGGTGAGATTGGCCAGTCGCGGTTGCAGGTCGGCAAAATCACCGTTGGTGAAGACCGCAAAGCCGCGCAAGCCCACCCCTCGGCCGGCATCCACCGCCCGGTCCACGCGCTCAATCAATTGGGCCACCTCGGCGTTGAGGTTTCGCACGCAGACCAGGGCCACGGGCCGTTCGCCGTATCGGCAGACCAAACAAATGGCCAGATTGGGCCGGTGCCCCACGACTTCGCGCACAAAGAACGAAGGCACCTCCGCGCCCGGCGCGCAACCGGGATTGGCTTGGGGAGCGGCGCCCAGGCAGCACCAGCCCAGCAGCATGATGAAGAGCGGTAGGTAAGACCTCGGCATGACAGCTCGGCTCCAACTTTGCACCATGCTTTGCTCATGCCCAAAGGAGCCCGAGCAATTCGCGGGGGGCAGGCCATCCTGGCCTGCGCGCGGCAATTAACCTTGGCAGCATACGCGAGCAGGCGGCAATAAAGCAAGCAAATCTCGCCCCGGCAATGGCTTGAGTCAACCACCCTTGGTTTCTGCCCGACCAAAAATTGCGTTGGCGCGCTCCAGCGAGAATAATCGTTGCCATCGACCGCGGACTTGCCGCGTTCCCTGCCAGCCACCTTCCTTCGATCAGACATCAGGAGATTCACCACCATGGGCAAGCTTCGCGCCGGCGCCGCCACCAGCAACATCACCCCGCGGATCGGCGTTTCGCTCAACGGAGGCATGTCGGATCGCACGGCCACCCACGTTCACGACGACCTGCACGCCCGCTGCCTGGTGCTCGATGATGGCGGCACGCGACTGGCTTACGTGGTTTGCGATAGCTGCATGCTCGACCGCGAACTAATGGATGCCGCCAAGCAGCAATTGGCCAGGCAGGGCGTGGTCGATGCCGACCACATTTGCATTTCGGCCACGCATACGCATAGCGCGCCAACTTCGGTCGGCGTGTTCCAAAGCGACCCCGACGAAGCTTACCGGCAGTTCTTGATGCCCCGCATTGTGGATGGCGTGATTCGTGCCACCAACAATCTGGAGCCCGCCAAGGTGGCTTGGGCCGTGGGTGAAGAATCGGGGCAGGTGTTCAATCGTCGCTGGAAGATGAAACGCGGCGCCATTGGCATCGACCCCTTCGGCCGCGAAACAGACACCGTGCGGATGAATCCGCCCCGAGGCAGCAGCGATCTGATCGAGCCCGCTGGCCCCATCGACCCGGCGGTTTCGGTCATCGCCGCCACTTCGCTCGAAGGCCGCCCCATTGGCCTCTTGGGCAACTATTCTTTGCATTACGTGGGCGGAACCGGTCCCGGCCACGTGTCGGCCGATTACTTCGCCCTGTTTGCCGAGCGGATGCAAACCCTGCTCAACGCCGATCGGCTCGATCCACCGTTCGTAGGCATGATGAGCAACGGCACCAGCGGCGACATTAATAATGTCAACTTCCGGCAGCCTCAGCCCGGTAGCCCTGCTTATGTGCAAATGCGCCGCGTGGCCTACCAGGTGGCCACGGTTGCTCATCAGGCTTTGCTGCAGGCAACCTGGCACGACAACATCACGCTCGATGCCCGCCAGGCTTTGCTTACGCTCAATCGCCGTTTGCCGGCCGACGACGAAATTGCCCGCGCCAAGTTCATACTTTCACAAGCTCCCGCGGGCAAGCAGCTCAGCGCCCGCGAGCAGATTTACGCGCGAGAAACCGCGCTGATGGCGGATTGGCCGGCCACGATTGAAATTGTGCTTCAGGCCCATCGCATTGGCGAAGTGGGCATCGCCACCACGCCCTGCGAAACCTTTGTGGAGATCGGCCAAAACATCAAGGAAATGAGCCCCTTCCCGGTGACGTTTACCATTGAACTGGCCAACGGCTACGCGGGTTACCTTCCCACCGAAGCTCAGCACAAACTGGGCGGCTACGAAACCTGGCGCGCCCGCTCCAGCTTTCTGGAACCGGCGGCAGCAGGGAAGATCGAGGCTACGCTGAAGGACTTGTTTCAGCAGTTGAAACGAACATGAAGCCGGCCGAACCGAACACCATCGCAACCCTAGCCTTTTGGCTTGGGCCACAGCAGTTTACCCGGAGCGGTTGTCGGCACCGACCACAATGTTCCGCCAGCGGTGATGTATAGCGTTTTCAAGTCGTCGCCGCCGAAGGTGCAATTGGTGACTTCGTCCACGGGAATGGGGATCAGCAGCAGGTACTTGCCTGCCGAATCGAATACATACACGCCGCCGGGCTGGTTGCCCACGGTTTCGTGAGCGTTGTCTTTATTCAGTCCGCCCGCCACGTACAGCCGGCCTTCCACATCGAGCGCCATGCCATCGGGGCCGCGGCCATTTTTCCAGTCGTGAATCAGCGTTTGGCTTTTCAGGTCGGGCGTGCCGTCGCGATTCAGGTCAAAACGCCAAAGTTTCCGCGGCCCGCCGGGCAGATTGTTATTGTTGTCGGCCACATATAAATAGCGGTCGTCGGGCGTGATCAGCAGGCCGTTGGGGCGATCGACTTCGTGGGTGATGATTCGCGAAACTTTGCCATCGCGGTCGATGCGATACACGCCTTCGATCTGTTTGCCGTTCTCGTCCAACAGTTCCATGTCGCCGCGGTCACCGTAGCGCGGATCGCTGAAATAGATCCGTCCCTGGCTATCGACCGTAATATCGTTGGGCTGATTGTATTTCTTGCCCTCGAACTGGTCGGTCAGCACCGTCACCTGGCCATCGCGACTCATCCGCGTCACGCGGCGTTGCCGAGGTTCGCAAACCAGCAGAGTGCCATCGCGGTCGAACAGCAGACCGTTCGAACCGGCGTTTTCCCGGTGGATTTGCACCTTGCCGTCTCGATCCAGCCGGCGGATATGTCCATCGCCCCCGGAGAACAGTAGACCCAATTGGGGATCCCAGGCCGGTCCTTCGCCTGCCCCCTCATCGAGAATACGCTGGGGCTTGGCTCCTGACGCCAAAATGCCGTGGGTGTCTTTGAGCGGCGGCGGTTCGTCGGCTCGCAATGCTCGCTCCCAACTGGATTGTCCCAGGCCGATGAATCCTCCCACCGCTCCGGCAGCGGCCCATTTCAGAATAACTCGACGCGGAATCGGGCGGTGGCTCATGGTGTGAACTCGCAGGCAAGTTGTTTCGAAGAGAACAAGGATAAGAAAAAACCGATTTGCACCAGTCACTTTTTCTGGTTTGGCATCCTGCCCAAAGCTTCCATTTCCAACAGCCGCAATTTGGTGCGAACCCCCTCGCCTGCCGAGTAGGCGCCGGGCTGCGATTTGCCGCCGGGCACAATCCGGTGGCACGGCACCACCAGGGGAGTGGTATTCGTCGCCATGATATTGCCCACCGCGCGGGCCGCCCTGGGCGAACCGGCAGCGGCTGCTAGCTGTCCGTAGGTAGCGGTGCTTCCGTAAGGGACCGCCCGGGTCGCGGCGATGACGGCCTGCTGAAAGGGGGTAGATCCGGCAAAAATGAGCGGCACGTCGCTAAAATCTACCCGCTTTCCCTGGCAATAATCCTGGAGGCGCGCAACCAACTCGGCATGCCTGTCGCTTACTTCGAGCGGAGCACCTACCATTTGAGATAAAGCGGCAAAAGCTTCGCCGGGAGTGGGGTGTCCAAAGGTCAGATGCGCCAAACCCCGCGGCGATCCGGCGATGGCTTGCCAGCCGAGCTCGCTAGGAAATACTTGTACAGTATAGACTTGGTCGGATTGAGCCGGGGGGGAAGCCCTGTGGAAGCGGGGCAATGTTGCTGGCAGCGGCGCAGCTGGCATGACGGAACTCCGTGCCTCGGCAGGGCTTTGACAGTGGAAACGGCCCCATTCTATACTGAATCCGCGGAGACGCCACAGACGGCGCTCCTCAATGCCATCTCACGAGCGTCAAAGGGAAGGAACTTTTATCCATGCATCCATACGGTTCCTTATGCGACGATTTTTACGTCAATCTGAATCTCAGTACGGAGATGGACCTGCCGGCGAGCCGCGAAACCATCCTGCATTTTTTTGAGCGGCTGCAGAAGGAATACCCCACCATGCGGAACTTCTACAGCCGCGATAAGGGGGACTTCATTCTCGAAGAAGATAAAGAGAGCGGCCAGTATCGTTGGACCACCATCGAAGCCCGGCGGCTCAGCTCGGGCATGGTGAACCCCGATTCGGTCGAAGACGCGATGCGTCAGCATAGGTTGATCCTTGATCTGGCCCCTTACATGCTGTCGGCCAGCCCCTTGGATTGCGAAGCGCTCGACTTGTTGTATGGCTTCGATTTCACGTATCGGGGGAATCACAACCAACTTATTGCCGAGGCCTTAGGCCTGAATCCGGCCTTCGAGCGGTTGGCCGAAATGGAAAACGCTTCGGTGATTGGGCTCGAACCGTCGATTGTGCTCACCTTCGACGAAGAGTGCCGCATGCAATGCCGCGTGAGCATTGTGACCCGTACCAGCGAATTCCATGTTCGCTCGGGCGAGTATCCCGAAGAGCAATTGAGCGTTTACGTTACGGCCCGCTGGTACGGCAGTTTGGAGACGGGCAGCACCTTTGAAAGCACCCTGGAACGGTTGCACAAAGCGTGCCGCGAGGTCGTGGAGGAGTGCGTGGTGGAAACCATGTTGAGTCCGCTTCGCAAAACCATCGCCCTGAAGTAGATACATCCGCAAGAAAGCGCGCCGCCATGCCCTTGTCTTACAGTCAGTTCGCCTCCACCCTCTCGGTGGAGACGGCGTTCACCGTGCTGGCCGTTGCCAAGCAACTCAAGGCCGCCGGCAAAGACGTGATCGAGCTGGAAATCGGCGACAGCCCTTTTCCCTCGACGGCGTCGGCCAAGAAGGCGGGCGTGGCGGCGATCGAGTCGGACGAAACCCATTACGGCCCTTCGGCCGGACTGCCCCGCTTTCGGGAAGCCGCCGCCCAGCGGGTCCGTAAGGAATATGGCTTGGACGTAACCGCGGCCAACATTGCCGTGGCCCCCGGGGCAAAGATCTTCCAAACCCTGTTTTGCCAGCTCTTTCTCGATCCGGGCGATGGGGTGTTGGTCTTCTCCCCCTACTTTCCTACCTACCTTCCCAATATTGCCAGCCGTGGCGCTCGGGCGTTCATTGCCGACCTGAAGCAGGAGCACGCGTTCCGCCCTCAGTTGGCCGACGTGGAGCGGTTTCTCAGCCAGGATCCGCACCCCAAAGCCATTTTTCTCAACAGCCCCCACAATCCCACGGGCGGAATCTCCACGGCCAGCGACCTCAAGGCCATCGCCGACCTGATTCGTGGTAAGAATATCGCCGTGTTCAGCGACGAGCCCTATAACCACATGGTTTGGTCGGGCGAGCATCGGACGATTCTCTCCGAGCCGGGCATGTTTTCGCAAGCGATTGCCGCGTACACGTTTAGCAAGTCGTACAGCATGTCGGGCTGGCGACTGGGCTACGCCGTGGCGAGTGAAGAAAACGCCAAACTGCTGGGCAACCTGGTCAACGCCTCGTTGTCGTGCGTACCCCCCTTTGTGCAGGCCGCGGGCGCCGCGGCCCTGATGAACGACAACGCCGAGCGCGACCGCAATATGCAGCTTTTTCGCGAGAAAGTGGAGCTGCTCGCGGCAGGGCTCAGGCAGATCGACGACATTGAATGCCTGATGCCTGGCGGGGCCTTCTATGTTTTCCCCAATGTGAAAACCATCTGCAACCGCCTGGGTATCACCTCGCATGGACTGGCGATGTACCTGCTAGAAGGCGCCGACGACGCGCTGGGGGTTGCCTGCCTGGGGGGGGAATGTTTCGGCCGAGCCGGGGCGGGGTTCATTCGCTTCAGTTGTGCCGAGCCCAACGAACGCCTGCGGCAGGCGCTGGCTTTTTTGCCCGAGGCTTTTTCCAGAAAAGATCGGGTTCAGAAGTACCTCGACAGCCATCCCAAGTATCGGCTCGAAACGCCCTTCCTTGCCTGAACCTGCTTCCACGGGCCGCTCTATTAGCCGCGCGGATTTTGCGGACCATTTTTGGGATGCACCCCGAGAGCAACCTCTTGGCGGTGTGCAATCCTACGTCATTGCGATATAATGGTTTGCGCCGAATGGCGGCCGTGCCCTGGGGAGTAGTTGAACTGATTTCTGCTTCGCTGCGACCATAATCCTGGCAGAACCAATGAACTTTTGCTGTTGCGATGCGACCTAACCTCGGTAGCCACCCGCTATCTGCGTAGCAATCGCCACCCGTCTTGTTTGTTTATTCCCGCCCCTCGGGCGGAAAGGAGCCGGACCATGCCAGACGGACTCAGCCGTCGTCAGGCCCTGACAACCCTCGCCGCCGCCTCTCTCGGAACCGGATGGTTCGTCGGCGCTGGCCCTCGTCGCGCCCGCGCCGCGATGGATCCCAAGGTCAAAAGTGCAGTGGAACGGGGATTGGACTGGGTGGCCAAGAGCCAAAGCCGCGTCGGACGCTGGGACGCCCAGAACCAGTATCGCGTGCCGATGACCGCCCTGGCCGGCATTGCCCTGCTCGCCGAAGGCTCGACCACCACCCAAGGCAAATACGCCGAATCGCTGCGCCGGGCCACCGATTACCTGATGGCTCAAACCAAGGCCAACGGACTAATCGGCGAGATCAACGATCACCGCTACACCTATGGGCACGGCTTCTCGATGCTGTTTCTTTCCCAAGTGTTGGGCGAAGAAGAAGATATGCAGCGTCGCAAACGGCTGACCGAGGTGTTGACCAAGGCGGTCGATTTTTGCATCAAGGCCCAAACGCCCGCGGGCGGCTGGGGATATGTCAGCGCGAAAGACGGCGGCAATTTCGACGAAGGATCGACCACCGTTACCCAGGTTCAGGGCTTGCGCGGCTGCCGCAACGCTGGTATTCCCGTACCCCGCGAAGGCATCGAAAAGGCCGTGAAGTACATTCACGACTGCACCATGCCCGACGGCGGTATCTGCTATAGCTCCAAAAACCGGGGGAGCAGCCGGCCCGCCATCACCGCCGCGGCCGTGGCCTGCCTGTTCAACGCGGGCGAGTACAAGAGCGACTACGTGAACAAGCTGCTCGACTTCTGCAAACGCAACCTGTTCGACGTCAACAACCCCCGCAACGCCTTTGGGCACTGGCACTACACGTATTACTACTACAGCCAGGCCCTGTACCGCATGGCCGGCAAAGATTGGGAAGAATTCCGCAAAAACATGCACGGTAAAGTGCTCAAGGAGCAATCAGCCGAGGGGTATTGGAGCGGAAACATTGGCCCGATTTACGTTTCGGCGCTCAACTTAACGATGCTCCAGTTGGAAAACGCCTACTTGCCGATTTACCAGCGGTAAAGTTTTGCCTTGTTTTCCTGGGAGTCTGGCCAATAATATCCTTACTTCTTACCCGGCTGACCCCGCCCCAAAAAGGCCTCAGTCGGGTTATTTTGTTTTGGGGCACTACATGCCTGCTGAACCGACCGTAAAGCGAACCTTGCCGCTTTGGTCTGCTTCTCTGCTCAAAAAGTTGCCCTGGTTGGCTGCGTTCGTCTGCCCGACGGTGTTGTTCGTCTTGTATGGGCTGGTTGTCGTTGCTCCACCGAACCAGATCGATGCCATCCAATGGGATGGCAGTTCGTTATTGATTTTCACCCAGCCAACCTGGCAGCAACAGGGTGATGATTGGATTGCCTCGGCAAGCGTCATCGAACTTTCGGGCACCTTCCTGATGATCGCCGCGGCGATATTTCTCTTGCTGGCCGCGGCAAGCTATTTCTTAGCCAAGGTTGTGCTGCGGGAAGCGCAACCCCGTTCTTGACGCGCAACCAAGAGCTTTTTCGGCCTTAGGGGGGCGTCTAGGCTGCTTGGCCACGCTGGAAGGCTGGCACGGTTCCCGAGAAATTTTCCCACCGCAGAATTGCCGGCCCCACGGGGGGCTGTGCAGAGCCGGTTGCGGTGTACAATAATCGGTTTACCATTGGCACTTTCGGTAGCGAGCCCGGCAGGCAAACAGCCCTCCCACAACTGGCTACCTATCAAGAACTACCTATTCGTCTGGCTGGCAAGAAGATATCCATGGCTACTGAGTTCAAGCTGCCCGACCTGGGCGACGGAATCGAAGAGGGCGGTGTGGTCGATGTGCTCGTGGCCGAAGGCGACCACGTGGAAGCCGACCAGGATTTTCTCGAACTAGAAACCGACAAGGCGGTCGTGCCGGTTCCCTGTCCCGTGGCGGGCGTGGTCAAGAAAATTCACGTCAAGAAGGGCGATACGGTGCCCGTGGGCGGCCTGTTGGCAACCATCGAAGCGGGCGACAGCAACGGATCCGAAGAGAGTACTGCCGAAACGCCGGCCGAAAAGGAAGCAGAAGAAGAAAAGTCCTCGGAAAGTAAGCCCGCCAAAGAAGAGCCCAAAGCCAAGGAAGAACCGGCGGCCAAACCAAAATCGGAACCCAAATCCGAGCCCAAAGAGGCGACCGCGCCGCGGTTAGCTGTTGCGGCCGAAGATGAGGCCGAGAGCGAAGTTCCGCCGCCGGCCAGCCCCGATACGCGGCGTTATGCCCGCGAGTTGGGCGTGGATATTCGCCAGGTAGAAGGCTCGGGCGCCAACGGTCGCATCACCAAAGAGGACGTGAAAGAAGCGGTCCGTTCGCTGCTTTCCTCGAACCGCATGCCCTCGATTCCGGGGCCAAGCCAGCCCAAAGCACCTGCCACCACGAAGACCTCGTCGGGGCCAGCGGTCAGCCAGGGCACGGCCGATCGCGACAACTACGGCTCGGTGCGTCGGGCGCCGCTGACCAAGATTCGGGAAACGATCGCGGTCAACATGGCCCGCTCGGCGACCACCATTCCGCACGTGACCAACTTCGACGACGCCGATATCACCGAGTTGGAGCGGATTCGCAAAGGGAGCATGGCCGACTACGTGGGCGACGTGAAGCTCACCATGATGTCGTTCGTCATGAAGGCCGTGGCCCTCTCGCTCAAACAAAACCCCGACCTCAACGCCACGCTTGATCTCGATAACAAGCAAATTGTCTACAAGAACTACGTGAACTTAGGGGTGGCGGTCGACACCGAACGAGGGCTGGTCGTGCCGGTGATGCGCGATGTGGATAAGATCAGCATCCCGCAGATCGCCCAGTCGTTAACGAGCATGGCGACCAACGCTCGCAATTTCCGCTTTGCGATCGAAGACCTCCGCGGCGGCACGTTCACGATCAGCAATATGGGCGCCGTGGGTGGGCAATACTCCACCCCCATTATCAACTATCCGGAAGTTGGCATCTTGCTGGTGGGCCGCAGCCGGAAGACACCGGTGGTGAAGGACGACAACATTCAAATTCGGCTGATGATGCCGCTCAGTTTGTCGTACGATCACCGCCTGGTCGATGGCGCCACCGCCGCGCGGTTCTTGAACGATGTGATCAGCTACCTGGAATCGCCAGGTCGGTTACTACTGGCCCCGTAGTCCCACCACTGCCAATTTGCCGTCGCCAATCCTGCCGGCGGCGGTAAGCTGGGTAAGGCCAAAGTGCGCGGCCGGTTCCGCGTCTGCGCGCCAGGCTTGCGCCCGGCATCTCGGCCGTTCACTTCTCCCCATCTTGGCTGCCGCTCCCCTGAGAGAACCGGTTCCCTGTTGTGCTTGGGCGGGCTGTTGCACCTTTTTTTCTTGGGATTGGGAACTGTTCGCCACCCGAGAGCGTCCTAGGGGGAGTACCTGCCATTTTTCGGCGGCATTTTACGTGGCTGCGCCATGGCGGTTACATTGGCCGAGGCTCGATGTGCAGCCGTAACTCCAGAATCCTGTCTGGCTTTCGCCTCCCGCCGCAAGTCTGTGGGCGTGGAGCGCTCTCCCCCGCTTAGAGGAGGTTCAAATGATGTCTCGCTGGCGACAAACACGGATTGCCGTGCCGGCTCTGTTAGGAACAACAGGCCTGGCGTTTTGTCTTTCTCTGGCCGTGGCGGAAAAGCCGCCCGAACCAGCCCCCCGGTTTGATCCCACGCAAAAGGTAGCCGTGGCCAAGACCGATATCCTGGGTGGCGAGGCACGCTTTCTTACCTACGTGGCCACCGACAAGCAGGTCTACAAGCCGGGTGAAACCGCCTATTTTCGCGGGGTTGTTCTCGATGCTTCGAGCCACAAGCCAGCCAACCAGGCAATGCAGGCCAACTACCAAATCGTCGGACCCAAGGGAGACGAGATTGCCCAAGGCATGACCCAGCCCGAAGACAGCGTGCTTGGCATGCAGTGGGTGATCCCCGCCGAGCAGGCCGGCGGCGAATACAAAATCAAGGTCACCTACCCCTGGACCGGATATCCGCCCGCTGAACGCAAGTTCGATGTTAGGGCGTACCGCGCTCCGAGGCTCAAGAACCAAATTGTGTTTATCCGCGATGGCTACGGGCCGGGCGATGAGGTGGCCGCCACGCTGCATACCGAGCGGGCCGAAGGCGGCATTCCCGCCGGAGCCCCGGTGACGGTGATCGCCCGCGTGGATGAACAAGAAGTGTATCGCGGCAACGCGAGCATCAACGCCGAAGGCAACTGCGAAGTCCGTTTCCAACTGCCAGAACAAATAGCTCGCGGCGAAGGCACGCTGGCTCTGGTCATCGACGATGGCGGCGCGGTGGAAACCGCCAGCAAAACGATACCCATCTTGTTGCAGACGGTTGATCTGAACATGTTTGCCGAAGGGGGAACGCTGGTCGCCGGATTGCCGGGCCGCGTGTATCTCGAAGCAAAAACGCCAGCCAAGAAGCCGGCCGATTTGCAAGGCATGGTGGTCGATAGCCAAGGTGAAAAAGTCGCTGAATTCCGCACCGAGCACGAAGGCCGCGGCCGGTTTGCCTTCACCCCCAAGGCCGGCGAAACTTACACCCTCAAGATCACCGAGCCCTCGGGCATCAAAACCACGTACCCCTTGCCAGAGCTTGCCAGCCAAGGCGCTGTGTTGTCGTCGCCGAAGCTTGTTTACGAGGCGGGTGAAACCATTCCCCTCTCGGTGGCCGCGACAACCGAGGGCAAGTACCGCGTCACGCTCAGTCAAAAGGAAGTCGAAAAGGCATCGCTCGAGCAGGAACTCTCGGTAGGAAAAGCAGTGGATATTGAACTAACCCCGCCGCGCGAGGTCGATGGCGTGCTGATCGCCACGCTGTGGGATGCTCAGGGCTTGCCGGTGGCGGAGCGCTTGATCTTCCGCCGCCCCGCGCACGAAGTTGCCATCGAAATGGAGTTGGATAAGCAACAGTATGTGCCGGGCGACAAGGTTCGCTTGACTTTGAAAACCAAGGACCAAGACGGCAAGCCGGTTGGCGCCGTGGTGGGCGTGACCGTCACCGACGAAAGCGTGCTGGAGATGATCGACAAACGCGAGCAATCACCGCGACTCCCCGTGATGGTGCTGCTCGAAGCCGATGTGCGTGAACTGGCCGACGCCCATGTTTATCTGGATCCGCAAAACGAAGAAGCCCCGCTGGCCGTGGACCTATTGTTGGGCACGCAGGGTTGGAGAAAATTCGCCTTTGTGCGAACCGAGAAGTTTCTGGCCGAACATGGCGACGCCGGCCGTCGCGTGCTGGCGTTGACCTTGCCCACGCCACAAGAAGAACGGGCCGCGGCCTTCGGTGGGGGCATGCGAAACTTGGGAGCCATGCGTCGGGCAGGCGCGCCGGGCGTTGACGCCGCGGAAGGCTTTGCCTTGCCCATGAATGCCCCCGCCCTACCCCAAGCGGCCGCGGAGCCGCCGCCAGCCGAGGCCATTGAGGATGCAGTCCCGGCTAAGGAAGCTCGGGTGGAGCCAGCTCCGCTGCCAAATCGTGCCAACCATTTGGGCGTTCAAGCAGAAAAACTTGCGGAGCCGGTGGCCGACGCGCAGGCGCTACGCGCTGCCCGAGAGCCCGGCGCGCCCGCCGCGGCCAGCAAACCCATGGCGGCCCCCATGCAGGCCGAGCGGCAAAGGTTGCAAAACGCCCTGGGCGACGCCGATGGCCGCTTGGAGAGGGGCCTGATCGGGGATGTACGTGCCGCTCAAGCCCCGCGAATGGCCTGGACCGTGATCCGCGTTTATGCCCATCAGGCGCGTCCTGACCGGCAGCCGGGGG
>CAYUMU010000049.1:35566-51297 GCA_964445985.1 uncultured Pirellulales bacterium | reverse complement strand
CCAACTAAAAATGCGCCCTTAAACCGGGTTGACAGCTCAAACTCTTTCAGGGATGAGAGGCTTCGTGCTCTCCTTCCCGCGCCGAGCCAGGCAAATCATCGTCGTTCGTCACCGAGAGCGATCACCGTGAGCATTCGGCCCACATTGCGGCAGGCATTTGCCTGCCACAATGCGGGTTGAATCGCCGGTCCTCGCCGGTTCGCACTGGGCATAGAGTAGCGCCCCCGCGGAAAAAAAATTGTTTGCTTGCCCGTTGTGCGATCGCTACAATCCCGGCGGCAAACCCATCTCGTGGCTTCTCGCCATATCCTTGCAGGGAGCAGAACGTGATCTCCAGCGCCAAGGTTCGTCCCGCGCCACGGCAGGTTGACAGTAAGACCAGCGTTCACGATGCGTTTTTCGCCTCGCTCCCCCGGACTTCAGAGCCAAGTTCCCAATCAAATCCGTCGGAGCTCGCGAACTCTGGCGATGTCACGAAGCCGCAATCGCCGCGCCGCAAGAGGCCGCTCACCATTGAGGCGTTAGGACCGGATGCGGAATCGTGTCACGGTCACAGCGCCGACTTTAAGCCGCGGCGCGCGGCGTACTCATCCAAGCAAGTCGCGAAGAGCGAACCGGATGTTATCGACTACCTCCTGCGCGCCGCGGCAATCCTATGCTTCTTGGTGGCGGCGTACTATGGCTGGCAATGGCTGAATCAGGACGCGCCGGCCCATGGCGATGCGTCCACCGGACGCGCTCACGCGACACCCATCGAAGACGTCCGCGTCGGCGACCGCTTAGCCGGCCGCAACCCCATCCGAGAACAGGCGGAAACCGTCGAGTCCGATCCGGCCACTTGGCGGAAGATCAGCCTGTACATGACCAAAGACAGCGGGCTGGGGCTGTGGATTGACCTGCTACGCCCGCTGACCTGGATCGAAGAGCACGACGCCCAGCCGGGCAACACCATTTTCATCGACCTGTATGAAATGGGCGCGGTGGGTGACGCGAAAGTCACCTATCTCGGGCCGTGCCCGCCGATCAAGCCCGGCAAAGGCAACGTCGTTACCGGCATGTTCAAGCACCAGGCCGACGAAAACACCAAGGTCGTTCATCTCAAGCTCGAAGACCAGATCGAACTCACCGGCGTCACCGACAACCACCCCTATTGGTCGGAAGACCGTCAGGACTTCGTGGCAGTCGGCGAGCTCCGCACGGGCGAGCTCGTCGACACGGCCTACGGCCTCAAACGCGTGATCTCCGTCACGCCGATCGAGCACCACGGGTTCCTGTACAACCTGGAAACGACGGAGCACGTGTTCCGCGTAGGGTCACTGGGGACGCTGGTGCATAACAGTTGTCCCGATTTCAACCCAAGAATGCGAGAGGCTCTCGATTGGCTGAAGGCCCGTGGTTTCGATTCGACTAAAGCAAGGCCATTCCCGTCTCGAATGTCGGTTAAGCACATGGGCGGGCGAACCAATGGAATGCGTCATGGTGATATTGGCTATCGAATCGAATTTGATGCTCGTAGCCAAGCTCACATCAATGTGTTCGCCGGTAAGGAAGTTGGGCCGCACTTCACATTTTCTCAAAGTGAGGCGGATATGCTCGCAGTGCTTCGACAATTGTTCCCAAACTGATCCGACATGCAAGACAATAGTCCATATCAATACGACGAAGAAGTTGTGCAACTGGTCGATTCCTTGAACAGTGAAGCGAGATTCCCTGTCTCCCGCGTCATCGATAATCCGGACTCTGTTCTGGACAAGCTTAACTGTGTCCTGCCGCTGTTGCCGAGGGAGCGTGGAATTGATTGGAACAAGGCGTTTTCGTGTACTGGCCCGTTTCCCGACGATCCCCCGGAAACATTGGCTGCAACAACCCAGAGAGTTTTGGCGGATTTTCAGACGTTATGTCGAATAGCAGCACTTGAATCTTCGGATCGCGTTTCGTTCGTCAGCGATGACTTCTATTCAAAGGGAATCGAGTGCAACGTCGCGTCAGCGCAACGGGTTCTGAAAGAATGGTTGCCGCTGCCGCAAGCGATATACGTGGCTCCGGCTAATCTTGCCGGATGTCAACTTGTGACGTTTTCTCGAAGCTCATACGTTTTCCGGAGCGCACTTGTGTCCCCGCAACTCGATCAACGCGACTGCGATCTCAACGGCCAACCAAAAAGTGCCGATCAAACCGACGAACCGGAGTACCCGGAGTACCCGGAGTACCCGTAGGGCAGGCATTCTGCCTGCCACAATGCGGGTTGAATCTCCATTCACTGCGCTCGTTGCCCATTCGGTTTGATGGCGATATCTCCTTGCTAAAGGCCGTGTCGATTCAAACCAGGAACGGACCAACGGCTAAAGGAGATCTCAGCCAATTCATCCGTCGAAAAGCGCGGCGCGGCGCAGACGGCAACCGGCGCACTCCATTCTGGAGCGAGGCGCCCTGTCTAATCCACTGGCTTCAACTCGTACTTCTGCCCATCGTTGCGGCCGAACATGGCGCGGAGGGTTGCGGCGGCTTCCTCGCGGGAGACCTTGATGATGTTGTTATCGCCCAGCAATACCTGAAACCTGTTTTCCCCGTCGAGGCCCAAGCCAGCGTGGGGCGCCGCGGGATCCCAAACAAAGTCATCGGGCTTGGCCCAGGGAACGCTACGATTGGGATCGACGAGGACAACCATCACGGTCTTTTCAAGCCCGTCGGTGAAGGCATCGGATTTGACGGGTGGGCCATCCACCTGGTTCGGCAAAAAGCTGAAATCTTTCTGGCCGACGACCGCGAGAATATCAGCATGATCGTCAGGGGTATCGGCATGCCCCGCGAAAAGGCGCGCATGGACCTTTGCCAACAGAGACGCGTTGTGCGGACTGTTCCAAGGTTCATCCATTCGCAACTGGCGATAAATGTCATTAGCGTCTAAAGCAGAAAGCAGACGGACGCGCCAACTCATCAGGGGTTCGCCATCCGCGGAGCAGATGTTCGTGGGGAAATGATCATGTTTGACCATGAATTGAGCAAGAGCCTGCATAGTGTTTAACATAACGACGCGCCGTCGATAATCTTGTTGTGATTGCGCCGCGTTCGCCAGCATCTGCGGAATGCTCGCGTGCAATCGTTCTGTGGATTCCGGCGAAGCCTTCCATTCGAATCGGATCCCCTGAGGGTCGGGCAAGAATTGCCCTTCTGCCGCCAATCGCAGAACCAGCTTCTTCTTCAAGACCTGCGTGAACTCCGTGTCGCGCCAAAAATAGCGGTCCTCTGCGATCTGACGAAGCAGATCGAGCTGCGACTGACCGACCTCAATCAATTCCGAAGCCTGCGTTGGGTCGGCGAGTTCCAGATGCGCCTGCAGCGCCAGTTGTGGGTCGGCATCGAAAGTAGTCGCAATGGCGCTGGACGCGAACATCAGCTTGTAGTAAGGCCGATAAGAGTCGAGAAGGTCGGGATTTGCGACATAGTGTTCGTTTCCCCATTTTCGGTCTTCTTGGGAAAGCGTTCTGAGATTGACATAAAGATGGTTCCCCAGACTGCGCAAGCGATCGGCGATCGGACCCTTTCCTCCGCTCCGGTTCATTACGCTCTTGATGGAAAACTCGCTCCCCACAAAAAATAAATGGCCATCGACAGTCGATTGAATTTCCAGCGGGCCGCCTTTGACGGGTTCACCGTCAACCAAGATTTCAAGTGGTCGAAGATATTGTCCAAACCCTTCAACAAGGGCATCCGCGGGCGCGGAATCGCACTGCCCAATGATGACGCTGGTCACGCGATCAGCGTCCCATCGCACGAGCAATTCCGCCAATCGTTGCACATTCGCCAGATCGGGCAGATTCTTGAAGTTGGGTATGATCGGCATCAGTTGCTCGCGCTGAGCGGCGAACCGGCCCAGTCGCGTGAAGTCCACCGCTTCAAGTCCGACCACCTCTTCCCCAACGTATGGCAGCAGCCAATTCTCGGGTGGCTTCCCCTGGGGCACGACTTTGGCCGGCCTGTGGTTTGCCGTCTCTTCCCTCGAACATCCGGGTGCGATGATCAACGACAGGACAACGAATGACGTCCATAAAATAATGCGCAAAGGCATTTGAGGACCCTCAAACGAAGGGACGTGAATACCCGTAGGGTTACGCACCCCGTGCGCACCACCAGCGCGGCCGATCGTAGGGCCGGGCAGTTTTTCCTTTTCCGCAGGAGACGCCTGGGCTTGAGCTACGCAATATTCAATGCCGATCGAAGAGCGGCTTCTACTTGATCCAAAAGCTGCGGTGATAGGTGCCCAATGACCCGTTGAATATCGACTTGGGGAATCGTGTGCAGCCGCTCGCAGCGAACGGCGGAATTCGTGTCTCAGACCTGTCGCTGCGCCATCCTGCGTCGCTACACCAATCACAACTTGATGTTCAACATTCCGGATCGTGGATGTGATCTCAGCAATAACGGTTTCGTTGAGAAGGCGATTGAGGCGATCATTTTGCACGATCAATGCAGGACGGATCTTCCCGCCCGCGGCTCCCACAAAGGGGACATGCACGAGAACGACATCGCCCCTATTCATCATAGTGGTCGTAAACATCCATCTTGGGGTCGTTCCAATCGCTACTCTCGACGGAGCGGGCGAGAATCGCTCTTAACTCCTGATGATCGTCGGCCACAGCTTGCTGGACTCTCTCAAAGACGTCTTCACGGATGACGACGCAACGGGTGGCGTCGACAATGACGGGAACCGGCTGACCTTCTTCGATCGCCTTGAGTTGCTCGTTGGTAAGATTCATGGCGTTCATCGTGATTTAATTATCTGCATTGAATACTCATTCGGCAACGCGCTTGCACGATTTACGGTTACGCCGACCCATGACAAACAAACCGGTGTGGGCATCCACCGCGTGCATATTACCGGCGCGGCCGATCGTGGGGACCCGGGTAACTCTATTTGTGCCCAGGTGCGAAATCAGTCCGCGTTCATCTGCGTGAGCAACCCTTGGGCCTTTTGCGCCGCTTCGGTGTCGGGATAGTCTTTGATCAGCAGGTTGAGCGTGGAAATCAGTCGTTGTCGGGCCGAGTTGCTGGAAGGGGGCGTGCGGGTGGCGGCTTCGAAGCGTTTGATGGCGTCGAACTGGCGCTTGATCTGGGGGCTTTTTTCGAGGTCGTTGCGAGCCGATTCAAACTGCGGGGGGAGGTCGTAGCCTTTGAACTGGGTGGCGATTTGCGCGTAGAGCTTGTAGGCATCCCAGCCGCGGCCGGCTGTCATGGCAATCTCGGCCGATTTTGCGAGCTCGTTCCAATCAGCGGCCGCCGCGGCCTGGAGTTTTTCGGCGGCGGCGCGGGTTTCGTCGTCGCGCGAATTCAGCGACTTCTTGACGAGCACCGCACCCTTGGCATGGTCGCCGAACTCGATGGCTTTCCAGGCCGGGAGCAGGCTGGCGGGCACGGAGGCCGGGTCGACTTTCCAGGCGGCCTCTTGCAGCACGGCATTGGCGGCCGTGGCGATATCGATGGTGCCAGCGGGACGCATCTCGCCGTCGGCCGCCAGCAGACGCATTTGATAAATATTGGTGAGACTGATTTCTCCCACGTTGCTCTGCTTCTCAAATTGCCGCGAAGGATCGACGATCACCGGCCAATCGATATTGTTTTCGCGAACATAGCGGAGCACTTCCGCGGGCGGGTTGCCGGAATTCACCCCGATGAAGACCACGGGCTTGCCCTGGAACTTGCGGGCTTCGCTCAGCATGGCTGGCCAGCGTTCGCGGCAGCGCGGGCAGTCTTCTTCAAAGTACCAAAGCACGGCGGCCTTGCCTTTGAGCATGTCGACCGAGAGCGGCGTGGAGTTGAGCCAGGCCCTGGGGTCGGAGGGGAGTTCGGGCTTTTCCGACGCCCCCACACTCTGGGCGGCGGCCGGCGATTGGGCCAGCAACAGCAACAGCAAACCGAGTTTGGCCGCGGAAAGGGTTGGTGTGAGTGCTGTGGACATGGAGAAGGCTCCTGTACCGAATGCGGAAACATCGATGGGAAGGGCAACCAGGCATCGACCAATGGCCGGAGCGGGTGGCAAGCCATGAGCCTAAGCGACGGGTGTGGCGGGCTGCAAGACCTGCTGGCGGCATTCGGCCGTTTGACTGCTCCTGCCTGAGGGTTCAGGAGCGGTGTGGATTGCTATGTATTGTCAGCAGCAGGCCGCTGATAAATTGGGGGCGGGTCTTGCTGCGCCGTCAGCGACCGGGTTATTTGATCAATGAAGAGTTTGCGAGGGCGCCCCGGGCTCATCGGCAGGTTCTTCCTCGGATTCTACGGCGGGATCGAACCAGCGATAGATGGCGGGCAGCACCAAGAGTGTGAGAACGGTGCAAGTCATGAGTCCGCCGATGACGACGGTGGCCAGAGGGCGTTGAACTTCGGCGCCAGCGCTCGCCGAAACGGCCATGGGGACGAAGCCGAGGGCTCCGCAGGTGGCCGTCATGAGCACGGGCCGCAACCGATCCATCGACCCGCGCACCACGCTCTCTTGCTGGTTATGGCCGTGGACACGGAGGTGCCGGATATGCTCGACCAGCACGACGCCATTCATGACGGCAATTCCAAACAGAGCGATGAAGCCTACGCCTGCCGAAATGGAGAACGGCATATCCCTGAGCCACAGGGCAACGATACCGCCGGTGGCGGCGATGGGAACATTCAAGTAGATGAGTAGCGTGAGTTTGACGGAGTTGAAAGTGATATAGAGCAACGAAAAGATGAGAAATAGCGCGACCGGCACGGCGATCATGAGTCGGGCCGTTGCCTGTTGCAGGTTTTGAAACTGCCCTCCCCAGGCCAGAGAGTATCCGGGTGGGAGTTGCACCTGGGCCTGAACGGTTTTCTGAGCATCGCCCACAAATCCGGCCAGGTCACGCCCGCGAACATTGCATTGAATCAACAGCCGACGGCGAATGGAGTCGCGGCTGATTTCGGAAGGGCCATCTTCGACGACAATGTCTGCAAGTTGGGAAATGGGGATCTGGCGACCTTGAGGATCGTCGATCTTCATTTGGCGCAGTTTTTCCACATTCTGCCGCCACTCGGGGGCAATGCGCACTTGCAGGGGGAAGCGGCGCTGGCCTTCGAAGACCTCGCCGACAGGCATGCCGCCGACAACACTGACGGCATTGAGCACATCGCTGGAATTGATCCCGTAGCGGGCGATGGCGTCGCGGCGGATCTTGATGCGCAAATAGGGCAAGCCGGCGATCTGCTGGGCCTGAACGTCGGCGGCGCCATCCACCTGGTTCAGCGAGCGAACAATTTGATCGCCAATGGTTTTGAGCACGTCGAGGTCATCGCCATACAGGCTTAGTCCAACGTCGGATCGCACGCCAGCGACCAGCTCTTGCACGCGCAGTTCAATGGGCTGCGTGAAACCATACGAATTGCTGGGGACCGCCTTTTCCAGGGCAATTTGCATGGCTTCGACCAGCTGCTCCTTGGTGATCGTTGCGGGCCAATCCTCGCGGGGACGCAAGCGCACGAAGATATCGGTTTGGTGTACGCCCATCGGATCGTTGGCGATTTCGGGGCGACCGGTCTTGGAAACCACACTTTCGACCTGAGGGAATTTCAGCAAGGTGCGTTCCATGGCTTGCGTCATGTCGAGCGATGTTTCCAAGGAGACGCTGGGGAGTCGCACGGCCTGAATGGCAATATCTCCTTCGTCGAGCTTGGGGACGAATTCGACGCCGAAGCCGAGTGTGAGCATCACGCTGCCGGCAAAGACAATTGCCGACGTGGTGAGCATGGCCACGGGGCGCGCCATGGCGAAGGCCAGCAGCGGCTCGTAGCCGCGTTTCAGATTTCGTACCAGGTAGGTATCGCCCGAACTGACGCGTCGGGCCAGGAACAATGATGCCATGACGGGCATAACGGTGACTGACAGAATGAGGGCGCCGGTCAAGGCCGACATGAAGGTGAATGCCATGGGGCGGAACATCTTGCCTTCCACACCTTGCAGGCTGAGGATGGGCAAAAACACGATGATGACGATCAGGCCGGCAAAGAGGATCGGCTTGCCGACCTCCAGGGCCGATTCCCGGAAGACCGATTTGGGCACGTGAGATGGTCCCATTTTGCGCTGATAGGCGCTGGCCGATCGCACGGCGTTTTCGATCATGACCACGGCCCCATCGACGATGACGCCGAAATCCACGGCTCCCAGGCTCATGAGATTGGCCGAAACGCCGGCGACATTCATGGCAATGAGCGCGCACATGGCGGAGAGCGGAATGGCGGAGGCCACGATCAGGCCCGCCCGGGCGTCGCCCAATAGAAGGAACAACATGACGATCACCAGGACGACGCCGACGCCGATATTTTCGGCAATGGTATGGATTGTTTTGTCGACCAGTTCGGTGCGGTCGTAGAAGGTATCGATATAGACGCCTGTGGGAAGGGTGGCTTGAATCTGGGCGATCTTATCTTTGACATCGGCCACGACCTGTCGCGAGTTGCCGCCCATCAGCATCATGACCATGCCGGTGACGGCTTCGCGATTGCCGTCTCGGGTAACGGCGCCTTGGCGCAGCATGGGGGCGAATTCGACCTCGGCAATATCGGAAATGCGAATGGGGGTACCATCACGGCGATTGTCGAGGACGATGTTGCGAATATCGTCGAGCGAGCTGACCAGGCCTTCGCCGCGGATGAGACGCTGCTCGGCTCCGTGCATGATGTAGCCGCCGCCCGCGTTGGCGTTGTTTTCTTCGAGAGCCTTGAAGATGCTGCCGAGCGAGATATCGAAGTTCAATAGTTTGTTGGGGTCGATCTGAACTTCATACGTTTTCAATTCGCCGCCGAAGGTGTTGACTTCGATAACGCCGGGGACGCTGCGCAACTGGAAGGCGATTTGCCAATCGAGGATGGTACGGAGTTCCATCAGGTTGTAGCTATAGCCGTCTTTGGCGCGGACCTCGAACTGATAGATTTCGCTCATGCCGGTGGCGATGGGACCCATTTGGGGATCGCCCATGCCGGGCGGAATGTTTTCGCGGGCCTGTTGCAGTCGCTCATTGATGAGGTTGCGGGCCCAATAGATATCGGTGCCGTCTTCGAATGCCACGGTGACGGCCGACAGCCCGAAGCGGCTGATGGAGCGGATCTCACTCACACGGGGGAGTCCGCTCATGGCATTTTCGACGGGAAAGGTGATGAATTGTTCGACTTCCACCGGCCCCAGCGCGGGCGAGGTGGTGAGCACTTGCACCTGCACGTTGGTCAAGTCGGGGACTGCGTCGAGCGGCAGCGAGGCCACCGAGACAAAGCCAACGCCTAGCAACACGATGGCCAGCAACATGACAATGAAGCGATTGTCGAGCGACCAGTTGATAACATGATTGACCACGAAGGTGTTCCTTGCGATGCATGCGACGTAGTTGCCGCGAAAGGGCGTCTGGGTTGATGACGGTTGCGAACGGGATCAATCGCTGAGGAGATCGGCCAGCATTTGCGACTTGAGGGCGAAGCCGCCGCCGACCACGGCCATGTCGCCCGATTCCAGTCCGGAGAGAATTTCGACGGCCTGATCATTGCGGCGGCCCAGAACGACGCTGCGTTTCGCAAACTGGTCCTGGCCCAGATGCACGAAGACGAAGGAGCCACCGTCGTGCTCTTGCACCGCGGTGAGGGGAACCTGAAGCACGGTTGAGGAAGGAGCGCCAGGAAACTCGACGCTGACAAACATGCCGGGTTTGAGCTGGCCTGAAGGGTTGTCGGCTACGGCGCGGAGGGAGATGGTGCGCGTGGATTCGTGCACGACGTCACCGGTGTAGAACACCCGGGCTGGGAAGGTCTTGTCTGGCCAGGCATTGCTTCGCAAATGGATGAGCTGTCCTTCCAGTTGCTTGAGCAAATGGAGATGTTCTTCATAGATATCGGCGCTGACCCAAACGCTTGATAGATCGGCAATACTCAGAATCTGACTGTCAGGCCCTACGCGTTCGAGCAGGACGACATCTTTGGAGAGGATGGTACCGTCGAATGGAGAGAGGATGGGGTAATGCGAGACGGCCTCGCCTTGCGTAAGGGGATCCACTTTGGCCAGGGCCTCGTCCTCGAAGCCCAGGATTTTGAGATTGGTTTCGTCGACCGAGACGCGTGTTTGCAGTTCTTGGACCGATTGCGTGGAGGTGAGCGAAGCCTGTTTTGCTTCGTGCTGTAGCTGTTCCACGAGGGATTGCAGCGTGGCCCTGGCGGCGTTCAACTCGGCCTGCGCCTGGAGGAATTGCTTGCCGGTGATGGCGCCGTCTTTGGCCAGCGGCTCCAGTCGGGTCAGGTCTTGGCGGGCTTTGTAGTGGGCGATATAGGCGGACATGAGCTTGTCGCGATATTCCCCCAGGGGCCGGTCTTTGAGGGCCGCTTCAATGTCTTCGATCTGGGCATTGGCGCGGATGAGATCGATCATGGATTGCGCATTCTTGGCCACGGACTGGGTCCAACGATCTTTCACCACGGCAAAGTCGCGGAGCAGCCGGTTTTGATACAGCTGCAGCATGGCCTGGCCGACTTCTTTGCTTTGGACAACGACCAGCAAGTCTCCCTGCTTTACTTGTTGGCCAAACTGAACTTTGACCTCGTCCACGCGGCCTTCCACGAGCGGATAGATGTGAGCGATGCGGTCCTCGTTGAGCGTGATTTTGCCGGTGAATTCCACGGGCTCCGCAAGGGTGGCGGATTGGACGGGGGCCACCACGATTCCGGCTGCGTCCCACGAATCTGCGGGGAAGCTGATCGTATCTGCGGGAGGATCGGCCGCGGAGACGGTGTGCGAATCTGTGGGATTGGGCAAGGGATCCAGGGCGGGCGGCGATTGGTGACCGAAGAACCACCAGGCGGCGACGGCCGCCAGAACGCCCAACACGAGACCCGGCCAGAGGAGGGTGGGGATGCGAACGGATCGCGGCAATGTGATTGCCATAGGAATGACTCCGGAATGCCAGAACCGCGGGTGATCTGACCCGCAATGCGCGAAGAAGCGAACTAGGAACGCGAAGAAATCGGCGGGAGAAGAGTCCCGCAAGGCAGGCTTAGCAGTTCAGCACGCAAAAGCGCACGGGGAGCGCGAGAGTGGGCGCGAAGGCATCGAAGAAGTGAGCGGAGCGATGCTGTTGGCCGGCGAGCGAGCCCAACGGTTCTTCCGTTCGATTGCCGGCGATGTTGGCCAGCATCCAAAAACTTAGCGAAGGCCGGACGGCGTAGTCCAAACCATGGTCGCACGGTACGACTACGGGCTTGATGCCGCGGGCATGATCTGACTTGTGATGCGGATCGTCGTCGGGAGAACCAGGGAAATCGCAGTGCATGTGCCAGCCAAAATTTAGCTGGGAAATGCCTGGCTTGGCGGGATGGCGCAAAAACAAATGCTGGGCCAGCGAGGGATTGGCAACATCTAAATCGCCGGCCAAGGCGCCGTGGCAATGGCACCAGGGGATCGGTCCCTGCCAAGAGGCGAGCAGAAGGCAACAGCGGAGCGCCAGCGCGCAGCCGTATTTGCCGACCGTTCGAACTCCTGCGCGTTTGGAGCGAAAACCCATGCTGATACTGCCAACCGGTTGACCGACCTAATGCCGAACTTTGGATTGAACACAACGCAACACTGCACAACATGCCCGGGAGGTTTGAAGCCGAGCAGTGGTTCTGACCGCGGGGCCAGGCATTGCTTTATGCTTGGGCCCTGGACCGGCGCCTTCTGCGGGAATGACGAAATTTTGGGAGGGTGTTTGATCCGCGATCCTAGGATCGACTTATTGGAGTTTATTTGGGGCAGCAGGCGGCGTCAATGTTATCGCATGCCTGACCTTGCTTGAGGGGTGGCTTTCGCGCGTTGGCCGCCCGACCGCGCGTTTTGAAGCGACGGCCGTGTGAATAGGAGCGGTCAAAGTTGCAAGGTGATGTCGGCGGTGGTGGTTTTGCCGGCTTGGACGCTGGCGGCCGCGTCGCCGCTGCGGTTGCTGCTGGTTTTGGTGGTGGAAACTTTGTAGGAGCCCGGCTTGAGGTTGGGAAAGCGGAAGCTGCCATCGGGGCCGGTCTTGACCTGGAACATGGCCGCACCGGCCGCGGTGCTGAGGGTAACCATGAGATCGGGCTGGGGTCGGGGGCCTTCGAGGACTTTGCCGGTGAGGGTTCCCAAGCCGGCTTGCTCTGCGCTTTGCACCGAGATCATGGCCGTGGCCACGTCGCTGAGCCCCACCGCATTGGTGAATTGCACGCTGATGGGAATTAACGCCGGCGCATCGGCGGGGATGGGAAGTTCGGCGTACCACTCCAATTTTTGACCATCGACGGGCGTGCCGGAAACCGTGGGGGTTTTATCGGGAATTTTGCCGTCGAGGGGCTGGCCGATGAAGAACTGCGCGCTGGTGACACCCGACAGGGATCGGGTGCTGAGCGCTTGAATTAAACAGGGTTGGCCCGCGGTGGCGGGGCCCAGCGAGGGTATCACCTGCAAGTTGGTGGGCGGCACGTCGTCGAAGACAACATCGGCCGTGACCAGATCGAGGAGTTTGCCGTCGTAGCTGAGGAGCCTGGCCTGAATGGTGCGCGGGCCCACCAGGCCGGAGGTGTCGAGGGCGAGGGTCCAGTCTGTCAAACGCGCCGAAAGCAGAATGGCTCCGCCTGGGCCGAAAGGGCTACAGCCAATGGTTTCTTCGCGAGGCTGAGCCAGGGTTTGTTGTAGTTCGGGAATGAAGCGGCCTGCCTGTTGCCGGCCGATGGCAAAGCTGAGTGTTGATCCGGAGGGCGCCGAATCGACTTGCAGCCCAAAGCTGGTGGCCGGGCCGGGCACGTAAGCGGGTTGGGCTTGCAAACGCAAACTAGGACGTTGGTGCAGCGTGGGGGCCGTGGTTTGGCCATCACCGGCGAAGGTGACGTTGAAGATGAAGACTCGCGGCACGCCGTCGACGTTGACGTAGACCTGCCCTTGCTGACTGGAGCCCTCGGTTTGGCGGATGTTTTCGGCCGACAGTTGCAGGGTTGGCTGGCCCGGCATCAGGGCGCCGCGGAACACTCCCCCCTGGCTACCGAGAAATCCAGGGATGGCATCGGAGGGAAGCACCAACTCGGCGGCGATGGGCGGAACCATCGGGGCGGGGGGACCTGCCAGGGTCAGGTCGAGGCGATTGCGTCCCAGACCGAAGGCATCGAACGAGATTTGATTGACTTCTACATATTCGCGAGGCTGGGCAACGGCGATGCCCAGGGTTTTGGTCGCGAGAACTTCGCCTGTTTCGCCATCGGTGGCGGTGATCACCAGAGGCCCCGTGAGTTCTGGCAGGGGAGCCCCCGCCTTGGCAGGCGGGCCAACAAACGTGACCGGAGCCGTTTGGCCGGGCAGCAAGTTTAACTTGGCGGTGGTGGCATCTCCCAGCGAGACCACCACCTGGCGAGCCTGGCCTTCCAAACTGCGCACAAATACCCCAAAGGGTTGCGGCGTGGGCAAAGGTCGTAATCGCAACGCATCGAGCGCGGGAACGGGCGCCTTGAGGTTGCGGCTAACGAGAATCTCGACGGGAGGGAGAATGGTTTTGGGCAGGGGCACCAACTGGTGGTAGGTGCGGTCATCGAAGGTGACTTCCACAATGAAGCCTTTGGCCGTGGCAAGGGTTTCGGGAGACACATTGGGCGACAACGCCACATCCAAAATCAGGGGAGAAGCCAACGGGGTTGTGTGGGGCTTGCCAGAGGTTGCTGGGGCGCTGGACGTGGCATGTTTGGTCTTCAGCGACAGCACCAGCGGATTGCCGGCTGGCTGCGCGAACGAAACGCCCGAGGGAGCTGGCTCCGATAGCGTTTCGGCAGGCAGCGTGGAGGCGGCCGAATGGTCGTGCGGCGAGGAGTCTGCCGCGATGTCGGCATTGAGCGGATTGGGTTCACCAACGACCTGCCAGGCGACGCTGGCCTGGCCGCTGTTATTGGCTGTGAGATCGCTGGGTGGAAAGACGGTGCAGAGTTGCAAATAGGGGTCGGACCCTGCTCCTACCAAGGCCAGGTATTGGCTGGCGATATCGGCGAAGAAGGGACGCCCGTTGAGATCGCGAGAAATATACCGATATCGGTCTCCCAATGTTTGCCAGAGTAAACTTTGGGCGGCCGCGGCCAGGCCCACGGCTGGGTTCTGTCCTGAGGAACTGATGCTGGCAGGCATACTCCACGCCGAGCAAATTCGAGACAACCTGGCTCGTTGCGATAGATGACTGGAACGGGAAAGTTGCGCGGGCAATTCCACGGTCCAGGCTTGCCTTAGCTTGAGAGAGAATTTGGGCAACTCACGGTAGTTTTGTGCCTGGGCCATGGCCGACAGTTGGGCGAGCGTATCGCCTTTGAGCCCACCGAGCTTGAGCATTTGCAGCGTCACTCGGGCGCGCGTCCAAGTCAGGGCCTGCTGATCCGCCAGGGATTCAGGCTGATCGTAGGGCTCCAGCGGCATGGTGCGGCGGTGAGCGGAGTTATCGGCACGATCGAGCAGGCGAGTGGTGCCGGCGAGACGCACCGCCAGTTGGTAGCCAGCTTCCCACAGTCGGGCACGTTGGGCGGCGGGCACCAGGGGCGTGGCCAACAACGACCGCACGTGTCGCGCACGATCAGGCAGGGCATCGGCTTGAGCGCAGGCCGCGATGGTGGCGTCGATGGCGGTGGGGCACCAGGCTGTTCCCAGTTGGGCGAGTTGCTGGCGAAGTTCGTCAGCCTGTTTGCCGATCTGCGAAATTTGCGTTTGCCAATCCGCCGCGGAATCGGGACCGGCGTCGAGGAGGTCGGCCAGACGGGTCGCCGAGGCCATGGCCTGTTGCCAGCCCAATTCGAGATGAGGGTTGAATTCGAGATAGGGCACGCACGCGGGGAGTTGGGCGAATGCCTGATCGCTCAGATCGTAAGCGTCCGCGAGCATTTCCTGGTAAGCAAGCAAGCGCTGGGATTGGTCCAGCGCTGCCTCGAACTTGACTTGCGCCTGCGCCGAAGAGGCGTAGCCCATTGACCAAAAGTAGATCACGCCGTCGTGAACCAGCGAATGAATGGGGCGGGCATGCGCCAGGAGCCAAGGAAGGGGCCACGTCTGGCTTCCCAGTTGCTCATCCATTTGAACTGCCCGCAAACTGGCTTGGATGGTAGCTTCGGGCCAGGTTTCGAAGACCGAGTTGCGGGCGGCGTCGGCCAGCAAGTGCAAGTATTCGGTCTCGACGTACTGTGGAGCGCCAATGCGGTTCTCGCGGATGAGATCGTCGAGCAGCACGAGAAGTTTAGCGTCGGGCTCAAGGCAATTGACCGCGAACTGAAAAACGCCATAGGCTACCGTCGCGTGCGACTTGCCGGCCATCTGGGCTTGAAAGCTCCCAATCAGTTTGTTGCGGATTGCCTGGGCCTGCGGGTCGGGCAAACCGGCGGTTTGGCTGCGAACATGGTCGACCAGCGTGGTCAGCACCTCGGTGATACTGGGGTCGATGGGCACGCCTTGGTTGATCGCCAAAGCCAGCGACCGGGGCTCCGTTCGAGGAATGGCAGCCTGGGCTGCCGCTTGCTCTTGGGCCAGCACCTGCAGCTTGTTGCGCAGATTCAGTTGAACCACCGAGTCATCGGCGCCATTGGTCCAAACTCGCTCCGCGCGCAGCATCATCGCTTCGATTTGGCGCATCACGTGGGGCATGTTGCGCCAACCGCCGGCCGCCGCCCATTGGTCGCGCAAACGCCATCCCTGAGCCAGCCAGTCGGGGTATCGCACAAAAGGGGCGGCG
>CAYUMU010000049.1:0-35556 GCA_964445985.1 uncultured Pirellulales bacterium | reverse complement strand
CGATAAGCCGAGGCCGCCATTGCTTGCCCGCCACGGCCGAAATAGCAAAGTCGGCTCCCGTGCCCAACAGCCTGGGCGTTTGCCGAACGCCCAGGTTTTGCTGGGCAAAGCGATCGACGCGGGCAGCCAGAAAGTTGGCCAGCTCGCTCACGCTCACGCGGCCATTGCGTTCCTGTTGAGGATTGTAACCGTCGGCCTCTCCGCAGGCTCCTTCTTCCAGGTAATAACCGAACAGGCTTCGTTTCCAGGCAAGCGACGAGTGCGATACCTGACCGGGGGAGCACGAACAGAGCACCAGCCGATCCGAGTCGGGCACGGCCGCCAATTCGTCGGGAATTGCCGCGGCCAAATTGGTGGAAAGCAAACCATACCGAGGATCGGTAACGGGCCACATGATGTCGAGAATCAGCAGCTTTCGCTTGGATGGGCAGGCGGCCAGGTACGCGAGAATGCGACGCAGCGGCAACCAGGTTTGGGGATCGCCCAGATCGGCGTCCGCCGGCAGGATCGATACGCCCTGGGGGCCGCGCGTGGCGTAGGCGCACACGAACACGACCACCTCTTCACTTTCGGGGCGGTCTGCCAGCGACGCCAACTGTTCGACCAGCAAGTGGCGCTGTTGGCCCGAGATCATTTGCGTTGCCAGCGGCGGCAACCCTCGCACCTGGCGGATGGCCTGGCGGTCGCGCCAGGCAATGGCGTTGGCTGGCAACTCGTTCGACCGATATTCGGCCACCCAAACCGGCACGGTAAAAGGGCGCGGCGGCGGCTGAAGCCAGGCCGTCAGGCCGGCGGCAGCGCCCACCGTGGCCAGCAAACCCAACGAAAGGATCATGACCAGGCGACGGCGGCGTGAAAATAAGGGAGCCCGCCGACCGGGCAAGGAGATGTTTTGATTCCAGTGCCGTTGCTTCATGTCTGGCTCTGAAGGTAGAGGTTGGAAGTTAGCCCAGGGAGGGCGATGTTCGGGGAGGGATAATTTGCGGGGGTGCGATGTTTCAGGCGGGAGAGCTCAATAAGCCGGAGTGGGGGGAGCGCCAATGTTCGGGCAAGCAGGCTCAGACGGCGAGGCAGGGAAGGTAAAGGCGGGGCAAAGGATCAAAATGACAGCGATGGCCGATAAAGCTCTATTGCTGGAATGTTGGGGGGAGCTTATCAACAAGGTGTGCGGTGTTTGCGATGCAAGGCATTGAGATTGTGGTCGCTACTTGGGATGCCACCAAGCTTGCCAACCGCCCCGCCCTTCTGAAGAGGGCCGCGGAGCTGGAAGGTAACCGGGCAATCATCTGGCGGCCGAATCTTCCGCGAAAACAACCTTTCTTGAGGAATCTTCCATGAAAATCACGAAGCGAATCGGCGTCATGCTGTTATGCGCCTTTCTCATTCTAACAGGATTAAATGTTCTTCTAGATCTCAGTTTTCAAGGATTCAAAACGATTGTTGGCGCGCTGGCCATCGCGGCAGCTGTATTCCTATTGATCGACCGCTAGGGTGAAAACTGGTAGGGCAAGGGACGAGCGTCGCTCGCGGCGGGAGGGGGGAGTTGGTTCAACTTCAGCGAGAAACCTCGCCGCTCGGCCCGAGCCTTGAATTCTTCCACGGAGAAGAATTGCAATCGATTCAGCGCTCGCGCGGCCTCGTCGGTGGTGACCGGCCAAAAGAGCGCCGTCGAGCGACCGATATCGCGGTAGAAACGCAATTCGCTCGCGGCCGGCGTCAATCCGGCCACATCCATGGCGATGGCCCTGCCGGGCGGCTGGCTGAATCTCACCACCAAACAGTTGCGCATTTCTTTGTGACCTGGGCCGACCTGCACCAGGTGTGGTTCCACGTCCACGCCTTCGATCGTAATTTCGTCCTGGCCAACTTGGAGCGATTGCCCCGACAGCTCGCTGAGGCGGGTGAAGTCGTGGCCTCGGTCGAGCGAAGCGCTCGGCACCAGGCTTTGATCGGGGTTCCACCAGGCGTGAATTCGAGGCGGCGCCAGGTTGGCGGTGGCCGTATCTTCTGGCCAGGCCGGCACGTTGATTGTCCATGCGGGAGCCGGGTAACCGTATTGATAGCCCCACTGCACGGCCACCGGACCAGAGTCCTTGGTCGTGACGGGTTCGACTTCCAGCCAAACTTCTCGCGGTCGGATGACTTGGAGGGTGGATTCGTGGGACTGGGGCGTCGATTCCAAGGTCACCAGCATTTGCAGCGCCTGCTGGGGCAATTGTTGATTCTGCAACAGCGACATGCGCCAGGCGCCGGTCTCGCGGTAAGGTTTCCAGGGGAAGTCGGACTGGGAGTAGTTCATCCGCCCGAATTGCACGCCCCGCGGCCCGCGGGAAAGCTCAAGTATGAGCAGATCGCCGCGATTGAGTCCAAAGTTGGCCTGCACCAGGCGATCGGTGAAGGTGCGCGCCAGATAACTTCCCGGCCACAATCCGCCGGGATACCACTGATCGTTCGCGCCAGGGAGCGTGACATCGAGTCCATTGGCCGGCATGCCGGGCGCCAAACTCGTATCGTAATTTTCAACCCAGTATCGCATGCGTTGCCGCATGGCGGAGTGCAGCAGATCGGCCAGGGATTGGGCGTTGTCCACCGTAATGAACCGCCCTGGCGGCGACCAGTCTTCCACCGATTTGAATTGTTGCAGAGCGGCCGAGCGTTCCTTGGCTTCCACCTTGAAGCCCACGATATTGACAATAATGCCCGAGGAGGCGAAGGCGTCGCGGAGGGCCGTGGGGATGTCTCGGCCATCGGGGTTATAGCGTTTGTCGGTGGCGAAGCAGTTGTCTTGACCGTCGGTAAGCACCACCAGCGACTTGAAGCCGGGCGCTCCCACCAGGTCTTGCTTGGCCATGAGCATGGCACGCACGATCGGCGACTCGTTCCAGGGCTCAAGCACCGGGTAACGAACGGCCGCCATCAACCGCGAAAGCTGGCTGCGATCTTCGGAATTCCAGACGATGGGATCCTGGATCCGAGTGACCGTGCGATTGGCGTCATCGACCGTTTTGTTGGAACCCATCGCCTGACCAAACACCCACACGCTCACCACGGTTCCCGAAGGCAGCTTTTGCAGCACTTCGTTAAGGGCCTGCGTGGCTTCGGTGTATTTGAAGGCGGCAGGCGAGGCCGACGGAGCGTTGGAGCCGAGCGCCGCCGAGGGGCCTGCCGGCGAACCCCGCAAGCCAGAACCGGGAGGCGGACCCATGCTGCCGCTAACATCGAGCACAATGGCAACCGCGCCCGTGCCGCCGCCGAATTGCTGTTGCAGATCGGGCGCGGCGCGAACCGTTACGCTGGCCTGCTCGGGCGCGGCCGGCCGTTGCACGACCAGGTTGGGGCAGAGGTGAAGGCAGATTTCGGCTTGCGCGTCGAACCGCTGGCCGCGGAACCAGGCGTTGGCCGTGACGGAGCTATCGACCACCTGCGGACGCGGGGGAGCGTTGTCCATGGCCGCGGCTAAGGTTGGGCTGGTGATGACGCAGACAAAGCGACCGGTGCTGGTCTTGGCATCGAGCGAACGAACGTGCCGCTCGCCCGCCTGGGGAGCTGCCGCTTCCACGCCGGCGGTCGTTTCCACCCACAGCACGGGAGCGCCATCGGGTACAATCGCCCCGGCTGCCGGCCCCACCTGGAACACCAGTTCGTGTTGTTGTTCGGTTGTTAAATTGATTTGCCGCGGCCCAGTGAGCATCAGATTGCCTGGCATCTGAATCAGCTTTTGCCATTGGCTGATTTCAGCCTTGGGCGTGGCCAGGCGGGCGGCATCATCAAGGAATGCCGTGGCGGCCACGCGATAGTAGGGAACCGCCTGGGGATCGACCGAATACCAGTGGTCGAACCAGCTTCGCTGAGCCATGTGCAACAACAGTTGGGCCGTGGTGACATGGCGGTACGCGGCGGCCGGATCTCCACTGAGCTGACTGGCGGCTGCTCCAGTCATCAACCGGCAGATCCGATCGGCCGCCTGAAGTTGCCGGACCTGTTGCGTCCACGGAATGGCCTTCTGGCTGGCCTGCATGAGCAATTGAATGTCGGGCGCCATCTGCCACCAGCGCCGGCCAATTTGTTCGCCGGCGGCATTCAGCGACACCCACCAGTTTTCTTCCACCGAGAAAACTTGCAGGCGGTGGACAACTTCTTCGTAGCTCTCTTCGCTCGTTGTGGACAAGCGCGCATCCGCGGAGTCGCTCGAGCCGGTCGCCATGCTCCCGCCGGTGTTGGCAGCCACGGCGCCGCTGGCTGGACGTGACCCCGCGTGAGGCGTCTTGTTCGATTTGGCGTTCGTTTGTGACTGGCCGGGAACCACCCCGGCAACCGTGCTGTTAAGCTTGTTGCTTGAGCTATTGTTGGTTGTTGCCTGTGGCGCGGAGGCGACCGTTGAGGGCGTAATCGGGGTTTGTGTTGGGCCGATCACGAATTGGGTTTGCGGCAGGGGAAGTTCTGGCCCCGGAGTCGGTGACGACGGCAAATCGGCAGAGGCGGCAATCGCCACGCGAATATCGGCTTGCCCCTGATCAAAGCGGTGCTTGCCGAGCACGGCCAGGGCCATCAACCCTTGTCGCCGCCCTTCCAAGCGCGCCATGCGGGATTGTGTTTGGGGAGAAACGGGCGGCAGCGAGATGTTGCCGCCACTGCCGTACAGGGCAGATTGCGTCGATTCGATGAGCAACTGCCGCGAGGTCTTGCAGAGCACACCGCGAAGTTTGGCCCTCAGCGCGGGGTCTTCTTGAGGAAAGTTCAATGCGGCCCGAGCTTCGTGCCACACGCTGGGCAACTCCACGGCGCTAAGATCCCACCACCAGGTCTGGCAGCGCGAGGCGGCCGTATCCAGCCCACGTTTGACCGATTCGGTCTTTTCGGCGAGCGCTTGCAATTGCTGCCCTAAACCAACCGGATTGGCGGCCGGTTGGGCGGTGAGCAACAGGCTCAACTCGTGGGCTGCCGCCCAGAGGGTTTGCATGTCGGAAAGCAGGGCATCGTTGGGAATGGAAATGCCTTCTTCAATGGTGATCCGGCCGGCAAGCCAATGAGCGTAATAAGGCAACGAGGCAAAGGCGTGATTGCGAATATGGCAAGCTTCGCGCACGCGAACGGCGGCCGCCCAAGCCTGTTGGTAGCCGGCTTCGGCCTGCATGAGCTTTTGCCTGGCGAGTTGATGGTGCGCCTGCCCTGCGAATAACAAGTCCTCTCCCGCTCGGCGCAGGGTGTCGCTCGCCTGGATTTGGGCGGCGATCCAGGGGTAGACAATGCCGCTGTAGGCATCGACGCCCGGCTGGCCATCGACGGCCGTTCTTTCCGCCAGTTTGCGGACGGTCAGCGCCAACGTGATCAATTCCGCGTCCATCGTCAGAACCGGAGAAGATTGGGCCGAACCGGAAGAAGGGTTGGCTGTCGACGGCCAAGTCATGAGCGACTTGACGGCTGCCAGCGTGGGCCCGCTGGACGCCGCGCCCGACAGGTTGGCCAAGGCCGCCGGCATGCCCGAGGGCGCCAGGGCGGGTCCTGCCGAGGCGGGTCCTGCTGAAGTTGAGCCCGCCAGAGCCGAACCCGCAGTGGCGGCGGCACTACCCGAGACGTCTGTTGATGAGGGGGTGACCTGCGAATTGGGCAGCCCGAGCCGCAACATGGTGAGGAAATGAACCTCGGCCGGGTTGGGGAACAGCGGATCTTCCACAATTTGCAGCAGCGATGTGGCCTTCGCCAGATTGGTTACCGGGTCGGCCGTGGCGCGCTCGTACAGCATGGTGGCCACTTGTTGCCCAAAGTTAGGCGCGCGGTTCGAATCCTGGGCCTTTTGGAGCAAGCCGTTCCAGCATTGGCTGGCTTCGGCCGCCGGAGCATTCCACAACTGCGAAACGGCCTGTTGGGCCGCGTCGGAGAGCGTGGGAAGCACGCCCGACACGGCGGGCATGCTTAATGTATTTTGACTGCAGTTCAGCGACAGGATGCGCGCTTGCTGGATGGCGACTTCCAACGTGAGTAGTTCTCGCGACAAGCTATTGGCGGCGTCGAGATCGCCGGCCAGCACCAACCGTTCGCAGCGCAAGAGGGTGTCTTGATACTGCCGCCACAACTGGGGCGAATGAGCCATGGGGGAAGGAAGCTGTTGGGCGAGTTTGGCATGGCTTTGCCACCACTGGCTTAACTCGGGCGATTCGCTATAGACCGGAGTCGCATGAGGATCGGGCGGGCGATAGTTGCTGGTGGCGACTGCCAAATCGATCCGGCTGGCGCGTTGTTTGCCTTCCAACCCTTCTGGCAACAGCACGGGCGTTTGCAAAACGCCACGATTGAATTGTGTCCAGCGACGAACGTTCTCTTGCACGTACTGATGCAATTCGAGCAGGTCAATGCGGCCATCGTTCTGCTCGTCGCGCGCCCCGCCTTTGAGACCTTCAATCACGTAGTGCAGAAAGACCGTGCGCCGATACTCCCGGCATGCCCAGGATCGTTGATCGACATCGCTCGAAGACAGCACCACCAGGTTCGGAATTGCTTCAATCCGCGGGATCAGTTCGCGGAGTTCGCGCGCGAAGTCGTTTCGCAGCATGCCTAGCTGCCAGTTGGAAGCCACGGCGGTGCAATCCAGAATGAGCACCTTCTGTTTGCTGGCGGGCAATTCGGAGAGCGTTTTCAGGACCGCCGTCAGTCGGATGCGGTTGGTGGGGTTGTCTTCCACATTGGCATTTTGCGGAAGCAGGAAAGCGCCGTGCAAATCCGCGCCGCCTTGCATGGCCATCACCACCACCAAGGTGTTTTCCGGGCCGTCTGCCAGGCTCTTTTGCCAGGGGGTGTCGGTCCGCCACTGCAGCGGCTCTCCGCGGAGCTTGAGCAGGTGCTTGCCCCAGCTCGAAAAGTCGTCTTCGCGCACCAATTGCGACATGTCCATCAAGGACTGCCAGCCGAACACGTTCTCATCAATCGCCAGGTTGTCTTGGTAACCGGCGCCCATCAACATCAGGCTCACGGGCCGCGGCGGGCGGAGCCAGGTGCTGGCCCAAATGAACAAGCCGGTCAGCGCCAGCAAGCAAAGCCAGGCGGCGCCCATCTGCGTGCGTCGGAATCGGCGACGCTTGCGCGGGGGACCCTGGTGCCAGGCTGGCAAACTGCCCCGTCGGCTCGAATCGCTCCCATCGGTCGCATGCGTGTCGCCAGCACTGGCGCCCTTGAGTCGCGAGGTAGACGCGGCGCCGGGCGCGGCTTTGCCTGGAGACAATCCGTTCGAAGGCTCATCAACGGCCCTGGAAGAAAGCAGATCGCTCGGCATGGATAGCGCGTGGGTGAGAGGGCAGGACACGGAGCTGCCGCGCCGGTCGTGGTGGGAATGTCAAGGTCGCAGCTCGGGAAGACCAGGCAGGAAAGTCGGGGGGGAATATCCCAAGGCTGCGCAGCAAGCTTGAGCAACCGTAGCTTGCTCTGGCCCCCAGGCAACTCGCTGCCTGGTAAATGGGGCCAGGTTTTCGATGCCGCTGGGCCGCGCGACCGTGGCGAGCCGCACAATCGATCCAACTTTTTCAACCGGCGCAGGGACCGTTACAAAGCCCGCGGCATGCCCAAATTCGCTGTTTTATGGCGCCGAAGTAATCCGAAGACTTCACCAAGGCGCCCTTGGCTGCCAGTCCATTTGGAACGTGGCCGGTCGCCGCCCTCACAACAATGGGTGGAAAAGGTTGACTCAACCTGGCGGGTTCCATTCGTCACCAACGCGGGGAAAGCAGGCCCGATGCCGTTCTATACGCAACTCAATCGACCGCTTTGCATCAAGACCCCCCTGGGAGATGATGTGCTGTTGTTGGTAGGCCTCTCCGGCACCGAGGCGCTGTCGCGCCTGTTTCAATTCGAACTTCAATTGATCACTCCGCGCGGCACCGATGTGCCCTTTGAAAAGCTGCTGGGGCAGTTGGTCACGGCTGAACTCGCCGGGCCAATCGGCGAAACTCGCTACTTCAACGGGCTGGTGCAGTCGCTGGAACTGCAGCCGAACGATAACGAGTTCGATCACTACCTTGCCGTCATTGTGCCTACGCCGTGGCTGGCCACGCGGCGATTCTCCAGCCGGATTTTCCAGCAGAAGAGCGTGCCTGAGATTCTCGCGACGGTTTTTCAAGGCATGCAAACCACGCAGGAACTGTCTGCCACCTATCAGCCGCGAAACTATTGCGTGCAATTCCAAGAGACGGATTTTGCTTTTGCCTGCCGGCTGATGGAGGAAGAGGGCATCTTCTATTACTTCCGCCATGAGCAAGACGGGCACACGCTGGTGCTCACCGATGGGCCCTTCCAATTGCGGAATGTGGCCGAGCCCAGCACCATGATTTACGACGCCCTGGGGGGCGGCCTGCGCGACAGCGCGTGCGTGTTCAACTGGCGCAAGCGTCAAGAAATTCGCTCCAGCCAATGCACGCTTTGGGATCACACTTTTGAGTTGCCCGGCAAAAACCTGGAGGCTCAAGAAGCCATTCAGAAGACCGTGCAAGTCGGTCAAGTGACGCATCAACTGCCAGGCGCCGACGCTGAACTGGAAGTGTATGAATTCCCCGGTCGCTACTCCCAGCGATACGACGGGATTGACCCAGGCGGCGCGCCGCGGCCTGCCGACCTGCAAAACCTGTACACCGACAACGTGGCCACCGCCAAAGTGCGAATCGAGGCCGAGGCGGCAGCGGCAATTCGCCTCACAGGCCAGAGCAACTGCGCCACGCTCATCCCTGGTTGCAAGTTCACCTTGGAGCGGCACCCCCATGCCGACGGCAACTATTTGTTGACCGAGGTCAGCCATCATGCGGAGTTGCCATCGAACTATCGCGCGGCCGACGGCGGCGCGGGCTTCAAGTACCTCAACCAGTTTGCGTGCCTGCCCGAGGCATTGCCGTTTCGCCCCCAGCGCGTCACGCCGCGGCCGCGCGTGCATGGTTTGCAAACGGCGACCATTGTTGGGCCATCGGGCGACCAAATGTTCCTTGATATTTATGGCCGCGTGAAAGTGCAATTCCATTGGGACCGCGAGGGGCAAAACAATAGCGGCAGTTCGTGCTGGTTGCGCGTTTCCCAGGTGTGGGCTGGCCAAGGCTGGGGAGCCTTCTTTTGGCCGCGTATCGGCCAGGAAGTGCTGGTGGGCTTTCTGGAAGGAGACCCGGATCGACCGGTGGTGGTGGGAAGCGTCTACAACGCCCAGAACATGCCACCCTTTGAAATGCCTCAGAACTCGGCGGCCTGCGGCTTCAAGTCGTGCACCATCGGGGGCGACCCCAGCAGCCAGTTTAATATGCTTGTATTTTATGACACTGTCGGCAACGAACACGTTCATATGCATTCAGAAACGCACGAGTGCATCACCAGCGAAACGATGAATTTCCATCGCACCAACGGGCCAGAGATCCAAGTCGTGGGCATTTTGCCAATGGGTCTGGGCGGAGGCGGTGGAACGGCCGAGGAGCCAGCGTACATTGATCCGAGCCATGTCGAACGGCAATTGCTTTCGAGCGATCTGAAACCGTTGCCCTCGGAACCGATCATTCAGATCGCCCAACCGGGCGACGTGCTCGGGGAAGCCGGCAATCTTCGCGCGGCCCTCGCGCCCTCCAGTGGCGGCGGCGGTGGCGTGATCGATTGGTTCTCGGCGCCGGGTGAGCTCTTCGCGCCGCATAGCAAATACGCGGAATTCTGGAAGTCGATCCTGCCAGGTTCGCAAAAGTATCAACTCGGCGCTCAGGTGAATGTCACCGTGGGGGGCGACCGCACCGCGCATATCATGCTAGGGTCCGACAATCGATTCTGCTTCGACCCCGAAGCACTACTCTGGGGCTTGCTCCCCGGATTCAAGGGCGGCATCGCCGCGGCCGTGCTGAGCGGTCTGGGCGGCGCCAACAGCATGGTGATTGGCCCCACCAGCAACCTGCAATACTATTCCGTGTTGAATGTGCGCCGCGGCAAACTCTATGCTTTTGAAGCCCCCAGTTTTGCCAAGAACCCCACGAATCCAAAATATCTCAATATTCCCGCGGCTGTGATGGCCGGTTTGACGACCGCCACGGCCCTGGTCGGCGATCTGGTGGTGGCGATCACGGCCCAGGTGAAACACTCCACGAACTCCGAGGACTACCCGAGCTGGGCTACCTGGCTGTCAACATTTTTGAGCGGCAAGTGCCAGGCGCTACTCGAAGAGATCGAAAAGGAAAACGCCGAGATCTCCCACGCGGCAAATCAGGCGTCGAAGGCCACGAACCTTTCGGCCCAGGCCGCGGGGTTGGCGCTGCAGTCCTCTTGCGGCACCGATGCCTTCAGCATTGTGGTGGACTATGCCGAGCGAACCGTGCTCTCTGGCATGGACGCGGTGCTGCCCAACAATGTCGCCCCCGATCAAATCTTGGCCGAGAACAATCTGATTGCCGAGGGAAACTACACGCGGCGAGCCGTCGGCGATATCTGCATCCAGTCCGAAGGCCACCAGGGTGGCCCATCCGTAACCAGCATTACCGCCCAGGGCGGCGGCGCCGCCGCCAACAACGGCCTGGTCAATTTGCAAGGCAGCAAGGCCGTGCAAATGCAGGCCGGCATGGCGCAGCCGTCGTTCGTCAAAGTCTCCACCTCGCCCACCGCCGGCAGCGTGTGCGTGGTGAACTCGAACACGGGTCCCGAAAGCTTCGTGCATATTCGACAAGGGCTGCCAGGTGTCAGCCCGCAGATCACCATGAAGCAGCTCCCCCCGAGCATCAATATTTCCACCGGCGTGCCACCGGCAGCCGGCTCGCTGGTCGAGCTCACCGAGACTGGCATCGGCCTCAGCGTGGGCATCGCCAAAGTTACCCTGGCGGTCGATTCCATCACGCTGGAGTGTGGACCCTCCAAAATCACGATCAATGCCCAGGGGATCACGATCGACGGCGCCACCAATACTTACGGTAGCGGCTCCACGCTCAGTTCCACGCATCAAGGTACGGCCGTGACCGACAAGGGAACGGGAACCGTCAAGGTGCAGGGCGCCATGGTCAATATCGGGGCATGATGCCGGCCAAGTCGGTCGCCCGCACAACATTGGGAGCACAATCAAGATGGGCCAACCCGCCGCTTGCCTTACCAACATGCACGTATGCCCGATGGTCACGCCCGGGCTGCCACCGATTCCGCACGTGGGCGGTCCGATTACCGGCCCTGGCGCGCCCACGGTGTTGATCTGCAACCTGGTGGCTTCGGTGGTTGGAGATATGGCAACCTGCGTTGGCCCTCCCGACACCGTGGCGGCGGGGTGCCCTACGGTGCTCATCAGCAATAAGCCCTCGGCTCGGATGGGCGATAGCTGTGCTCACGGTGGAACGATCGTGCTCGGAGCGCCCACCGTGTTGGTGGGCTAGTTCTCACGATATATGACTGCGAAAAGAAACATCAGAATCTGACAGCGCAAAATCAGCCAACGACACAGTCTTCCTTTTGGCGACGACAGGCGAACCCATGAACGACACCTTTCAGAACTTGCACCAGATTGAACTGAGCGAACGGGCCCAAGAACTGCTGGCCAGTCAAAACTCGCCCAGCGGCTTTGTGCTGGCCTTGCGCGATGGCGGGTTGTGCCGAGACGCCTTGCGCGTATTGCCGCACTTGTTGCCCGTGCGTGCCGCGGCCTGGTGGGGTTGCTTGTGTGTTTGGGAATCGAAACGAAACGCCTCCGACGATCGGCTGTTGTTGGCGATTGAAGCGGTGCAACGCTGGATCGTGCTTCCCAGCGAAACCAACCGCCGCGCCTGCGAACATTTTGGCCGCGTGCTTGGGTTGGGAGTTTCGCCCGGCGCGCTGGCCATGGCTGTTTTCTGGAGCGGCGGAAGCATGTCGGCGCCTGACCTGCCCCATGTCGATCCGCCCCCCGCGTTGGCCGCCCAAGTGATTGGGGGGACCATCCAACTGGCCGCCGTGGAGCGAGATGCCGTTCATTATCTCTCGCGTTATCGCCAGTTTCTGGCCCTGGGCCTCGAGATCGCGGCAGGCCGCAATTTGTGGACACCCTCGGGCACGTTGGCCGATCGCCCCGAGCGGCCAAGAACCCATGTGAATAGCGCGCGGCTGATGGAGCGGTTGCAGGTGCTGCATACCGGCCAAACCGGCGCGCCCCGCCCTCATTCCGCACATCCATCACTACACGAACACGCTCCCCACTTACATGCCGCGGCGGCTAACGAGGTGTTGCAATGAGCACGGCTGAACCCAGGCCGGCGGCCAAGTCGAGCGAAGTTCTCGCGCGCTACGAGGCCAGCCCCGATGTCGAAAAACTGGCCGCCACCGAAGCAAGTCCGGCCAAGTTGGTAACACTGCTGGTGAATCGCGGACTGGCCGATGAAGCTGTCGAGTTCATCGCCTGTTGGCTGCCGCCGCGCCAAGCCATCTGGTGGGGCTGCCTGTCTCTCTGGGACATTTATCGCCCTGCGCCGGCGCCCGAGATCGATGCCACCCTCGGCTCGATCGTGGCCTGGGTGGAAGATCCGACCGAAGCGAACCGCCGCCGGGCGGAGATCGGCGGCAAGAGCCTGAGCGCCAAGCATCCTGTGGGCGCCTTGGCCCTGGCCACGTTTTGGACGTCGGGCAGCATGTCGGCCCCCGATCTGCCGGAGGTTGCCCCGCCGAGAGACCTGTCAATGCAGGTGATCGCGGCGGCGCTCAATCTGGCGGTCCTGCGCGAACCGGCCAATCGTCGCGATGAGTTGTTTCAGCACTTTGCCAGGCTCGGGCTGGAAGTGGCCGCGCAACCGGCGCATTGGCTGCTGAGCGAAGTCGCCTCATAAGACCTGCCACGAAAAGCAGGATGGCCCCCCAAGACAGGGGCCAGCGCAAACCACTTTGATTCATTCATTCCCATGGTAGATCGTTATGCCTGCTCCAACATTTGCTGAGTTTTGCGGCGATTTTCGCCAGTTTCGCGCCATGGTAGGCAAAGTAATCGAGACGACGAAAGACAGTCCTCTGAAGCAGCAGTTGGTAGACGCGACCAGCGCCATGGACAATCGGTTCGAGGCCGCGCTGACGGTTTATCCTCAAGCCAAGGCCGAGTTGGCCGCGCGGAAAGAAACCGCGATCAGGCAATTGAAAGAACACCAGGTAAAGTTGGCGGCCATGAAAGCCGACTTTGCGGCGGCCTCCGCGGCCAAGCCCAAGATACCCAAGGGGGGACTCAAGCTCCCCGAACTGGCGCCGGTCGATCCCCAGTTAGGTCCCAAGCTTCGCGAGGAGTTGCTCAGCCGCTTCGGCAAGCCCGATCCGGTGGATGTCAACCCGGCCTTGCGCGAGGTTTGGGAAGACTGGGATTGGGAAAGCTGGGATAAGAATTGAGCCGGGTCGATGCTTGCCAGTCCCTTACCCGCTGAAATTCCATTCGTGAGGCAGCCGGCTCATTCGCGCGACCGCATGTGTGGCGCGGCCGCCTTGGCCATGCTGTACCGTCGGTGGAATCCGGCTTCTCAGTTGGACGACGCGACGCTGTGCCAGTTGATTTGGGACCGAGTTTCCACATCCGATGAGCGGGGAGGTCGCTACGCTCGCTGCCATCGGCTGGCTGCCGATCTTTGTCACGCCGGCATCCCCGCGGCCGCGTTTCAAGCCAGCCAACCCTGGCAAGCGTTGACTGCGGCGCACGAGGCCAACTTACCCAGCATCGTTAACTACCGGGTGAGTGGCGATTCTCCCCTAGGGCACTTTGCCGTGCTGGCGGGGATCGATTGCGAAGGTCTGATGCTTCACGACCCTCAGCATGGTCCCCATCAAAGACTGGACCGGGAGTCGTTTCTTCGCAACTGGCAGCCTGGCCCCGCCGGCAGCGAGATCGCGGGGCATGGCTTTGTCGTGGCGTCTCCGTCTCCCGCCGCCGAAGGATTGCCGGCCGTCACGCCCTGGACCGCACTGGGGTGCCAGGGCTGCGGAAAGCGGTTTCCGCTTCCCCTGCTTCGTCCGTTGTTGTTGGCCGTTGCCGGGGCATTCTGTCCGTGGTGTGATCGCGGCTGGCAATTGCGGGTGAGCTGAGTCGCCGCGGAGTTGCCTTGCCAGAGCAAGCCCCAGGGCAAGTCCCCCTCGCCCGACAGGCCCGCTTCGCGGTACGATGAACGCTTTGCCGACCCTACCGGGAAGATTCTGAAAGGACCAGCGTTGAACATCATTGGGATCGGGACAGATATCATTGAGTGTTTGCGAATCGCCCAAATGATCGATCGGCATGGCGAACTATTCGTAAACCGTGTGTATACTCCCTACGAGATTGAGTACTGCCAAAGCCGTAAGGCGGCGACGCAGCACTTTGCCGGGCGTTGGGCCGCCAAAGAAGCCATTCTGAAGGCCATCGGCACCGGCTGGCGAAAAGGCATTAGTTGGCGCGACATGGAGATTCGCGGCAACCCGCATGGCCGGCCATCGGTGCTGCTTTGCGGCGGAGCCCGCGAAGTGGCCGACGCGCTGGGCGTTAGCGAGGTGCTGATCAGCATTTCCCATTGCCGTTCGCACGCCACGGCCATGGCCACCGCGGTGGGCTTGGAAGAATAAGGCAGCGTGTTTCCAGAGCCGGCGCGCTCAAACCGCGTGGAACTGGCATGGATTCCCCAGGTCTTCATCAAGGCGATACGCCCATGCAAAGCCAGGCCACCACGGTTGCCGACTACTTAGCAGAATTGCCCGCGAACCGTCGGCAAATTGTTCAGGCGGTGCGGCGGATTATTGTCGATAATCTGGATGCCGAGCTCGAAGAAGGCATGCAATACGGCATGATTGGCTATTATGTGCCGCACCGAGTGTACCCGGCAGGTTACCACTGCGACCCCAAACAGCCGCTCCCCATGGCCGGGTTGGCCTCGCAAAAGAATCATCTCTCGCTGTACTTGATGACCTGCCATGGCGACGGGGAGCACGGCGCCTGGTTTCGCGAGGCCTGGACGGCGGCCGGCAAAAAGCTAGATATGGGCAAATGTTGCGTGCGGTTTAAGAAGCTGGAAGACCTTTCCCTGGACTTGATCGCCGAAGTCTTTCGCCGCGTGACCGCCCGCCAATACATCGAACACTACGAATCTTCGCGCGCGGCCTATCGCGTTGGCAAGACGAAAGAGCCCGGCAAGGCCGCGGGGGCGGCAAAGCAGGCTGAGCTGCCGAAACAAGCGAAGCCGGCGAAGAAGGCGGCGCCTGCTAAGACAGCCAAAGTGGCTAAGGCAGCCAAGCCAACCACTGGCAAGGCGGTCAAGAAAGCCAAACGTAAAACATCCTAGAACGGGCAGCTTATCGGAACGGGATGCCCAACGTGGGGCAGCCAGGTTACTCGCCTTGGGCACGCTCCATCGGCGATGCGTTTCCTCCAGCAACCGGGCAAACTTGCTTGTTTGATGGTGTGCCGTCTGCGACGATAAATGCCTTCGCCGCACGCTCCATCCAACCTGGCCAGGCATTGCATTCGCATGCGCAACACCTCGCTCCCATCGTTCGCTGCCCTATCACTCGCCGCCATGCTGTTTTTCCCGCAAGCTGGCCGATTGGGCGCCGCTCCGCCGCGAGCAATCGTTGGTGAACAGCAGGCCGTGAAATCATTCCTGGCCCAGCACTGCTTCCAATGCCACGGGGCGGAGCAGCAGGAAGGCGATCTGCGGCTGGACAATCTGGCGGTGGATTACACGTCGCCGGGCAATCTGAGCCATTGGGAAGAAATCATGAGCCGGATCAACTCCGGCGACATGCCTCCCAAGACGAGACCCCGCCCCGAGGCCGCGGAAGTATCGCGAGTCGCGGAGTGGATTGCCGGCCAACTTCACGAGGCAGAGGCCCTGCGGCTGTCGGCCGCTGCGGAAAAGATCTCGTTCCGCAAACTCACGCGCGAGGAGTATGCCAACACCATTCGCGATTTGTTAGGCGTGACGTTCGATGTCGAAGCGCCGACAGGACTGCCGGAAGATCCCGATTGGAACGGCTTCGAACGGATCGGCCAGGTCTTAACGCTGTCTCCGGCGCACGTCGAAAAATACCTGAACGCGGCCGAGATTGCGTTGAACGAAGCCCTCTCGCTCAGGCCCGAGCCGCGGCGCGAAGTCATCCGCTGGACGGCGTTCGATTTGCGCGGCGGCAAGCCAGCGGAATACGAAGCACGGGGGATCGCGGATCAGATCCGGATCGAGTTCATTCCCAACAACCACCTTTCCGATACCTGGCAGATCGTGATCCAGTCGCCCGGCGAATATCGACTGAAGGTGCGGCTCAGTGGCCTGCGGCCCGCGGGCGGACGTCCTCCGCGACTGAAGGTTTACCTCTCGAGCATCGACAAGACCCTGCTGGAACGGGACGTGGACGCGCCCGAAGATGAGCCGATTACCATCGAGACGACCGTGCATCTCAACGCGGGAACCTATCCCGTGCGGCTTGCCAATGCGGTGCCAGGACCGGATCCGGGTGCCCGTCGATCCCGGCGAGGACCCGGCGCCACGGTGTTTACCAACATGCGCAATCGCGCGCCATGGCAATTGAAGCTGACGGACGATGGCTTCCATCCGATCGAGCCCACGCTGATTATCGATTCGGTGGAATGGGATGGCCCCATTCTCGATTCCTGGCCAACGGCGGCCCATCGCCGTATTTTCTTCGGGGGCGAATCGGCCACGAAAGACCCCGCGTATGCGAGGGAAATTCTGGCTCGCTTTGCCCAGCGGGCGTGGCGGCGGCCGGTAACCGCGAATGAAGTGGAGCGGTTGCTCAAGCCGGTGGAAACGGCGCTGGCGTTGGGCGATTCATTTGAGGAATCGGTCAAGCAGGGACTCATCGCCGTGTTGTGTGCGAAAAGTTTTCTGTACCTGGAAGAAGGTCGGTCGACGAGCGGCGGCAGCGACTTGACCGACTGGGAATTGGCCTCGCGGCTTTCGTATTTTTTGTGGAGCTCGATGCCCGACGAGCGACTGTTGAACCTGGCTCGACAGTCGAAGTTGCGAGAGCCTGCCACGCTGTTGGCCGAAGTGCGGCGGATGCTGACCGACGCGAAAGCGGCCGCGTTTGCCAAGAGCTTTCCCAGGCAATGGCTGCAACTTCGCAAGGTGGGAATGTTTGCCCCCGATCGAGAGCTATACCCCCAGTACGACGACAACCTGGAACAGAGCATGGTTGCGGAGACCGTGGCCTTTTTTGGCGAGGTGCTGCGAACCAACGGCCGTTTGAGCGAGTTTATTGACTCCGACTGGACCATGCTCAACGAAAGGCTGGCGCTGCACTACGAAATCCCGGGGGTTCGCGGAGACCAATTGCGGCGCGTAACGCTTCAGCCTGACCAACATCGAGGAGGCGTGCTGACCCAGGCTTCGGTGCTCAGTCTCACCTCCGACGGCACGAGGCATCGCCCGGTGCATCGCGGCGTGTGGATGCTGGAATCGATCATCGGCAAGCCGCCGCTGCCGCCGCCGGCCAATGTGCCTGCGCTGGGCACGCCTGCTCCCGATCAGAAGAAGCTGTCGGTGCGGGAGAAGCTGGAACTGCACCGCTCCGACCCCAATTGCACCGCTTGTCACAACAAGATCGACCCGCTGGGCATCGCCTTCGATAACTACGACGCCATCGGCCGTTGGCGGACGGTGGAGGAGGTCCGCGACGGAATTGGCGAGAATCCTAAGCTCGATGCCAGCGGTGAACTGGCTGATGGACGTTCGTTTGAAGACAGCCGGGAACTGCGGCTAGTTTTGCTCAACGACATCGACCGGTTCGCCGTCGCCTTTGCCGAGAAACTGGCCACCTATGCCCTGCGCCGCGGCATGACATTTGTCGACCGCCAGTCGCTCAAGGAAATCGTCGCGCGCGCGAAGCAAGACGAATACCGCCTTGTCTCCTTGATCGAAGAACTGGCGACTTCACCCTTATTCCTACAACGCTAACCCGCGAGACCGACATGGCCCACATCCGCTCCCAGCGTTGGCTTCTCGATCGGCGACATTTTTTGCGCGGTCTGGGAACCGCCATCGCGCTGCCGCTGCTCGACTCGATGATGCCGATTGCCGTTCGAGCCAGCGACGTGGCGGCCAAGCCTCGCCGCAGCGTGTTCGTGTACATTCCCAATGGCGTGAATGGCATGGATTGGCAGGTCACCCAATCGGGACGCGACTACGAACTTTCGCCGTCGCTGAAACCACTCGAAAAGCACCGAGCCGATTTCACCATTTTCAGTGGGCTGCACCACCCCAACTGCCTTGGTCAGGCTCACGTGTGCGCGGATACCTGGCTCACAGGCGCCAGAATTGAAGCGCAGAGTGGCCGCAAATACGAAAACGCCATCTCCGTCGATCAGTTCATGGCCGAAGCCGTCGGGCAGCAGACCCGGCTGCCTTCTTTGGAATTGTCGGTCAGTTCGGGAACCGGGAAGCCATTCAGTTCCACCACGCTGGCCTTTTCCCGCGATGGCGTGCCGCTGCCGGCCGAAGATAATCCCAAGCTGGTCTTCCAACGCCTGTTTGGCGATGGCGGTGGGGCGATTGAAGTCCAGCGAGCCAACCTGGCAAAACGCCGGAGTGTGCTCGACGCCGTGCTGGAAGATGCGAAGTCGCTCCGGCTGACCTTGCCCCCGAGCGATCGTTCCAAGCTGGACGAGTATTTGCATTCGGTTCGCGACGTGGAGCAGCGGATCGAGCGGCTCGATGCTTGGCTGAATGTGCCGAAGCCCACGATCGAAAACAGTCAGGCGAACTACTTTCAGCGCGATGTCTCCAAAGGCCAACCCGGCGACTATTGGCAAACCATGTTCGACCTGATCGTGCTGGCCCTGCGCACCGATATGACCCGCGTGGTGACTTACATGAACGGCAGCGAAAGCGTGGGCCTGGCCATACCCGAGCTGCAGATCACCCAGTCGCGGCACAATCTGTCGCACCACAACGGCGATCCCGCCATTTTAGAAAAGCTGGCCAATAGCGACAGGTTCCTCATGCGGCAGTTCGCCCACTTCTTGGATCAACTTCAGAAAATCAACGATGGCGATGAGCCGCTGCTCGATCGCACGATGGTTTTGCTGGGAAGCGGCATGAGCTACGGTCACGGCCACAGCAATAGTAATTTGCCTATCATGCTCGCGGGCGGGCGGGGGTTGGGGCTCAAGCATGGCCAGCACATCGACTACAACCGCCCGCATCTGCCCGAAGACTACACGCTGACCTACAGCGAGTGGCGTTCACTGTGCGGCAAGCCCAAGGATGGCAAAGCGCGGCTCAGCAATGTCCTGCTCACCATGCTGCAAAAAATGGACTTGAATGTGGAATCTTGTATCGACAGTTTGGGGCCGGTCAGCGAACTCACTTAACGCGGGTAAACCGCAAACAGACGCGGGAGGCATGAAAGTTCTTTGCAGCTTGCAGAGATGTTAACGAACAAGAAACTAGTCGATGGCTGGTCGATGGCCGGCGGAAATTCATCCCACCCCGTGTCCGGCTCCGTGTCCGACCCCTAGGGCTGGAGCTTGTTTGGCGTACTCAGTGGCAAAGGCTGAACTGCTATGAAAGAACGAACCCTCAGGAATGCATTTGCCATGCTGCGCACGGCCCTCGCTTTATTGCTGTTTCTGGCTCCTCCCTTTGCCATGTGCAACGATGCGGTTGCGGCGCCACCAGAGTTCCCAGCGCTCGATGCGGCCAAGCGCGTGCGCGGTGAGCTGGTCAGTGCCGATTTTATTCACCGCACTGGCGAGTTTCGCACCGCCGCTGGCAAGCTGATAAGCTTCCGCATGCCGCCGTATGCCGTCTTTCAATATCGGGGAGTCGAGGCTGATCTGCGAGATGTGCCGCTAGGAACGGAACTGGAGTTTCTGCTCATGCCTGATGAAAACGGGCAACCTACCCAACTGATCGCGACCAAACACGGCGACACGGCCGACCAGGAGTTCCGCAACCGTTTCATCGAATTTACCAAAGCGCGAGGCCTGGCTGGCTGGATCGATCAAACGGCCGGCAATTTGGTCACCGTGACATTCTTCAGCGGCAGCCCAGCTGAATTCGAGACGACCTGGGGCAGCGATTTCAGTCAAGGTAAAGCTGTGCGAGTTTGTGTCGCCAACAACGAATTGCGGACTTGGAATCCTACATCGACCGGCGAGCACGGCATGATCGTGAAAGCGGCGCGCGTGCCGATCACAGGCGTGGGCTGCAGCGGCTGGCAAGTGACGATCAAGGTGGATCACATGCTGGAGGGCTTTCGCCAGGGGCGCGTGGTGCGTGTGTTTGGGCCGGGGTGGAAAGTGCGCAATCAACTGTTCAAAGAATGCCTCATCAACTACGGCTACCAATCCCGCGGCAGTCAGTATGAGTCGCCCGATTTTTCGGAGAACCACGCCCAGCATTATCCGGAGCAGTTCCCTTACCGCACCGACTACGGCAACCAGCATCTGTCATGGTTTCAGGCAGAAGACGACCGACCGCTGCCGTCTTACTCAGAACACCTGATGCTCGGCGAGTTGATCCGCTTCGATCCTGCCACTTTGAGCGGCCAGTTCAAGACGGAGCAGACCGGCGAAGTGATGCAATTCACCATGTTCAGCTCGGGTCCGAAAACGCCCGTCATCCGTTTTCAAACGGCGAGCCGGGAAAGTAGCAAGCGAACCCGCCAGCAAGCACTTCCCCTCGGCCTTCGCTACCGCTTTCACATGTACCAGGACGCCAGCGGCGTTTTTTCGCGATGCAGCTACATCAGCGACGAGTATTCCCAGTTGGCTCTCAACGGATACAACTATCAGATTCAGAAGATCGATCTCCCACGAGGACGAATCGAGGTTGCCTGGCAAAGCGTTCCGGTGCAGAACTATCAAAAAGAAAAGGAAACACCGCCGCCGTTTGGGCACAGCCTGCTTCGTATTTCGCCCGAGACCCGCGTGTGGAAAGGAGAGACCCCCGCGCAACTTGGCAGTTTGCGCAAAGGGGATGCCCTGCGAATCAACCTGACCAGCGAACAGCCTGGCCAACCGGCGTACTGTAGCGATCTGTGGATAATTGAGTAGGTGAAGGCCAGGTAGCCATCGGCCAAGAGCCTATCCAATGACTCCCTCGCGGGAGAGGGGGAAACAGGGTTTCGGGTAGGCTCTAAGGCTGCCTTTACGCCTCTCCCCCCTTGAGTAGCGCCGCGCGCTCCAGCCGCGATGCGCCTACTTTCTTTCCACGGCATAGTGATAGCTATGCGTGTCCACGATCACTTCGTTGCCTTGTACCCAGCGCTCGAACTCACCCAGCAATCGTTCCCGTGGCATTTCTTGCAGGTGGTCGCCGAATAAGAACCGCAAGATCGCCAGCCGATTTCCTTCGGTATCGGCAAACCGCAGTTGATAGGGCGACCTCGACCCGCGGAACCTCAAGCCAAGCTGAGCCAGCTCGAGTTCGACGTCTTCGGCCGCGTAATAAGGCACCGGCTGTCCGATCGCGCCGAAGCCAAACTGCCATAGTTCCATCAGGGCGTTATCCCAGCCGGCAATCGCCAGCAGCAACTTCCCGCGCGCGTCCACTGCCCTGATCATTTGCCGCAACGTGGCTCCCAGGTTTTCCACGTAATACAGGGCATGATTCGAAAGCACCAAATCGAATCGCGCTTGGTCAATGGAAGGCAGCCGGTCGCCGCTTTCAATGGGATGCTGGCTGAACCTGGCCAGCCGCCGCGCCGCTTCCTCGCGCTGCGGCTGCACGGGTTCCACCAAGGTGAGCCGCAGCGAGGCCGGCGGCCAATTCAACAGCGTGGCCAGCCGCTCCGTAAACTCCCCCGTCCCGCAACCGAAGTCGAGCCAGCGAATGATTTCCCGCCCCGCTGCAAAATGGGCCAGCTCGAACGCGTACAAGGCAGCATCGTTCTCCGCCTCGCTGGCGTGGGCCATAAAGAACGCGTAGTCGTTCTCGATCGGGCTGAAATCCTTGTTTGCCATGAAATGCCTCGTCCTCCGTTTTACCGTCTATCCTTGGCGCTCTGGCGCGGGGGCGCAAAGTCGCTTCAGGGCAGCCTGCCCTACATGACTTCCGCTAGCTTGACCAACCGGCTCTTCTCATCCAGCGATTTGGCCGCGGCATGCACGATCGCCGTCACTTCCAAAATCTCTTGATGGCTGTTGGGTTCTTTTCCCGTCCGCAGCATTTGTCGAAACGCGTCGGCCAACTTCACCATCTCATAAAGATGGCCATAGGCAAAATCGCCTTCGATCGAGGGCGTGAAGGTATAGAGCTTTTTCTTGTAGTAGACATCCGTGCGATTGTATTCGAACCGCTCAAACGGTTGCCCATACCAGGCGTGGCAAGGATAGCGATCTTTATAGGTGATCATCGCGTGGCAGGTATCCATATATTCATACATGCTCACGGCGTCCACGCCGGCGCCCATCAGCGTCATGATCGTCCAGACGGGGTGCTGACCATAGATCATCCAGTTATCTCGTTTGTAGCGACTGTGCAGTCGAGCCGACACATGCTCGATCGGCCCAAACTCGCCCGAGTCGCGCATCCGCAGGGCGGCTTCCATCCCCCATTCGTAATTGAAAATGCTGCCCGACATCAAGGGCGCGTTGTGCTTGCGGGCAAATTCCAGAATTCGCCGCGTGCCTTCCACGGCGCCGCCGATCGGCTTGTCGCAGAACGTGGGCAATCCTTTGGCCAGCCCCGGCGCCACCAGGTCGAAGTGATCTTCCCCCTTGCCCGAGGCATCTCCCAGCCAGATGGCATCGACTTCGTTGACCATTTCCTCCAACTTCGTGGCCACCTTCACGCCGGGAAAGGTTTCCGCGAACGCGACCGACACGCTCGGATCAGCATCGTAGTAATGGGTGATCTTGGTATCGGCAAACGGCAAAATGCCAAAATCATATTCAGGATTACGATAGACCTTGCGCCACGTTTCGAGCACTTGCGGATAGTGCTTCTTCAGGGCGTCAAAATCGCAGTTCGGGTGCAGGTACTGCGCAAAGTGCCAGGTGTGGCCATTGCGAGTTTGCGGCTTGCCCAAAATAGCCGCCGAGATGACCCCGATGCGAAACACTTTGTTGGGAGGGGCCGCCGCCGAGCTCTGGCTTCCCAGGGCGAGCGCGGCCGCCGCGCCCCCGGCGCCCAGCAGCCAATCGCGCCGAGAAATTCCGTCTGCCAAATTCGGTGAGCTCATGCGGGCACTCCGTATACTTGTAAAGTGCGGACAAATATTAACTTCCCAGGATGGCCGCTTTATGGTTTCGCCGCCGGGATCGAGCGAACGTATTCCAGCAAGTCGGCCGCCTCTTGCGCGGTTAAGTCGCTGAGAATCTGTTCTGGCATCATCGACTTGGGACTTCTCTGCATATCATCAATATCGGCCGACGGAATCGTGACGACCTTATTCTCCGGAGTCTTGAGTACGATGGCTTTCTCAGTCTTCTCCAGCAACAACCCGGTGAGGATGTGCCCTTGCGTGGTCAGCACCGAATAGGCGGCAAACTTGTCCTCAATCTTCGCCGAGGGCTGCAAAATATGCTGAAGCATTTCCCCTCGCTGAGGATATTTCTTATTGATTTCCGCCAGCGCGGGCCCCAGCGACTTGGCGGCATCGTTAAAGTCATGACACGCCTTGCAGCGGCCATTGTCGCTAAAGTAAATCAACTTGCCGCGTGCCAGATCGCCTGCCAGGCTCAAAATCGTCTCCGGCGCAATGTTCGGGCCCAGCCGCTTTCGCCGTTGCGGCTCCGGCACAAAGTGCTCGAACAGCCCTCGAATATCGCTCACGCTCGCCTGGCTGCCCAGCGCCACGGCCACGTCGGCATCGGCCTGGGGCAATCCTGCGCCGTGCAGCAAAGCCCCCAGGGCCAGCGAGCCTTCGGTCGAGCCCACCAGCGCTTGAATCGCCGCTTTGCGTTCTTCGCTCGATCCTTGCGAATTTTCCAGCGTCGATAGCGCCTGGGCGGCCGGTGTTGCCGTCACCAGCGGTGGCGATGCCTGACCTCCGTCGCTGGGCAGCGAACGAATCCACTTCTCCAGCAAGGCCACGCCGCGGCTATCGACCGCTTGCGAGCCCACGTATGGCATCCGCCCATACCCCAGCTTCGACATCCGATACATCAACACCGAACGGTAAGGATCGCCCGCCGCAATCACCTTGGCGTTCTGCATGCCAAACGTGCCAATCCGCGTGCCCTTGTTGGTGTTCAACTGCTCAAACGGAAGTTCGCGACGCAGGTAAAACGACACGATCGCATTGCCGCGGGGATGATGGCACATGCCGCAGTTGGCATGCAAATACGACCGGGCTCGATCGTCCAGCGACTGCGTGGCATCGTGAGGATCGACGAGTGCCGCGAAGCTTAGGACCTCAGGTTTGGGAGCCTGATCCATCACGCCCCGCGCGGCCAAAAGGTCCAATTGGCCGGGCAAGTCCAATTGATTCGGCACAAACCCCAGCACATGCCCCGCCGTGGCTTCGTGGCACAGGCGGCACTCGTTCGTGGCGCTCACCCGCCAGGTGCGCTCGATGCCACCGGCCAGATTGAGCGTGCGCTCGGCGCCCGTGGGAGCCACCAGCGTGGCGTCTTGGCCGGCTTCATCCCACAGGTAGCTATAGGGCTGCCACGATCCCCCCTCGAAATGCAGCAATTGGGTTTCCAACCGCACCGGCGGTTGACCCTCACCCTGCGGCATCTCCACATGCTTCACCAGCACGGTGCCATCGGGATACGCGGCCAGCGTTTCCAAATTGGCGGCCAAGGTCGCTTTCCCGCTCCCTGGGATAGCAATCCACCGCTGGGCCTGTGCGCCATCCATCCACGGATTGACCTTCACCTCGTACGACACCACGCCCGGGGCCGGTTCAAGCGCATCGAGTGCCGCAAACAGTCCCGTTTCGCTTAGCCGCCGCGGGAACTCCGCCGAGCGATCGGGTTGATTCGATGGCAGCAGCTCATAGATCTGGCCCGTGGCATCGTAGTCCACCACATACAACTCGCCGCCGCTCCCCTCGCCAAAAGCCACGATCCGCAGGTCGGTATCCACCAGCGTGGCCTGCGCGTAATTGTTCCCGGCGACCGGAGCGATCGACCAAATGGTGCCGGTGATATAGTCGCCATACACAAAGGCTCCGTCGAGCCCCGGCAACTTGGCACCTCGGTAAACGGGTCCGCCAATCACCGAGTTGGCTTCGCTATGCGGGTGATCCTTGACCGGCGGGGTGATCGGCGTGGGACCAACCTGCACCTCCGTTCGCAGTTCGGCTCGGCCTTCCATCACCGGCCAACCGCAGTTGGTCCCCCGCTCAATGCGATGCACCATTTCCCACGTTTCCCAGCCATTGTCGGCCGCGTAAATGGCGCCGGTTTCGCGGTCGATGCCAAACTTCCAAGGGTTCCGTAGTCCGTAAGCCCAAATCTCCGGCCGGACGTTCTTCTGTCCCACAAAGGGATTGTCTTCAGGCACCGAATAACGCCGGGCCGTCGTGGGGTGATCCACGTCGATTCGCAAGATCGAACCCAACAGGTCCGAAACATCCTGGCCCGTCGTCCGTCCATCGGGCGGGTTGGGCCCCGAGCCATCGCCGAGCGAAATGTACAACAGGCCGTCGGGGCCAAACAGCAAACACCCGCCGCTATGTCCTCCGGCCGGGTACGTTAAAATCACTTGCTCGCTGCCCGGCACAACGCGCGGAGGGCTCTCCTTGGATAATGTCATGCGCGAAACGCGATTCTGCTTCTCGCCCACCGGCGACAAATAGCAAACAAACATCTGCCGGTTCTCGGCAAACCGCGGATGCAGCGTGGCACTCCACAACGAAACCCCGTCGGCCTGCAAATCCTCTGGCAGCGTCCGCGCCAGATCGACGACCAGTTCGGTTTCGCGCACGTCGGCCTGTTTGGCGAACGTGAAAATCTTGCCGCCGATCTCCGTGACCAACATCCGCTCGCCGCCGGGAAGCTCCGTCAGGCTGGTGGGTTTGGTAAACCGTAACTTGTCAAAGGCGGGCGCCACGCGATACGGCGCCGGCGGCGTCGGGGCGCCCTGCACCCGCGAAGTTGTCCAGGCGGGCCGCGACGTGGGCTCCGCCGCGTCGAGGGCAATTCCGGCAGTTAGCGCAACAGTCAGCACAAACAGCGAACTTAGCAATGGGCGACGAGTCATATCCAATTCCCGGAAGATGCAGCAATTGAGCGGACGAACGCTCCGCGCCCCAACAGGCCCCAGGCCACAGACCCTGGGCGCGGGCGCGGCAATAAGTTCGCATAATAGCCACCGCAATCACCCACCGACAGCTTTCCCTGCCGGCCAGGCCAGCAATTCCCCACTCCCGGGGGCCTGGCAGCCTGCTCCCACCGCAAATCGGGCCTCTTCCGCTCCCGAAGCCCAATCCCGCCTGAAACCGAGGGGCAAAAAAGATTTTTTACAGGGGTAACCTTGCGGAGGCCTGCTGCCATTAACCAAGGTGAAAGATATGAACCACACACCTTCCGACGCCCAGATCGAAGACTGCCTGCGCCGCGTGCGGCGTGGAGAGGTTGCCGCATTCGAGCCTGTGGTGCGGCGGTTCGAGCAACCCCTGCGAGCCTGGCTGGCTTCGCTGTCTCCGCCGGGCGTGGACGTGGACGACATCGCTCAACGATCGTTCGTGGCGGCCTTTACTCGGATTGCCGAGTATCAGCCCGGCACGCATTTTTCCACCTGGCTATTCACCATCGCCCGCTTTCAGCTTCAAACAGAAACCACCCGCCTGCGGCGAGTGGCCGATTACCACACCCGCTACGCCCCCGACTTGTTCCAGCGCGAACTGGATCGGCGTAGCAATCAACCGCCCGAAAAAGTCGCAACTCGGCTGGAGCACTTGGAAGCCTGCCTGCAATCGCTGGGCGACAACTTCCGGCGATTTATCAACTGGCGTTACCACGAAGAAATTCCCTTGGAAGAAATGGCCCGGCTCAGTGGCCGATCGGTGGCCGCCGTCAAGAAGCAACTCTGGCTGGTGAGGCAAAAGCTGCAGCAGTGTATCGAAACGCGCGAAACGGCCGTGGAAGGTGGAACATGAGCCAAGACCGCTTCGCCCAACTCTGGACCGACTACCTCGAAGGCGAGCTCGACGAAGCCTCGCTGGCAGAGCTCAGCGCAATGTTCCAGGCCGATCCAGTCTTATTGCAGACGGCGGTCGACTTGTATCAAACGCATCGCCTGCTCGGCATTGCCGCCACCCCCCACCCCCAAAATCCGGCATCCGCTGGCGAAGGCATTGCGGCCCGCGAAGCCACAGCGACACGCGAAGCCAAAGCGACTCGCGACGCATTCGTGCAGGCAACCTTAGCCCGCCTCCCCGTCAGCAGCGACCAATTCACCGGCTCGGTCATGCGGCAATTACCGCCGCCCGGCCCAAGTTCGTCAGGCCCAGTATCCTCAAGCGCTGTGTCTTCGGCCGAAAATACACGCCGTCCCCTGAAGGATTGCACGAAAAACAAAGTCGGCTTTCGCTCCGCGAAAGCAAATCCTTTCGCGGAGCGAAAGGCGACTATGCCCGAAAGTTATTCTTCATGGGTTCCGAAGGGCCGCCCCTATCGCTGGGTGGCGGCCGCCGCGGCGGTCGTCGCCGTGGCCTTTATTGCCCGCGGCGTCACCCGTCCGCCCGAGCAACAACTGGTTGACGTTCGGGACGGCGCCCAGGTCGAGCCTGGTGCCCTCACGGCGATCAACGTCCGTCTCAAGGCCGCCTCGCGCGCCCGGTTCTTTGGCGAGTTGGCGCCGCAACTTCACTCCGCGTTTGAATCGCAGCGTGAATATGTCGTCACCGAAGGCCTGGTCGAGTTGGAGTTCCCCCAGGGGGCGCTCGTGATCATCGAATCGCCCGCGGTGTTTCGCATCCTCTCCGAAACCAGCCTGGCCCTCGATTCCGGTCAATGCTCGGTCCACGCACCCGCTGGCGCCGAAGGCTTTCAGGTCGAAACCCCCTCCACGCAAATTGTCGATCGCGGCACGCGGTTCTCGGTTTCCGTCGCTGAGAATAACGAAACCGTGGTGCAAGTCGTCGAAGGCCGCGCCGACGTGTACCCACTTGCGCCCCCTCAACCATCGCAGCAAACCGCGCCGGAGCCAGCCCGCGAGGTTCGTCTCCACAAATACGAAGCCCGCCGCTTTACCACCTTTGGCGACAAAGCCGTATCCCCGGTGGGCTATTCCCCCGGAATCTACCGCCGCGAATTGCCCGACCGCGTGGTTCGCTACCAGGCTACGCCGGCTGCCAACGGCACGGCCGAGAAATTGCAAAGCGTTACGGTGCAGCGCGGCGGCCAGGTCGTCGAATATTCCTTCGACCAGTTGATCCCCGCCGAAGTCGTCTGGTTCCAGTCGGCGAATGCCATCGATCGCTCCGGGCATCTCGCGGCAGGCGAGGCGTTTCCCAATCCGGTCAGTCAACTGCTCGCCGACCCCAACTTGAACTCTGGCCTGATCAATCCCGGCGGCAGCGTTCAGCCGTTGGCGAGCAGTCCCGTGATGAACGTCCCGCCCGATCCCGCGGTTGCCAACACGCCCGGCTTTGCCGTGCAATTTCGCGCTCCCATCGTCAACGGGCCGGGTCCCGACGTCGTCTTCTTCGAGCTGCAAACATTTTCAAACCCGCTCGATGGCGACGCCTTCCACGTGAGTCCGCTCGAGTTTGCCCCCGGCCGCAAGTCGCACACGGTGCGGGTCTACGATCTCACCATGACCTCACGCGAGTCGCTGCGGTTGGCGCCGTTTTCACTCTACCGATATTCACGGCCGATTGGCTTGTTAGCCGAGCTTTCTTCGGCCACGAGCGTCAGGGCCAGCCCCGGCACGCGGTTCCATGCCCTGGCCGTGGGCATCGATCTTTCTGATTTAGGTTTTGCGGAAGGCGAACAGGTCGCAGGCCTGTTCTTTCAAGACGCCGGCGATGACGATCACCTGGTCGATCCCGTCTTCATCGGCGGATTGCCGGCACGCTAGTTTTTTGTTCAGGCGGAGATATTCATGCGTTGTTACGCATTTTGGTTGGCTTGTTTGGGTCTACTTCTTTCCGGGCACGCGCTCGCGGCCGAAGGCACGACGGTTGCCCGCTGGGACTTTGGCGCGGAGGAAACCACGCCGCTACGCTCCCACGGGGGCGTGCATCGCGACGTGCCCGGCCCACGGCCACCGATCTACCCCGACTTCGAGCCCGACAACACCGCGGTCAAACTCGATGGCCGCGGCGCGCATCTGTCGTTTGCCGACCCAGGCAATGAAAGCCCCTTCGATTTCGCCAACGGCGATGCCATCACCCTCGAAGCCTGGGTGCAGGTCGATGATCTCAAGTCGGGCGAAAATGTCTACGTCATTGGCAAAGGACGAACCGGCGCCTCCGGCTTTGCCGCCGACAACCAAAACTGGGCCCTCCGCGTTCGCGAGCAACGCGGCAAAGCCTGCGTGAGTTTCTTGTTCGCGACCAAACCGGCCAGTGGCTCCACCAAGTCCGACGCCCACTGGCGTCGCTGGACGACCACCACCGGGTTTGTGCCCGGCAAAGCCTGGCATCACATCGCCGTGGCTTACCAGTTTGGCAAGCCCGACAGCGTGCGCGGCTGGGTCGATGGCAAGCCCGAGCCGGGCAAATGGGATATGGGCGGCGCCACCACCGAATCGCCCGTTGTCGATAACGACGCCGTTTGGATCGGTTCCTCACGCGGCGGGGCGGCCGCCAATAGCTTCCGCGGTTCGCTCGACTCCGTGGCCATTCACCGCGAAGCGCTCGGCGATGCCGCCATGAAATCGCGATTTCGCCGCGAAGGGGCCGAGCCGGTCGTGCAACCGGCCACGGAAGTCATGCCCGAGCTAGGGCAACTACCACCCGGCAAAGTACTCATCACCTTTCACGAAGGTCTCCCCGCCCATACCCGTTGGCTGAATAGCGACGAAGCCCTGCCGCCGGAAACCATGCGGTGGGAAACCGAATCGTTCCTCCTCGATCGTCTGCCCATTCGTTACGACGATTGGGGGATTCGCGGCGCCTGGAAAGCGCCGGTGCTGGTCCGGCTCGCCGCCGACGTTCGCCTGGAACCGGGCCAACGGCAATTCTTGCTGCGCGCGCGCGGTCTGGGCCGACTGTGGGTGAATGGCAAGCTCATCGCCCGCACCAAACCCATGTCCAGCTCGCCCAATGGCGAAGAACGCATCACACCCGTGGCCGCTCCCCCGCTCCCCGGCGTGCGCGTTGCCGAACATCGGCAGCAGGAAGTGTTGGTTTCTGCCGAGATCGAGGGGGATGGACCCCACCGCGTGGTGCTGGAACTTCTCGTGGGCGGCTCTCAGTTTCGTCCCGATCCGGGAGAAACGTGCGTGGCCGTGCAAACGTCCAACGGTCAAATGTATGAACTGCTCGCCCCGGAAGGCTCGCCCCAACTCCACACGCCGCTCACCGACGTGGCGGTGCCCGCCGCCCTCCGCGATTTAGAAGTACGAATGACCGCCTGGGACGACCACCTCCGCCGCGCCGCGGCAGAAAGCCAGGCCCCATTTTGGGCACGGCGGCATGCCGCGGCCAAAGCTTGGCTCGCACAAACGCCCGCGCCAAAAGTTCCCGCTTCCGCCCCGCATCCCATCGATGCCTTCCTTTCAGCCAAGGTCCAGCAGGCTCTGGCAGAGTCGGCCCAATCGTCGGCCGCCGAAGCCCGGCAATTCCATCGCGACGTGCTCCCCGTCCTCCGCGAACAGTGCTTTCGCTGCCACGGCGACAAGGAAAACGGCGGACTGCGACTCAACTCCCGGCAGGCCGCGCTTAAAGGGGGCGATTCGGAACTGCCAGCAGTCACTCCGGGCAATCTCGATGAGAGCGAATTGATCCGCCGCATTCGCGCGGAAAGCCCCGACGAACGCATGCCGCCCGGCGCCGCGCCCCTTCCCAAAGAACAGATTGCCGCGCTCGAGGCGTGGGTCAAGTCCGGCGCCGCGTGGCCCGCCCCGCCCGTTTCGCAGGCCGACGTCGCCGCGCCACCGGTGATCAGCGACGAAGCCTTCCTCCGCCGGGTCACGCTCGACACCCTAGGGCTGCCGCCCACCGCCCAACAGGTTCGCGACTTCCTGGCGGATCCATCGCCCGATAAGAGAATCAAGGCCGTCGATCGCCTCTTGGCCGACGACCGTTACGCCGATCATTGGATCAGCTACTGGCAAGACGTCTTGGCCGAAAACCCCACCCTCATCAATTCCAGTTTGAACACCACCGGCCCCTTTCGCTGGTTCCTGTACGATGCCCTCCGCGACAACCAACCGTTCGATCGCATGGTGAGCGAGTTGATTCTCATGCGGGGAGACGCCCACGAAGGCGGCAGCGCCGGCTTCGCGATCGCCGGCGACAACGACGCGCCGCTGGCGGCCAAGGGCCAAATCATCGCCAGCGCGTTCCTCGGTATCGAACTGCAATGCGCCCGTTGCCACGATTCGCCCTATCACAGCACCAAGCAACGCGACCTCTACGCCCTGGCGGCCATGTTCAATCGCAAGCCAGTCACGGTTCCCAAAACCAGCCGCGTGCCCACGGCGTTCTTTGAAAGCAAATCTCGCGAGTCGTTGATCAAGGTTTCACTGAATCTCAACGAATCGATCCCACCCACCTGGCCGTTCGCCGAGGCCACCGGCAGCCAGGAAAACGCCAACTTGGAAGCCCTCTTGGCCAATCCCACCGACAGTCGCGAACGGTTGGCCGCCCTGGTCACCTCACCGCGGAATGAGCGGTTTGCCCAAGTGATCGTCAATCGCATCTGGCGACGTTTCATGGGGGCCGGCTTTGTGGAGCCCGCCCACGATTGGGAAGGGCACGCGCCGAGCCATCCGGAGTTGCTGGCGTGGCTGTCGCGGGAACTGCTTGCCAACGACTACGACCTGAAGCACATCGCCCGCCTGATCCTCACTTCAGAAACCTATCAGCGGGAAAGCACCGGCAAGAATCTCGCCGCCTCGGCCGAACTTCGTTTCTTTATCGCACCGGAGCGTCGTCGATTAACCGCCGAACAAATCGTCGACTCGTTATACGCGGCGGCCGGTCAGCCAATGGACGTGGAAGAATTGACCTTCGACCCCGACGCCCGACGACCCGCGCGGAATCGGTTGACGCTCGGCGTTCCCCGCAGAGCCTGGATGTTTGCCAACCTCGCCAATGAACGCGATCGTCCGAGCCTCAACCTGCCCAAGGCCAGGGCCGTGGCCGACGTGCTGAGCGCTTTCGGCTGGACCGGCGCTCGCCAAAACCCAACCACCGACCGCGAAACGGCGGCCAACGTCCTCCAACCAGGCGTGCTGGAAAACAGCCTGGTTTCAGTCTGGGTAACCAGGGCAACCAAAGGTAGCGGCCTGGCCAAGATTGCCGTGGAAGCCAAGTCGCCGGCCGAACTGGTGGACCAACTCTTCTTGCGCTACCTGGGAAGGTTTCCCACCGGCGCCGAAAGAGCCCCCCTGGAAAAACAGCTCAGCAACGGCTTTGAGAACCGGCTGCTTTCGGCAGACGAGATCAAGCTGCCGGACCCCCTGGAGCCGGTGCCGAGGGTTACCTGGTCCAACCACTTGAGTCCCGAGTCCAACTCGCTGTCCCTCGAACTAGAACGCCGAGCCCGCTTGGGCTCCAACCCAGATCCGCGTCTGCGTGGCAGTTGGCGTGAAGCATATGAAGACACCGCGTGGAGCATCGCCAATCTCCGCGAGTTTGTGTGGATGCCGTAATCTCCGTCATTCCCGCGAAAAGCCTGCCCTCGTGAAGACGAAGGCGGGACCCTACATTCCGTCATTCCCGCGAAGGCGGGAACCCACATTCCGTCATTCCCGCGCAGGCGGGAACCCAGAAACCGCCAACAGACCCAACCATCACAATCGGCCTCGGTCCAAATTCAACATCCGCAATTCAACTTCGTATACCATGAGTATTTCCATGCATCGACGAGAATTTCTGGCCACCGCCGCCAGCGCCGCGTTGGCTTCGCAGTTACCTTCGTGGGGCCTGGCCTCGCCCGCTGCAATCGCGCCCTTGCGCGGCAAGGCCGAGCACGTGATTTCGATTTGGCTCGGCGGCGGCATGGGGCAGATCGATACCTTCGATCCCAAACGCCGGGGTGACCCCCAGAAGAAGCTTGCCGGGGCCTACTACGACAGCATCAATACCGCCGTGCCCGGCGTGCAACTGTGCGAGCACCTCAAGCAGTTAGCTCCCTTGATGGATCGTGTGACGGCGGTTCGCACGGTGAATCACAACGTGATCGACGAGCACGCGGCGGCCACCAATCGCATGCACACCGGCCGGCCCGTGAGCGGCACCGTGGCCTATCCCTCGTTTGGTTCGGTGATTGCCCACGAACGGGGCGCGGCAGCCGAGGGCGCCCCGCCTTACGTGCTGATCGGTTATCCCAACGTCAGCCGGGGGCCGGGCTTTTTGGGCGCTAAAGCCGGCTATCTTTACCTCACCGATACGGGACAAGGGCCGGCCGGCCTCTCGCGGCCCGATGGCATCACCGCCACGCGGCAAACCCGCCGGCAAGCCATCCTCGATCAACTCCGCCAGGTTCAATCACCCACCACCGACAAACAACTGCTCGATTACGACAACGCCATCGATCAATGCCTGGAACTGAGCGGACCCAAGTTCGCCAAGAGCTTCCAGCTCGATGAAGAGAAAGCCGACCTCCGCAATCGCTACGGCGGCGAGTTCGGCCAGCGCTGTTTGCTGGCCCGACGGCTGGTGGAACGCGGCGTGCGGTTCATCGAAGTTTCGCACAACCTCAATTTCTTGAATGGCGCAGGTTGGGACGTCCACAACACAGGCATCTTGCAACAGCACGCGCTCATTCAAGAAATGGATACCGCCATGGCAACCCTGATCACCGATCTGGAATCGCGCAAAATGCTCGACAAAACGCTGATCGTGGTCACCACCGAATTCGGTCGGCCGCCGGAGTTCGATAGCGGCGGCGGACGCGGCCACCAGGGCACCGCATTCAGTTGCGTGCTGGCCGGCGGAGGCCTCAAACATTGCGGCGCCTACGGCGAGACCGACGAGCTCTCGAAAAAGATCGTCTCCAACCCGGTCAGCGTCCCTGACTTCTTCGCCACCATTCACGCTGCCGTCGGCGTGGACCACGCCAAACATCTCTACGACGGCGACCGCCCCGTGCCAATTACCGACATGGGCCAGCCCATCGCCGCGCTGTTCGGCTAACGGCTCAATATCAGTCGCGAAGCGACCTATGTCTCCCTCTCCTTCGACAGAGGGGGTTGGTGGTGCGGCGGGAAAGCACGCTCCGTCATTCCCGCGCATGCGGGAATCCAGATGCGGCGGATACGACTCTGCAATTGGAAATGACCTTCGAATCGCATTCAAAAAATTGGCGAGTCATTCCTCGTCGCCCCCTGACGAACGGAGCAAAAGGGAACCCGGTGCGAAAAAAGATTCCGCCGCGCCGATCCAGCGACTAAGCTAACGAGCAGTCTTGCCGCTTCGCCAACGCGGATCGACATTCGCTGCCCGCTTCTCACGGACTCCACCTGCCGATGAATACTCGATTTTCCACCGACCGCCGTGATTTTCTGCGTCAGACCTCGCTGCTTGCCGCCGGGGCCATGCTGGCTGCGCCGGGCCTGGCGGCGGCGGACGACAAAGCCCCGAAAGTGCCCTACCCGCTGGCGGGCCGACTGTTCAAAACGCTGAAAATCGGCATGATCCGCGTGCCCGGTAGCTTGAGCGACAAGTTCAAAGCCGCCAAAGAGGCCGGCTTTCAAGGTGTGGAACTCAACGCGCCAGGCATCAACGTGGCAGAAACGCGCCAGGCGATCGCCGAATCCGGCCTGCCGGTCGATGGCACGGTTTGCGGTACGCACTGGAACATTCGCCATACCAGCCCCGACGCGGCAACCCGTGCCCAGGCGCTAGCCGACCTCAAAACGGCCATCCGCGAGACTCACGCCGTCGGCGGCCACAGCGTGCTGTTGGTGGTAGGCAAGGGCGAAGATGGCCCGGAACAAGAAATCTGGCCGCGTTCGGTCGAGAATATCAAGCAAGCCGTGCCGCTGGCGGCCGAGTTAGGCGTTTCGATCGTAATCGAAAACGTCTGGAACCAGTTCCTGTACAACCACGACGGCGGCGCCGACCAAACGGCCGACCAGTTTGTGAAGTACGTGGATGAGTTCCACTCGCCCTGGGTCGGCATGCAGTTCGATATCGGCAACCACTGGAAATACGGCAGCATGGGCGACTGGATTCGCGCTCTCGACAAGCGGGTGCTCAAGCTCGACATCAAAGGCTTCTCGCGGGCCATGAATAAATTCACGCCCATTGGCGAAGGCGACATCGACTACGAAGACGTTCGCAAAGCCCTGACGGAAATCAACTTTCACGGCTGGGTGGCCGCGGAAGTCGGCGGCGGCGACCTGGCCGAACTGAAGAGCATCTCCCAGCAAATGGATGTTGCGTTTGGGCTGTAACAGCTCACAGCCCGCCAGTCGGCGAACCGCTGCCGCAAACTGACCAGCAACCAGCCAAACCTGGGGAGAACATCTCCCCAGGCTGGCTGCTCACTTGCTGATCTTGCCCTTCGCCTACTTTTGCTCGGCCGGCGTGATTTCCACTTTCAGGCCGTCTTGCCAGATCTTGTGCTCGTCGGTG
>CAYUMU010000048.1:0-52161 GCA_964445985.1 uncultured Pirellulales bacterium | reverse complement strand
CCTTGCGGGGCATCTGATTTCGAGTCAGACCGCTGGCCAATTCGCTTACCCTCCGGGGTCTAAGAACGTCTGTCCTCAGTTTATCGTTCGAATGCCGCCACTAATTTAACGTCTGTCATACATCGCGACAACGGCATCAGCGGCCAGAAATGTTCGCAAATTTGCCTTCCACGAAACCAACGCCGAGCTTTGCGGGTTTTCTTTAAGGCCGCTTGAAATGCCGGGGGCAAAGTCTTTGGGCAGGGGGGCGGATCGCCGACTTAGCCGGAGAACGATTTGCTGGTTCGGTTGATTGGTGTTCGTACGACCATTTCCAACAGTCTATAATCAACGCGGTGAACAACCTCCCTGCACTTTAGTGAGGCCAGTTTTCGCATGCCCTGCGTAAAACGGCGATTTCGACCACGCTCCTACTCCTCGCACCATGTCCTGATCGCCCGCTCGGTGGCGGGCGGTGGGATTGTTCGATGGTCTGCGCCAGTTCTTGCCCTCATGGTGCTGGGCGTTGTCACGCTGCTCCCCAAGGGGGCATTCGCCGCCAACGACTCCGCACAGGTGGAATTCTTCGAGGCCAAGATCCGTCCGGTGCTCAGCAAGCATTGTTACCCCTGTCACTCTAAGACCACTGGCAAGGCCGAAGGTTCGCTGCATTTGGATTCACGCCAGGGCATTCGAGCTGGTGGTGATCGAGGCCCGGCCGTGGTGCCCGGCAAGCCGGAAGAGAGCCTGCTGCTAACCGCTATTTCCCACACCGACCCCGACCTTAAAATGCCGCCCAAGGGCAAACGCCTTCCGGACGCGGTGATTGGTGATTTTGAAGTTTGGATTCGCGCCGGGGCTGTCGATCCCCGCGATTCGGCCGCGCCCGCCCAAGACGCCGCGATTCGTATGGAGTCGGCCAAAAGCTCTTGGGCCTTTCAGCCGCCAGCATCTCCACAACTGCCGCACATTCAGAACACTGCCTGGGCCAAGCGGGGCGTGGATTATTTCGTGGCTGCCAGGCTGGAAGAGGCCAAGCTGGAACCCTCGGCCGACGCTGCCCCGCACACGCTGCTCAGGCGACTGCATTTCGATCTCACCGGCTTGCCTCCCGACCTGGGCAGCATTCGGCGCTTTGGCGAACAAGTGCGTCAGCAAGGCTTGGATGCGGCGCTGGCCGCCGAAGTGGATGCGCTTTTAGCCAGCCCGCACTATGGCGAACGCTGGGGACGTCATTGGCTCGATGTGGCCCGTTTTGCCGAATCCAGCGGTAAAGAAGCCAACATTTCGTTTCCGTATGCCTGGCGGTATCGCGACTACGTGATCGACGCCTTCAACGCCGATCTACCCTACAACCGGTTTCTGCTCGAACAGTTGGCCGGCGACTTGCTGCCATACGAAAATCCGCAAGAACGAGCGACGTTGTTGATCGCCACCGGTTTCTTGGCCCTGGGGCCAAAGAATCTCGACGAAGCCAATCCGCTGCAGTTCGCTGCCGACCTCGTCGACGAGCAGTTGGATACCGTCACGCGCGCGATCATCGCTAGTTCGGTGGCGTGTGCCCGCTGTCACGATCACAAGTTTGAACCGTATTCCCTGGAAGATTACTACGCCCTGGCCGGCATCTTCGGCAGCACGCAAACGTTTTTCGGCACGGCCGTTTCACCTTCCAATCGCATGGCGGGCGATCCGTTGCCGCTGCCACGCGAAGCCGGCCACGCCGTCTTTCACGCCGACATCCCCGCCGCGCGCGTGGCCCAGCTCAAGCAAGATCTCGCCAAGTTGAAGCAGCAAGAAGAGGATGGCCTGGCCGCGGTCCTCAAGGCCATTCAGAGTGGAGACGATCCTGAAAAATACTTTACCATCACCGATGCCCTCCGCATTTTCTGGACATCGGGCAATATTGAAGGCCAGTTGGAAAAAGTCGATGCGTTGGGCAAGGCACTGCCGCTGGCGATGGGCGTTCTCGATCGCGACAAACCGGCCAATGCTCCGCTGCTAGCGCAAGGTGATATCGATCGGCCGGGCGAGCCGGTTCCCCGGCGATTCCCCGAGGTCTTTTCCATCGAGCACACCGAGCCCATTCCCTCGGACCAGAGTGGCCGGTTGCAGCTTGCCCGCTGGCTCACGCATCCCCAGCATCCCCTCACGGCTCGGGTGATGGCCAATCGCATTTGGCTGCATTTATTCGGCGCCGGTTTGGCGGCATCGGCCGACAACTTCGGAATGAGCAGCGATCCGCCCAGCCATCCCGAGTTGCTCGACTATTTGGCCTGTCGGTTGGTTGACGAAGGTTGGTCCGTCAAGCAGCTCATTCGCGAGATCGTGCTTTCCCGCGCGTATCGTCAAAGTTCGGCCTTTCGCGAGCCGGCCTTTCAAACCGATCCCGAGAACCGCCTGCTATGGCGAATGAGCAAACGTCGCCTGGAAGCCGAATCCATTCGCGACGCCATGCTATCCGCATCGGATCAATTGGACCCCAATCGGCCCTTGGGATCGCTGGTGGCCAGGCAGATTGGCGACCGGCCGATTTCGCTGATTGGCCTCGATCCCAAGATTCCCCGCGATCTTGATGGTAGTTTGCATCGCTCCGTTTACCTGCCGGTGTTGCGAGATCGGCTGCCCGACGTGCTCGACTTGTTCGATTTTGCCGAGCCGAGCTTGGTGACCGGCCACCGCGAATCCACCAACGTACCGGTCCAAGCGTTGTATTTAATGAACAGCCCGTTTGTGCAAGCTCAGTCCGTGGCGTTCGCCCATCGGCTGCTCCGCCAGTCCGATAACAATGCGGATCGCATCCGCCTGGCATTTCAGCTCAGCTTTGCTCGGGCTCCCGATGACGATGAAATGGAAATGGCGACAAAGTTCCTGGGCACGGCCACGCTCCCGTCTGATCAAGTGCTGGGCAAACCCGCCGACTGGAATGTGCCCACCCAAAAACTGGTCAGCTTTTGTCAGGCCCTGCTTTCAACCGCCGAGTTCCGGAACCTGGATTGAGAAAGGTGCAACACGCCATGGCCCAATCAGCAACGGCTTCGCAATTCCTCGGCGTGTCTCGCCGCTGGGCCCTGCAATCGCTGGCCTCGGGGTTTGGTTACCTGGCGTTTGCGTCGCTGGCCCACCACCAAGCGGCCCGTCAGGCCCAGGCTGCCGACGGAGGAATGGGTCTGCCCGCGCTTGCCGCCCAGCCGACGCATTTCCCCGCTCGAGCCAAGCGCGTCATCTTTCTGTGCATGAACGGAGGCCCCAGCCACGTCGATCTGTTCGACTACAAGCCCGAGCTCAATTCCCGCACCGGTAAGTCGGCCAATCTGGGAAAAGACCGGGGCGGAGCGAGGCTGCTCGGTTCCCCTTTCAAGTTCGCTCAGCACGGCGAATCGGGACAGTGGATCTCCGAAGTGCTTCCGCACCTGGCCAGCCAGGCGGACAAGCTCTGCGTGATCCGCAGCATGCACACCGATCTGCCGAATCACTCTCAAGCCTTTTTGCAGATGCACACCGGCAGCTTTCAGTTTGTGCGACCCTCGGTGGGCGCCTGGTCGCTGTATGGCCTGGGCAGCGAAAACGCCAACCTCCCCGGCTTTGTCACGGTCAATCCGCCTTCGGACAATGGTGGCGCCCGCAACTACGGCAGCGCGTTTTTGCCGGCCATCAACCAAGGCACCAAGATCGGCGGCAACCAGATTCCCGGCTTTTATGCCGCCTTGCTCGGCAAAGACCAGGAACCCGGTCCGCCACTCAAGAACCTGACCAACGAAAACCTGCCCAGGGCCATGCAGCGGTCGCAGCTCGACCTGATCCGCGGCCTCAACGCGCACAAGCTTGAGCGCGATGGATACCACCCAGAGATCGAAGGGGCCATCGAGTCGTTCGAGCTGGCCTTCCGCATGCAAGACGAAGTACCCACCGTGCTCGATCTGGCCCACGAGCCCCAGTCCATTCGTAAGTTGTACGGCATGGGGCCGGGCTTGCCCACCGATCGTTTCGCTCGCCAGTGCATGCTCGCCCGTCGGCTGGCCGAGGCGGGCGTGCGGTTTATCGAAATCACGGCGCCCGAGCCGTGGGATCATCATTTTTTGCTCAAAGACGCCCTGCCCAAAAGCTGCCTGGCCACCGATCAGCCAATCGCGGCATTGCTGATCGACCTTGAGCAACGCGGCATGTTGGACGACACCCTCGTGGTTTGGGCCGGTGAATTTGGCCGCACGCCCTACGGTCAGAGTGGCCACGGACGCGACCACAACAACAAGGGCTACACGATCTGGATGGCTGGCGGCGGCGTTCGTGGCGGCCTGGCCTACGGGGAGACCGACGAAATCGGCTACCAGGCCGTGGACCAACCCGTCCACATTCACGACTGGCACGCCACGCTGCTGCATTTGCTGGGGCTCGATCACCGCCGGCTCACGTTCAACTACGGCGGCCGCGACTTCCGCTTGACCGATGTATACGGCGACGTGGTGACCGATATTTTCGCGTAATTTCGCGGCCGGTTCACGGCGGATTCCGCCTCAAACCAGCTCGCCAATCAACCCGTTGCTTTCGCCCCCCTGAAAGTCTTGCGGCTGGGGCACATTCAACCGGTCGAACATGGTGCTCCACACGTTGCCCAGCAACTCGTCGTTCTTGATCAGGTGCCCTTGATGCCGGACGCCCAGCCTTGCGCCGCCTGCCAACATCGTCGGCAGGTGGTGATTGTGATGCGCGTTGATGGCTCCGCCGCTGCTGCCATAGGCCACCAGCGTATGGTCCAGCAGCGTGCCGTCCCCTTCCTGGATGCTCTTGAGTTTATTCAAGAAATACGCCCAGTCTTCCATGTACCAAATGTCGGCCTGGGTGAACCACTTGAGCTTGTCGGGGTCTTCGCCGTGGTGGGTCATTTCATGGTAGTTATACGGGTTGCCGCGATCGCGCCAGGCGCCCGTGCCGTCTTGCCCATCCATCCGCGCCATGTACGAAATCACCCGCGTGCTGTCTGTTTGCAGAGCCAGGGCAATCACATCGTACATCAGTCGTTGGTAACGCCGGTAATCGAGCCCCGTTTTGTCGGGATCGAGCGATTGTTCATCGCCAAATTCCAGCGAAGCCACGCTGGGCTTGGGTCGGCGCAACCATTCTTTTTCGGCCTGCATGCGCCGCTCCAAGTCGCGAACGCCGGTCAGGTATTCTTCCAGCTTGCGTTGATCGTCCAGCCCCAGCGCCCCCTTGAGGGTTTGCGCCTGCTCACGTAGCGAATCGAGCACGCTTGTGCGGCGGGCGAATTCGATTTCTCGTTGCTGCAAGGTCTCCGGCGTGTCGGGCCGGAACAGTTGATCGAACAGCACGTGCGGGCGGTTTTCGGAAGGGATGGGCGTACCGCTGGGACTCCACGACAGCGTTTGATCTTGATTGCCGCCAAAGCCGGTGCCGCGGCGAATTCCCAGCGTTAGCGAAGGGAACCGCGTGGCGTTGCCCACGGCTTGGGCCAGTTCTTGATCGCAAGAAACTCGCAGTTTGCCCCCGGCGCTCCGGGTATTGGTGCCCGTAAGAAAGGTGCGATCGCCCACGTGGCCGCCCGAGTACGTCAGTTTCAGGCCCGATATCACCGTGAAGTCGCGACGCAACTCGGCCAGCGGCTGCAAGATGGGCGTCAGCCGGTAATCCGTGCCTGCCTCGGCCGGCGTAAAGTCGCGGCCGTTGATGCCCAGCCCAAAAAAGCAAAACACCGCCCGCCGTGCTGTTTCGACATTGCTAATGCTACCGGCCGTGGTGATCGAGTCGGCCCCCAAACTCATGGCGTCGAGCCAGGGGAGCGCCAGCGTTATGCCGGCGCCCTTCAGAAAAGTTCGCCGGGGTAAGGCTATGCGGGAGTTGCGATGATTCACGGGAAAAGTCCTTGAGGTATGTCACGCGCGCGAACAAGCGGTTGTATTGCTATTTGGCCCCGAACGGCTCGCTGGCCACGATGGCTTGAATCAACGGCACCATCCGATAGTCGTTGCGCTGCAGCTCAACCACCAGGGAATCGAGCAACGCATGGTCGGGATAACCAATCGGCCGCCCTAGTGCGTAGGTCAACAGCTTTGCGCTGAACGCGCGGGCAAACTTGTCCTTCTGCTCCATCAGACCCGCCTTGTATTCTTCCAGCGTGCCAAACGCTTTGCCGTTGGGAAAGGCCCCGCTGACATCGAGCACCGGCCCATTCGAGCCGCGAAAGCCTTCGCCGTTGAACCGCTCGCGCCACTGGCCGATGGCGTCGTAGTTTTCCAGGGCCAAGCCGTAGGGGTCCAGCTTGGCGTGGCACGATGCGCAAACGTCGTTGCTGCGATGCAGTTCGAGCCGCTGCCGCACGGTCAGGTTCTTGCCAGATGTATTCGGCTGGATCTCGCCTGCATTGGGCGGAGGGCTGTTGGGCGGATCGTTGAACAATTGCCCCAGCACCCACGACCCGCGCCGCATGGGCAGCGTGCGCGTGCCGTCGGCCAGGTAAGTCATCAGGCCGGCCATGCCCAACACGCCGCCCCGATGGTGCTCCGCCCCAATCGCCACCGGGCGGAAGTTCTCGCCGCTCACGCCGGCAATCCCGTAGTGTTTCGCCAGCCGTTCATTCACCACCACAAAATCACTATCAATGAAGCTTGTGATCGGCAAATTCTTTTTCAGCACCTCGGTAAAAAACGCGTAGGGCTCTTCCCGCGAAGCCCGCTCCAGCGGCGGATCGTAATCACGATACTCCGCCGCCGGCTGCACCGATCCGTACTCCCGCACCGAAAGCCATTGCCCAGCGAAATTCCGCACCAACTGGTCCGCTTTCGGGTCTGCCAGCATTCTCAAAACCTGCTGACGCATGACCTCAGGCTCGCGCAGCTTGCCGGCCGCCGCCACGGCAAACAGGGCCTCGTCGGGCATGGTGCTCCATAAAAAGTACGACGACCGCGAAGCCAACTCATGGTCGGTCAGTTGCCGGCTGCCAGCGGTATCTCCGGCCGGTTCGTGCAAGAACACAAAGCCGGGCGAACACAGCACCCATTGCAGGCCCACACGCACCGCAGCGCGGAATGGCAGTTGATGCTGGTCTTGCGCCGCTTTTACCACATCCACCACGGCTTGCACTTCGTCCTCGGTAACCGGCCGGCGATAGGCCCTCGGCAACAGCCGAGCAAAAATCTCGCGGGCGTATCCGTCGTCGCTCCGCTCGTCTCCGTCGAAGAAAATCGCCCGATGGCTTTCCGGCGGCCATTTTGGTTGGATCGGCCCTTCGATCTCGATCGATTCCATCAACAGCCTGGGAAGTTTCTCTAGATCCATAGCTGGATTGTAGATGTTGGCCGGCCCCGTCCAGGCGTTGAGCCTGGCTTCCAGGGCGTCGCGCTCGCGACGAAGCGAGTCCATTTCCGCCTGCGGCGCGCGATTGGTGGCGGCGCGTTCCATGCGGCCGCGGAGCCCCGTCCACTGGGAAACCAGTGCCTGGTACTTGGGCTCGCGAATCACCGCGTCTTTGGTGTGATTCCACAGCAGCCGAAACACCTGCGGCCCTTTTACCTCGCCGTTGACCGGTCCGCGCAAGAACACCATGGCCTCGGTGGTTCCGCTCTCGTCGAGCAGTACTTCTTGCTCCACTTGAATCGGCGAATCCATGGCGTATTGCAAGCGAAATTTGTTCGGCTCGGCGCGGCCGCGGTTATCCACCTTGGCATGAATGCGGAAGCGATAGTAGCCGTCTTCGGTGACCACGTTCCGCACGCTGAAATGGTCGATGGCGCCCCAGCCTTCGTACTCGCGACGATACGTGGGATAGCCCTGGATATGCTCAATTACCTCGGGCCGAATGATCCGATCCTTGGCCCCCCGCGGTATGGTGTGCTTAAAGGCGGGAAACACCTCGACCATGTCGCCTGGCGGCTTCCGCCGCAAAATCTCAAACCGGGTGACGAGCCGATTGGTTTTGGGCGGTTCGTCCACAATGGCCCGCGCGGCCAGCTTTTCGGCGGCGTCCAAGCTACGTTCGATTTGCGTTTGATCAAAAAACAGCGCCACGCCTAGGCGATCGAAGCCCTCGGCCGTGCCGTCGGCCGGCATCTCTTCCAGCAGCGGCCGCACAATATTCTCATCCAGCTTGAGCAGGTCGCGGATGGTATTGGCATATTCGTCGCGATTCAGTCGCCGCATGGGTATGCTGCCCCCTGCCTTCTTGGCCGCCAGTTCCACCTGCCGCAAGTTGGCGTTAACCCAATTGGCCAACGCGGAGACTTGCCCGGCAGTAGGACGATCCCGGCCCTCTGGCGGCATTTCACCCGCCTGAACCCGGTCCATCACCTCTTTCCAATGCTCGGCGGTGGTGGCCACCGAAAAATCAGACCCCAGCGTGTCCACCCGGTAACCGGCCTTGGCAGTTTCGGCGCCATGACAGGCCAGGCAATGCTGGGTCAAGAATGGCTTCACCACGCCGTCGAAAGCGGCATTGTCAGCAGCAGACTTTTCGACGGCGCCACCTCGAGCAGCGGTCGCTTCAGCTGCTGGCTCGGCCAGGGCGGGCGCCGCCGGTACGCAAACCAAGCCGCCCATGGCCAACGCCAGCCAGATCATTGGCATTCGACTTCGGTTCCGCCTCAGCATTTCGCGTCATTCCCATGAGCAAACCAAGGAAACCAACCATGCCCGCGCGGCACGCCTACGATCGTACTCTGTCGGTGCTGGCCGCGTCGAGCAAATCTGCCGCCATTTGCCCCTCCATTCCAAGCCATGCCCCCCTCCTCCCGCCGAGCCCGGTCGAAATCGTCTTCCCGCCGAAGTGACAGCCCCGGCCCCATTCTCTAAAATCAGCCTGTTCCTCGCCAAACTCAGAACACTCAGTTAAGTTGGCAGGGCCGACCTGCTCCTGGCTTGTTTTCCAACTTCACTCCACAGGGTATCACCGTGCCCGATACGGACTTCCTCGGCCTCGGGCCAGCCACCCTGATCGGCGCGGCCATCGCTATTCTGCTGTTGGTGATCGGGGTCGTCATCGTACTCCGCGGCCGCAAGCCGGCCGTGCATGCCACGGTGAATTTGCCCTCTGTCGATGTCCAGCGACTCGGTAGCCACGGACCGCCCGAGGCAGGCACGCAATTGGAATGCTACGGGGCTCCGGTGCGAATCGCCGCCACGGTCATCGCCCCCATGGGCACCGGCGGCGGCTTCCCCAACGAAACGCAGCTCAAAGTCATCCTCAACCGCATCGTGCCCGGCTTGGGCGACGTCTTCGAACGCGACCAACCCTTCGTGCAAGTTTGGCCGGCCCAACTCAGCCCCGCGGGTTTCTCCAATAGCTTTTTCGCCAACTGCAAGTTGCCCGGCGAACGAGGACAGGGCACTCCCTGGTGCTCCGTCTCCGGCAAATATCTCGATGGCCAGGTCCGTTTGCTGCTCGGCGTGGTGCTCTGCGCCGCCGCTCCCAACAGCCTCGGCGAATTCACCATCGATCAACCAACCCAGTGGATGGATCTGCTTCGCATTCGGAGAAACGCGTGAATTCAGCGGAGCATTCCTCCATGGCCGAGCAACTGCGCCGGCACGCCCTGCAAATCTGGACCGCCGGCGTCGATGCCGTGCGATCCGATCGCCTGGTGTCCGAACACGTCCAAGTCGAAGACGGCGCGCTGGTGATCGCCGGCACGCCCTATTCGTTGGCGTCGCTTGAGCGAATCGTGGTGGTGGGGGCAGGCAAAGCCGGGGCTGGCATGGCCGCCGGGTTCGCCGCGGCGCTCGGCCCCAAACTGCTTCAAGCCAAGCAGGTGCAAGGCTGGATCAACGTGCCCGCCGGTTGCGAACGACCCGACCACGCCCACACAGCCGACTCGCTGGCAACTTCCCGCATCCATCTGCACCCAGCCCGCCCCGCCGGCGTGAACGAACCGACCGCGGCTGGCGTGCAGGGCAGCCGCGAAATTCTCAACCTGGTGCAAAACCTGGGGCTCAACGACCTGTGCGTGTGCTTGCTTTCGGGCGGCGGCAGTGCCCTGCTGCCCGCTCCCGCCGCCGGCATCACCCTGGCCGATAAACTTCAGGTTACCCGGCATCTCAGTTCGGCGGGCGCCAACATCATCGAGCTCAACACGGTTCGCAAGCATCTTAGCCAGATCAAAGGCGGCGGCCTGCTCCGCGCCTGCCGCGCCGGTCACCTTGTCACCCTCGTGATTTCCGACGTCATTGGCGATCCGCTCGATGTGATCGCCTCAGGCCCCACGGTGCCCGATACTTCCACCGCCGCCGAAGCGCTCGCCGTCTTGGAAAAGTACCAGGCCCAGCAGGCCGGCATTTCTGCCGCCGTCTTTCAAACGCTGCAACAAGAAACGCGTCGCCCATCCCCCACCTGCGCCAGTTCCATCCATGTGATTGGCAACAATGCCGTGGCCGTGGATGCCGCCGGTATCGAAGCCGAACGGCTCGGTTACTCGGCCGCCCTCGACGCCGCCACCCAGCTTGAGCCCGAGGCCGAACAGGTAGGCCGGCACTTGGCCAACATGGCCCTTCGCATGCGCGACTCCCCCCGGCCCGACTGCCTGATTACCGGCGGCGAACCGGTGGTCAAACTGGCCGATCCCAGCATTCGCGGCCTCGGCGGGCGCAATCAACAACTGGTCCTCGCGGCCCTCGAGCAGCTTGCCCACCACGGCTTGCACGGCCTGGCCCTGCTGTCGGGCGGAACCGACGGCGAAGACGGCCCCACCGATGCTGCCGGGGCATTCATCGATCAGACCGTTTGGGAAGCGGCACAACAACAACATCTCGATCCGGCCGACTTCCTTCGCCGCAACGACGCCTACCATTTTTTCGCACCGCTCGGCGGCTTGATCCAAACCGGTCCCACCCATACCAATGTTTGCGATCTCCGCGTGGTAGTCGTTGCCAAATAGAAGCCGGCCAAGCCAGGCGGCCATTCCACCCGCACTCAGGATCCCTCCCTTGCTCACCGCCCACAGCCGCAATCGAGATTTTCCGTCGCTGGCCGGCATGACCTACCTCAACACGGCCGCCGAAGGCATCCCGCCGCTGCAGGTGCGCGAGGCCCTGCTGCAATACTTTACCGACAAGCAACTCGGCATGGCCGGCCGCACGGCCCACGCCGCCCAGTGGCAAGCCACCCGCGAACTCACGGCGGGGCTCTTCGGCCTCACCGCCGACGAAATCGGCATTTGCTCCTGCGCTTCCGAAGCCTTCAACCTGGCCGCCCTGGCGCTGCGGTTGCGCGAAGGCGACGAAGTGGTGATCAACGACCTCGATTTTCCCGCCGGCGCCACGCCGTGGTTGCAACCGGACTGCCCCGCCACCGTCAAACTCTGGCACGCACGGCAAGGCGCTTTGCGCGTGGAAGATTTACAACCGCTGCTCGGCCCTCGCATGCGGCTCGTCACCACGTCGCTGGTCAGCTTCTATAACGGGGCGCTAGCGCCGCTTTCGCGGATCATTGAAGCCACGCGCCGCCACTCTTCCGCCCAAATCGCCGTCGACGTGACGCAAGCGCTAGGGCGTGTTCCCCTCCAGCTCGAGGGCGTCGACCTCATTGTCAGCAGCACGCACAAATGGATTCTCGGCAGCCACGGCGGAGGGCTGGTCGGCGTACCCGCCCGCAGCGCTTCGCAGTGGCACGTGCCAGCCGGCGGCTGGTTCCACCTCGAAGACCCCTTCGGCGCGACCCGCTTTGCGAGCGCTCAGAGCAAACCCGGCGCGGCCGGATTCGGCGTTGGCATGCCCAACTACCCAGCGATTTACGCCATCCGAGCCGCGCTCGAATACTTGCAGTCGGTTGGCGTGCCCGCCATCCACGCCCAGGCGCAGCCACTCACTCGGGCCTGTTTCCAAGAGCTCCAAAACCTCCCGTTGGAAATGCTCACCCCGGCGGATTCCGAAGCCCTGGCCGGCATCATCGCCTTCCGCCACCCGCAAGCGAACCAGATCCACGACGCACTGCAATCCCGCAACATCCACGTCATGCAGCACGCCGGACGCCTGCGAATCGCCATCCACGGTTACAACACCCAGGCCGATATCGACCTCTTCCTGAGCACCCTGCGCTCGGTCCTCCAGGCACTCTAACACCCGCCACGGCCTGGTTTTCATCGGCAGTCCCCCATCCTGAAAGTCTGCCCGGAATTCCCGTCCCGTACCAGCAAAGCAGTTCCCCCGACCCTTTCGCTCCCTTTTTTGCTTCGTGCGGACGACCGCCGTCCGCTAGAATCGAAAGCGAGCAAGTAATGACGAGGGGGAACGACTGCTTGCCCACGCCTGGCCGAATTGCCCTACCGCCCTTCGTCCGTCGGTCACCGAAGTCGTAGCGACGTGAGAAAATACCATCCCTTGAATAGTCTCGAACCTTGACTATGGCGATCATCTCCCCACCGCAACGTGCCGACGAACGCCCCGTAGCGGCAACGATGCGAGCATTGCACCGGTGGCGCTGCCAACCTTTGTGCATGCTGCTTATCGTGGTTGGCGCCACTTCCCTGGCGTTGGCAGACGATGACATGGCAACCGCCCGTAAACAATTTGAGCAGCACGTTCAGCCGCTATTCGCCCGCTATTGTCTCGACTGCCATGGTCCCAATTCTCAGGAGAAAAACCTCCGCCTCGATCAGTTGGGCGCCGACTTCACCAACACCGCGAACCGCATGGCCTGGCAAACCGTGCTCAAACGCCTGCAGGCAGGCGAAATGCCTCCCGCGGACCATCCCCAACCTTCGGCTCCAGAATTGCAAACGCTCATCCAATCGATCCGCGGTCAATTCTCCACCAACGAAGCCCAGGGCCGCGTGGTGCTGCGCCGCTTGAACCGAACCGAATACCAAAACACCGTGTGTGACCTCTTTGGCATTAAAATCAACCTGAAGAGTCAGTTGCCCGAGGATGGCGAGGCCAACGGTTTCGACAACGCCGCCGCGGCGCTCCATACCTCCCCCTTCTTGATGGAACGCTATTTGGAAGCGGCCGATATGGCCTTGGATCGTGCCATCGTCAACGGTCCCCGGCCGCCACTCATCCAGACGCGAATTCCCGCCGCCGAAACTCGGCAAATCAAGGTCACCACGGAAAGCGTTTTCCGTCACCTGAACGACGCCGTCGTGTGCTTCTCGTCATCGCCGTGGCAAACGGTGGGCCTGACAGGCTTCTACCCTCCCGACGGCGGAAATTACCGTTTCCGAATTTTGGCCGCCGGTTTTCAGAGTGAAGGCAAGCCCGTCACGTATCGCGTCACGGCAGGGCAAACGCGGCTGGCAGGCAAAGATGGCCTGGTGGGCTATTTCGATGCGCCGGCCAATCAGGCCAGTGTGACGGAGTTCATTCAATACATGGAGCCGCGCACCACGATCAACATTTTGCCCTACGGCCTGGCCGCCGCGCAAACCGTGAACGCCATCGGCGCCGATAAATACCAAGGCCCTGGTCTGGCCCTGGGCTGGGTAGAAGTTGAAGGCCCCCTGTACGACGCCTGGCCACCGACCAGCCACGCCAACATCTTTGGCGACTTGGAACAGGCGCCCGCGCCGACCTTCAACTTTAGCCGCAGGGTCGAAGTCGTATCCCAGCAACCCTTGGTCGATGCAGCACGAATTCTCACCAAATTCACCCGCCGCGCATTTCGCCGCCCGGTGAAACCAGCCGACGTGCAACCCTATCTCGATATTGTCAAAGATAAGCTGGCCGCCGAGTATACCTTCGAACAGGCGATGCGAGCCGCCCTCAAAGGGGTGCTGTTGTCGCCCGAGTTTCTCTTCCTCCGCGAAGCTCCCGGCCAACTCGACGATTTCGCCCTCGCCAGCCGGCTCTCGTATTTCTTCTGGAGCAGCATGCCCGACGAAGAACTGTTCGCCCTGGCCGAGCAGGGCAAGCTCAGTCAACCCGAAGTCTTGCGGGTCCAAGTGGAGCGGATGCTGAGCGACGCCAAAGCCGCGGCCTTCACCGAAAACTTTGTCGGCCAGTGGCTGCGGTTGCGGGAGATCGACTTTACCGAACCCAGCGGCCGGCTCTATCCCGAATACGACCACATGCTCAAGGTCTCCATGATTCGCGAGACCGAACTCTTCTTCGAGGAACTTCTGAAACACGACCTCAGCGTAAGCAACTTCATCGCTTCGGACTTTTCCCTGATCAATGGTCGGCTGGCGAGGCACTACAACATCCCAGGCCCCTCAGGCTGGGAGTTTCAAAAAGTGAAACTGCCGCCAGACAGTCACCGCGGCGGTGTGCTCACCATGGCCAGCGTGCTCAAAGTTACCGCCAATGGCACCACAACCTCGCCCGTAATGCGGGGCGCCTGGGTGCTCGATCGAATCCTGGGCACTCCCCCGTCGCCGCCCCCGGACGAAGTGCCAGGGCTCGATCCCGATATCCGCGGCGCTACCACCATTCGCGAGCAACTCGCCAGCCATCGCGCGCTCGAAACCTGCGCCAGTTGCCACGTCAAGATGGACCCGCCCGGCTTCGCCCTCGAAAGCTTCGACGTGATTGGCGGCTGGCGCGAAAAATATCGCGTTACGGGCGGCGGTCAGCCGGTAAGCATCGACGGTAAACGCATGACCTACAATGAAGGCAAGCCCGTCGATCCAGCCGATGTCTTGGCCGATGGCCGCCGGTTCGAAAACATCGACCAATACAAACAGTTGCTATTGGAAGACCAAGACCAAATTGCCAACGCGCTGGCCGTTCGGCTGGTCGCCTACGCCACGGGATCAGCCCCGTCGCCGGCCGATCAACCGCGCATCGAACAAATCGTGGCAAACATTCGCGAACGCGACTATGGTCTGCGTTCGTTGATTCACGAAGTAGTGAAGAGCGAATTGTTTCAGCGCAAGTAAGGGAAGCAAACGACGATCAACCGTTGCCAGGTATCGAAAAAAACGGATTCCACCCTGAGGATAAAGCTATGGCCCTTCATCGACGAACCTTTCTTCGCGGCGCCGGCGTTGCCTTGGCCCTGCCGATGCTCGACGCCATGCTGCCTTCCTCGGCTCGCGGCCACGCTCGCAGCCTGCCCAAGCGTCGCATGATTTGCATCAACACCCCCCTGGGCTTGCATCCGCCAAACTTCTTCCCCCAAACGGCCGGCGCCGCTTATGAATCCACGCCTTATTTAGAAGTGTTTCAAGAGCTGCGCGGCGACTTCACGGTTATCTCAGGGCTTGCCCATCCCGAGGTTGGCCCCAGCCACGACTCCAACGCCAGCTTTCTCACGGGGGCCGTCCACCCCGAACGACGCGAAGGCTTCCGCAACAGCGTCTCGGTCGATCAGGTTGCCGCCGAGTTTCTTCGCGGCCAAACCCGCTTTGCCAGCCTGCCGCTCAGTTGCGAAGGCTCCGGCCTGTCTTGGACCCGTAGCGGCGCGAAGGTGCCCGCCGACGCTTGGCCGTCCAGCGTGTTTGCCAAGCTGTTCATTGAAGGCCGGCCCGACGAAGTCCGCGCCCAGGCCCGCCGCTTGCAAGACGGCCATAGCGTGCTCGACGCCATTCGCGCCCAGGCTCGGCGGCTCCAATCCTCGTTAGGTCCCGGCGACCGCGACAAGCTGGAAGAATACCTCACCAGCGTGCGCGAACTCGAACAGCAGTTGGCCCAGGCCGAAGTCTGGTCAAAAAAACCAAAGCCCCAGGTGAACGTCAAGCCGCCCCAGAATACCGCCAGTAGCACCGACCTGGTGGGCAAGAGCCGGCTGTGGTTTGACCTGATCCATCTGGCCCTGCAAACCGATTCCACCCGCCTGATCACGCTGCAATTGCTCGGCACCAGTGGCGTTCCGCCCATCCCCGGCGTAAGCCAGGGACACCACGACCTTTCCCATCATGGCAACGATCCCACCAAACTTGCCCAACTCAAGAAGCTCGAGCTCGAAAAGCTCGCCACCTTCCGCGAATTCCTCGGCAAGCTGAAGCAAACCACCGAAGAGGGCGAAAGCCTGCTCGACCGCACCATGGTCTTCTTCAGCAGCAACCTCGGCAACGCCGCCGGCCACTCCACTCGCAACCTGCCTGTGCTCTTTGCCGGGGGTGGCTACCAGCACGGCCAGCATCTGGCGTTCGATCAGCAAAATCCCCCGCCGCTGTGCAATTTGTTCGTCAGCATGCTCCAGGGCCTCGGCATGGAAACCGACCAATTCGGCACCAGCACCGGAACGCTAACCGGCCTCAATGCAATTTCATGAAAATGACGATCAGCCCAAGATCCGTCATTCCCGCGAAGGCGGGAACCCAGTGCACGAGGCATCGGAACGAACCATGAACAAGGTTGGAACAAAACGTCCCGGAACGGAACACTTTCGGTTAACGGGATGACAATTCGGACGGCATGGGGATTCAATGGTCTTAACGCGGATAAACCGCAAACGGACGCTGAGGCATTAAGGTTCTCCGCGGCTTGCAGAGATGTTAACGAGCAAGAAACTATGGTGCCCACCCCTGCGTCAGCGACTACGCAATCAATTCCTTGATCACGTGCGCCGGAAACACGCCCGTCAACCGCTGATCCAATCCTTGAAACTTGTAAGCAAACCGCTCGTGATCAAAGCCCAGCAAGTGCAAGATCGTGGCATGGAAGTCGCGAATATGAATCGGGTCTTTCACGATGTTGTATGAGAAGTCGTCGGTCTCGCCGTGGATCGCTCCGCCCCGGGCGCCGCCGCCAGCCATCCACATGCTGAAACAACGCGGATGATGGTCCCGGCCATAGTTCTCCCGGGAAAGCTTGCCTTGCGTATAGATGGTGCGGCCGAACTCGCCGCCCCAAATGATCAGCGTATCTTCCAGCATGCCCCGCTGCTTGAGGTCTTCCAGCAGCGCATGGCAAGGTTGATCCACGTCCTTGCACTGGCTGGGCATTCGATTGGCCACGTTGGAGTGATGGTCCCAGTTGTTGTGATAAACCTGTATGAACCGCACGCCCCGCTCGGCCAGACGGCGCGACATGAGTACCGTGTTGGCAAATGATCCCGGTTTCTTGGCCTCTTCGCCATACAGCTCGAACGTATGTTGCGTCTCGTTGCTCAGGTCGGTCAATTCCGGCACGCTGGCCTGCATGCGAAACGCCATTTCATATTGCTGAATCCGGGTACGCGTCTCGGGATCGCCCAGGTTTTGAAAATTCAGTTCATTCAGTTGATTCAATCCGTCAATCGACCGCTTGCGCAGGGCGCTGGGCACGCCGGGTGGATTATTGATGTAGAGGATCGGATCGCCCTGACTGCGGAACGATACGCCGGCGTGCTCGCCCGAAAGATACCCAGCGCTCCAGAGCCGCGCCGAAATGGCCTGTTCCTGTTCGCGATTGCTGGGAATCGCCACCAACACCACAAACGCCGGCAGATTCTCATTCTCGGAGCCCAACCCATAAGAGGCCCACGAACCCAAGCAGGGGCGCCCCGTGACTTGATTGCCCGTCTGCATCGCCGCGATCGCCGGCTCGTGGTTAATGGCCTCGGTATTCAGCGTGCGCATCCAGCAAATCTCGTCGGCCTTTTTGGCCAGATTCGGCAATAGCTCTGTATTCATCCACATGCCGCATTCGCCGGCCTGGCTGAATTTGAACTTGGATGGAGCGATCGGGAACCGCGCCTGGCCGCTGGTCATGGTCGTTAGTCGCTGCCCCTTGCGAATCGAGTCGGGCAGATCCTTATCGAACCATTCCTGCATGCCTGGCTTGTAGTCGAACAGATCCATCTGCGATGGTCCGCCCACCATATGCAAATAGATCACCCGCTTGGCCCTGGGCGTAAACTGCGGCCCTTGTGGTCCCCGTGGGTGCCGGGAACCCCGTGGATTCGCCCCGCTCGACGCCCGCTCCTCGCCGGCGGCCAACGCCGGCCCCAGCAACGAAGCCAAGGCCGCGCTCCCGACCACGTTGCGGCCGGTCGTAAAAAACTGACGCCGCGTCTGCAAGGCGTCGTGCGATGGGAAAATATTCATAGTGTGACCTGTTGTCATAGATTCAGATTTATTTGTTCAGCGCTTCATCCAGATTGAGCACCTGGTTGCAAACCATGGTCCACGCGGCCAGAACGGCCGGATCTAAACCTGCCTGAGGCTCCGATTCGCCAATCGCAATCAAGGCCTGCGCGTCTGCTGCGTTGGCCTGGTAGTACGCGAGATACTCGGCCCGATCAGCCAATAAAATCGCCTGTTCGCGATCGTTGAACGAACGCCCCAGCACGCGCTCGGAAATCAACGGCAAGGCTTTCTGGTCTTCGGTTCCGGCCGAACCCAGGGCCAACTCCGCCAGCCGTCGGGCTGCCTCCACGAATTGAGGATCGTTTAAAGTCACCAGCGCTTGCAACGGCGTGTTGGTCCGCTCGCGGCGCACGGCACATACCTCCCGACTGGGCGCGTTGAAGACTTCTAGATTCGGCGGGGGCGACATTCGTTTCCAAAACGTATACAAACTGCGGCGATAGAGATCTTCACCATGATCCTGAACGTACTTCCGCGTATCGCCGCCCGGCAGGCCCACAATGTCCCACAGCGCCTCCGGCTGATACGGCTTCACTCCCGGGCCATACATTTTCGACGACAGCAAGCCGCTGCTGGCCAGCGCCACATCGCGCAGCATTTCGCCATCCATCCGAAACCGCGGACCGCGCGACAGCAGCAGGTTGTCGCGGTCCTTGTCGAGCTTCTCCGCCGTGGTTAACGCGGCCTGCCGATACGTGGCGCTCATCAGCATTTGCTTGAACTGCCGCTTGACATCCCAACCGTTCTCCTGGAAATCCAGGGCCAGCCAATCCAGCAATTCGGGATGGCTTGGCAACGCGCCCATCACCCCAAAATCTTCCGACGTCGTCACGAGTCCCCGGCCAAACACCTGCTGCCAGAAACGGTTCACCGTCACTCGGGCTGTAAGCGGATTGGCCGAGTCCACCAGCCACAACGCCAAACCCAGCCGATTCCGCGGCGCGCCCTCGCTCAGCGGATGCAGGAAAGCAGGCGGAGCGGCCTCCACCTCATCCGCTGGCCGGTCATATTCACCACGCATCAGAATGTTGGCCATCGCCTGGCTGCCCGGCTTCTCCTCCTGAATATGTGTGATCGGGCTCCGAGCTCGAATGGCTTCCAACTCGGCTTCCAGATCAACAACCGCCTTGGCCAACGCCGGATGCTTGTCATCTTGCACCGTGAGATAGTGCTCCAGCAGCGCCGCTTGTTGCGGCGCCGTGCGTTTGGAAGGGTCTCGGCCGAGAATGGCTGCCAACTCGGCAATTCCTGACAGTGCGCCCACTTCGCTAGCGGTCAATTGCCGACCATAGATTCTGACATCCTGAACGGACCCCCCCTCGAATACAGAACCTCGGCTACGCTGGCCAATCCGCAGCGGCGTTTTCGCGCGGATGCTGGCGTTGGCCTTGAGTGAGCCCTGGTCGACCTTCAGTTTTTGCTCTTTGCCATTGACATAGATTCGCACGCCAGCCGGTTTGCCCGACCCGTCGTAGGTCATCAAGACATGCTGCCATTGCCCCGGCTTGCCCGCCGCGCCTTGTGTCGAAACCTTAATGGCGTTAGACGGCCACGTGTCGACGATATGCACCGCAAACTCCGCGCCATTTTGCCAGAGGTCCCAGCCGCGATGCGCCGCTCCTTCGTCCATCCTGGCCAAAATGGCGGCCATGGCGTCGGCCTTCGCCGTGCGCACCCAGGCCCCGTAGCTGAACGCCTGATCCTTTTCCAAATCGGCCAGGTCGCCCAGTTCGAAGGTGCTGCCCGACTTCAGCACGGCGGCCGATCCGAGCTTGCCATTGGGCTGCCATTCAATGCTGCCCGTGGCCTGATGGGTAGCTGGGCTCTCGCCCAGGCTTTGAATCTCATCTCCTTGTCCTTCAACCAGCGGAACATGCAATATCAGTTCATCGCTTGGTAGTTGCTCCTCGAGCCCCGCCGCGGTCGCCTTTGCGATCCACGCTTCAAACTTGGGCTGCGCCTGCCGCTTATGCTGCTCAAGCTGACTCTTGGCCGCGGCGATTTCGCCTGGCAGTGACTTCCACCGCTCCTTATCCGCTTCGGCCGGCAGCACCAGCAGCGGGCCGCGGCCATCTTTCACGTTTCCGTCTTTGGGACCTTGCGTTGTATTGCGAAAGAACGCGGCCAGTGAGTAATAGTCGTGCTGAGTAATCGGATCGAACTTGTGATCATGGCATTGGGCACAATTCGTGGTTAAGCCCAGATAAACCCAGCCAAAGGTCTGCACGCGATCGGCCGCGTAATTGGCCAGATTCTCAGCGTCGATGGTGCCGCCCTCATTGGTCGTGATATTGCAACGCTGAAATCCCGTGGCAATAAGTTGGTCTTCGCTCGGATTCTCCAGCAAGTCGCCCGCGATCTGCTCCACCGTAAACCGATCGAAGGGTTGGTTGGCATTGAACGAGCGGATCACCCAATCGCGATAGGGCCACATTTCGCGATAATTGTCGAAGTGCAAGCCGTGCGTGTCGCCATACCGCGCTGCATCCAACCAATACCGGCCGCGGTGTTCACCCCAGGCCGGCGATTTCATCAGGCGGTCAATCCATTCCGACAGCGCCACGTCGCCGCGCTGGCCAAAGTCGCGCACGAATGCTTCCATATCTTCGGGCGAAGGCGGCAGGCCGGTCACATCCAAATGCAACCGCCGAAACAACGTCCGCGGTTCCGCTTGGGGAGCAGGCGAAAGGCCGGCCTCTTCCAAGTTCGCCAGCACAAAGCGATCGATGGCGTTCTTGCCCCATGCAGCGTTTTTAACCTTAGGCAGTTCTGGCCGCGTGGGAGCCATGAACGACCAATGCGGTTGATACGCGGCCCCTTCCGTGATCCACCGCTTCAAAATAGCTTTTTCGGCCACCGTGAGTGTTTTCTTGGTTTCGGGCGGCGGCATCAAGCTGTCCGCGTCGTTCGATAGCACGCGTTCTAGCAACGCGCTTTGCTCCGGCTTGCCCGGCACAATGGCGCCAAAATCCACGGCCGCGTCGCGCTGGTCCAATCGCAGTTCTGCCTTTCGCGCGGCGCTATCGGCGCCATGGCAGGCAAAGCAATTCTCGGCCAAAATCGGTCGCACGTCGCGGTTGTACTCCAGCGGGCTTTCCGCTCTCGCCGAAGCTGGCAGCCCCCACCCAGCCGCCACCAGCAATACCACGATCAGCGGCCAGCCGCCATGGCGACCTGTTCCGGCGATCCGAGAGAATGCAAAACGCATAGGCTGCGATCCTTTTCCTGAAATTCTATATATACCGCGCTGGCGGACGATAAAGCAAAACGCAAGTTCGGCTCTCAGCGATCGTCAGCACAATCTGATGAGCTATTTCCTCAACGGTGCGCTGCCCGCGCAATCCGTGTCTTAATTCGCCCGCAGCCCTCGGCTCCAATATTCTTCGCCCGACTGAATGTGATTTGCCATCGCCTGCGAAGCCCGCTCGCCGTCGCCAGCAATCAGCGGCTCCACAATCGCCAAATGCTCAGTCGCCTCTTCGGCTACCCGCAGGCAGTCATTATGGGCCAACCGCTTTTCCCAACTGGCATCGCGGAATGCCCGAAATAGCAGCTTCATTCGCTCGAGTTCGCCCGCTAAAAAGCGGTTCCCGCAACTCTGGGCAATCAGGTCGTGAAGTTGGCTGTCCAACTGCCTGGCCTTCTCCACAAAGGTAGCGCCGTGGCGTTTGGCCGATCGCACCCTGCGGAACGCTTCCGCCAATTCTTCCAGCTTGGCTCGTTCGATGCGGCCGCACGCGCTGCGCGTGGCTTCGCATTCCAAGGCTTTGCGAACCTGGCAAACTTCTTTGACATCGTTGCCCGTGACCTCTCGCACCACGCCGCCACAGTTGGGAATGAAGTCGATGATCCCGATCCCCTCCAATTCCACCAGCGCCTCGCGGATGGGCGTCGGGCTCACTCCCAACCGTTTGGCCAGGTCTTGAATGATCAGTCGCTCTCCGGCCTTCAACTCGCCTTGAAAGATGGCGGCCAATAGCTGCTTGACCACGGTCTTTCGTCGCTGCCCATGATCGATGCGGGCTTCGTGAACGGGCCGCATGAGTGGCGGTTTAGTTCGAACCGAGGCCATCATGCATCCTCCGGCCGAGGTGGATTGGCCCAATGGCCCGATTCGTCGCGGCCCGCCACCACCACGCCCTTTGCATGCCAATTGTTGCCAGCCCTCACGTCGGGCGTGCAATACCGCAGCGTGAGCCCACACCGCCGCCGATCCGAAGCGTTCGCCTCCGAACCGTGTAGCAGCAAGTCAGAATGCACCGAAAACTCGCCGGCCAAAAGCTGGTCGCAAACCACCGTGCCGTACTGCTCGGGATTTTCAATCGACTGATTCAGCACATTATGATCGGCCTCGCTGCTCTCGCGATAGGTGAGGTGACCATGGTGGTGCGAGCCGGCAATAAACTTCATGCAGGCGTTCTCTTCGTCGGCATCGTCGATGGCCAACCACACCGTGACGGTCTTCGAGGGCGTCAGCGGCCAATAGCTGGCGTCCTGGTGCCAGGCCACTTGCTTGCCATCGCGCGGCAGTTTGCAAAAGAAGTGCGACCCCCAGCCAATCACGTCGTCGCCCAGCAGGTCGCGCACCACCGCCACAATCTTGGGGTGCACCAGCAAATCGTAAACCGGCCCATACTTCAGATGGGCTGTACTGATGGAGTAACTGTCTCCGCCTTCAGCCAGCACGCGGGCCAAAAGCCCATCGAAGTAGCTCCGCACCGCTTCAACCTGCGACGCCGCAAAGGCCCTCAGCCCACGCAGATATCCATCGCGGTTAAAATCCTGAATCTGTTGGTTCGACAGCACCATCGGGTGGACGGTCGTCGCAGGATAAAACCGCAGATCCCGCTCGAACTGCCGCAACTCGGCGGAGGTGGGAACCGCGTTGAACGAAGCTCTCATGGCGCGCGATAATTGGAGGCAGGGGGGGCAATACGAAGCAGGCAATTCATGCGAACGGCGCCCGCGAGATGCGCGCCGCCATTGCTTTCCCGATTATAGATAATCCGGCTGCCCAGATTATAGATAATTCTGGCCGGAATTCAAAAATGGCCACGGGCAGGGCGCAGAGTTGCCCTTCCGCCTTGCGGAAACGTGCGGAAACTCGCGGCGATTAGAAGTACAACGCCGTGGTTTCGTCGTGGCCGAACATCAGGTTGAAGTTCTGCACGGCCGCCCCCGAGGCGCCCTTGATCAGGTTGTCTTCGCAACTGACGGTCACTACCTTGCCCCGCACCACCCGCACCGTCACGTCGCAGAAGTTGGTGTGCACGCTGTCCTTGGTCGACGGCAAATGGTCCACCACCCGTACAAAAGGATGGCTGGCGTAGAAGGCCCGCAGCGTTTGGAACAGTTGTTCTTCGCTGACCGGCGCCTTGGGGGTGGAATAGGTGGTCGTCAGGATGCCGCGATCCATGGGAATCAAATGCGGGGTGAAAATGACTTCCACCGTTTCACCAGCCGCATGCCCTAGAATCTGCTCAATCTCGGGCGTGTGCCGGTGCTTGCCCACGTTGTAGGCGGAAACGCTTTCATTGCACTCGGGAAAATGCGTGCCCAACTTGGGTTGCCGGCCGGCGCCCGAAATGCCGCTCTTCGAGTCCACGATAATCGTGCGCGGTTCGATCAACCCGGCCTGCAAAAAAGGCGACAGCGCCACGATGGCCGAGGTGGGGTAACACCCGGGATTCGCGATCAGTTTGGCGTCGCGGATTTCCTCCCGAAACAACTCCGGCAGTCCGTACACGGCTTTCGGCAAATGCTCGGGGTCGCCGTGTTTTTCGCCATACCACTGGGCGTAGACCTCGGGGTCTTTCAGTCGGTAATCGGCGCTCAAATCGATGGCCCGAGCGCCGCCGGCCAGAATCTTCGGCACCCAGGCCGTGGTTACCCCGTGCGGAAGACAGCAGAACACGCACTCGGCCCGGGCCGTAATTTCCGCCGGCTCCAGGTCGTCGCACCGCATATCGATCCGGCCCGCCAGCGACGGATGCACCTTGGCAATCGGAGGGCTGCCTTCCTGGCGGCTGGTCAGCGCAGTGATTTCCGCCCCCGGGTGCCGCAGCAGGATCTTGATCAGTTCTAGCGCCGAATAGCCGGTGGCGCCCAAAATGGCAACGCTTGTCATATCGCTCGGTACAACACAAGGAGAAAAAAGAGCCGCGGCCGCGAACTCTTCCAAGCAAATGGGGTTGGTAAGTATACCGTCGAGCCATAACGTACAGAAGGGACCGCGCAGGATGTCGATTCAAAGAATCGCCCCCTTCTTGCAACCAGAAGATGCCGCGGAGCCACCAGGAGCATTATGGGAACAGGCCCGGTCCTTACTCGTGTGGCGTGGTGATCGCGGAGGGCATGCCCCCCAGGCGGCGACGCAAGTCTCCCCAATCCGACAGACACGGCACGATCCGCGCAAAAAGAAAGCCGCACAAGTGCGGCTTAAAAAGTACCCCCAAGGGGAGTCGAACCCCTGTTTTCGGGCTGAGAACCCGACGTCCTGGGCCACTAGACGATGGGGGCAAATCCAGGTCGAGCGAACACTTAAAAATTACTCATCTGGGCCGCAAGTGTCAACCGAGGGGAGTCGATTCCTTCCCCTCGATCGGCTGCGCTTTGCTGCCCGCTGGCGATTCCTTCCCTATCGGCTTGCGATGCCTGCGAGCTTGAGCGGAATTGCAGCCCACGTGGCTTGGCCGTCTCGGCCAAGCGTGCGTGTGGCGCGGGTGCGAGCGTGGTCTTCGCCAACCGGCCAACCTAAGCCAGCAACTCCTTGATCACATTCCCATGCACATCGGTCAGGCGGAACTCGCGGCCCTGGTATTTATACGTCAGCCGCTCATGGTCCAGGCCCAGCAGGTGCAGCACCGTGGCATTCAAGTCGTGAACGTGGACAGGTTGGTCCACGATCTCGAATCCAAATTCGTCGGTCTGCCCATGCGAGACGCCGCCGCGGATGCCGCCGCCGGCCATCCACATGGTGTAGGCGTCTCTATGGTGATCGCGTCCCCCGGTGACTTTCTCGCCGTTGCCATTGAAGCCCTGGGCCAGCGGGGTGCGGCCAAACTCGGCCCCCCAAATCACCAGCGTGTCGTCGAGCAAGCCGCGTTGCTTGAGATCGGCCACGAGGGCGGACATGCCTTGATCAACATCGCGGCACTTGGCCGGCAACCTCGTGGTCAGCCCGCCGTGGTGATCCCAATCGGCGTCGTACAGCTCAATCAACCGCACGCCCCGCTCCACCAACCGGCGGGCCAACAGGCAGTTGGCGGCAAACGAGGACTTGCCCGGCTCCACTCCGTACAGGTCAAGCGTCTCCTGGGTTTCGTTGGCCACATCCATTAGCTCAGGCACCGAAGTTTGCATCCGGTAGGCCATCTCGTACTGGTTGATCCGCGTTTCAATTTCCGGATCGCCCACCACTTGCAGCCGCTGGCGATTGAGTTGGGCCAACGAATCGAGCACCTGCCGGCGATCGGTCATGCTGTGCCCCTCGGGATTCGAGAGAAACAGCACGGGGTCGCCGCTGCCTCGGAACTGAATCCCTTGATACACGCTGGGCAAGAAGCCATTCGCCCATAGGCTGGTGCCAGCGCCCCCCTTGGGACCCGATAACAGCACCACAAAGGCCGGCAGGTCGGAGTTTTCCGAGCCGAGCCCATAGCTTACCCAGCTGCCAAAGCTGGGACGACCGCCGCGCCCGAACCCGGTGTGCAGAAACATTTGGGCCGGCGCGTGATTGATCTCCTCGGTATGCAGCGACCGGACGATCGCGATCTCATCGGCCACCTTCGCCAGATTGGGCAACAAGTCCGACATCGATTGCCCACTGGCGCCGTGCCGGCCAAACTTGAACGGCGAACCGGCCAGCCGCAGTTCTCCGCCAATAAACGCGAAGTCCTTGCCTGCGGTGAACGACTCGGGGCAGGGCTCGTTGTGATGTTCTCGCAGGGCCGGCTTGTCGTCGAACAGATCGATCTGGCTCGGCGCCCCGATCATGTGCAGGTAAATCACGTGCTTGGCGCGGGCCGCAAAGTGAGGCTGCCGGCCCACCAGCGGTTGCTTGCGGCCCTGTGGCGCGGCTTGCGACGACTCGTTGACGAGCAGCGAAGCCAACGCAAACGCACCCAAGCCAAAGCCGCTCCGACCCAGAAAACCCCGCCGATGCAGGCAGTCCGACGCAAATCCGCGGCCGCACGACGGTTCAGGAAGCGAGTCAAAATTCATCGTTGCATCCGAACGGTAGGTCGCGCTGCGCTGCTGACGTGAGCAATTGCATCGCTGGGAAAGGGTCGCCTGGAAACTATTCCTTGGTGATGGTCTCGTCCAAATTGAGCAGCGTGGTGGCCACGGAATACCAGGCCGCCAACTCTTTCGCGTCCAAATCGGCAGGCATCTTGAAATCTCCGATCGCGGCAGTCCCCTTTCCAGAGGGATCACTAGCCGCCGCCGTGCGCTGAGCTTCCAGTAAGCGTTGCAAAATGGCCAGTTCCAAACTGTCTGCCTCGCGGGCCGTGCATAGTTGGAAAGCTCGCTTGAGGCGCTCGCCGTCGCCGGCTTCTGGCATCTCACGCAAGATGCGCTCCGCCAGAGCCAGAGCCGCTTCCACATATACGGGATCGTTCAGCAAGGTCAGCGCTTGCAGCGGTGTATTGGTCCGCGAGCGATTCACGGTGCAAGCCAGCCGAGCCGAGGCGTCGAAGTTCACAAAGCTCGGATACGGCGCCCCGCGTTTGAGCACCACGTACACACCCCGGCGATACCTTTCATCGCCAGGGCTGACCTCGTACTTGTAGTTCTGACCTCCCACCTTCGTCCACACGCCGTCGGGCTGATACGGACGAATCGGCGGGCCGCCCTGCTTCAAGCTCAACAGCCCGGCGATGGCCAGCGCGTTGTCGCGAATCGTTTCCGCCGACATCCGCAACCGCGGTCCGCGGCCATACCACTTATTCTGGTCGTCTGCCGCCCATTGTTCCGCCGTAATTGCCGACGATTGCCGGTAGGTGGACGATAGCACCATCGTTTTAATCATGTGCTTCATCGACCAGCCCGAGTCCATGAACTCCACCGCCAACCAGTCGAGCAACTCGGGATGGGTGGCCGGCTCGCCCTTGAGACCAAAGTCTTCCACCGTGGCCACGAGTCCCTGGCCGAAAATCTCGGCCCACCAGCGGTTCACCGTCACGCGGGCCACCAACGGATTCTCGCGATCCATCAACCACCGCGCGAGCGCCAGCCGATCCAGCCGTCCCTCGTTGGCGATCGACTCGTTGAACGGGTGCAACACTTGGGGAGTGCCAGCCGTCACCGGCTCATTGGGATTGCGGTAGTCGCCGCGAGCAAAAATGCTGGTCATGCGGGGCGTTTCCAACTCTTGCATCACCAGCGTGGTTGGCGGCGCCAGGGCCTTTTGCTCCTTTTCCAACGCTGCTTGCGACTTTAGCAGCCGGGTCGATTCCGCATCTTGGGCAACTCGATGATCGACCAGCAGCTTGCGATCGGCCGGCTTCCACGTCTTGGCCTCTCGCGCTAAGACGTTGCTGATCTCGGCCGGCAAATCCCGGGGCGATGCCTGACCCGTTTCGGCAAGCAAACGAAAGCGGCCAATCGTGCGGCCACCGCCGTAGTTCTGCACCAGGCGGAACGACAGCCGCGTGCCGCCGGCGAATCCCACCGGCTGCTCCGTGGCAAACGAGGCCCAATGCGGCTGGCCGAACTTGGGATTGATCGCCCAGGCGGTTTCCAAGCTGGCGTCGATCGCCCCGCTCACGTCGAACCGGGCTTGCGAAAAACTGGCACTCGCCCCCTTGAACGAAACCGGCTGGAACTTGGCCTGGGGTTCGGAGGCCGGGGCCGCCTCCATGGCAAAGGCATGCAGCACAAAGTTTGGCCGCTGGGCGTCGCCGCGGCCCGGCCCTTGGCCAGGCAGCGACTCGTGCGTGAGCGTTTCCAGCCGGATGGCGCGAATGCCCGTCAGCTTTGTTTCCACGGTCAGTTGGTAAGTGTCTTTGTCTACCACGGGGCCCTTCACCAGCACCGAACCATCTTCCAGCACGGCCGATTCGCAGCCCTGCTCCGAGGCAAACTCGGCAACCTGCAGCACATGGGTTTGCGCGGGCTCGCTTGGCGATTTCTGCAACTGCCCGGCCCAGGCATCCAGATCGTCCGTCAATACACCACGCCGGGCAGCCAGTTGTTTCTTAACATCGGTCAATTCGGTTTGGAGTTCACGCCGCTGCTTGGCCAAAGCCGGGTCCGCCAGCGGCATCTTAGGGCCAATAAACTGAATCGAGCCTGGCACCTTGGGGTTGGTGCGTTCGGCCTCAATCTCGGTGTTGTTGTAAAATGCCAGCAGCCGGTAGTAATCTTTCTGGCTGAAGGGATCGAACTTGTGGTCATGGCACTGGGCGCATTCCAGCGTGGCCCCCAGCCACACCGCGCCCGTGGTGTTCACGCGATCGATCACCTGGTTGATCCGCGTTTCTTCCGGCTCCGATCCGGCCTCCACGTTCGAAGGCGTGCAGCGGTGGAACCCTGTCGCGATCTTCTGGGCTTCGGTGGCGCCCGGAAGCAGGTCGCCCGCCAGTTGCTCGATCGAGAACTGATCGAAGGGCATATCGGCGTTGAGCGCATGGATCACCCAATCGCGATACGCCCAGGCTTCGCGAAGGTCATCCCGCTGAAAACCGTGCGAATCGGCATACCGCGCCAAATCGAGCCACGGCCTGGCCCAGCGTTCGCCAAATTGCGGCCGCGACAGCAGTTCATCCACCGTCCGCAGGTACGCGGCTTCGGAGGGATCGGCCACAAAGGCGGCAATTTCCTCAGGCGTGGGCGGCAGGCCAATCAAATCGAGCGATAGCCGCCGCAACAGCACGGCCCGCTCGGCCTCGGGCGAGGGCTTCAGGCCCGCCTGTTCCAGCCCTTGCAGAATGAAGGCATCGACCGGATTGCGGCGCCACCGGTCGTTTTGGTTGGTGGGTAGCGGCGGTCGAACCGGCGCTACGTACGACCAATGCTTCGCCAACTCCAGCTTCTCTGGCCAGAGGGCGCCGGCGGCAATCCAACGCTTCAAAATCGTCACGTCGCGAGCTTTGAGCGGCTCGCCCACGGCCGGCATCAATTCCTTATGCCCGGCGGGCAACTCCACGCGGCGAATCAACTCACTTTCTTCCGGCTTGCCCTCCACGATTACATACCCGCTGGAAAAAGCCTGCTCGGCCGAGTCCAACCGCAAATCTCCCAGTTGCCGCTCCGCTCCGTGGCATTCAAGGCAGGCTTTGCGAAGAATGGGATAAACGTCGCTGGCAAAATCGACCTTGGCTGCAGCCGGTTCGTTGGCAAGTGCGGTCGCGGACGAACCAAACGCCACGAGCAGGGCCATCAAGCAGCGGCGCAGCGCACCGCGGCGAATGTCGCTTGGCGCCAATCGGCGCGTCCGAGGGAAACGCGGAGGGTGCGAGTCGTTTCTCGCGGTAGACGCCTCGTCAGCATAGGCGTTGCGGCTTGGCATCCAGTTCACCATGTCCAAGTCCAAGGCGTTTGACGTTGATCCATCTAAGTGCGGAATCCCCCCTATCTTGCGCCAAGCCTTGCCGTCGATGCAAGCAAATCTGGGTCCGCCGCCGAGGAGAGGGGCCTAGAAAATGGGGAGGCCGGCTCAGACTTAGGTCCAAATTGAAAAAAAACGGAAAATTGAGCAGAACCCCGGCTGTCGGCCAGGGTTTATTCCAGTAGCGACGCATTTTTGCGAACGATAAGGCTGCATTTTCGCCGCCTGTCACCCTTGCCAAAAGCAGGGGGGGCTGGCGACGTTACTGGCTGGATTGCATTTCCTGGGATTTCATTCAATAGGTGAAAAGATGACGCAACGATTCGGGATGCGCTGGTTCATGGCAAGTTGCCTGGCTTTGAGTTTGGCAGCCGTGGCGCAGGCCCAGGGGCCTCGGCCCGGCGGCTTTGGCCAGGGTGGGTTCGGACAAGGTGGTCCCGGCGGCGGTAACGACCCATTCGGTTTGGTCAACAACTCTGCCGTTCGCAGAGAGCTCGAAATTGGCGAGGACCAGGCAAAAGAACTGAGCGACCTGCGCGCCGCCATGGAGCGCGAAGTGCAGGCGGCTCGCGAGAAAATCGCCGCCCAATACTCCGAAAAGTTGAACAGCGTCTTGCTGCCCCACCAAACCGACCGTTTGGTAGGCATTTCGATCCAGTTGCGCGGCGCGGGCGCCTTGCAAGACCCCGTGGTGGCCAAAAAGCTTGGCCTGAGCGAGAGCCAACAAAAGGAACTGGCCGCCAAGAGCGAAGCCCTCGCGCAGAAATCCCGCGAATTGTTCCAACGGGGTGAAGGCGAACGGCCCAACCGCGAAGAAGCGCAAGCCCGCTTCGAGGAAATTCGCAAAGAGCGCGAAGGCATCGTCTCCCAGGTGCTCACCTCGGCTCAACAAAAACAGTTGGAAGAGCTCAAGGGCGCCGAATTCGATCGCAGCCAAATGTTCCAAGGCGGCCGTCGCGGCGGCGAGGGCACGGAAGGTGGACGCGGAACCGGCAATCGAGGACCGGGCGGCGGACGCCGCCCCGGTGGCAACAACAACGAGTAGTAGCCACGGCCAGGTCTAATCGCGCCACTTCCGCGATTACGCCAACCACGCGAACCTGAGAAACCATTTCTCTTCGCACCATCAACATTGCCGCGGAACCTTCCTGTCTTTCCCCCACTGGACACGGATGGTTCCGCGGCTTTTTCTGTTCTTTCGCCCTCCGCCTTTGATGCCCGTTCCGCAAAAATGCGTTCCAGGTTTTCATCCCGGCAGGGATGGTGGCTTATAGCCAGGGTTTGAGCGTAACGACAGCCCTGGTTGGCGAATTGTGATGTTCGTTTTTCATCCTGGAAGGATGACAGCCGAACGGCGGCTCTTCATGGGCTCCTATTCTGCGACCCCTCGACGGGGTCGATGGGGATTTTTCGTTGGTTTTCCGGCGGTGTCGCTAACGCTCAACCGCCGGCTAAAGGCTGACACCTCTTCGGGGTAAAGTCACGTGGTTCGTCCTCTTGGTAGAAAAAGCAGGACGAGATTGATCGCCCGCCCGTAAGCAAACCCAATGAACGCTGCCCACGATCGCTAAGGCGTGGGCACCAGCAGCATGAGCATGCTGAGGGCATTCAAACAGGTGTGCAGCACCACGCTTGGCAGCAGGCGATGGGTGCGCTGATAGAGCCAGCCCAGGGCGAGCGAGAAGAAGAAGAGCGCGATCGGCGCCGCGCCATGTCCCAAGTGCAACAGCGCGAACAACAGCGAGGTCAGGGTGACCGGCCAAAACGCCAACCTGGCCGGCGTGACTGGCGACTCGTAACGCGCGGTCGGCAGGCTTTCCAGCCAACCTTGCAGCACGCCGCGAAACAAGAATTCTTCGGACAGCGGGGCGATCAGCACCGCCGACACAAAACAGAGCCCAAAGAAGCCTGGGTACTTGGTCACGGCGTTGATGATCGGGTGATGCGTTTCGGGCCCAAAGATCAAGGACACCAAACCGTGCAGCATGTAGATGGGAATGACCACGATGGCGAACATGGTCACTCCCCGCAACACATCTCGCTGGGCATGATCCAAGCGTAACCCTAGATCGCCCCAGCTGGCGCCGCGAACTCCGCGCAAATAGGCAATGGCCGCGGCGACAACGAGCAGGTTCACCACGGCCATTCCGGCCATCAGTTTCATGTTCAAATAGATCGTGGGCGAGGGCTCAACCCACCGCAGGACCACGCCCGCCAACTTGGGTTGAGGGACCGCGGGAGGCGGGGGCGGATCGTCGCTGAGCAACAGCCCGGCCATGAAGAATTGAGCGCCGAAGTAGATCAGAATGATCAGCAGCACATCGCCGGCGCGCCAAGGCGCCGGTGGAGCCGGTTCATACTTAAATAGCTCAATCGCCATGGCGGGAAGAGGATACCGATCGATAACAATGCTTCGCTTGCAAGCGGGGCATTTGGAGTGGAAACGCGATGAGCCGCGGCTGGCAACGATTCTGCCTTTGGCCGGGTTATTTGGGTTTCAGGTAGTAACACCGTAACGTATCGGCGTCGCGAACATAGTACCGGCCCTCAGCCAACGCCGGCAGGGCATAGGCCTGGCCGCCGCATACTTTAGCCGTGGTCAGTTCTTGGTATCCCTTGGGCGAAGCCGCCACCAACCGCAGTTGCCCGTCGGTGGTTTGCACCAACAGCTTGTCGCCTGCCAGAATCAGACTTCCCTTGCCCATATCTGGCTGGGTCCAGGCGACTTTGCCTGCGACCGGATCGATGCAGCGGAGGCTGGCCACGCCGATGTCTTCGCGTCCGTCGATGCCGTACAGATAACCCTCTTTATAAATGGGCGTGGTGTACTGGCTCGAAAGCACGTCGTCGCTGGCCCAGGCGACTTTGGGTTGCGGTCCAGCCAGTTCGGCGTAAACGGCGCCGATCCCGTAACTGGCCGTGAGAAACACGTGATCGTCCAGCACCAGCGGATTGGCGGCGTTGACCGTTGGCCCTCGCTTGCCAAAGGGGATCTTCCAAAGCACCGTGCCGGTGGCCGGATCGAGCCCCAGCGCATGGTAGCGGGTGATGAACACCGCCTGTTCTTTTTCCCCTACTTTGGCGACGATGGGCGACGAATAGCTGGCCTGTTCGGCCGTGGCCTTCCACAAGGTTTGCCCCGTCTTCAGATCGAAGGCCACGATGCCGGCCTCGGCGTCGGCCCCGCCTACGTTCACCAGCAAGCGGTCGGCCACCACAATCGGTGAGCTCCCCCAGCCAAAGTAGCCTTCGGGCGCGCGAAATTCCGTGGCGCAATTGCGGCTCCAAACGGCCTTGCCGGCATCCAATGTTACGCAATGCAAATGGCCGCCGGCGCCGAACAGATACACCAGACCGCCGTGGATGGTGGGAACGCAGCGCGGCCCATCGTCGGGCGAGATGGTGCTGACGTACCGCGTGGGAAAGGGGGCTTTCCAAAGCGGCTTGCCCGTGGCGGCATCGAACGCCGTGGCGATTTCATCGTTCTGCTCGCGGTGAAACAGAACGGCTTTGCCATCGGCCACAGCCACGCCGGCCAAGCCACTGCCGGCCGGTTGTTGCCACAACAACCGAGGGCCTTGCTCGCCCCATTTGGCTGCCAGCGTTTCGTTGGCGGCAATGCCGTTGCGGGTGGGTCCCAGAATCTGCGGCCAATCGCCGGCAGAAACTGAGGTCGCGGACGCAATCGCGAGGGCGAACCCGGTTAACGCCGCCATCGTTCTCACCCAGGCAATGCGACTTTTGGAAGCTTGGTTGTTCATGGCGGTTCCGCACCCAAATAGTGAATTGAAAAGGATTGCACGAGAAACAAAGTCGGCTTTCGCTCCGCGAAAGCAAGTCCTTTCGCGGAGCGAAAGGCGACTTTGGCCCGAGGTTATTCGAGATCGACAAACACCTCGCCGGCTTCTACCTGCACCGGGAGCGATGGCTGTCGCACGTTGGCGCTAAACGTATGCTGTCCCGTGCGCACGTCGAACTGCCAGCCATGCCAAGGGCAAGTAACCACCGTGCCAGTCAAACAACCCTTGCCTAGCGGCCCACCCTGGTGAGGGCAAACGCCATCCAAGGCAAAGAACTGTCCATCGACATTGAACAACGCCACGATGCGGTCTTCAGCCACGGTTTCCAAACTCTTGCCGCTGGGGCAATCATTCACCGCCGCAATTCGCACCCATCGTGCCATTTCAAATTCCGTGTTCGTCAGGCGTACTTGTTGGGGGGGATTCGCTTCCATCGCCCCCCCGGCGCTGCCATTCTAGCGAGCCGGGGCAAACCAGGGTACCGCAAGTCCGGCCTCCGCCCCTGGCCCCCGCGGTGGCTGGATTCAGCCGCGAACTAAAGGTACAGTTCGTTCAGAGGAAGATTGGTCGTCACGCCCCGCGGGCAGCCGGCCGCTCTTCCGATTCCATTTCTTTTCCCAAGTGCGCCAATTTCATGCCTTCCGACCAGCAGGAATCGAACGAGCTCGAAGCCGCGATTCTCAAATATATCTCCCGCCAGAACTACCAGCCGATCAAGCCCAAGCTGCTCGCCAAAAAGCTAGGGCTGGAAGAACAAACCCAGGAAGTTCGCCAGGCGATTAAAAAACTGGTCAAACGGGGCCAGTTGGCCTACGGCAGCAAGCACGTGGTCCGGGCGCCCGAACAGGGCGAGGTGAACCGCATAGCGGGCGTGTTCCAGCGAACCTCGGAAGGCTACGGCTTTGTGCGGCCGCGCGGCGTGGGCCGCACCGGCGTGCGCGAGAAAGACCGCGAAGCCGATATCTACATTGCCCCCGAAAATACCCGCGACGCCGTTACGGGTGACGTGGTGGTTGTCAAAATCACCAAAAGCAACGGACGCCGCGGCAAGGCCGAAGGTTTTGTGGTCGAGGTGCTCGAACGCGAAACCAACCAGTTCGTGGGTTCCTACTTTGAACGCGAGGGCCAGGGCCGGGTTCGCGTCGATGGCAATCTATTCTCGCACTCCATCTTCGTGGGCGATCCGGGGGCCAAGAACGCTCAAGATGGCGACAAAGTGGTGTTCGAGATGGTGCGGTTTCCGTCGCCCACCCACGACGGCGAAGGCGTGATTGTGGAAGTGCTGGGGCCGCGCGGCGCCCCGGGCGTCGATACCCTCTCCATCATTCGCGAGTTCAACCTGCCGGGTGAGTTTGCCGAAGACACCATGGAAGAAGCCCGCCAACAGGCCGCCAAATTCAAAGAAGAAGAAATCGAAGCAGGCCGGCTGGACCTGACGGCCGAAACCATCATTACCATCGATCCGATAGATGCCCGCGATTTTGACGACGCCATTAGCCTGGAGCGGCTTGGAAACGGCCATTGGCTGCTGAGCGTGCATATTGCCGACGTGGCGCACTTTGTGCGGCCCGATACGCCTCTCGATCGCGAAGCCAAAGAGCGGGCCACCAGTTGCTACCTGCCCGACCGCGTGATCCCCATGCTACCCGAGCTGATCAGCAACAGCCTGGCCAGCCTGCAGCCCAACCGTGTGCGTTACGCCAAAACCGCGCGGATGGAGTTCACGGCCGATGGAGCCCGCGTGGCGACCGATCTGTATCGCACGGCCATTCGCAGCGCGCGCCGCTTTACCTATGAAGAGGTGGATGAGTACATTGCCGAGCCCGAGCCCTGGAAGAAGACGCTCACGCCCGCGGTGTTCCAATTGCTGGGCCAGATGCGTGAATTGGCTGGCATTTTACGTTCGCGGCGGATGCTGCGCGGGGCCTTGGAACTCTCCATGCCCGAGACCAAGATCGACCTCGACAAAGACGGCCGCGTGTCGGGCGCCCACGTGGTAACGAACACCGAGAGCCACCAGATTATCGAAGACTTTATGCTGGCGGCCAATGAAGCCGTGGCCGAAACCCTGCACGATCGCAGCTGGCAATTTCTCCGCCGCATTCACGAAATGCCATCGCCGCGCAAGCTGCGAGCCTTGACCGAGTTTGTGAACGAGCTGGGCATTCAGGTCAGCAGTCTGCAGAACCGCTTTGCCTTGCAGTCGCTGCTCCGGCAAGTGGCCAGCATGCCCGAGCGCGACGCGGTTAATTACTCGGTGCTGCGCAGCCTTCCGCAAGCGGTCTACAGCCCCGTGGAAGAAGGCCACTTTGCGTTGGCCGCCGAGTTCTATTGCCACTTTACTTCGCCCATTCGCCGTTACCCCGATCTCACGGTTCACCGCCTGGTCGACGCCCTGCTGGATGGCAAGCCGCCACTATATCAATCGGGCGATTTGGTGGGTCTCGGCGAACATTGCAGCCAGCGCGAACGCCGCGCCGAGCAGGCCGAGCGCGAACTGACCAAGATCAAGTTGCTCACCTATTTGGAAGGCCGCATTGGCGATGAATTCGACGGCGTAATCACTGGCGTGGCCGATTACGGGTTTTTTGTGCGAGGAACCGAAATGCCCGCCGAAGGGCTGGTGCATATCGCCTCGCTGCAAGACGACTACTACCACTTCGAACGCCGCAGCCACCTGCTGGAGGGCCGCCGCGAAGGCAATCAATTCCGGCTGGGCGACCGCGTGCGAGTGCGCGTGGCCCGCGTGGAAATGGATCGGCGCGAGCTGGATTTCCACCTGGTGGGCAAGCTCAAACGCGAAAACCTGACGGCCACACCCGAGGGCGCTGGTCCCAAGGCGCCTCACCCTGGCAAGCGCCCCTCAGCCCGTCGCAAGGCCGAGGGTGGATCTAATTCTGGCGACAAAGGCCGGAAATCGCGGACTGCCGGCAAGACGGGGACCGGCGGCCGTAAAAAGAGCCGCCGCCGCAAGCTGTAGGGCCAGCCTCGTCGAGGCGGCCCTTGAGCCGGAAGCCGAACCACGCCGCCAGTCAGATTGACGAAACGACGTTGCGGCGGAGTCTTCGATCGGGGTAGGGAAGCCCGAAACCAATCGGGCTTCCCTGCTCCTATCAAACGGGCGTCCCGCCCGTGAATCCGCGCCAACCCAAAGCAAATCAAAAGACCAACCCCCCGCCCTGGTTAGTAACAAGCCAGCAGGGGCAATCTTGACCATCAGGCGCCAGGCTTCCGGGCATACGGGCATGCAGGCATGCGGGCTTTCGGGCATACGGGCTTTCGGGCATGCGGGCTTTCGGGCATGCGGGCTTTCGGGCATACGGGCATACGGGCATACAGGCATACAGGCTTCCGGGCATTCGGGCTTCCGGGCATGCGGGCTTTCGGGCATACGGGCTTTCGGGCATACGGGCTTTCGGGCTTTCGGGCATAAATGCCAAGTCAACGAACCTTTTTTCTGCATTTGTGGAATAATTTCCACCATTTCGGTAGAGAAAGTTAATGACAACCGCGCCATTTACTTGCCTCGGACGGCGAGACCCTTTAAGTTGGAATGAGGAAATCTTCCACAAGTTTCTCCTGGTGGCTTCGCGGTCAACCTGCCCTCATTCGAGGGCGGTGCGATCTCAAACCGCCCGGCGCGGCGATCGATCCGGAACCGATTGCCAGCCGTAATTCCTATTGCAGGAACCACGCCGTCGGACAGCGTTGTTTTGTGCAAGGCACGCAGGTGCAATGGCCTGGCTGGGCATAGAGGCAAATTCCCCGAGCTTGCTATACACGGTCGATGTTTTGCCTTGTTCAGAGCCTTTGCCCCCCGTTCCGACGTTAAATCAAACACCGATACGAGGATCGCACAGCATGAAGAATCGCAAGCAGAGCTTGGGTTTGATGCTCGCCGTCTGGGGAGTGCTCAGTCTCACGACGGGTGGGCTCTCGGCGGCCGAACCGGTGACGCCCTTTTTGGAAGGCTTGCGAGGGCGAGGCCTGTTCGACATCGCCAATATGTACCTGGAAGATTTGCGGTCCAATCCTGCGATCCCTGCTGAAACCAAGCAGCTCATCCCCTACGAGCAAGGCCGCACGCTGGTCGATAGCTCCAAGACCCAGCGCGACATCAACACCCGGTTGAAAGAGCTGGGGCAGGCTCGCGCCATGTTTCAAGAGTTCATCACCAAGAACTCGCAGCATGTGCTGCTGGGCTCGGCCCAGTTGCAATTGGGCAACGTGATGGTCGAAGAAGCCCGGGCCTACCTCGAAAAATCGAAGCAGCCCGCGGCCAACGAAAACCCCGATGAACTGCTGGCCAAGTCCAAGGATCTGTTCGCCCAGGCCATCAAAACCTTTGATAGCGCGGCCAATGAATTCGACGCCAAATGGAAAGCCTTCCCCAAGTTCATTGATCCCAAGGAAACGGCCCAGATCGAGGCTCGCAACCAGGCCGTGACCGATTTCATTCAAGCCTCCATCTTCGCGGGCGTGGCGGTGAACGAGTCGGCCAAGGCCTATCCGCCCGATTCGAAAGAATACAAGGACACGCTGAAGCTGGCGGCCGACCGTTTCCACAAAGTATATGTGGACTGGCGCAAGCGATTTGCCGGGCTATACGCCGGTATGCTCGAAGCCCGCTGCTTGCAGGATATGGGCGATATTCGCCGGGCTCTGGGCATCTACGAAGAGCTGTTGGTTCAGCCCGACGAACCGGCTCCGTTCCAGAACCTCAAGGCCAAGGCCCTCCGCCTGGCGCTCGAGGCCTGGATGCTGCCCGAGCAGAAAAAATACGAAGAAGTGGCCCGTCGCGGCGACGAATGGGTGAAGAATGCCCGGCCCGACCTGGAGCGTTCCGCCGAAGGTTTGGGCATCCGCTACTTCACGGCCCTGGCCTATCACGAAATGAAGCTGCGTGACGAGAACAGCGCCGACGCCGCCAAAAAGAACGAGGCCAAGAAGTACCCGGCCCAGGTGGTGAGGCACATCAGCGTGGTGGCCGATCATTTCGGCGAATTCCAGAAGCAAGCCAAGGAGATGCTGTCGCAGTACCGGCAGATCGATCAAAACGCCCTCCCCAAAACGTTTGTCGAGGCCCGCGATAACGGCAAGCAATCGCTCGACCTGTACCAGGCGAAAGCGCAGCAGTTGTCCGCCGAGTTAGCCAAGGGCGACAAAGCGGATAAAAAGCTGGTGACCGACCTCACGCAAGAACGAGATCAGGCCCTGGCCAATGCGATCAAATTCTTCCAGTACGCGATCCCGCTCAAAGATCTGGATAAAGAAACCACGCTGGACGACGTCAACGTGGTCCGCTATTTCCTGGCGTTCTTGTACTACACCTCGGCCAAGTATCACGAAGCCGCCATCATGGGCGAGTTCCTGGCCAAGAACTACCCCAAGAGCGCCGGCGCCCGGCACGGGGCCAAAATTGCCTTGGCCGCCTACCTGGCCAACTACAACAACTCGAGCCCCAGCAATCGCGAGTGGGACGCCGCGCAAATGGTTCGCGTGGCCGAACTGATCACCAAGACCTGGAAGGGCGAGCCCGAAGCCGACGAAGCCTGGATGACCATGGGCCAGATCGCCATCAAGGAGCAGAATTTGACGCGGGCCGCCGAGTACCTTTCGAACATCAGTCCTGATTCGCCGCGCCGGGCCGATGCCGATCTGCAGGCGGGCCAGGCCCTGTGGGCCAGCTATCTGACCGCGCGGGGCAATGAGCCGAAGCCTCCCCAGGAAGAGCTCGACTCGCTCAAGAACGAGGCCGAAAAGCGGCTCAAGGCCGGCGTCGACGCGATGCGGAAACGCGCTGAGCTAGCGCTTGCCTACGATCAATTGGCCGCCGAGCTGTCGCTGGCCCAAATCTATGTCAACGACGGCCGTGCCACCGAGGCCCTCGCCGTGCTGGAGACGAAAAACGGCGTAAAAGAGCTGTTGGACAAAAAAGACCCCATCACGGCAACCCGGGCCAACTTCCCCACCGAAGCCTACAAGATTTTGCTGCGGGCCTACGTCGCTGACCAGCAGATGGATAACGCTCAGGCTGCCATGGGCGCTTTTGAAGAATCCGTCAAAGACAATCCCAATGGTCAGGCCCTGCTGATGGCGTTTTACATTCAATTGGGCCAGGCCGTCGAAGAGCAGATCAAGGCGGAAGTCGATCCCGAAAAGATCAAAAAGCTAACGTCGGCTTTCGGCGTGTTCCTGGATCGCATCGCCAACAGTGCCGATGGCGCCAAGTTCAACTCGTTGAGCTGGGTGGCCGAAACGCTGTTTCGCATTGGCTCGGGCATCGACCGCCCGGGCCAAAGCTCCGCCGAAGCCAAGGACTACTACCAGCGGGCCAAGAAGGTCTATGAGAAACTGCTCGCCATGCCCGCGGCCGACAAGCCCGCAAAGGCCGACCTCGGCATCAAGGTCCGGCTTTCCAAATGCGAGCGTCGCCTGGGCAACTATAAAGAAGCCGTCAACCAGTTGATCGACATTCTCAGCCAGAACAACAAGTTGCTCGAAGCTCAAATCGAAGCCGCCTACACCTTCCAGGAATGGGCCGAGCACCAAAAAGATCCCAAGTTCTACCAATTTGCCCTGATGGGCTGGCGCGATAAGGCCGGCGTTCAGGTGATTTGGGGGTGGGGGCAAATGGCCACCTTGGTGCAAAGCAACCCCGACCTGATCAACACCTACCATGAGGCCCGCCTCAACCTGGCGGAATGCCGGCTCAAAGAGGCCATGAGCAAGACCGGGGCGGAAAAAACCAAAGGGCTCAATCAGGCCAAGTTCGATATCAGCATTATCCATCGTTTTGATCCCAAGATGGGCGGGGACGAGTCGTACGCCAAGTACGACCGCTTGTTGAAAACCATTCAGTCAGCGCTGGGAGAGCAAGCCCGAGGACTGGAGTCGCTGAAACAGGTCACCACCCAGGCAAGTGCCAGCAAGTAACTCGCGTTGCGAGCGTCGTCTGCCCCCCGCCAGCATCAAAGGGGTGGGGCAGATCCGCGGCCGCTCGCTCCGCGGCTTCCCAATCACTCGTCATTACCAGGAGTCGTCTCCATGCTTCGTTATCGTGTGTTGTTTGCCTTGGCCTTGGCTGTGTTGATTCCCGCCAACACCGCTTGGGCGGTCGTGGCGGTGAAATTGCTAAGCGGCGAAACGGTCAGCGGCAAAACTCTCGACAAAATCACCAGCACCGAGATCACCGTCACCACGCTCAAGAACGAGTCGCTGGCCATCCCGGTCAACACGGTGGAATCGATCGCCTACGACGGCGAGCCACTGCAATTGCGAATCGTGCGTTCCTCCATCCTCAACGGAAATTTCGACGCCGCCAAAACCCAATTGGAGAACGCCTCGCTCGACCCCGCCAATGTGTCGGGCATTGAGGTCAAGCAAGAGATCGATTTCTTCAAAGCACTCACGGCCGCCCGCCTGGCCAGCACTCCGGACCAAGTGCAAGAAGCCGGCCGCCAAATGTATGATTTCGTCACCAAGAACCCCGGCAGTTGGCATCTTTTCGAAGCCTCGGAAGTGATGGGCGACCTGTTGCTGGCAGGTGACAAGGCCGACCTGGCCGTGCAACAGTACGCCAAGCTGGAAAGCGCCCCCTGGGTCGATTTTCAAATGAAGGGGGCCATCGCCCGCGGTCGGGCACTGCAACAACAGAACAAATTCGCCGAGGCCCTCTCGGCCTACGAAAAAGCCTTGCAGGCTGCCGGCAGTCAAACCGGCCCGCAGGTCGATTCCCAGCGGCTTGCCGCCACGGTGGGCAAGGCGGCCTGTCTGGCCGAGACGGGCAAAGCCGTCGATGGCATCAAGCTGGTGCAAGACGTCATCGCCAAGGCCACGCCCGAACAGGCGGAACTGCACGCGGCCGCCTTCACGGCCCAGGGCAACTGCTTCCTGAAAGCGTCGCCGCCGCAGCCCAAGGAAGCCTTCATGTGCTTCTTGAAGGTGGATGTGCTGTACCCATCGTTTCCCAAGTACCACGCCGAAGCGCTCTACCAACTGAGCCAACTCTGGAAGACGATGGAAAAGCCGGAGCTGGGGGTGCAGGCCAAAGACGAGTTGGCGCGTCGCTACAGCAACAGCCCCTGGGCATCGAAGGACTAGCCCCCCGTTTGTTCGTGAACACGAATGAGTGGTTCGTTGGTTTTCCGAGGTCGCGGGAAATAGATCGAGGCTAGAATCGCGAATCAAGAAGAGAGGGTGGACGTGGATGCGGCAGCAGGCCCAATGCGACAGGCCCAATGCGACAGGCAATGTGCGGCGGCCGAAGAATAACTTCCCCATTTCCTCGATAAGCATGGCGGGCAAGTGTTATGTCTCTCAGTTGTATATCATCATCTCCTATCAATAGGGCCGACCTGAATGAGAGCAGACGCGCCTCATGCATATTTAACCCCGAAGGGGTTCGCAGCCCGTAGCCGGCGGTTGAGCGCAGCGACACCGCCGGAAAACCCTGAAGGTCACACGCTCTAATGGCGCTTCATCATTTGTCAGGAGTAGCCGCCAAAGACTTACGATAACAGCTTAGTGTTGTTCAATCCCAAAACGGGAAGTTATAAATTGGCTCTGCAACTTTACGAGCCCTTGAGGGCCAATTACACTTGAAGTTTCCTCGCCGAACGCACTTTGATCGGTGCGCTTGCGTGCTTTGATTTTGGGCGCGAACAACGGCCGCATCCCACCTTACTCTGGCATTTGCCCTCTGGAGATTCTTCCATGTTGTTTCAATCTATGAACGCCGGCCGGAAAAGCAGGCTGTGGTTCCTGGCGGTTGCGTTCGCCTTCTCCGCCGCCTTTGGCGCGGTCACGCTGTTCGATAGCCCGCTGGCCGTGGCTCAGTTCGATGAGAATGCCGCCCCGCCGGCGGGAGGAGCCGCGCCGCCCCCGGCCAACGGTGGAGCCGCCGCGCCGGCGGCCGGCAATGCCGAAACGCCTCCCCAAACTCAAAGCACATTGAGCTGGCTCTATAACGCACTGGGCATTGAGTACACGGTCGTGTTTCTCGGGCTTTCCTTCACGTTCGTTGCCTTGCTGGTGATGAATATGCTAACGGCCCGGCGGCCAAATGTCGCTCCCATCGAGTTGGTGGAGGCGTTTGAAGCGCAACTCAATGAAAAGCGCTACCAAGAAGCCTACGAAATGGCCAAGACGGATGAATCGGTGCTGGGCCAGGTGCTTTCGGCCGGCTTGGCCAAGCTCTCCAGCGGCTACGCGAAGGCCTTGGAATCGATGCAAGAAGTGGGCGAAGATGAGAACATGAAAATCCAGCACCGCCTGAGCTACCTGGCCTTGATCGGCTCGATCGCGCCCATGGTGGGCCTGTTCGGCACGGTGGACGGCATGATCCGATCCTTTAGCGTGCTGGTTAACGCCACGGGGGCGCCGAGCCCCGCCAAGTTGGCCGAAGGTATTTCCACCGCGCTTGTCACCACCTTGCTGGGCTTGGCCATTGCGATCCCCGCGATCGCGGCTTTCAGCATCCTCAAGAATCGCATGCAGCGTTTGATGCTGGAAGTGGGAATTCTCAGCGAAGGTCTGATGAGCCGGTTCGAGGCTGTCGGCGTCAAGAAATAACAGGTAGATCGATTGCATAGCGTGAGGGGCGCCGCCCACAAATAAAGCGGTAAGTTCCCAGTTCCGCCTGACGCATTTCCCAGGAGGGAATCGCGGATCGGCCGCCGCCACCAGGGAAGGTCGCGGCGGCCCGGCGAAAACGGTAATTTACTTGGCCCACGGCGGCAAACTTCTGGCGATGTTCACGGAACCATCAATAAAAGAATACAACCATGGTGAAGAAGGCGGACGATTCTGAATTTGCCGTGCCCGAAGGCGACATGACGCCGATGATCGACATGACGTTTCAGTTGATCGCGTTCTTCATGGTGCTGATTAACTTTTCCGACGCGGAAGTCAACGAGGCCGTGCAATTGCCGGCCAGTCAGTTGGCAAAGCCTCCGGAGGTTCCACCCGAGAACCAACTCACGCTCCAACTCACGGCGGATAAAACCGTGCTCCTGGGCGGTCAGCCCTTTCCCCTCGCGCAGGTTGGCACCGCTTTAGCCCGAGAGCGGCAATTCTTTTCTCTCACCCAAACCTCGCCTGCCGACGTCACGGTGATTTTGCGCGCGGACAAGCGCGCGGAGGCGGGAGTGGTGCAAGAAGTCATCGCGGAATGTCAAAAAACCGGCTTCGAGCGCTTCGCTCTCCGCGCCAAGCAGGATTCGGCAGATTAAGGTAATACTATGAAAATCAGAAATTCAACATCTGCCGGCAATGATAAGATCGATATTCAAATGACACCGATGATCGACATCGTGTTTCAGTTGCTGATCTTTTTTATCATGACCTTCAAGATCGTGGCCGTCGAAGGCGACTTTAGCATCAAGATGCCCCAGGCGCCGTCCCCGGGCAACCCCGACCCCAACCTGTTGCCCCCCATCAAGCTGCGGATGACGGCCAGTCCCGATGGCGAATTGGCCAACATCATGGTGGGCAGCCGGTCCTTCGGTCGCGATTTCGACGCCTTGCGCGGCGAGATCATCGGCATCGTGGGCACCGGCCGCGGACCTGGCTCCGTGGCCGAAAGCGCCGAGGTTGAAATCGACTCCGATTACAACCTGCAATACGGCAATGTGATTCAGGCCATCACGGCCGTGTCGGGCTATATCGAAGGCAACAAGACCATCAAGCTGATCGAAAAGATCAAGTTCGCCCGACTGCGGCAACGCTAATCGCTTGGTCGGCCACCCCGCTCAGCTCTCGATTGGGGGGGTGGCGCTGCCAACCCTCGGGCAACGGTGGCGGTTCGCGCAGTGAACCGCCAGTGGTTGTCCCAGGGACGGCCGTTCGGGCGCGACCATTCCGCGGCCCCCGATCTCGCTTCACCTGCTCCGCGCCTCCGGTTTGCCCGCGCTGCGCTGCACGCAAGATTGACGAGAACCGTGCGCGGACGGCCAGCAGTTGCAATAGCTGAGGGCCAGCGGCGGGCGGCGTTAAAATCCGTGTTCCGGGCGAACATGTGGGCCAGGCGCGGTGTCTTCTGCTTTCGATCCCTATCGGCCGGTTCGATTTTTTTGGGGGCCGATGGAATGTCTTTGGCCGTGCATGCCCCCCATCACGCGAGGACACATCGGCAGGGTGTCCACCCAAGGACAGGGCGATGCCTCGAATGCCGGATTGGCCGGTTGATCGCGGCCAATCGAGCCCGCTCTTGAAAAAGTTACCCTCGCCTGAAAACCGGCCGTGGTTATAATCCAAACCTGAAACCCACCCCACCTTCCCTCCACCCACTCCCATGAAGGGCCACCCCCCTCCCTCGGGCGACGAGAACCTCCACGTTCGCCACGGCACAACGCAGCTTCCCGAACTTGCTGGTACTGCTGAATCTCTGGCTGCGCCCTATGGGCTGCCTTTCTGGTTCGCCTACCTGGGCAACTCGGCCCTGATGCTGGCGATCAGCCTGCTGTATCGCTACTCCGATTATGTGAAAGCGCTCGGCGGCGACGACATCGACGTGGGTTTGATCGTGGGCGTGGGGATGGTGGGCAGCCTGTTCATGCGGCTCGGGCAAGGCGTGTGGATCGTGCGGATCGGCGCGCGGCAGGTGTGGATCTGGTCGGGGCTGGCGTTCATTGTGGTCTGTTTCGCGCACCGGTTGGTGCCTTCCGCCAACGGGCCGGCCATTTATGTTCTGCAAATTTGCTTTCGCACGGCGGTGGCCGGGGCCTTCGGGGCCTCGATCACCTATGTTTCGAGCCGCGTGGAGGTGTACCGCGTGGCCGAAGTGATCGGCATGCTGGGCACCTCGGGCTTCATTGGCATGCTGGCCGGCACCTGGGCGGGGAAAATCATCCTGGGCGATGGCCCCATATCCCGCGCCGATGTCGATCACATGTTCGATTTCGCCGGCATCATGGGCATGGTGGGTTGCGTGTTTGCCTGGCTTGCCACGCGCGGTGAAACGCGCCCCGTGAAACGCCGCCAGCCGCCGCTGATTTGGCTGCTGCGGAGATACCACCCCGGCGTGCTGCTCTTAGTGGCGATGGGCGTGGGGATCGGCGTGAGCCTGCCGACCGCCTATTTGCGACCCTTTACCGAATCGCTGGGCATCGGCGGCGTGATGTTGTTCTTCTGGATCTACGCCCCCGCGGCGTTTGTCACCCGGTTCCTCACGCGGCGGGCTCCCGAGCAAATTGGCATTCGCCCGATGATTTTGCTCGGGCTCATTGCCCTGTCGCTGAGCGTGATTTTTTACCTGGCGGTTACCACCACCTGGCTGCTGGTCATTCCGGCACTGCTGGCCGGTTTTGCGCACGCCTTTCTGTTTCCGTCCGTCACCGGCGGAGGCAGCACCTGCTTCCCCACGCGCTATCGGGGAATTGGCGTCACGGTGATGCTCGCCATGTTCGATCTGGGAGGACTCATCGGCGCGCCCATGGCCGCAGTGATGCTGTACTCGGCCAAAGTCGCTGGCCTGCCCCAGTACCCCACCATGTTTGTGGGCATGACCGCGATCCTCACGCTGATCGCCATTGCTTACTTCTTCAACAGCCGGCACCACCGGGGGCCTGGTTTGCAACGCAAGCCGCGGCGAAAGCAACGCGCCGTGAGGAAGCTGGCTTCGCCCGCTCCGATGGCCGCTCCCTCCACGGAGAATGGGCGCAAGCCGACGAGCGTAGAACGCATTACCCCGCCAGGGCGAGAACCCATTCGGGCTGCGACCGACCCGCGGCCGGAGGATGGAAATCCGTCTCGCCACGACGACCGCGCCGCGCCCCCGCGGGCCGAGGAAGGCAAGCCCGACTCAGGCCGGTCGATCTGCCGCAAGTAACCTGCTATGAGCTGGGTGGTGATCGATTTGGCTCGTCGGGGGTGGCTTGGTCAGGTCGCCATACACCTTCGTGGCCGTTTGGTAGGCCAGAACCAACACCATCAGCAGGCCGCAAATGGCGAGCAGCTTCATCCAAATGGGCGCGAGCCCTGGCAGCAAATCCTGGCGGAATGAGAGCCAGATGATGGCAGCGGCCAGAATCGGATTGCCAAGCACCGTGAGCGACTGAGCCAGGATGATCAGGTCGACCGGCTGGAGGCCCGTGGCAATCACAAATACGGCCACGCTGGCGCCCAGCAGCAGGGCCATGGTGGTAAACAGCTTGGGCGCGCGGGCGTCCATCGATCCGCCCAGCCCCAGACCATCGGAAAGGATGGTTCCGCCAATCATGGCGTTGACCAGAAACGAACTGAACGCCCCGGCGAAAATGCCCAGGCAAAACAAAATTTTGGCCGCCGGCCCAAAGGCGGGTTCCAACTGTTTGGCCACATCGGCCGCCGTTTGAAATTGCAAACCGGGCTTGCCGTGCAGCACGGCCGCGGCCGTGACCAGGATCATGCCGGTCACCAACACCAGCGTGAAAATGCCTACCGCGCTATCGAACATGCCCTGCTTCAGGTCTTTGGGCGTCCAACCTTTCTGCCGAACCAAATACGATTGATAGAAGGCGCCGCCCACCGAAAAGGTGGTGGCAAACAAGGCCGTGATCGGAACCAGCCGCTGCGCCCAGTGAACCGGGGCCACTGCTCCCGCTTGAGCGGCAGGCACTTCCGGGAGGCTTGGAACCAGTCCCAAAACAATTTGCAGCAAGTCAGGACGGGCCAGCAACAAATTGGTGGCAAAGCCGAAAATCATGACGCCCATCAGCACTTTCATCAGCCGCTCGACCGGTTGATACAGGGCGCGAAAGGCGAACAGGGCGGAAATAATGAGAGCGTTAAAACCCACAATCACCGCCAGTGAAATGCCCCGCCCAGTGGAAGTGCCCGCGTCGTAAAAGGGCTCGATGGACGCGAGCACGCCCAGGTTGTTGCTGAACTGAAAGCAACTGGCGACCAGGAACAGCGTGACGCCTACCAGCACGGCCGCCGGCCGCCCCAACCGCGCCGCCAGTTCGTCGCACAGCGTGCCGCGAAAGCCCACCCCCAGTCGGGCCGAAAGCACGGTCATGCCGAACATCAACATGCCAGCGGCGGCCAGCACCCAAACCGTTTGGTAGCCATACTGATAACCGTTCTTGCTGGCGGCCAAAATGCTCCCCGGTCCCAGCACCACCGAGGCCACAATGATGGCAGGCCCTAGCGAGCGAAACAGACCAGGGCGAGATTCCGGGGCAGAGGTTGTCATGAGGGGCGGCAGTGATTCGGAGGGAGGAAATCGCGGAGGGGGGATGGTCCGGCACGGGCGCCAATCCTTCGAGGCGTGCCCCCCGCGGGAACGCTAGGCGGTTGGTTTCGAGGGATCGTCGCCGCGCTGCTTCAGGATATCCTGGCACCACCTGGTCGCGGCGTCGGTGAGCGGAGGATTGAGTGGTTGATCGTACCGCAAAGAGTAATCGTATCCGGCCCGGTCGTAAACCGCCGTGGCCGCCGCTTGCAGATCGAGGGCCACGTCGTCATCGCCTTCGGCCAGGGGAACCGAAATCCTGGGCAGTCGGTGCGGCAGCGGCCAGGCATAGATTTGAGCCTGCTTGCGGCCCGGCCGATACACGTTCACAAAGTAATCGCCCGGCGGCGACGGCTCGATCAAATTCAGCGATTCGCCCCCCCGCAGCAGGTCCATTTCCACCAGATTGATGGCCGCCGAGCGCAGCGCCCGGCGTTTGCCCTCGTAGCTATCGCGAGCCCGAGCGCCGGGCCGTTTATTCTCGGGCGAAAGCAACTCGATCACCGTGACCACGCGAAGCGAAGCGGTTTCGCGAATGGCGAGGTAGGTTTGACCTTTTTCCTCGACCTCGGGCAGATCGGCGAGCAGGGGAACGGTGAGCTCTTCAGTCGCCAGCCCTCCAGCGGCCGCCTGCGTGCCCAAGCGCTGTGAAACCGTGAGGTCGGGCCGGATGGTGCGGCTGGCGCCGTTCCCGCCCGGCTCCTCGATGGACACGTTGCGTTCCACCTCGACCACATACCGAGGGCGGAGGTTAGGCATCAGCGATTCACGCAAGATCACAATCAAGGTGGCATGAAAATCCGGCCACTTTTGCGATTCAATGAAGGGATCGATTCCTGGAAACGGAGATGGCATCAGCCGACCCTCAAACACGCGCGCCATTCTTGGAGCAGCGGCGTGCGGTGGATGTTGCGAAACTCGATCTTGGCCCCCTCCGACCGCAGGCCGACAAAGCCGGGCACTTCTTCAACTCGGGTGGCTTCATCTCCCCTAGAATGCGTGGCAACGACCTCAATTCCCGATTTTAGGTGCAGTTGCCTTGCGAAGCAAACCAGGGCGAGATTCCGAGGCAGAGGTTGTCATGAGGGGCGGCAGTGATTCGGAGGGAGGAAATCGCGGAGGGGGGATGGTCCGGCACGGGCGCCAATCCTTCGAGGCGTGCCCCCCGCGGGAACGCTAGGCGGTTGGTTTCGAGGGATCGTCGCCGCGCTGCTTCAGGATATCCTGGCACCACCTGGTCGCGGCGTCGGTGAGCGGAGGATTGAGTGGTTGATCGTACCGCAAAGAGTAATCGTATCCGGCCCGGTCGTAAACCGCCGTGGCCGCCGCTTGCAGATCGAGGGCCACGTCGTCATCGCCTTCGGCCAGGGGAACCGAAATCCTGGGCAGTCGGTGCGGCAGCGGCCAGGCATAGATTTGAGCCTGCTTGCGGCCCGGCCGATACACGTTCACAAAGTAATCGCCCGGCGGCGACGGCTCGATCAAATTCAGCGATTCGCCCCCCCGCAGCAGGTCCATTTCCACCAGATTGATGGCCGCCGAGCGCAGCGCCCGGCGTTTGCCCTCGTAGCTATCGCGAGCCCGAGCGCCGGGCCGTTTATTCTCGGGCGAAAGCAACTCGATCACCGTGACCACGCGAAGCGAAGCGGTTTCGCGAATGGCGAGGTAGGTTTGACCTTTTTCCTCGACCTCGGGCAGATCGGCGAGCAGGGGAACGGTGAGCTCTTCAGTCGCCAGCCCTCCAGCGGCCGCCTGCGTGCCCAAGCGCTGTGAAACCGTGAGGTCGGGCCGGATGGTGCGGCTGGCGCCGTTCCCGCCCGGCTCCTCGATAGACACGTTGCGTTCCACCTCGACCACGTACCGAGGGCGGAGGTTAGGCATAAGGAGGTCGGCCATTTCAATGATCAGTCGATTATGAAAATCCGGCCACTTTTGCGATTCAATGAAGGGATCGATTCCTGGAAATGGAGATGGCATCGCGATTTTAGTGGCGAATGAAGATGATCACGCGCCGAGCGTTGCTGGGGGCAATCACGATGTCGTTGGCGTGTTTGCCCGGCGCGACTTGCTCTTCGTCGTTCAAAAACCAATCGTCGCCCCCCACCCGGCATGGCTTGAGAAACTGAACCCGGCAGCTTTCGAATAGATAGTTCTGCCCCTGCGCGCCGTGGTGGTTACTGGGTGAACCGTCGAGCCGGCGATCGGGCGAGTCGGCCATGATCACCGCGGATTCGCGGCGGAGGTTGCGGACGGGAATGTAGCGGTCTTTGACAACATAGCCCAGGCGGTAGCCGTAATCGCCACCCAACCGCTGCAACAGCCGCTGCCGTTCTTGAATGTTGGCCGCGAGCACTTCTTCCATGGTGGGAATTTGGAAGGGCTCGTCTCGCAGGGCATCGGCGCCGGGGCAACGCAGCGACCGGACTTCGTCGAGCAGGCCGCGCCGAATGAGTTGGGGAGCGTAATCGCCGGCCACCGACAGAGGGCCATGCGGCGCTCCTTCGGGAAACAGGCCGCCGTGGTCGTCGCTGAAACGGGTCAGCGCGAAGCCCACTTTGCGGAGGTTTTCTCGGCAACCGGCAACTTCGGCATTGAACCGGCTATAGCTCACGGCCGGGAACAGCACGAGCAGGGCGGCCCCCAACACCGAGGCAGCCACCGCCAGATCGCGGAGCCTCATCGGATGCTCGCACGACGGCGCGAGTTCCACCGGGGCCGACCGCGAGGCCTGGGCGACATAATCGCAAGTCTTGCCCGTCAGATCCACCGGCGGCTCTTCGTCATCGTCGTCGTAATCACTGGCCAACGGTGACAGCGAACGGCGAAGCAATTCCAACTCCGCCCTCATGGAGGAATCTGCCGCGAGCTGCTTCTCAACGGCGAGACGTTCCTCATCGTCGAGGGCATCCAGCAAATAGCCGAGCAGTAGTTCTCGCTGATGGCTATTCATGCCGGTTGAGGTCCGTATGTCCTAGTGTTTCGTTCAGTTTGGTGATCGCGGAGTGCAAGCGGCTCTTCACGGTGCCGACGGGAATGCCCAAGGCGTCGGCAGCCTCGCGGTACTTTAACCCTTGATAGTAAATCAAGTGAACCGCGGTCTGCAACGATTGGGGCAACGCCGCCACCGCTTCGCGAACCTGATCCCGATATTCCAGCGTTTGCAACTGGTCGTCGGGACTCGGCATGTTTTCTTCAGAAATCTCCAGGATGCCGGACCTTTCTCCATCGTCACGACGATGGCCGGAATCAAGGCTGGCTGCGCGATGCCGCTTGTTGCGCCGTTGGGCGTCGATGGCCTGGTTGGTGGCTATGGTGTATAGCCAGGGACGCAGTTTGCGGCCTTCTTCAAACGTGCTGCATTTGAGGTGCAACTGCAAGAAGGCGGCCTGGAATGCGTCCTCTGCCATCTCGGTATCGCCTAAGTATCGGCGCAAATAGCTGAACAGCTCCCCTTGATAGCGGCGGACGATCTCTTCAAAAGCGCGACGGTCGCGCGTTTGACGGTATTGGGCGAGCAGATCCTCATCGGAAACCGCGCTTAGCGGTATCGACAAGCCGCGTTTCGCTTCGAGGGTACTGAGTTTCATGGTGGCGCCTGATATTGCTACGTGTGATCGGCCAGTTTGGTTGCCGTATTTTTCTCCTGCCGCCAGAACTCAAACCGTTGTTTGAAAGCCCGCGTTTTCAAATCCATTATAGACCGAACGCGGCAGCGAGTTTGTGATATGGCAAACAGATGAGCGAGAGAACTAACAAGCAACAGGCATGCCATGACCACCGATTCTGGTGAAACCAAATGGCAACCCTGGCCGACAAAACAACGTAAATCACTATAAGAAAATGCTTTAAAGATTATGGATTTTTGTCCTCAAGATGGTCCCATTGAAGCGATTGTGGAAGAGTTTACATGTGGCATCTCTGGGCGTAGTGTTTCAAAGCAGTGTATCAACATCGCCCACCACCCGAATGGATGGGTTCAGGTCGCGTTGAACTGCCAAAATGGCAGGGGCCAAATCCAAACGACGACACCCGCCTCCGCACGGCGGCGTGGTTTCCCTTGATTTTAAGGCTCCCGCACCACGCGAAATCCGGTGTAGACACTCGGTTCGCCCGCCTCGGCCAGGGTGCGAATGCTGGAACGGACGGAAGCCGGCGCGCAGGTCCAGGCTCCACCCCGGATCACCCGCCAGTCGCCGTAGGCATGCTGGTCGGTCTTCTCCAGGAACAGGGGATCTTCCACCACCACTTTTGGCCACTCGGCGCGGGGGATGTTGTCGAAATACCGCTTGTAGAGGTCGGCCGACCAGCGATCCTCGCACCATTCCCACACATTGCCGTGCATATCGTGCAGCGACCAGGCGTTGGGCTTGTAGGCGGCGACGGGCGAAGTGAACACCACGCCGTCTCCTTCCTCGGCTCTCAACCGCACCGCCCTTTGATACTGGGTGGTCTTGGGATAGGCGGCCTCCAGGGCGCCGTCGGCCACGTTGGCGTGGACGTAAGCGCCGTTGGGATCGTCGCCCCACGAATACCAGGTAGTGGAGCCCGCGCGGCAGGCGTACTCCCACTCGGCTTCGCTCGGCAGGCGATACTTGCGCTGCTCCTGTTTCGAGAGCCACTCGCAGAACGCCTGGGCGTCGTTCCAACTCACGCACACCACGGGGTGCTGGT
>CAYUMU010000047.1:0-53180 GCA_964445985.1 uncultured Pirellulales bacterium | reverse complement strand
CGCCGCGGCCAAGACCACGTCCGGCTCCTCGCCGAGCGGCACGTTGGACGCAAACTCCCAGATTCCCAGACCGCGGGTGCAGTGGTCGATGGCCTGATCCATGGTCAGCCAGGACGCCTGCGGCTGCTTGCCGGCGACCACCACGTTCACGTACTGACGCGAGCGCAGGCAGTGGTCGTAGGTGCTCAGCAGGGTGTTGGCGTCCGGCGGCAGGTACACGCGGACAACCTCGGCCTTCTTGTTCACCACGTGGTCGATGAAGCCTGGGTCTTGATGGCTAAAGCCGTTGTGGTCCTGCCGCCAGACGTGCGAGCTGAGGAAGTAGTTCAACGAGGCGACATCTCTCCGCCAGGGAATATGCTTGCACACCTTGAGCCATTTGGCGTGCTGATTGAACATGGAATCGATAATGTGAATGAACGCTTCGTAGCACGAGAAGAACCCGTGGCGGCCGGTGAGCAGGTAGCCTTCCAACCAGCCCTGGCACTGGTGTTCGCTGAGCACTTCCATCACGCGGCCGTCGGGACTGAGGTGGTCGTCTTCCGGATAGATTTCCGCCATGTAGCAGCGATTGGTAACTTGCAGCACGTCTTGCCAGCGATTGGAATTATTTTCGTCGGGACTGAAGAGGCGAAAGTTCTTGCTCGGCAAATTGAGCTTCATTACGTCGCGCAGATACGTGCCCATCACGCGGGCAGACTCGGCAATGGAGGTGCCCGGCGTCGGCACGTCGACGGCGTAGTCGCGGAAGTCGGGCAGGACCAGATCTCGCAACAGCAGCCCGCCGTTGGCGTGGGGATTGTCGCTCATGCGGCGCTGCCCGCGCGGAGCGAGTTCGGCCAACTCCGGCAGGAAGCGTCCCTGCTCGTCGAAGAGTTCTTCGGGCCGATAGCTCTTCATCCATTGTTCGAGAATTCGGATATGCTCGGGCCGGTCCATCTCGCCCATCGGCACCTGGTGACTGCGCCAATAGTCCTCGCACTTTTTGCCGTCGATCTCGGCCGGGCAGGTCCAGCCTTTGGGGGTGCGGAAGACGATCATGGGCCAGGCTGGGCGTTTGACCTCGCCCTGCTCCCGCGCCTGCGACCAGATGCGTTTGATTTCCGCCACGGCTTCGTCCAGCACGCCGGCCAACTGCTGGTGGACCGACTCGGGATCGTGACCTTCGACGAAGTACGGATGGTAGCCGAGCCCTTCGAACAGCTTTTGCAATTCTTCGCGAGGAATCCGCGCCAGAAAGCAAGGATTGGCAATTTTGTAACCATTGAGGTGCAGGATCGGCAGCACGCAGCCATCGCGGGCCGGATTCAGGAATTTGTTGCCGTGCCAGCCGGTGGCCAGCGGTCCGGTTTCGGCTTCGCCGTCGCCAACGATGCAGGCCACGATCAAGTCGGGATTGTCAAAGGCCGCTCCGAAAGCGTGGCTTAACGCGTACCCCAGCTCTCCGCCTTCATGGATGCTGCCGGGCGTTTCCGGGGCGACGTGGCTGGGAATTCCGCCCGGAAAGCTGAACTGTTTGAACAGCCGCTGCATGCCGGCCGCATCGGGACTAATGTTGGGATAGACTTCGCTATAGGTCCCCTCCAGGTAGGCGTGTGCCACCAGTGAAGGTCCGCCGTGGCCGGGACCAATGATATAGATCATATTCAGATCATCTTTATTGATGATCCGATTCAAATGCACATAGAGCATGTTGAGACCGGGGGACGTTCCCCAGTGCCCTAGCAACCGCGGCTTGATGTGCTCGCGCTGCAAGGGCTGCCGCAACAGCGGATTATCGAGCAAATAGATCTGGCCGACCGATAGATAGTTGGAAGCTCGCCAATAGGCATCCATCTTCTCGATTTCGGCCGCCGAAAGGGGGCACGCAACTTGCGGCGACAAGGTGGGGTCCGCGGCCAAGTTCGGCGAATTGTGCATGCGATCCATCTCCGATGAAATGCCAAATGCGGTTCGACAGTGAGCTCTTGAAACAGACTGGGAAATCGGGCGAGAACCTGCGAGGGAACTTGCTAATCACACGGATCGATCGCCAGCGGTGGATGAGCCCAGCGGGTTCTCCACGGCCGACTGCCACACAGCGACTGCCACGTGGCGTCGGCTACCCTCGCATCGCCCCCCGCTTCGACCGGGAATTCTACCGCAAGCCCAAGCTTGGGGGGAGCATTCAACATTTGCTTTTCATGAACCGGCCATCGGCTCTTCGAGCCGAACCATGAGCCATTGCTGCGTTTGCCCATCTGCGAAATGGACTAATGCCGGCGACGAATCCTGGGTGAGGTTGGCAATGCCCGTCTCCATAATCGGCCAGTTCTTATCGACAATGCTCCAGGCCACGCGCTGGGTGGACTTATCCGTCATGCCTTCGACGGTTTGTGTTGTGTTCGCGGCCGAGTTATGAAACGTGCCAGCGATCACGCCCTCTTTACTGACTGCCAACTGGAGAAACAGGGTGGGGTTGGGGCCGGACGACTGGCCGTCGGGCGTGAGGGCAAAGACACCCAGCGGCAGCCACTCAGTCTTGTCCGCCGACGTTTCCGGGGCTTCTTGGACTAGTTCTTCGGCTTGCTGCGCATAGTCGGCTGACGAGCAGACCAACTGGTCGCCGTAATAGACCGAATTATCTTCGTAGTAGACATTCTCCCCATAGGCGTAGGTGTAGGCGTCGCTCCAACCGAAGTTCGCCCAACCCGTGACTGCCGCCCAAGTGGCCCAACGGTAAGGTCGCGTGATTCGCCAGGTCGCCCAGCCGGGATGGTCAGTCCAAAAGTCGAGACGGGGATGATAATCGCGCACCTGATTGCGAACTTCATCACGCCGCACCACGCGGTCGGCGTGCCATTGTTGGCGGTTGTTGATGTGAACCGGTCGAGTGCTCGCGATCGGTCGCCCTCCCACTACTCCGGGGCGATTGCCATCGATGCCGGGACGATTGCCATCAATACCGGGTCGATTGCCTATGCCAGCACCTGGTGTGGCCGGTAGCGTGGCAGGGCGTGCCCCCGAGTCACGCAGAAACTCAGCCGCCGCCCCCCCGACGGCGCCTGAAACGATGGCGCTGGTACGACCGCCCGAGGGTGCTGGCAGCGTACTCGGACGATTGCCGCCAGTTGTGGGAATGTCTAGAAAATTGCGTACCTGGCTGGTCGACGGCCGCGTAACGGCGCCCGTTGACGGACGGGAAACCGACGGGCCGGACCCGGCAATCGGCTGCGACACCCGGGGCGGCGCCGCCGACGGACGAGAGACGGAAGGACGTGAAACGGAGGGCTGGGATACACTGGGGCGCGATACGCTGGGGGTGGCAGGGCGAGAAACGCTAGGGCGAGAAACAGCCGGAGTTCGCCCGGCCGATGACCCTGCGTACCCACCACCTCCGCGGTATCCGCCACCCCCCCGAGAGCCTCCGCCACCACCCCGCCCTCCGCGTGCGAGCAACTCCGATTCGCCAACAACATGCAATGCCATCAGGACCAGGGCCAGCACCACCTGAGATTTCATGAGATGATCCCCTACAAAGGTTGAAAGACCGAAGCAACATCCGACCCAACGCTGGCTACTCCGCATCGTCCTGTCGCACCACGGCCACCATTTCGGAGTTCGGCAGTAGTTCGCCGCCGGCCTGGCGGTTGATCGATTGCCAGGTGAACGTCTTGTCGTCGGCAAGGGTTATCACGTGCGTGGCGGCGGATGCGCGGCCATCGGCGAGCGTACCGGTCGATTCCACATGCCAGGAGTCGTTGTGCTTGCGCCACAGCCCTTGGCCAAAGCCGCCGTCAGAATCAAACACCCAGGAACGAATACGCTTGGTACTCGGATCCCAGCCCACGATCTGCATGCCCGAAGAGCCGGAGCGTCCGCGGATCGATTCCGAGAAATACCAAACAATAAAGTTCCTGTTCTTGGTCCATTGGCAACGGGTTTCGACTTGAGCCTGATCGTCTTGATCGGTCCACGTACCGATCATCCACTCCAGTTCTTTCAGATGTTCGTAATTGGAAACCACGACGGGCAGCGCTTCTTCGGTGACGCGGTCGAGCAGCCATTTTCCCTCGCGCCGCACGTACACGGCTGAATACTCAGTTTCATCAGGCGCGGAGTCACCCTGCACGATAGCCGCGGTTCCACGTTCCACGGCCACATTGGGCGACACGAACTGAATGGAGTGTGTTCGCGCCTGCAATTTGGCGCCCGGCGAGTCGGCGAAAATGCCTTCGAACAGCTTTTGGATGGCTTGCCTGCCCGTTGCCTCTTCGCCGCTATCGGGATCGGTGTACACGGCCTCGGGCGACCAGAGCGCGGCCAGCGCCTGGGCATCTCCTGCGTTGTACGCGGCCACATAGGATTCGACGGCCTGCTTGATTCGGCCTTCGTCTCCGGCTTCTCTTTCGACGTCGTCAGCCACCAGCGTGCCGAAGCACGCAAACGCGACGACCCAGGTCAGCATTGCGGTTCTCATGTCATTTCTCCAGGAAAGTATTCCTTTGAAGTGAACCGTTTGATACGGGGGTTTGATTCGGCCGCGATTCCACGGGAAATACGGTCGTTTTTGCGTTTGACAAGGCACGAGCCCCCCCCATGCACTGAGAGGGCAGCGCCCCCACGGGGGCCTTTTGGCCCGCCGGGTCTTGCGCCCGTCTTGTTCCTTCCACTCTCGCCAGGATTAAAGTTGCCCATCGGCCTTAACCAATTAGCTCGACCCATTGGGATCAACGACAGGACTTTCCGTCGCCGGTTCCGATCCAGATGTTTTGCGACTGCCGAACCAACGGATTACGTAAAAGAACACCGGCGTAAAGAAGACGCCGAACACCGTCACGCCCAACATGCCGCTAAACACGGCGATTCCCAGGGTTGCCCGCATTTCCGCGCCCGCTCCGCTCGCCAGCACCAAGGGGACCACGCCCAAGATAAAGGCGAACGAAGTCATCAAAATCGGCCGCAGCCGCAGCTTGCAGGCCTCGACCACGGCCTGGTGCAATGGTTGACCTTCGTCCTGAAGTTGCTTGGCAAACTCGACAATCAGAATTGCGTTCTTGGCCGCCAGCCCCACCAACACGATCAAGCCAATCTGCACGAAAATATTGTTATCGAGTTGGGCAATCACCACGCCCGCCAGGGCCGCCAGGATGCACATGGGAACAATCAGAATAATAGCCAGCGGCAGCGACCAGCTTTCGTACTGCGCGGCGAGGACCAGAAACACGAAGAGCACGGCCAGCGGAAACACGAGCTTGGTGAGCAAGTCTTGCCCGGCCAAAATCTGTTGATAGGTAAGCTCGGTCCACTCCACGCCCATGGAAGACGGCAGTTCATCGGCCGAGAGGGCTTCCATCAAGGCGATCGCCTGCCCGGAGCTCACGCCCGGTGCGGTGCTGCCGTTCAATTCTGCCGAGGGGTACAGTTTGTAGCGGTTGACGATGGGCGGTCCGGTTGTGTTTTTCACCGTTACCAAGGTGCGCAGCGGCACGCGCATGCCATTCTCGTTCCGCACTTCGAGCTGACCGATATCCTCTGCGTACATGCGAAACTTTGGTTCGGCCTGCACGTTGACTTGCCAATTGCGGTTTTGGAACGAGAAGTCGTTAACATAGGCCGAACCGAGAAACGCTTGCAGCGTGGTATGAATCTCGTCCAAGGAGACGCCTTGAGCCTTGGCTTTTTCCCGGTCTATCTCCACAAACAATTGCGGCTGCGACACGCTGAAAGTCGAAAACAGGCCCGACAATCTCGGATCGGCGCCGCCCACGTCGCTGAGATTCTGCACCGCGCCCTGCAAAGCCCGCAGACCGGCGCCGCGACGGTCTTCGATCTGTAGTTTGAAGCCGCCGGTGCTTCCCAAGCCCTCTACCGGCGGGGCACCGAACGCTGCTATCTGCGCCTCCGGGTACTCGGCGAATTTCTGCCGCAGGGCTTGCAGGATGGCCGGCGCTGAAAGCTGATCGCCGGATCGTTCTTCAAACGGTTTCAAAATCACAAACATGCCGCCAGCATTGCTCAGGTTGGTGCTGAGAATGGTGGAATAGCCGGGTAGATCGATGGTGTGGGCAACGCCTGCGATGGACCGTACATCTTTGCTCAGCCGGCGAATCAAGTCGTCGGTACGTTCCAAGCTGGCTCCGTCCGGGAGCTGCGCGTTGACCACCAGGTAACCTTTGTCTTGATCGGGTATGAAGCCTTGCGGCACGCGCACCAGGGCGAACACGGTCAAGAACATCAAGCCGCCGTAAGCCAGCAGCACGATCAACGACAGTCGGAGCAGCCAACCAACGGTGGCTCCGTAGGCGATGATCGTACGGTCGAACGCCCAATTGAATCCCTGGAACAGTTTTCCGAGCGCCCAATTCACGGGATAGCTCAAGAACCAGCCCACGACCACGCCGACGGCAAACACCGCCACGCGCAACCACCAGGGAGCGACGGCTGCCCCATGGCCGTGCGAAGACTCTGGACTTTCAAGACCCAGCGCGGATGCGGCCACCGGCAGCAGAAACACATATGCCAGTAGTCCGAAGATCACCGCGATGCCCAGCTTGGGCAGAGCTTCGGCAGGCGCGTGGCCGTGCGAGCCCGCCGCGTGGGGCTTGAGGATCAGCGCGCAGAGGGCGGGGCTGAGGGTGAGCGAGTTGAACGCCGAAATAACCGTGGAGGCGGCAATGGTCAGCGCGAATTGCTTATAGAACTCGCCGGTGATGCCGGCCATGAAGGCGGTCGGCACAAAGACCGAGCAGAGCACCAGCGAAATCGCGACCACGGGGCCGGTTACTTCTTGCATGGCTTTGCGGGCCGCGTCGCGTGGCGACAGGCCTTGGGCCATCCAGCGTTCCACGTTTTCGACCACGACGATCGCGTCATCCACAACGATGCCGATGGCGAGCACCAGGCCGAACAGCGATAGATTGTTGAGTGAGAACCCGAGCAATCCCATGAAGGCAAACGTGCCCACCAGCGAAACCGGCACGGCAATCATGGGAATGAGCGTCGCCCGCCAGTTCTGCAAGAACACGAGCACGACGATAAAGACGAGCACGAACGCCTCGATCAGCGTGTGGTACACGCTGGCGATCGACTCCTCCACAAAGATGGTCGTGTCGTACTCAATTCGGTAGTCGACTCCTTCGGGAAAACTCGCTTGCTTGAGCTCTTCCATTTTCTCTCGAATGGCCTGGGCGGTGGCCAGCGCATTGGAGCCTGGCAATTGAAACGCCGCCAAGGTCACCGACGGCTGCCCATCGAGATAGCTATTGACGTCGTAATTCTTGGCGCCAAGTTCCACGCCGCGCTGCACGATCTGGCCCTGTTCGTCGTAAACCGAATCGCGAACCACGTCGCGCAGGTAAACCAACTGCTGCTGTTCTCCCCGCTTCAGCACAATGTTGTCGAACTGTTCCACCGCCGACAATCGGCCCTGGGTATTGATTGGCAACTGGAAGGGAACGACCGCGCCAGGGCTGATCGGCGATTGCCCAATTCGTCCGGCCGCCACCTGCACATTCTGCTCGCGAATGGCGCGGATGACGTCGCTGGCCGTCAGCTCGCGAGCCGCCAGCTTGTTGGGGTCCAACCACACGCGCATGCTGTAGTCGCGAGGACCCAGAAACGTAACGTCACCCACTCCTTCAATCCGCGCCAGGTCGTCTTTTACGTTCAGCGTGGCAAAGTTGCTCAAATAGAGCTGGTCGTATCGGTTGTCGGGCGACACCAAATTGACGCACAGCAGAATGCTGGGCGACTTTTTCTTGGTGGTCACGCCCAGCCGCTTGACCTCTTCAGGCAGCTTCGCCTCGGCCACGGCCACGCGGTTTTGCACAAGCACTTGGGCCGTATCCAGGTCGGTGCCCAGCTCAAACGTCACGTCCAACATCATTTGGCCGTCGTTGGTGCATTTCGACGACATGTAAAGCATCCGCTCCACGCCGTTGATTTCCAACTCGATGGGCGTGGCGACCGTTTCCGCCACGGTCACGGCGTTCGCGCCGGGATAGTTCGCCGTTACCTGTACCGTGGGGGGCGCCACGTCTGGATATTGGGCAATCGGCAGCTGTGAGAGCGCGACCACGCCCACAATGATGATCACGATCGACAACACCGCCGCGAAGATGGGCCGATCGATAAAGAAATGCGAAATCATTTGGTTTCAATCCGGGTAACAGATCACTTCTTGCGCCAGTGCGACGTCGACTTATGGCGAATCGAGCTCAACCGGCGCCTTTTCCACTGGGTCCGCCGCCCGATCCAATGGTTCCACGGCGTAGTTAATGCGAGCCCGCTGCAACCCCTCCACAATCACCCAGTCGTTGGCGTGCAAGTCCGACTCGTCGCCCTGCGGCAAGACCACCCGCATACCATCGGCCAGCAGTCGCCCCGGCCGGATGTTCTTGCGAGTGACAATGTTCTTATCGTTGAGTGTGAGCACGTAGCGTTGATCCAGGTCCGACAAGATCGCGGTATCTGGGACGACCATGCCCTCGTAGGGCTCGCTCACCGCCACTCGAACCCGCACCCTGGAGCCAGGAATAAATCGGCCGTCGGGATTGTCGACACGCCCCCGAATGTGAATGGTGCCGGTCGCGGCATCAATGCGATTGTCCGCGAAGTTGAGCATGCCATGGTGCGGGAATCCTTCGTCGGCCTCCAGGGCGAATTCAAATGGAATGGAAACATCTTCCAATTGCGGCAACGGCTCACCTGGCTCAGTTTTGCGATTTGCCCGATAACTCAACAACGATCGTTCATCGACGGCAAAGCTCACATAGATTGGATCGATTGCCACGATCGAGGTCATCAACGGATCGCTGCCGCCAGCATTGACCAGGTTTCCTTCGGTAATGAGCGCTTTGCTGACTTTGCCGTCGATGGGAGCCGTGATCGTGGCGTAAGTCAGTTCCAGTTCGCGCCGTTTCACCTCTTCATTACCCGAGGCAATTTGAGCATCCCAGGTCTTGCGAATCGCTTCGGCCTTTTCAAATTCGCTGAGGGTAGCCGCTTTGCGTTCGACCAGATCTCGCATGCGAATTTCGTCGCGCTCCGCCGAGTATTGCTGGGCCTTGGCGATATTCACTTGCTCGTTCGCCCGATCGACCTCGGACTGGAACGGTCGAGGGTCGAGCTCGAATAGCGGCTGCCCTTTGGTGACGAATTTGCCGTCGACAAACAGCACCTTGGTCACGTGTCCGCGCACCCGCGACCGCACCTCCACCATGGCCGAAGGCTCCATCCAGCCGTTGTATTGATCGAAGTCCACGAGCTCCCGTTGCACCGGATGCGCCACCGTAACCTTGGGCGTTGGCAGATTCTTGGCTGCGGGTGGGGGGGTGCAACCCGTTCCCAATAGGAGCAGGCAAGCCCACAGCGTCAGCTGCGTGGCGCCGGCCAGGTGGAGGGCAGTTGTTTCGCGGTCTTTTATCCTGTCGAAGTTCCGTGGCATACACGATTCCTATACCAGTGCCATCGCGATTGGCCGCCCGTTCACCGTGCAGGGACAGCAGGCAATTCGCTCGGCCGTGCTAGATTTCCAAAAAACCACGCGGACGGAAGCGGGCTCCGCGGCGATCGAATGCAGCCTCGTGCCAGCATTTCCAAAAAGGAACCGTTCGAAGACTTTCCGGCAGCCAATGGATGGAGAATGACGAGTAAACGCAAGACTTGTGCCCTGGCCGACCAGTCATTGCTTATAGCACAGCCGAATCTGGCTCGACATAGCCTCCGTGCGGATTTTCGATCCCGAGATTAATGTCTGCCGTTCTGTTAGAAAATTCGGGTTCCGAAGACTTTGCCCATGGTCCCCGCTTCTTCCCCAAGAATGCATGGATACCGTGCCGGAACGCACGATGGGCAGGGTGTGGATTATCAAGTCCGTCGTGGCGACCTGGAAGCGAACGAAACGAGATTTTCGGACAAGGTGGCATTCACAGAGCAAGAAAGGCCAAAATATGATTCTTCGCCCACTTCCGTTGACAGCAGCCAAATACGGTATCAGAATCTGGATGGAGTGCGGTCGGGTCGCGAACAGGCAACGAATAAATGGCAACGCCCTCGTCTTTATTCAAAAGACACGTTGCCGTCTAGGCGCGCGAACGGCAATTGCCCCAGCCACAACTGTCGCATGATTCGGATCGCTCGCTTGGGGTGCGCAATTCTCCAGCCAACTCTGGTGTGCTGCGCCTCGTTCTTGCAGGCTGCTTAAGGATGTGCGGCTGGGATTGTCGCTCACGCTGAAGGCGCGCTGGCCGTGTGTTTGCTCGCGGGCTGGAGGGTTGATCGTACCTTAAGGTTTGATTTTCCTGATTCTCAAGTTTGGAGAGTACGTCCAAGTAACTCCGCACATTGCCCGAGAATTCCCGAAGATGGCGGCTGCTGCCACGCTCGAACGCAATGGTCAAACGTATGACTTCATTTCCAAGAAAACCTTGAACGAATTCAAGCAGCGGGATTTGCCCGCGAAACAAGGGACAATCGTGTGAAATCGGAACAAACCTCCACAAACAGCGACGCCGAGACCGCACTCAAGAAGTTGAAGCGCAAGACCTACGAGCGCGAACTGGCCAAGTTGCACGTTCAGCTCGTTATGCTTCAGGAGTCGGCCAAGCAGCACGGGCTGAAAGTATGCGTCGTGTTTGAAGGTCGCGATGGGGCCGGCAAGGGGGGCGTGATCAAGGCCATTACCGAGCGGGTCAGCCCGCGAGTCTACCGAGTGGTTGCTTTACCTTCGCCGACTGAGCGGGAAAAGAGCCAGATGTACCTGCAGCGGTATGTTCCTCATCTTCCAGCGGCTGGCGAGATCGTGATCTTCGACCGCAGTTGGTACAACCGGGCCGGCGTGGAGCGGGTCATGGGATTCTGCGAAGAAGAACAAGTCGAACGATTCTTGCAAGCCGTGCCGTTGGTCGAAAGGGCGATTGTCGATTCGGGCGTAATTCTGCTGAAGTACTGGCTAGAAGTCGGCCAGGAAGAGCAAACTCGGCGGTTGAAAGACCGAATCGACGATGGCCGCAAAATCTGGAAACTCTCCCCGATGGATCTCAAGTCGTATAGTCGTTGGTACGACTATTCGCGTGCTCGCGACGCCATGCTTGCGGCGACCGACACGGCCTGGGCTCCATGGCATCTAGTGCATTCCGACGACAAGAAACGCGCCCGGCTCAATGTGATTTCCCACCTACTCAGCCAAATTCCGTTCAAGGAGGTGTCGCAGCCGGAGGTCAAACTGCCCAAGCGTCAAAAGTCCGAAGGATACCGGGAGCCTGACTATTCGTCGAAGTTTATTTCCGAGCAGTTTTGAAGGTCGCTGCCAGCGGCGAGGACTCCGCTAGCGATGTTTTGGTTGTGACCAGGCGTCTCACCGCGTAGAGGATGTGTCGAGTGAGGCGCTTACTTCCAAGGGGGGAGGGCGTTTCGTGGTTGAGACACTTCAGGCTTCCGCGGCTACCGGCAAGGCGGAGTTCTCGTCGGCGGAACACTTGGGCCGCAGTTATCCGCTGGGCGCCACGGTCGCGAACGGTGGCGTCAATTTCAGCCTGTATTCACGGCACGCGACTAGCGTGAGTCTGCTATTGTTCGATCACGTGGACGATTCGCGGCCCTCGCGCGTCATCCCGATCGAATCCGCGACGAATCGCACCTATCATTATTGGCACGTGTTCTTGCCCGGCATTCAAGCGGGCCAACTCTACGGATATCGCGTCGAGGGACCGAGCGATCCCGCGCATGGCTTGCGTTTCGACGGCCAGAAAGTGCTGCTCGATCCGTACGGCCGTAGCGTGGTGATTCCCCAGGGTTTCTCGCGGCAGTGTGCCCAGGCAGAAGGCGACAATTCCAGCACCGCCATGAAAAATGTGGTGGTCGATCTGTCTGAGTACGATTGGGAAGGCGACCTGCCGCTGGCTCGGCCGTCCGCCAGAACCATTGTCTATGAGATGCACGTCCGCGGGTTTACACGGCACCCAAGTTCCGGCGTCAGCGAGGCCAAACGCGGCACATACGCCGGTCTGATCGAGAAGATTCCTTATCTCCAGCAACTGGGAATCACGGCCGTGGAGTTGTTGCCCGTGTTTCAATTCGACGCACTGGATTGCCCGCCCGGCCGGGTTAACTACTGGGGATACGCTCCGATCGCATTCTTCGCGCCGCACCAGGCGTACAGTTCCGACCCAGACCCGCTGGGCGCCGTGAACGAATTCCGCGACATGGTGAAGGCACTACACGCCGCGGGCATCGAAGTCATCCTTGATGTGGTCTTCAATCACACCGCCGAAGGAGACGAGCGCGGCCCCTACCTCAGCTTTCGCGGCATCGACAACCCCACGTATTACATCTTGGAACAAGGGGGCGCTCGATACGCCAACTACACCGGCTGCGGCAATACGCTCAATACCAATCACCCCATCGTCCGCCGACTGATCGTGGATAGCCTCCGCTACTGGGTGCAGGAAATGCATGTGGACGGGTTTCGGTTCGACCTGGCCTCGATCCTCACGCGCGATCCTTCCGGCCACCCCCTGCCTAATCCACCGGTCTTGTGGGACATCGAGTCCGATCCTGCCTTGGCGGGCACCAAGCTGATTGCCGAAGCCTGGGACGCGGCCGGCCTTTACCAGGTGGGTTCGTTCGTGGGCGATGCTTGGAAAGAATGGAATGGCCGGTTCCGCGACGATGTGCGTGATTTCTTCCGGGGCGAACCGGGTTCGGTGCGTCGCATTGCCGATCGCATGGTGGGCAGTCCGGCGATCTACGGCCACAAAGAGCGGGAAGCCGAACAGAGCGTGAACTTTGTGACTTGCCACGACGGCTTCACGCTCAACGACCTCGTTTCCTACAACGAGAAGCACAACGAGGCCAACGGAGAACAAAACCGCGACGGCTGCAGCGACAACCGCAGTTGGAATTGCGGCGTGGAAGGTCCCACGGCGGATCCTCACATCGAACAATTGCGGAACCGGCAAGTCAAGAACTTCCTCAGCATCACGCTGATGTCGCTGGGGATGCCGATGATCTTGATGGGGGACGAAGTCCGGCGAACGCAAGGCGGCAACAACAACGCTTACTGCCACGACAACGAGTCGAACTGGTTTGACTGGACGCTGCTGGAAAGACACGCCGACGTGTTGCGATTTGTGCGACTGCTGTGTGAGCGGCGGCTGCTGCGCGACATGGAGCACGAACGCCACCGATTGAGCATCAACGCCATGCTGCAGCAAGCAACCAAGGCCTGGCACGGAGTGCGACTCTTCCAGCCAGACTGGGGTGATGACTCCCACAGCGTGGCCCTGGAGTCGGAACTCAAGCGCCAGGGGCTGCGCTTCTTTTTCATCCTCAACGCGCATTATGAACCGTTGGACTTTGAACTTCCCGCCGTTGAAGGCGATGCGTGGCGCCGCTGGGTGGACACGGGTCGCGAGTCGCCCGAAGACATTGTGCCCTGGGAGGAAGCACCCGAATTACCAGGAAAAAACTATACCGTAGCTGCGCGCTCCGTCGTGATGCTATACAGTAGCATCAATACGAATTTGCTCGACAACGGAACGGGGTAAGGCCGCCTGAAAAACTTCCCGCCATGCCGTTCGCGTCCAAGCCGTTGGCGATTGCAGAGTCGTATCCGCCGCAACTGGATTCCCGCCCCCGTCTTCACGAGGGCAGGCTCTTCGTGGGATTGACGAGTCACAAGGGTTAACAAAGTGTCAAGGCCCAACCAGGAAGTAAATGATCGTCGCCCCTTAACGCGGGTAAACCGCAAACGGACGCTGAGGCATACAGTTCTTTGCAGCTTGCAGAGATGTTAACGAACAAGAAGCTAAGGCCAAGCGAAGCGAAATGATATTTTGGCCCAATGCCGCCAACTGCCGTTGCGGAGCGGTTCTCCCTGGTTTCTATAAATACGAAGTGAGCCGCGGAAAGGCACGGTTTGTCCTACGCCCATGAACACGCAGATACTCGACGCACTGCCGCTGTGGGGGCTGCTGTTAGCCGGCTGGGCCGTGCTCTGGCTGACCCTGGAAGGCGGTTATCGATTCGGCCGTTGGCGACACGACCACCGGCCCGACGAACGCGAGCAACCGGTCGGCGCCATCGTTGCTTCCATCCTCGGTTTGCTGGCGTTGGTGCTGGGTTTCACCTTCAGTCTGGCCGCCTCTCGGTTTGACGCCAGACGCGTGACGGTGCTGGAAGAGGCGAACGCGATTGGCACGACCTATTTGCGGGCACGCCTGCTGCCCGACCCGCAAAGCACGGAGTCGGCGCGTTTGTTGCGTGAATATGTGGACGTACGAATCCAGGGGGCGCATGCGGATCGCGTGGATGCGGCGATCAAGCATTCCGAAGAGCTTCACGAACGGCTATGGGCGCAAACCGAGGAGCTCATTCAACGCGACTCTCGACCGATCATCACCGGCCTGTACGTGCAGTCCCTGAACGAGATGATCGACCTGCATGCCAAACGGGTTATGGTTGGCATTTACGGCCGAATTCCCCTGGTGATTTGGGCGGGGCTGTTTGGGCTGGCGATGGTCGGCATGGCGGCCGTCGGATATCAATCGGGACTGTCCGCCACGCGACGGTCGCCCGCCATGCTTGGCCTGGTGGTGGCTTTCTCATTCGTATTGTTCCTGATCGCTGATCTCGATCGCAGTCAGGAAGGCCTGCTACGCGTCAATCACCAGGCGCTTGTCGATGTTCAGCGGTCGATGATGGCGTCGCCGCCCTAGACCTGAAATAAGCGTACCGTCAACGGTTTTTAGCTCAAGGCCGTCGCGCGCAGCGGGGCGGTCGAGTCGGCTGGGCTCGGGGTTGGCCGAGAAGACAATCTGCTGCTTGACCCGCTCAGGTTTGCTTCGCGGCGATCCCTGACGCTCGTATTTGGGCTACCGTTGCAGCGGTTCCCAGGTGGAATCGGGCAGCATGTCGAAGCGGAAGTGCCCCGCTGTCATGTCCAGCCCGAGGATGAATAGCACGTCTCCTTGTTCGTGCCAGCGATCGCGGTGGGCGGTCTGAGAGAAATCGGTGTCGCCGCGCAGCAGGATTTTGCGGAAGCCGCTCGGCGCCCAACAGATTCAGATAAACACAAGGTTCGTCAATGTTTCAGTCCTGAACTCTACATGACTCTTGGATCGAGCTGTCAGCCCGTCGGCACGGTCTTCATCGTCCCCACCAACCACGCCGCGATCCCCTATCTTTGCCATGCGCCCACCATGCGCGTGCCAGGCGGAATTGACGGAACCGACAAAGTGTACGCCGCGGCCTGGGCAACATTCCTGGCGGTCCATGCCCACAACCTTCATAGCAGCCACAAGCTCGAAACCGTCGCGTTCCCTGCCTTTGGCGCAGGCTTTGGCGGCGTTCCCTACCCCGAGGTTGCCCGCCAAATGGCCGCCGCTTACCACCACTATCTCCATCCGCCGCACCGGCTCGACTGGGATTGGGTGATCGACCGCCAGAAAGCGATCTGCTACGACGGCAACCGGAAGGTAGTTACCACCTGACCAGACTCGCCCGCCCCGATCGGTGACGTCCTACCGTTCGGAGACTAGATTGAACAATGCTGGAAATTATTCAATTTCTCGAACAACTGGAACGTCAAGAGTGGATTGGTCTTCTGAAATGAGACGGAGAGCGTAGCTGCTTTACGCCACGCGCTCAGGTTTCGACCACACCGTACGATCAATGTACGCCACGTAGCTGAAGATGATCCGGACCACCTTCTTCGAAACCTGGTCAGCGTCGTAGTCGTTGACGAGCTTGAACACCCGCTGTTGATCAGAAAACTGCTGCACCACCAGTTGCACGGCAGGCAATACCTTGTCGCGACTAAGCCCGCTCATAACCAGGGTGCCTTCGTCCATGCCTTCCGGACGTTCGTGTGCATTTCGTAACATGACGGCGGGAAAATTCAGAATCGACGATTCTTCGGTCAGCGTGCCGCTATCGGAAAGCACACAGGCGGCATTGGATTGCAGCATCACATAATCAAAAAATCCAAAGGGCTTGGAGCAATGCACCTTGGGATGCAACGCAATCGCAGCTTCCTGCTCCAATGCCTTCATCCGCAGCCGGGTGCGCGGGTGCACCGACACAATCACCGGCATATCGTGAGTTTCAGCCAGCCCATTCAAAGTATTCAGCAAGGCCTTCAACTGAGGCGGCGAATCCACATTCTCCTCGCGGTGGGCGCTGACTACGAAATAGTCCCGCCGCTCAAGATTCAGCCGCTGCAATACGTCGGACTTCTGAATGCCAGCCTGGTAATAGTGCAGCACCTCTTTCATGGTGGACCCGGTCTTAATCACCGTTTCCGGCCGCAGACCCTCTGCCAACAAATACCGTCGGGCATGTTCCGTCAGCGGCATATTGATGTCGCTGATATGATCCAAGACCTTTCGATTGATTTCCTCAGGCACGCGCTGATCGAAGCAACGGTTGCCGGCTTCCATGTGAAACACCGGAATCTTCCGCCGCTTGGCCGCGATTACCGCCAGGCAGGTGTTGGTGTCTCCATAAATGAGCACCGCGTCGGGCGACTCCTGTTCCAATACAGCATCGGCGCGACTGATAACCAACCCGATGGTTTCGGCCGCATTCTGTCCCACGGCTTCAAGAAAGTGATCCGGCCGGCGGATTTCCATTTCTTGAAAAAAGATCTCATTCAACTCAAAATCATAGTTCTGCCCCGAATGTACGAGGATATGATCCGCGTGCTTCTCCAGCTCGGCAATCACGCGACTGAGCTTGATAATCTCGGGGCGCGTACCAACGATCGTCATGACTTTGAGCCGGCGATCTGCGGCCATGGAACCACCTGATTTCGAGAGAATGTTGCTATGCTTCCCCGGCGTTTTGAGGCGAGGGGGAAAGGCCTGATGAGAACACGATGTCGTCAGACGCCTTCGTGATTTTGCGCATGGCCAGCGAGCGATCCCTAACAAGAGATCGCTCGAATGGCAGCCCGCGCGGTGCAAATAGAACGGCGTTAGGCTGCTGCCTGCTCGAAGAGTTCGAGATTGGGCGAGCTCTCGGTTTGCCCAAAGTGCATCTTATGCTTGAAGAGCAACCGCGAGGTTTCGGCTAAACCGACCGTCGCATCGGCCGAGCTGAACTCGCCCGTGAGAGTTGCGCCCTCCCGCTCATGAGCCAATTCCGGCAGCATGCAGCCAATGGCGTAGTAGTCGCCGCGGCGAACGGTGAGAGGCGCTTCCTCTTCCGACACCAGAATCTCGTGCAGCTTCTCGCCCGGCCGAATTCCAACGGTCTTGATGCGAATGGGCCGATTGCCGACCAACGCCTTGGCCAGATCTTCGATGGTCGCCGCCGGAGCACAGGGGATGTAAGTCTCACCCGGCAAGGCGTGCAAAATAGCATTGAACACGGTATCGACGGCCTGGTCGAGCGTCATCAGAAACCGAGTCATGTGGGGCACCGTCAGCGTTACCGGGCCACCATTGGCAATCTGCTCGTGGAATAGCGGAATCACCGAACCTCGCGACGCCATCACGTTCCCATAGCGCACGCAAATGAATCGCGTGCCGGGGCTAAGTACATTGGCCGAAGTGATGATTCGCTCGTGGATCGCCTTGGTCATCCCCATCACGTTGACAGGCTTGCAGGCTTTGTCGGTGCTGATCCCGACCACGGTTTCCACGTGGTAGTCGTGCTCGCGAATGGCCCGAATAATGTTCATCGGACCAACGCAGTTGGTCTGCACGGTTTGCTCGGGAAAATATTCGCAGTTTGGCACCTGTTTGAGGGCGGCTGCGTTGATCACCACGTCGGCGTCGCGCATCGCGGTGCAAACGTCGCCGTAGTTGCGAATGTCGCCCAGGCGAAACTGAAGGATCCGTTTGAAATTGTTATAAATGACTTCGTCGGTGGAGACCTCGCGGTTCATGAAGGCCAGCCGCATAAAGTGCTGCTTCGCCTCATCGCGCGACAGAATCATCACGCACCGCGGCCGGCCGAGTTCCTCACTCAGCAGGCGGCGAGTTAACACTTTTCCCAGCGAACCCGTGCCGCCGGTAATCAGTACGGTTTTGCCTTCAAGCGGCAGACTCGATGGATACACTGCAAGACCTCCTGTCAACATGAATCCAATGCGCCAGTTCTTCAAGCATCGTCGTCCAAGACGGGGGACTATACCCCGTTTCTTGATTGAAAGCAGCCCCAATTAGACTGCGATCGCAATAAAAATCGTGGTCCGGTTTGACCGAAATATCAGTCCGCCCCAAAAAGCCTCCCAGCATCACCAGCAAGGAGCACTTGTCGATGGGCTCCGAGGCAACCTGCCACAGACCGGAGAGGTGGGGGTGTTGCAACATTGCCCGCTCGATAATCCGAGCCATTTCCAGGGTGGTAAACCCGGTATAGATGGCGCGAGTAAAGCCGCGAATCTCGCCTCGCTGGGCCAAATACCACTCGATCAGGCTACGCTTTTGATCCAACTCCGGTCCAATGATCGACGTCCGCAACGTGATGCCCGGGGCTGCCGATACTTCGCCCAGCAGTTTCGAGCGGCCGTACAGGTCCGTGGCGTCGGGTTGACTCGACTCCACGTACCCTCCGGTGGTCCCGCTGAATACGCAGTCGGTGCTGATGTGAATCAATCGGGAACCGTACTTTTCGCATAAATCGCGTAGTTTGTGCGGAACCAGGGAGTTGATTTCGATACACGAAACCGCTTCCTTCGCCTGGTCTCGCTGCTTCACCACCCCGGCGGCATTGACGACAACTTCTGGCTGGAAGGCCGCCATCACCTGGCCCAGTCGCCCGGCGTCGCGTACGTCCACGTTCTCGTAGGAATTATCGCCGCGGAACAAGCTTCCGCCGCGGTACGCGTCGCGCCTTTGCCGCAAAGTCACCATCACTTCATGGCGACCCGTGTAGCTGCGCAGCAACTGGCTCCCCAACATGCCGTTTCCGCCAACGATTAACACCCGCATCTGTTTTTCCTTCCCTGCGAAAAACGCACATTGAACAAGTTCAAGCAGCCTTCCGGTTCAAACTAGCTTCGGCATAACCTAGTCCCCGAAACACCTCGGCCAACCGGCGGCGTGCGACCGGTAGACTAAAATCAGCTTCTGCTCGAGCCAGGGCATTCCGCTGCAATACCTCTCGCCGCTTTACATCATTGATTAGAAGTTGGATCGCCTCGCGAACCGCTCGAGGATCATTCGTTTCAACCGTCAACCCACACTCGAAGCGGCGGCAATACTGGGCAACAAATGAATCCGCGGGAGCATGCACGAGCAAGGGCCGTCCACTGGCCAGATAATCGCCAAACTTGGCCGGCGCCGAAGTGCGAACGATATCAGGATACAGACTATCAAAAGCCAGCGGAAGGAGCAAGATGTCTGCCGCCGTCTGGATCTCCATAATTTCCTGAACGCCAACCCGGGGCCGAATCAGGCAATGCTTACTATTGCCAGTGACGTGCTCCAGTTCATCTGGGCGCAAGTCGGTGTAAGCTTCCAGCCGCACCTGGGCTTCCTCAATTTGACGCGCCGCCTCGATCACATTGCGAACCGCGTCGAAGTGGGCTTCGTAAATTGCCCCGGTCAGGCAAATTCGCACGACGCCCGGCTCACCAGGCCAAGCCCCCGTGCCGCGGTAGACAGGCTTGCCCCAGCCATGCGGGTTGTGCACCACTGCGGTCGCCACTCCGTATCGCCGTAGATACTCATCTTGCAACAATTCATTCGGCACGATCACCGCGTCAGCTCGTCGCAGCAGGGGACCTTCCAACCGCCGCGCCAGCCATTGAACAAGCTTTCCCCGCACCCCGGGACTGCTATCAAACCGCCGCCCGTACCAATCAAAAATATAAGGAACAAAGCCCACCCCCGCCCATCGCGCGGCCAGCCAGCACATCGGCAACTCTGACCAAGGGCCAGAACAGGCCACCAGGGCCAAGCAACGACGCTCGCGGAGAAGCCTCTTAAGCTGCGTCACACGAGTTGCAAACTGAATCGGACCAATCAGCGCTCGTACAATTCGAGGCACCCAGCCGCGGCCCGGGGAACATTGGGGTTTAGGTGCTAGCAGAATGGTTTCCAGTGCCGACTGACCCTCGACGCGCCGCGGATTCGCTGGCACCAACTCTGCCGGTCCTAGCAGCAGCACCCCACCGCGGCCAGCGTTGGCAAAGAGCCGGTCCAACACTATGGCCTGCCCGTTCACCTGTGGAGGTAAAGAATGAGAGAATACGGCCAGACACGCCCAAGCCTCTTGCTTGATGCTGAGTGCTTCGGATCTAGGTTGTCTCAGCGTCCCAAACAGATATTCCAATTTGCTGCCAGCGATAGGTGTACATTAGCGGACCATGCTCACGCGCAAAACCTTCTAACGGATGTTTAGGGAGACCGACAACCTCAATTGAGTTTAGCCTATTCCAAGGTGGCCTGATGCTTGCAGTGCATGCAGCCTATCGAACAGCCCTACCCCACCCATTGGAACGCCCGAAACTGATATCGCATCGACAACTTGATTTTGGTAACCATCTCGTCCTCGGAGCTCCACGCCCATTACGGTTTTGGGCAGCCTAAATTGGCTGCGCATCTCTCACCACAGAACAACAAAGCGACCCCTTAGAAGAGACTCATGACCAAGACACTCCTAGTGGCAGATGTCCCTCCCTGTCCCGACTTCACGGCAGGCATCGCTCTGTCCGAACTTTGCCAATACTTCTCACCAGGCAAAGCGGCCAGCTTCGCCATTACAAGCGTTGGCATGGACTCACAGCCCACTGATGACCTTGCCTGGTTTCCTACACAAAAGCACCGGGTCCGACTTCCCACCACCCGCTGGCGAAATCGACGCCTCGCTCAGGCCGCTGCTTCATATCTCCATAACTCTTGGACGCGGTTCCCCGAGGCCGATAGGGCGATACCCAAGATTGTAGAATTTGCCAAGCGGATGGAAGTTGATCGCCTATGGTGCTTGTTGGAAAGTGACCTGGTAATCCGAGTGGCCGCACCGCTCGCACGTGCACTCTGTGTTCCGCTCTACACGCAAGTTTATGATCCGCCAGAGTGGTGGTTCGGGACTTTCGATTTGATGCGATATCGAGACGGAAAGTCCTCTGTGCCTTTGACGAAGCTATAAACCTAAGCCGCCGGTGTGCCGCGACTTCCTGGAATATGGCTGACGCCTACAAACAGCATTACGGTATCGATACTGTTGCGATCATGCCAAGTCTAAATGCCAATTTGGCAAAGAGCCCAGCAGATGGCCTGACAAATGCCCATGAGTTGACAGTCGCCATTGCCGGACAACTGTATGCCAAAGATGCTTGGTCGGCCTTCTTGGCTGCATTAGACTCCGTTAATTGGCGAGTGGGATCTCGACGAGTTCAGCTTAGAGTCTTAGGTCGAAATGAAATCGCTCAGTCTCCCGGCAGACGAATCGAATGCCTTGGATGGCAGGACCAAGCAAGCATGATCGATATCCTCTCAACATCTGATGTTCTCTATTGCCCTTACTGGTTTGACCCCGTCTACCGAAAGGAGGCGATGCAGTGCTTTCCATCAAAATTGACGACATATGCCGCAGCGGGGCGCCCAATCTTAGTCCATTCGCCCTTCTATGCCTCTCCAGCCAGCTTTGTTGAGACGACACATGCCGGAGTCTGTTGCAATTCCCTCGAATCCGATCAGATCATTCGGGCACTCAGCAGCATTGTTGAGTCGCCCGCGACATATCGCGGCTTTGCAGCTTCAGCGCGAGCCGTATTCGACGAACACTTAAGTTCGAGCCGTCAACACGCTACTTTTCATCGGTTTCTCGATCTTGAAGCCACATCGCGATTGCCGGACGATTGTCCCTCCTGTATATCACATGCCGCCTAATTCATCAGTGGAACATTGTCCTTATGGCGGTTTCTTCAAGATATTCTTACACAATATTTGGGGTATATTATGAGAATACTCTTTGTGGGTATTGCCTCTAGCATTCACGCCGCACGTTGGATTAAGCAGTTGGCGGGGCAAGGATGGGATCTGCATTTCTTCAACGGCGCACCTCAATGGGGGACGGAACTTCATCCAGAATGTCCACCTTTGACGCAACATGGCGTTTTCGGTACAAGCCTTCCGCGCCGGTTAGGTCGACGACTATCCACCAATCGGCTTATTCGTCCGATTCACCATCGTCTTTACAGTCCAGCACGGATCCTCGCCAAAACAATTGCAAAGATTCAACCTGACATCATTCACTCCCTGGCGATTCAACAAGGTGGGTATGTGACTTTAGAAGCGCTTCGGCTCCTAAAAGGCAAGAGGCCCCCTTGGATTGTGACAAACTACGGCAGTGACATCTACCTGTTCGGAAAAATGGCGCCCCATGTAGAACAGATTCGCAGCGTATTACAGGAATGCGACTATTACAGTTGCGAAACGGTTCGCGACATCCACCTCGCCCGTGAATTTGATTTTCGCGGCGAAGTTCTCGGACCTACATTCCCGAATGCTGGAGGCTATGATCTAAATGAAGTACAACCCATTCGTTCCACTCCGCCATCCCAGCGAAGGGTAATTTCGATCAAAGGGTATCAACACATGTACGGTCGTGCCTTTGTCGCGATGAGAGCGATCGAGCGTTGCGCGGATGTATTGAAAGACTATACGGTGCGAATTTATTCGCCCAGTAGTTCAGATGTGTCAGATGTAGCCAACTTAATCGCCAATCGAACAGGGCTCCGCATTTGGACGACAGCCTTTACTAACAAACATAAACATATTCTTCGGCTGCACGGAGAGTCGCGAGCTTCCATCAGTTTAAGTATAAGTGATGGCGCATGCACCTCGTTCTTAGAAGCATTAATGATGGGTTCCTTCCCAATTCAATCGTGCACGGCGGCAGCCGAAGAATGGATCGACAACGGCCGGACCGGCGCCATCGTGCATCCAGATGATCCAGACAGCATCGAGGCCGCGCTCCGTCTCGCGCTATCCAATGACAGGCTTGTTGATGAAGCTGCCAAAGAGAATTGGGAAACCGCCAGGCTTCGCCTTGACAACAACAAACTCAAGCCCCTGGCAATCGGTTGGTACGAGTGGATTGCGAGCGGTGAGCGCTGTGTTGCCAAACCAATATCATTTCAGTCGCCACAGCCGGATTTGCCTCCCAGCAAAGCGGTTGAAGCTAGGCGTTCAGCCTCGGTTCGCGTGCAACTTGAAACTGCGCAGAAGTAACGACGAAAGGAGCCGACAAACGTTTGGGTGCGCGGCCACAAGAAAGTTTGTCCGCCCAGACAAGATGTACCGTCAAAGGTCGGCCGGCGACTAGCGAGATATCGCGCCCAAGGCCAGATTCCATTTTGGAGAGTGCGACATGCGAGAATCATTGTGGCGGCGTGTCAGGGCGGGCTTGAAGACTCAGGTAATGAGTGAGCGTTCGCCGCTGGCGGCGACCTTGCATCAGGTGGCCGCAATTTCGGATGCCGCACTCGAATCGATGGCAAAGGCTCGGGGGTATGACCTGGTGCGCAAGCACTACTATTCGCCCATTCCGTCAGAAGATGACTGCGCGGCCAACGGTTTCTGGGATTCTCGCACGGACTTGCCGGGGCTCGATATGGGCGAGGCCGCAGGTCGGGATCTTATGGCCAACGTGTTCCCCTCTTATTTGGCGGAATTCCGATCCCAATATGCCATTCGCGAGCAGGATGCTAATGGCCGTTTTCATCTGATTAACGGCGTTTACATGGCCGTGGATGCGCACGTCTATTATTCGCTGGTTCGGCACCTTAAGCCGAAGCGAATCATCGAGATCGGCTCCGGTCAATCAACGCGTTTGGCCCTCGATGCCATGGCTCTCAACGCTAAAGAGGGCGCCACTGGGAAGATTACCGCTGTGGAACCCTATCCCAGCGACCAACTCAAGCAGCTTGCCGCCGAAGGCCCGCTGGATCTGGTTCAGGCCAAAGTACAGGATTTGGGGTTAGGACTGTTCGAAAGTCTGCAGAGCGGCGATATCCTGTTCATCGACAGCACGCACGTATTGCGGGAAGGCAATGACGTTCAGTTTGAATATCTTGAACTGTTGCCGCGCCTGGCCGATGGAGTGTATGTACATGTGCATGACATTAGCCTGCCCCGGCGATACCCTAAATGCTATTTCGAGCAAGGTCTGTACTGGAACGAACAGTACTTGCTGCAAGCATTCCTGGCTTTTAATTCCAAATTTGAAGTGATTTGGGCTGGGAACCATTTGCTGCTTAAGTATCCGGAGGTGGTGCAGGCGACTTTTCCAGAGATCGCGATCATGCGTGAGAAGTGGCCGCTTTCGGAGCCCAGCGCATTCTGGATGCGAACCCGCAAGTCGAGGTAGTGAATTCCGCTAGTGGCCATCGTTTCGGCGTGTCGCTGACACCAGGTGCGACTGGTTCGAACAATGAAGTTTCAGCGATCGATTATCGCTGGATCCCAGCGCTTTAAAGCTGCGTCGTATTACGTTTGGCTTGCGAATATTCGATCAAGCGACAATCGAGCGGCGGAAGCCGAACAGGAGCGCCACGGTGGAGTATCGTCCAGAACTGCATTCGCTCAGAGGTATCGCATGCCTGATGGTAATCATCACACATGCGTTCTCCTGGGAGTATCCCGGCTATTCAATTGGACATGGCGTATTGATCGCCGGAACGGGCAAAATCGGTGTATGGCTCTTCTTCGCCCTCAGCGCCTTCCTTATCACCCAGAACTTCCTGAGAACGGGAATTGGTCGAGAGACATTAATTGATTATGCGATTGCTCGAAGCACACGCGTTCTCATCCCGTTCTTCGCTGCGATCTTGATTTACAAGCTCGTCGGGACGCTTGGAGTGGATACCTGGCAAATCGCCTGGGAAGTAGCCACGTTTCAAATATCGGCCGGGCACTTATGGACGATTCCGGCGGAGTTTACGTTTTACCTGATGTTACCCGCGATACTCTATACCGCATTGCAGATACGGGAAGCATTGGGCCTTTCGGCGCAGGTAGGTGTGCTCTTTATAATTTCAGGTGTCTTCTGTTTAGTATGGCCACCCGAACAAGTTCCAGTGAATGCGATCTGGACTGGATGGTATTTGATTAGCTTCGTGTCAGGCATGCTTGCTGCCATTTTCACGGCAGAACGAAATCGGTTGAGCGTGCCCTCGGCACGGATGCTTGGTATCGCGGCAACGCTGGCAGTCGTTCTCTTCACTGTCGCCGCCAAACTTGGCGTCTTTGGCAACCCTACGATGTTTCTTGTCGACAAATACTACATCTACGGCCCCCTTTGGGCCGTAGTCATTTATGCAGTCTACGTTGCAGCGCCCAGGTCATTGAAGAATGTCGGGCTGGAAGCCATGGGGAGATGGTCGTATTCCGCCTATCTCTTCCACTGGATGTTCTGTGTTTGGGCGGCAACTTATCTCGATGGTCCAATTGCCATTCTCGTTGCAGTTCTCGCATCAATAGGTTCCGGGTGGATTGGCTACCGGCTTCTTGAAGTTCCGAGTTCACGACTTCGTCGAGTGCTGATTCAGAGAATCTCTGTGCTCAGTCCTGCAGCTGCAACACAATGACTGCACCTTCCAATTGCACTTTGCAGCCTACTCACATTGTGCTGCCATTGGCAGTTATATGGTAGTGCAAAGTTCTGTTGAATCGGTTACCGTAGCGGAGGGGTTGGCTGATCAGATACCAAGATCAGTCGACCATATCACCATCGCCTCGCGGTGATTCATCGCTTCTTTTGACAATCTGACAAGGTTCGGGATCCGACACATAGAACCGTTCGGCAGGATCATGTGAAGAGCTAAGATTTCTATGGCACTACGAAGGCTGCGACGAGATGCACCCGCTATGGTGGCGTGTGCATCTGGCGATACGTCCAGGCGGAGCCGTGGACTTGCGGCGCACGTCCATAAGGCTGCGTATTTGCTTCGGCAGCAAGGTGTGCGCGGGTTTGTGGCGCGGGTGGGTCAAGTTGTTGCCAGGCGTGTGGTGAGCGCTGGCAAGGGCTGCATGTGTAAGCTCACCGATCGCATGCCGCCACGAGTTTTTCGGCACGATCCGGATGAGTTCGCTGGGCAGGGGGTGGTTCCAGCCGAGTTGGCTGCGTCTGATGATGGCCTACCGACCGTGGGCGTGGTCATCGTGTCTTACAATTCGGCTCAACTCATCGAGGCGACGGTCGCCGCGGTATTGGTTTCTGACTATCCGCAAGATCGAGTGGAGATCGTCCTCGTCGACAACAACTCGCCCGACGGCAGCTTGCGGCAGTTGGAATATCTGGAGAAGAAATATCCGCGCGTTCGTGTTCTAGCCAACGAACGCAATCTAGGTTTTGGGGCGGCCGTTAATGTTGGCGCAGAGCATTGTTCGGCCGAGTATGTACTGTGCGTGAACCCCGATGCTCACGTGCGGCCCGACACCATCCGGCAACTGGTTTGTAGATCTCGTGATACGCATGAAAGGGGCTTTCGGCTTTGGGAAGCTCGACAGTTGCCATTCGAGCATCCGAAACTGTATGACGCCGTGACGCTCGAAACTCAATGGGCCTCCGGGGCGTGCTTTCTGGTCGATCGTGCCGTCTTTCTTGAGCAGGGCGGCTTTGATGAGAATATTTTTCTGTATTGCGAAGATGTCGATCTATCGTGGCGGCTTCGCGCCGCGGGTTATCGGATAGGCTATGTTCCCTGGGCCGTGGTGGACCACGATACCTATGCCGAGCCGGGCCGCATGAAGGCTACTCAGTTTTATAACTCGGTGGTTTCCAACGGCATTCTGCGGTTCAAGTTTGGCAGCCTTCGCGACATGCTGGTGTACGCACCGCTTTGGTGCTGGTATTTCGTTGTGCCACCGAAGTTGAAGCTGGCCCGCCTGAAGCTGCTGGGCGCCACATTGAAGGCGATTCCACGATACGTTCGAGCGCTAAGCTGGCGTACTGACCACCGCGACCTGCGAAAGTGCGATGTCGCCCAGTTCACGCGGTTTGGATTCGAGATCAACCGGCAGGGCGACTACTTCCGCACACGTTCGCATGTGAACGGCCCCCTGGTATCGATCATTGTACGGACCATGAATCGGCCGCACTTCCTGCGGGAAGCGCTGGCTTCGATTCAGAATCAGACTTATCAGAACATTGAGGTCGTGGTTGTAGAGGACGGACTGGCAAAGTCCCAGGAAGTGATCGGTCAGTTCCCGCAGCTGAATATTATCTATTTTGCCACGGAGGAACGGGCGGGGCGCTGCAAGGCTGGTAATATGGCCATGGCGCGCGCTACGGGCGAATATCTAAACTTTTTGGATGAAGATGATCTTTTTTACAGCGATCACTTGGAAGTGCTTGTCGGCGAGTTGAGCAGGCAGACGGAGTGCGCGGTCGCCTATAGCATGGGCTTGGAAGTCGCCACAGTCATTCAAGACACAGCGCCGTTCGTTTATACCGAATCACGGCATGAAACGGTTCATCGCCAGAAGTTTGATCGAGAGCTGCTACAGTCTCGCAATTATATCCCGATTCACTGCGTGCTGTTCGCGCGATGGCTATTCGAGGAAGAGGGCGGCTTCAACGAATCGTTGGATGTGCTCGAGGATTGGAACCTTTGGGTTCGCTACGCGCGGCGCAGCGATTTCTTGCTTGTGCCCAAGACGACCACTCTGTATCGCGTTCCAGCCGACCGGCGCGTGGCGGCAACGCGCTCGGCCCAGTTTGCCCTGGCCTATCAGAACGTGGTGGAGGTCAATCAGTCGGCGGCAGTGAAGGTTGCACGTGTTTACCGCAACTCTGCTTGAACCGCCGCGGTTGCGACGGTTCGAAACGTCATGCTCAGGGGGCTTAGAGCCTATCCGAGAACCCTGTTTCCCCTCCACCTCTGACCCTCTCCCGCCAGGGGCGGGTAGTATTTGGATAGGGGCTTAGCGCGAGAGGGCGAATTGGGTTAGCCAGTCGGCAAAGTGCGTGGGGCCGGTGCGGAAGTTGGCCTGGGGTGGTAGGCTTTGATCGTTGACCACGGTGCCAAAATAGCGGGCTTGGGGGTCGGTGATTACCTGGCGGGCGTCTCCTTGAGCCGTCAGAAACTGACGGACCAGGTCGTCCATGCGGATGGGATCTGGCCCAGCCAGATCGATGATGGCATTCAGTGGTTCGGCCGCGGCGACTTCGGCGAGGGCCGCAGCGACGTCGTCTGACACGATGGGCCGCATCAGGGCAGCGGGTAGCCGAATAGTTTGCTCTTCTTGGGCACCCGATTCGGCAATGGCGCCCACAAACTCGAAGAACTGAGTTGCGCGAACAATCGAATAGGGAATGTTCGCAGCCTGAATGAGGTTCTCTTGGGCCAGCTTCGCGCGGAAATAGCCGCTGGCCAGCATGCGGTCGGTGCCGACAACCGACAGAGCCACGTGATGCCGCACGCCAGCGGCTGCCTCGGCAGCCAGGAGATTGCGGCCGGAGGTTTCGAAGAACTCCAGGACGGGCTGGTCTGCGAACGAGGGCGAGTTTGCCACGTCGACAACGACATGAGCCTGGGAGAGAGCCTCGGCCAAGCCTTCGCCGGTGATGGTGTTGACGCCGGTGGAGGGGGACGCGGCTACGACTTCATGGCCGTCTGCGCGAAGGTAATAGACGAGTTTGGCGCCAATCAGGCCGGTGCCGCCGATGACCACGATTTTCATGGTTTGACCTTTCGATCGATAGAGTTGCTCTGAGCCTGGTTCTGACGGTTTTGTCTGATTTGGTTTAAGTGGCATGGGATCGGTGCGTTCCTATGGCTTAGTCGATTTCGGCCTTCGACCAGCGGGCGAGTTTGTCTGGGTTGAGCGTCATATAGACGGCCTTGACGTCGCCCTCGATGGAGATCGACACTACCTGCACCACCTCGCCGCCCGAGGTGAAGACCACGCCTGGCTTGCCGTTTACTTGGGCGGTGTGCATTTCGCAATTTCGCCGGCGTTTGCTGAACACTCCGGCCAAGAAGCGGGCAGCGCGGTCGCGTCCGCGGATGACCACGCGCGCGGCGGAGACTTTGCCGCCGCCGTCGGAGTACACTTCGGCGTTTTCGCTGAAGAGTTGCTCGACGAGCTTGACGTCGCCGGCGCGGCAGGCCGCGATGAACTGTTCGGCCAAGCTATCGGCCTGGCGGGGCGGCACCGCAAACCGCGGCGTTGCTTGCTGCATTCGCAGCTTGGCCCTGCTGAAGATTTGCCGGGCATGGACCTCGGATTTGCCCAGGACCCGTGCGATTTCGGAGTATTCATAATCGAATACTGTTCGCAGCAGGAATGCGGCTCGCTCGTTCGGCGACAATCGTTCTAGCATGAGCAGAAAAGCCTGACTGAGAGTTTCCGCCAGCGCGGAGCTTTGCTCTCGGGAACTGGTATCGACGGGCTCGGGCACCCAAGGGCCGATGTAGGTCTGCCGGCGCCGGCTTGCCCTGAGGCGGTCGATGCAGCAGCGGGTGGTCGTGGTGACCAGAAAGCCTTCGGGCGAATTCACTTCGTTGGCAGCCTGCAAACGCAGATAGGCGTCTTGGACGGCATCTTCAGCTTCTGCCACGCTGCCGAGCATGCGATAGGCGACGGACATCATCCGAGGCCGCAGTTCCGTCAGAGTTTTGTTCATGGCGACCCAACTCCTAATGAATTCAGGGTGGGAGGGACTCTGGCCGCTATTGTTGCCGACCGCGGTGAACTTTGCATGGGCCAGTCGGATTATTTGGGTGTGGGCTCGGGAACCGCGATATCCTTCACGCCGCGGGGGTGCAAGACGACCGCGATCAAGCGCGTGCGGCCTTTTGAGGAAGGGTTTTTGGAGACGCGGTGCAGACAGCCGGTCGGTTCGTAGAATGTTTCGCCGGCCTTGAAGATCTTGGTCGGCTGGTCGTTGATGCCGAGTTCGTATTCGCCTTCGAGCACGTAGACGAAGCCAGGCCCTGGGTGCCGGTGGGCTGCGCCTGCCTGATCAGCTTCGAGGGTGACTTCGACGATGGTTGCGCCGGCGGCCTTGCCATCCAGAGTTTCTTGAATGTCGCGGGAGGAGAGGACCTTGACTTGTTCGCCGTGGCCGGCATGGTCGTGAAGGTGGGCAAACGACATGCCGCCGGCGCCCAGCACGGCGCCTGCCGCCAGCAAGAATAACGTGCTCTTCATGATGAGCTCCTGGTTGACCGCGGGCACGGCGGCTTCTCAACGGATGCCTATTTGCCGTTCGGTAACAAGGACGTTTGAGGAGCTCGGTTTGTGACAGGCAAGAATTTATTCGAGGACTTTTATGCGCTGGAATTATCTCAACTGCCGCCCAGCCTAGCGCAGGCCGAGGGTATGAACCGATGCGGGATGGTTTGTTGGTGGATGTGGCGAGGAGAAAATGTCGTTTCAAAAAAATATTTACAACCGCGCGGCGGCTGGCTACCATACGCCGGGATGAGGGTTTATACCCCCCCCCGAACTTGAAGCCGGATGCGATTGCTGGTGCAGGGACGCGTGAGTTTTTTTTCTCCGTGACATTCCCTCAAGTGGGGCAAATGCTATGAAACGCTCGGTGTGTTCGTTGGTGGCGATGTTGTTGGTGGTGGGCTCGGTGATCTCGATGGCCCAGGAGCCCGAGGCGAAGCCGCGACGCAAGCCGCGGGGGGTTTTGCCGGCTTATTACTCGGCGGTGATCAGCCCTGACCAGCGTGAGAAAATCTATGCCATTCAGCAGTCTTATGCTGAGCAGCTTGCGAAGCTGGAAGCCGAGTTGGCCGCGCTCAAGGACAAGCGGAACGGCGAGGTGGAAGCGGTGCTGACCCCGGAGCAGTTGCAGAAGGTGCAAGCTCTGGCGGCCGAGGCGAAGGCGAAGCGGGATGCTGCCAAGACGGCCAGCGAAGCCGCGAAGCCTGAAGTTAAGCCGGCGGCTGGTAGCTAGTGGCTACCAGGTACTAGCCACTCGTATTCTCTTCCAGCACCAGGGGCGGTTTGCCGAAGCGGGCTCGGAGGCGGTTGAGGGCGGATAGGACTTTGGGTCGGCCGACGATTTTGCGTTCGATGGAACGCTTGCCGGGGAAGTCCATCAGGATAATGCCAATGAGGATGGTCAGGATTCCCTGGCCTGGCACGCCGGGTAGCGAGAGGGCAATGCCCACGATGATGAGCGCCACACCGAGCAGGTTTTTGAGGACGACGGCCGACCAGCGCTGGATGGGGTGGCGATCGACCCAGAACGCGCGGTTATGGCGTTCGAGGAAGAAGGTGGGGGGCAGCAGAACGACGAGCACGCCCACCACGATCAGGCTGCCTACGAAGGTGACGAGAAACACGCCCACCACCCAGGCGACCTGCGTCCAGGAAATTTGCTGAACGAAGTTCGAAAGCCAGGCCATGGTTGCGGTCGCGGGCGGGAAACCTTGCACGGCAAGTGAAGACGTGCGGCGGACTACTATTCGTATCGCAGGGCGGAAGTCGGGGCGAGTCGGGCGGCCCGGTAGGCGGGCAGCATGCCAGCCAAGGTGCCGATCAGCAGGGCAATGATGGCGGCCACCGCCATAATCCAGAAGGGAACCTGACCCTGCATGATGCTGCGCACGGGGGGCATCATGGTGAGCATTTTCGTGAGCAGGATGCCACCGAATACACCGAGCACGGCGCCGAGGCCACTGAGGAGCATCGCTTCGCCCACGATCATTTTCATGACCCGCGACTTGCGCCAGCCGATGGCGCGGAGAATGCCGATTTCTTTGGTGCGTTCTTGGACCGACATGAGCATGGTGTTCACCATGCCAACGGCCCCAATGATCAGAGCGACCGTGGAGGTGAGCCACGCCATGGCCTGGCCAAGCTTGATTTCTTGCAGGTTTTGGGCGTGCTCGCTGGTGAGGTTGGCCTTGAGATTTTTGACGTCGGCCCGCTCGGTATTGACCTGATCGAAAATCACGGCAAGGTCGGCCTTCACCTTCCGTTCTAAAGCTTCGCTCTCGGGTTCATCGACCACAATAAAGAAGCCGGTCACCATCGGCTCTTCCGGGCGGGAAAGCGCGGAGAGTTTTTGCAATTCTTCGAGCGGCACAATGGCGGTGTTTTTCTCGATGAAGTTGGCGGTTTCGAAGATGCCTACCACTTTCCATTCCTTACGAAGCAGCATGAAGGAATCGCCGACTTTGACGTCGGTGTTGGCGGCGAGTTGGGTGCCGATCATCACGGCGTTGGTGTCGCCGGGCTTTAGTTTTCGGCCGTCCTTGAGCACGTAATGGTCGAAGACGGAGGTTTCGGGCCGGTAACCCTGCACGGGCACCTGCATGCCATCGTCGAGGCTATCGACCTCGGTGAGGCCTGGCACGATTTCTTTCACCCCGGGGACGTCGCGCATGCGGTCTTCCAGGCTTTCGGGAATGGCTTGGGCCAGCCCACCCCATTTGGCCGAGTTGAACACCACCAGGTCGAACTTGGCTTCGCGGTAGAGCGCGCTGAAGGAATTTTCAAATTCTTCGGCAATGCCCACCAGCGAGACCACGGCGGCCACGCCCAGCGCCATGGCGACGGCCGTGAGCGAGGAGCGCATCATGCGACGGGTGACGTTCTTAAAAATAAAGGTTGAAAACCACATACGCAGTTCAGGCTCGAGTTGGAAGGTAGTGGGCGGTTTGCCGGGGGACCGTGGCGGGGCAAAGCACGGACTCATTCCCCCCTGTGGGGCGTGCGGCCTGCGACAATGTTACAGGGCAATTCGCTACGGCATGCTCGTTATTGCCGGGCGGCCTCTAGGATTTCAATGCCATTTGGGGCGCATCAAGCAGCGGACAGGCATTTTATTTGTAAATATCGGCAAGGTTGCGCGGCTGGTGGGGGAGCGAATTTGCTGGAGGCACCCATTGTGCGGACACCCCGGATCGCCACCCCAACCGGTTGCACGCTCCTGAATGATTCTACCGGCCTGGGAAGGTTCGGAACGATAGCAATGTCATTTCTGCCGATGACTCGCAATGAATCGTATCGTACTGAACCCCGCAGCGGGAGGGCGACAGCCGTAACTCGGTTGGTTCATCTGCGCTTTGGTCCTTACCCAGATTGAGGAAAGCTGTCCGAAACCGTGCAAACCTGGGGTTCTAAAGATGAACCCACGGGTGCGAATGACGACAGGCAGCGGCAGCGAATTCCCGCGAAGGGGTGGAAAAACGGCAAAACACCCCCCCCGTTGGAATTGCACTCGCCCCCCTTCGTTGACATGCGGCCGACACTTGTCAAGATAGGCAAATTGATCGGTGCACAAAGTTTGCGGAGCCTAGAAGGACTTGGGATGTAGCGACGCCTGCCCGCGTGAGGATTGAGAACAGCACTCTCCCCCTGCCCCCGAAAGCCGTGAAGCATCCCATTCAAATTCCAGACTTGTTGCGAACGGCGCTCACCTTGGACGGCGTTCTGCGAGCCCGCGCTGCCGAGCACGGCTCTCGGCGGCTGTACACGTACTTGGATTACGTGCAGCCGGCCCAGAATTGTTCGTACGCCGAATTGGACGTTCGGGCGAAAGAGATTGCCGCCTGGCTGCAGCAGCGAGGGGCCGAAGGGGAGCGGGTTCTGCTGATTTTTCCGCAAGGGCTGGATTTTATCGCGGCCTTTTTTGGGTGTTTGTACGCTGGCGCCATAGCCGTGCCGGCTTATCCTCCTCGGAAAAATCAAAAGAGCACCCGGATCGAAACCATTCTGGCCGATTCGGGAGCCACGCTGGCTTTGAGTCATGGCGATACGTTGGCTCCGCTGCGCGAGCGGTTTGACGAATGGCCGTCGTTGGCGGCGCTCGATTGGCTGGCGGTGGACGACGGGGCGGCGGGGCTCGATGCCGCGCGGTGGAGCGAGCCGGAGGCCGATTCGCAGCGGCCGGCGTTCTTGCAGTTCACGTCGGGATCGACGGGTGATCCCAAGGGCGTGATCGTGACGCACGCCAATATCTTGAGCAATCAGCAGCATATTGGCCGGGCTTTCCGGCAGCGGCCGGAGTTTCATTGCGGCGGCTGGCTGCCCATGTATCACGACATGGGCCTGATCGGCAACATGCTGCACCCGCTGGTGTGGGGCGGGAATTTGGCGTTCATGTCGCCGGTGGCTTTTTTGCAGCAGCCAATTCGCTGGCTGCGGTTGATTTCGGACTATCGGGTGTCGATCAGCGGGGCGCCGAATTTCGCGTATCAGCTGTGCGCGGACGAAACAAGCGACGAAGAGCGGGCCGGCCTGGACCTTTCGTGCTGGGAAGTGGCCTACAACGGGGCCGAACCGATCCACGCCGAAACCTTGCGACGGTTCGCCGCCGCTTTTGCCCCGTACGGTCTGGCGGCGGAAGCGATTTGCCCTTGCTATGGGATGGCGGAAACCACGCTGCTGGTGAGCGGATCGCACCCCGGCGAGGCGGTGATTACCACCTCGGTGGATGCGGAGCGGCTGGGGCAAGGAATTGTGCAGGTGGCCGACCCGCAAGGGGCCAATTCGCAAGGGTCCGATGCAGGTGGCGACGAGCCGCGGACGGCAGGCGAGGGGAGCCGCAAGGCGCTCGAGCTGGTGGCCTGCGGCGAGCCGGACCCGGAGATGACGGTGCTGATTGTCGACCCGGAAACTCGGTTGCCGTGCGCGGCGAACCAGGTGGGCGAAATTTGGGCGTCGGGGACCAGCGTGGCGGCCGGTTATTGGGGCCGGCCCGAGGTTTCGGCGGCCACGTTCGGAGCAACATTGGCGGACGGCCCTGCCGAAATGCGGGAGCGGAAGTTTCTGCGCACCGGCGACCTGGGCTTTTTGCACGACGGCCAACTGTATGTGACCGGGCGGCTGAAAGACCTACTGATCGTGCGGGGGGCCAACCACTATCCCCAAGATATTGAGCGGACGGTGGCGGCCAGCCACGAGGCGTTGATGGCCGATGCGGGCGCCGTGTTTGCTTTGCCGGGCGAAGACGGCGGCAGCGAACGGGTGGTGGTGGTCAACGAACTGCAGCGATCCCATCTGCGCACGGCCAACCACGAGGAAATCTTCGCGGCGGTGCGGCGGGCCGTGGCCAGCGAGCATGAGCTGACGATCGAGGCGATCGTGCTGCTGCGTACCGTGAGCATTCCCAAAACATCGAGCGGGAAGATTCAGCGGCGGCTGACGCGGCAAATGTTCGAGGCCGATGAGCTCAAGGTGGTCGGTCGGTGGAACCGGGGCGAGGCGGCCGGTTCTCAAGAATTGGCGCATGACGAGTTGGCGGCCGTGGAAGAAGGCCAATTGCCTGAGGGTGAACTGTCGGCGGTCACGGCCGAATCCACCGCAACGCTAGCGGCGCTGAGCAGCGATGAGCGGCTAGCGATTACCGAGTTGGAAGATTGGTTGATCGAGCGCTTGGCGGCGAGGCTCAAAATTGCTCCGACACAGATCGGGCATCGGCAACCATTCGCCACGTTTGGCGTCGATTCGCTGACGGCTGTGCGGATGGCGGGCGAGTTGGAAACGAAGTTGAGCCGCACGATCTCGCCCACCGTGGCCTGGGATCATCGGCATGTGGCCGGCCTGGCGTATTTCCTGGTGACGGGACGGAGCGAGCCGGCGGCGATGCCGGGCACTTCGCAGAGAGCGAAGAGCGATTCGCAAGAACCGCTGGCCGTGGTGGGCGTGGGCTGCAATGTGCCGGGCGCTTATGGCGCCGATGCTTACTGGCAACTGCTAAAGCAAGGCGTTTGCAGCGTGGGCGAAACGCCGACCGATCGCTGGGGAGCTTCTTTGGAAGCCGTGGCGGAAGGGGCCGGCAAGCTGCCGCAACGCGGCGGTTTTGTGCAGGGCGTGGACCAGTTCGATCCGGGCTTCTTTGGGATTAGTCCGCGCGAAGCGGCCGAGATGGACCCTCAGCAGCGGATGCTGTTGGAAACGGCCTGGCAGGCGCTGGAGCATGCCGGGATTTCCGCCGACTCGTTGGCGGGCACGCAAACCGGCGTGTTTATCGGCGTGAGCGGCGGCGACTATGCGAGGTTGCAAGCGGCCGCCTGGCACGCGGTGAGCGGCCATAGCGCCACCGGCAACTCGATGGCGATCGCGGCCAATCGGCTGTCGTACCAGTTCGATTTCCGCGGACCTTGCCTGGCGATCGATACGGCCTGTTCGTCGTCGCTGGTGGCCGTACATCAGGCCGTGGCCGCCATTCGTCGCGGCGAGTGCGATGTGGCTTTGGCTGGCGGCGTGAGTTTGATCCTCAACCCCGACACCACGGCTTCGTTCAGCAGCCAGTCGGGCATGCTGAGCCCTCGCGGTTTGTGTCAGACGTTTGCCGCCGATGCGGACGGGTTTGTGCGGGGCGAGGGTTGCGGAGTGGTGGTGCTCAAGCGGCTTTCGCAAGCGCTGGCCGACGGCGATCGGATTCTGGCCACCGTCCGCGGTTCGGCCGTGAACCAGGATGGCCGCAGCAATGGGCTGACGGCGCCCAACGGGCTCTCGCAGCAAGAAGTCATTCGGGCCGCGCTGGCCGATGGCGGCGTGGATGCCGAGCAGGTGGATTACATTGAAGCCCACGGCACCGGCACGCCGCTGGGCGATCCCATTGAGATGGGCTCGCTGGGCGCGGTGTTTGGACAACGCAAGCACAAGCTGACCGTGGGTTCGGTGAAGACCAACCTGGGCCACCTGGAAGGCGCGGCCGGCATTGCCGGGTTTATCAAGACCTGCTTGGCGCTGCATCACGGGTATATTCCGGCCCATTTGCATTTTGATCGGCCCAGCCCTCATGTGGATTGGTCGCTGCCGGTGGAGATTCCCACGGCGGGCCAGGAGTGGCAGCGAAGTGAAGCCCGGCGGCGGTTGGCCGGCGTCAGCTCGTTTGGGTTTGGCGGCACCAACGCGCATGTGATTTTGGAAGAAGCTCCGGCGGTGGCGGAAGTAATGGATGTGGAATCGGCGGAAGGGCCGCAAGTGCTCACGCTGTCTGCCAAGACGCCCACGGCGCTGACGAGCCTAGCCGACAACTATCAACGGTTCTTGCTGGCCGATGACGCTTCTGCGCGTGCGTGGCCAGCGGTGTGCGCTACCGCGAACGTGGGCCGGGCGGCCTTGCAGTATCGGTTGGCCTTGGTGGCCGGCGATGCCGAAGAGGCCGCGGCGCGGCTCAAGGCGTTTACGCTGGGCGATGAAACGCCCGCCTGGCAGGGTTCCGCGACGGCCGAGCCGCCGTTGGCCTGGCTGTTCAGTGGGCAAGGGCAACGCTTTGTGGGCGCGGGCCGGGAGTGGTACGACCGCTATCCGGGCTTTCGAGCCTGCTTGGACGAAGCCGACCAGGCCATCAGCGCTGTTGGCTCGCGTTCGTTGCCAGAAATGCTCTGGCAAGATGGCGCTCATTGGAACGGCACGGACGTGCAGTTGGGCCTGTTCGGCTTCCAGTACGCTTGGGCAAAGTGGTGGCAACAGTTGGGGCTGATGCCCCGCGTGGTGCTCGGTCACAGTTTGGGCGAGTACGCCGCCGCCTGCCTGGCCGGGGTGTTCTCGTTGGCCGACGCCGTGAAACTCGTCCATAAAAGGGCCGAGTTGATGGGCCGGTTGCCGGAAGCCGGCGGGATGCTGGCCGTGGCGGCAGGCGCGGCGCAGCTTTCACCTTATTTAAGCGACGCGGCCGAACTGCGAGTTTCGCTGGCCGCGCTGAATGGTCCTCGGCAAACGGTCGTCGCCGGTTCGAGCGCAGGTTTGAAGCAATTGGAAGCTCGATTGGCCGCCGTGGGCATCGGCTCCAAGCCGCTGGCTACCAGTCATGCGTTCCACTCGCCATTGCTGGATCCGCTGCTCGATGAATTCGAGGCCACGGCCAACACGATCGAATTCCAGCGTCCGCGGGTGGCGTACTTGTCGCCCGTGCTGGGAGACTGGGATCGCGAGCAGGTGGCCACGCCCGGCTACTGGCGACGACAACTGCGCGAGCCGGTGCGGTTCGCCGCGGCCCTGGCCAAGCTGGCGGAACAGAGTTCCGGCGTGTGGGCCGAGATCGGGCCGGGCAACGTGCTGGGCCGGTTGGCGAAAGCGGCTGTCGCGGGAACGGAAGAAGCGGCTCGTCCGCAAGTGCTGGCCGGTTGGCCGGGGGCTGCCGACGAAGATCGTTACCTGCAAGCAGAGCTGGGCCAACTGTGGGCGGCGGGGGCGGCCGTGGATTGGCGGAGCTTCTATCAGCGGAACGGCAAACGGCCGCGGCCGGTGACGCTGCCTTCGTACCCGTTCGAGCGGAAGCGGTACTGGTTCACCAACGAGCCGATCGAGCGCCAGATTGCGGCCGAGAGCGTGCCGACAGTGGCAACTGCCAGCAGCGGCAATGCCTGGGGCATGCGGCTGGATGTGGCGGGGCCGACGATCGTATTCGAAACGGACCTGGCCGAGCACGCTTATCTGGTGGACCACCAGGTGGGCGGGTCGGTGGTGTTTCCCGCCGCCGGCTATTTGGCGCTGGTAGCGTCGGCGGCGATCGAAGTTGCCGGCGAGCCGCTGGCCGTGGGCGACGTGACCTTCCAACGCCCGCTGACGTTTGCGGCGGGCGAAAGCTGCCGCGTGCAGACGCTGCTGGAGCCGGAGCAAACGGCCAACACCTACACGGCGCGGATCGCCAAGAAAGAAGCCGATGGCTGGCGGGTGTATGCCACGGCGCGGTTGCTGCCGCTGCAAGAAACGACGCTCGCGTCGAACGTTTCCAGCGCGCCGCCGCCGGGCACGCCGATTGAACCGGCCGAGCATTATCGGCGGTTGCGCGAGGTGGGCCTGGCCTACGGGCCGGCCTTCCAAGGGGTGACGCGGCTGGTGCGCGTGTCGTCACCATCGCAAAACAACGAGCAAGCCGCCTGGGGCGAGGTGCGGTTGCCGGCCGGGCTTTCCCATAGTGAAGGCGTGCCGCACCCGGCGCTATTGGATGCGGCCTTCCAAGTGGCGGCCGCCGCGTTTGGCGAGGATGAAGCGCCCTCGGCCTGGTTGCCGGTCGGCGTGGAACGGTTCCAGCTGGAGATCGCCACGTCCAAGCTGGAGAACGGATCGCTGGTGGTCAACGCCACGGTGAACACGGTCAACGACCAGCAGCGGCAGATCGACCTGACCCTGGGCGACGCGGCCGGAAATCGACTGGCCAGTATTACGGGACTGCGGGTGCAGAGGACGGCGTTGGCCGGCTTGCCGGCGGATGCTGTGGATGCCGCGGCGGCAGCGAGCGACGACTTGTTGTTCGAGGAAGTTTGGGTTCCCAAGGGACGGCGGCGAGAGTGGCGCGGGGCCGTGGAAGCGACGGCGGCCGAGTTGGCGCGGGCGGCGATGCAGATTCGCGAGGAGGTTGCCCAATGGACGTCGCTACGGGCTCATCGCGAGTTTTTGCAACAGCTGGAAACGCTGTGCGGGTATTGGGCGGCCGATGCCTTGCGACGGTTGGGCGTGCCAACTTCCGCGGGCGCGAGGTTCCGGGCTGTCGACTTGGGATTGGAGCTAGAAGTCGATCGCGGCCAACAGCGGTTGTTTGAGCGGTTGCTGGCGATGGTGGCCGAGGAAGGTTGGCTGGCGAAGCAGGGGGATGAGTATGCGGTGAAATCGTGGCCGGCGTATGACACGGCCAGCGAGTCGGCGCGGCAGTTGGGCGAGAGTTATCCGGCCGGGTTGCCGGAGTTGACGCTGGTGGGCCGGTGCGCGGAGCGGCTGGCCGACGTGCTGCTGGGCGAGGCCGATCCCTTGCCGCTACTGTTTCCGCGGGACGGGAGCACCGGGGCCGCGGACGTGTATCGCGACAGTTCGGGCGGCCGGGCGATGAATGCCTTGGTGGCCGAAGCCATGGCGGAAGTGGCAAAGCACTTGCCGCCGGGCCGGGCTTTGCGCGTGCTGGAAATTGGGGCCGGCACCGGCGGAACGACTTCGGCGGTGCTGCCGCGATTGAATGCCGAGCGGAGCCAGTATGTATTCACGGATATTGCGGCCGGTTTTTTGGCGCCAGCCCAAGAGCAGTTTGGCAGTTACGGGTTTGTGGTGTACCGAACGCTCGATATCGAACGCGATCCGCTGGCGCAAGGGTTTCAGCCGGAGAGCTTCGACCTGGTGCTGGCGGCCAATGTGCTGCATGCGGTGGCCGATCTGCCCCAGGCGTTGGCCAACATTGCCAGGTTGACGACGCCGGGCGGCCAGATGGTGCTGCTGGAAGGGACCGGGCCGACCCGGTGGCTCGACCTGACGTTTGGTTTGACCAAGGGCTGGTGGCGGTTCCACGACACGGCGCGAAGCGACTACCCCTTGATCGGCGGCGCTGCCTGGCAGCGGTTGTTGGCGGAGGCCGGGTTTGACGAGTCGGCCGTGATTTCGCCGCTCGATGAGTTGGACGCGGCCGAGGCGGAAAGCGTGGTGGTTGTCGCGCGGCAAGCGACTGTTCCTGCCCCGGTAGAGGAAGTTTCGCCAGCAATTGGCCTGATTGGCGAACTGGCCACGACGGCGTCTCTACAATCGGCATTGCAGGCGAGGGGACGGAACTGTGTGTTGATGGACTGGCCATCGAGCGCAGCCAGCCTGTCGTCGGTCGGCGAGCAGCTGGCAGGCGTGAGCGAGGTGATTGTTTGTCCTCCCCGGTTGCGCGGCGCGGGGCAGGCCGACGCACTTCCTCAGGAAGTGGAACGGGCGGCCTTGGGCATGTTGTGGGCGGTGCGGCAGGTGCAAGAAATGCAGCGCCGGGCGGGCGGGTTGCCGGTGCGGATGTGGTTGCTGACCACGGCAGCCCAGGCGGTGCGGGGTGGGGTGGAGGAAGCGTCGCTGGCGCAGGCGGCCATGTGGGGGATGGCCCGCACGGCTGCGTTGGAGCATGGCGACTGGCAGTGCCGGCAGATTGATCTGGACCCGGCGGTTGCGAGCGAAGCGGCGGCCCAATTTGTGGCCGAAGAAGTGCTGGCGGCCGACGGGGAGACGGAGAACGAAGTAGCGCTGCGGGGCGAGGTGCGGCTGGCGCGACGATTGAGGGCGCTGCCTTCGGACGAAGCGGGCGGAGGCTCGGGCCTGGCGCAGGTGCTGGAGATTGCCCAGCGGGGAACGCTGGCCAGTTTGGAGCTAGCGAGCCGCGAGCGAAGCGCGCCGCGGGCGGGCGAAGTGGAGATTGCGATTCGCGCGGCGGGGTTGAACTTCCGCGATGTGCTCAATGCCTTGGGGCTGTACCCGGGGACGCCTCCGTTGGGGGCGGAATGCGTGGGCGAAGTGGTCCGCGTGGGGGCGGACGTGACGGATTTGCAGATGGGCGACGCCGTGGTGGCGATCGCGCCGCGAACTTTGGCCGACTATGTCACGGCGCCAAGCGTGGCGGTGGCGCGATTGCCGCAGGGCTGGATGCTGCCGTGGGAAGACACGGCCACGTTGCCGGTGACTTTTTTGACGGCGGCGGTGGCGCTGGAGCAGTTGGGCGGATTGCGGCGCGAGGCCGGCGCCACTTCCCCGCGGAAGGTGCTGATTCACGCCGCGGCGGGGGGCGTGGGATTGGCGGCGGTGCAGTTGGCTCAAGCGGCCGGGGCCGAAATTCACGCCACGGCCAGTCCTGGCAAGCATGCGGCGCTGCGCGCGGCAGGGCTGGGCAGGCTGTATTCGTCGCGAACGACTGAGTTTTCGGAAGAAGTGCTCACAGCCACGGCGGGCGGCGGGGTGAGTTTGGTGCTGAGCTCGCTGTCGGCGGAGTTTGTGGAAGCCAACCTGCATTGCCTGGCGGCGGGGGGGCTGTTTGTCGATATCGCCAAGCACACGAGCGACGTGGCGAGCAAGATTGCGGCGCTGCGGCCCGACGTGCGGTATGAATCGTTCGACCTGGCAACGCTGTTGAGCGAGCAACCGGAGAAGGTGCGCGCGTGGTTGGGCGACGTCTTGACGCGGGTAGCCGCGGGCGAACTGCGTCCGCTGCCGCGACAACTGTTTCCGCTGGAGCAGGCCGAGCAAGCCTTCCGCGTGTTGCAGCAAGCCGAGCACGTAGGCAAGGTGGTGCTGACGACGCGAAACCTGGTCGCCGCGTCCACCGATGCCAGCCTGGGGGGAATGACTGCCGACGCTAGCGAATACGTGGCGCCGGAGGCGCGGGCCGACCGCAGCTATCTGATCTCTGGCGGCCTGGGCGGATTGGGATTGTTGACCGCCGGTTGGTTGTTGGAGCAGGGGGCGGGTCGCGTGGTCTTGTTGGCGCGTCGTCGGGCCACGGCCGGGGAACAGCAGCAGCTGGACAGTTGGAATCGTGGCGAAGAACGTGTGGTCGTTTTGACGACGGACGTATCGAATTCGCGACAGGTGGAAGTCGCCTTGCAGCAAGTGCGAGACACTTTGCTGCCGATCGGTGGAATTTTCCATTTGGCCGGGGCGCTCGATAACGCGTTGTTGGGCCAGCAGAATGCGGAGCGGTTGGGGCGGGTGCTGGGGCCGAAGGTGGCGGGCGGTTGGAATTTGCATCGGGCCAGTCTCGCGGACCCGCTCGATTTCTTTGTGATGTACGGCTCGGCGGCGGGTGTTTTGGGCTCGCCCGGCCAGGCCAATCATGCGGCGGCGAATCAGTTTTTGGATGCGTTGGCGCATTGGCGGCGGTCTGAGCAGCGCGTGGCGCAGAGTATTAGTTGGGGGCCGTGGGCCGAGGTGGGCGCGGCCGCCGCGCTGGGAACCGACGAACAAATAGTGTTAGCCGGAATGGGCAAAATTTTCCCGTCGGAGGGGTTGTGCCTCTTGGCACGGTGCTTGCGATGTGGAATAGTTCAGGTAGCCGCCATGCGGTTGCGAGTGCAGGCGATGCCAGCGCACTTGCAAAGCCTGCCCTTGTTTTCCTTCCTTACGGAAACCTCTCAAGACATTCGCTCCGGCGCTGAAGGCGCATCAGCATTTCTTGCGTTGTACGCCCAATCCCCAGTCGCCGACCGGCGGCAGCTACTTCTGGACCATGTGCGTTCGCTGGTTGCGCGCGTGCTGGGCTGGGAAAATGCCACTGCCATTCCGGGCGATGCCGCATTGAGCGACCTGGGCTTGGATTCGCTAACGGCACTGGAATTAAGAAACGGGTTGGAGTTGAGCCTGGGCCGGCGATTTCCGGCGTCATTGGTCTTTGACTACCCGACTCTGTACGACATGGTGACGTACTTTCAATGTATGTTGCCCACCGAAGAACCGCCAGGCGGAGCGGCGCCGGACCTCGAGGCCCATCCGGCGAAACAAGTGATGGATCCGTCCGCTGTTGAGGCATGGAAGGATAAAGAGGGTTCGCGCGAGTCGCAGGATCCCAACGCTTCTAATGTTCCTACCGTCCCCTACGCCAAGCCTGTCGATGCGCGGCAGGCGACTCCCGATTCGGGCGTTCACGAGGTGCTGGAAAGCCTCGCTGATTTGCATGCCGAGTTGGAGCAATGGGGCAAGAAAAAATAGCCATGACGCCTCCCATCAATCCGCTGAGTCACGCCACCACCGAGCAAGTCGCGCTTGCGTTGCAGCAAGCGCTGTCGCGGCTCAAGGAAGCCCGCGAGCAGCGGTTCGAGCCGCTGGCCGTGATCGGGGTGGGCTGCCGGTTCCCGGGCGCGGCAAACATTGACGCCTATTGGTCGCTATTGAGCGAAGGCCGGTGCGCGCTGGCGGCCACGCCGGGCGATCGATTCAACGGAGCTGCGCTGCTGGCGACGCGCGATAAAGAGCCTGGCAAGATCACGGCCAACCGGGCTGGTTTTGTGAACGACGTGGACCAGTTTGACGCGGCCTTTTTTGGGATCTCGCGCAAAGAGGCGCAATCGCTCGATCCGCAACACCGCATGTTGCTGGAAGTGGTGTGGGATGCGCTGGAACATGCGGCGCTCAACCCCGACACGCTTCGCGGCACGCGCACCGGTTTGTACCTGGGCATATGCAGCAACGACTACTTGCACTTGCTGACGAATCGCGATTATCGAGAGATCGATCCCTACTTGGGCATCGGCAACGCCCACAGTACGGCGGCGGGGCGGATCAGTTATTTCATGCATTGGCAAGGGCCGAGCTTGGCAATCGATACGGCCTGTTCGTCGTCGCTGGTGGCCGTGCATACGGCAGCCCGAGCGCTGCGCAATCAAGATTGCGACGTGGCCATTGCCGCGGGCGTGAACTTGATTCTGACGCCCGAGTTGAGCATTACCCTCAGCCAGTCGGGCATGCTGAGCCCTCGCGGTTTGTGTCAGACGTTTGCCGCCGATGCGGACGGGTTTGTGCGGGGCGAGGGTTGCGGAGTGGTGGTGCTCAAGCGGCTTTCGCAAGCGCTGGCCGACGGCGATCGGATTCTGGCCACCGTCCGCGGTTCGGCCGTGAACCAGGATGGCCGCAGCAATGGGCTGACGGCGCCCAACGGGCTCTCGCAGCAAGAAGTCATTCGGGCCGCGCTGGCCGATGGCGGCGTGGATGCCGAGCAGGTGGATTACATTGAAGCCCACGGCACCGGCACGCCGCTGGGCGATCCCATTGAGATGGGCTCGCTGGGCGCGGTGTTTGGACAACGCAAGCACAAGCTGACCGTGGGTTCGGTGAAGACCAACCTGGGCCACCTGGAAGGCGCGGCCGGCATTGCCGGGTTTATCAAGACCTGCTTGGCGCTGCATCACGGGTATATTCCGGCCCATTTGCATTTTGATCGGCCCAGCCCTCATGTGGATTGGTCGCTGCCGGTGGAGATTCCCACGGCGGGCCAGGAGTGGCAGCGAAGTGAAGCCCGGCGGCGGTTGGCCGGCGTCAGCTCGTTTGGGTTTGGCGGCACCAACGCGCATGTGATTTTGGAAGAAGCTCCGGCGGTGGCGGAAGTAATGGATGTGGAATCGGCGGAAGGGCCGCAAGTGCTCACGCTGTCTGCCAAGACGCCCACGGCGCTGACGAGCCTAGCCGACAACTATCAACGGTTCTTGCTGGCCGATGACGCTTCTGCGCGTGCGTGGCCAGCGGTGTGCGCTACCGCGAACGTGGGCCGGGCGGCCTTGCAGTATCGGTTGGCCTTGGTGGCCGGCGATGCCGAAGAGGCCGCGGCGCGGCTCAAGGCGTTTACGCTGGGCGATGAAACGCCCGCCTGGCAGGGTTCCGCGACGGCCGAGCCGCCGTTGGCCTGGCTGTTCAGTGGGCAAGGGCAACGCTTTGTGGGCGCGGGCCGGGAGTGGTACGACCGCTATCCGGGCTTTCGAGCCTGCTTGGACGAAGCCGACCAGGCCATCAGCGCTGTTGGCTCGCGTTCGTTGCCAGAAATGCTCTGGCAAGATGGCGCTCATTGGAACGGCACGGACGTGCAGTTGGGCCTGTTCGGCTTCCAGTACGCTTGGGCAAAGTGGTGGCAACAGTTGGGGCTGATGCCCCGCGTGGTGCTCGGTCACAGTTTGGGCGAGTACGCCGCCGCCTGCCTGGCCGGGGTGTTCTCGTTGGCCGACGCCGTGAAACTCGTCCATAAAAGGGCCGAGTTGATGGGCCGGTTGCCGGAAGCCGGCGGGATGCTGGCCGTGGCGGCAGGCGCGGCGCAGCTTTCACCTTATTTAAGCGACGCGGCCGAACTGCGAGTTTCGCTGGCCGCGCTGAATGGTCCTCGGCAAACGGTCGTCGCCGGTTCGAGCGCAGGTTTGAAGCAATTGGAAGCTCGATTGGCCGCCGTGGGCATCGGCTCCAAGCCGCTGGCTACCAGTCATGCGTTCCACTCGCCATTGCTGGATCCGCTGCTCGATGAATTCGAGGCCACGGCCAACACGATCGAATTCCAGCGTCCGCGGGTGGCGTACTTGTCGCCCGTGCTGGGAGACTGGGATCGCGAGCAGGTGGCCACGCCCGGCTACTGGCGACGACAACTGCGCGAGCCGGTGCGGTTCGCCGCGGCCCTGGCCAAGCTGGCGGAACAGAGTTCCGGCGTGTGGGCCGAGATCGGGCCGGGCAACGTGCTGGGCCGGTTGGCGAAAGCGGCTGTCGCGGGAACGGAAGAAGCGGCTCGTCCGCAAGTGCTGGCCGGTTGGCCGGGGGCTGCCGACGAAGATCGTTACCTGCAAGCAGAGCTGGGCCAACTGTGGGCGGCGGGGGCGGCCGTGGATTGGCGGAGCTTCTATCAGCGGAACGGCAAACGGCCGCGGCCGGTGACGCTGCCTTCGTACCCGTTCGAGCGGAAGCGGTACTGGTTCACCAACGAGCCGATCGAGCGCCAGATTGCGGCCGAGAGCGTGCCGACAGTGGCAACTGCCAGCAGCGGCAATGCCTGGGGCATGCGGCTGGATGTGGCGGGGCCGACGATCGTATTCGAAACGGACCTGGCCGAGCACGCTTATCTGGTGGACCACCAGGTGGGCGGGTCGGTGGTGTTTCCCGCCGCCGGCTATTTGGCGCTGGTAGCGTCGGCGGCGATCGAAGTTGCCGGCGAGCCGCTGGCCGTGGGCGACGTGACCTTCCAACGCCCGCTGACGTTTGCGGCGGGCGAAAGCTGCCGCGTGCAGACGCTGCTGGAGCCGGAGCAAACGGCCAACACCTACACGGCGCGGATCGCCAAGAAAGAAGCCGATGGCTGGCGGGTGTATGCCACGGCGCGGTTGCTGCCGCTGCAAGAAACGACGCTCGCGTCGAACGTTTCCAGCGCGCCGCCGCCGGGCACGCCGATTGAACCGGCCGAGCATTATCGGCGGTTGCGCGAGGTGGGCCTGGCCTACGGGCCGGCCTTCCAAGGGGTGACGCGGCTGGTGCGCGTGTCGTCACCATCGCAAAACAACGAGCAAGCCGCCTGGGGCGAGGTGCGGTTGCCGGCCGGGCTTTCCCATAGTGAAGGCGTGCCGCACCCGGCGCTATTGGATGCGGCCTTCCAAGTGGCGGCCGCCGCGTTTGGCGAGGATGAAGCGCCCTCGGCCTGGTTGCCGGTCGGCGTGGAACGGTTCCAGCTGGAGATCGCCACGTCCAAGCTGGAGAACGGATCGCTGGTGGTCAACGCCACGGTGAACACGGTCAACGACCAGCAGCGGCAGATCGACCTGACCCTGGGCGACGCGGCCGGAAATCGACTGGCCAGTATTACGGGACTGCGGGTGCAGAGGACGAACATGCGGGGCGCGGTGGCCGGCACAAACGGGACCACGGCGGCAATCGCTTCAGGCGGCGCCGTTGCCACCCGAGAAACCGCGGCCCAACGGGTTTGGGAAGCGGCGCCCGATGTGCGGGAAGCGCGCTTGCTGGAGTACCTGTCGTACCGATTAGAAGAGATTACGGAGTTGGAGGCAGGCGAAATCGATGTGGATCGGCCTTTGGATTCGCTGGGGCTGGATTCGTTAATGGCATTTCAACTTCGTGACGAATTGCTGGATCACCTGGGTCTGAATGTGCCGTTGGAAATGTTTTTGCAGAACCTCACCTTGCGAGCGATGGCGGCGCGTCTGGCAGCCGACTTTGATAATGAGGCAGCGGCAATTCGAGCGGGTGGTAGTGATGATGGGGCTGGCCACGAGGACTGGGTGGAGGGAGCCTTATGAACTTGGCCCAACTTCAAGCACAACTTGAAGAGCATGGCGTGCAATTGTGGGTCGATGGCGGCCTGCTGCGATTCCGCGCGCCGGGGAACAAGTTAGAGCCCGCCCTGCTGCATGCGTTGCAGAAGCACAAGAAGGCTTTGATGGCTCAGCTGCAGCCGGCGGCCGATGCCGTGGCGGCGGTGAGTCAACCGCTGACCGTAGGCCAGCAGGCGTTGTGGTTTTTGCATCAATCGGCGCCCACCAGCCCCGCTTATAATGTGGCCTCGGCGGCGCGGATTCGCTCGACCATGAATGTCGACGCCCTGACGAGAGCCTTTCACACGTTGATTTCGCGGCACGAGTCATTGCGAACCACGTTTGAGTCGCGGCAAGGCGAGCCGGTGGCGCGGGTGGCCAGCGGGAGTACGTTCGATTTCCGGGTGGTCGATGCCGCCGGTTGGGACGAGGCGCGTTTGCGGCGGGAAGCCCGAGCTGAGTACGAACAGCCCTTTCGGTTGCAGAGCGGTCCGCTGTTGCGAGTGCGGCTGTTCACGGTGGCGCCGAACGACCATGTGTTTTTGATGGTGCTGCACCATATCATTTTCGATGCCTGGAGCCTGTGGCTGCTGCAAGACGAGTTTCGCACGTTGTACGCGCAGTACGTGGCAGGCGAGGTGGGCATTCTCAATGCGCCGGCCGGCAAGTATGCCGACTACGTGCGTCATCAAGAGCAACTGCTCGCCAGTGACGAAGGCGAACGGCTGTTTGGCTATTGGCAGGAGCGGTTGGCCGGGAATCCTTCGCCGCTGGAGTTGCCGCTCGATCGGCCGCGGCCGGCGAAGTCGAACTTGCGCGGCGCGAGTTTGCATTTCCGCGTGCCGGCGGAGTTATCGGCCAGGCTCAAGGCGGTGGGTCGGGCCGAAGGGGCCACGCCATTCGCCACGTTGCTGGCGGTATTCAAGGCGGTGCTCTATCGATACACGGGGCAGCACGATCTGGTTGTGGGCACCACCACGGCCGGCCGCACCCGGCAAGAGTTCAATCGGGTGGTGGGTTATTTCGTGAACTCGCTGCCGATTCGTAGCCAGGTGGCCGAGGAGACGACCTTTGCCGACTACCTGGGGCAAGTCAAGCGGCGCGTGCTGGAAGCCCTGGAGCATCAGGAGTACCCCTTCCCGCTGATGGTGGAACGCTTGCTGCGCGGCAAGGGAGGCTCGCGGCCGATTTGCAGCGTGATGTTTGGGCTGCAGAAGCCGCAACAGTTTCAAGAGGTGGTGAGCTTGTATGACGAGCAGGCCACCGCGGTGGATTGGGGCGGCATGAACCTGGGCAAGTTTGATCTGGATCAGCAAGAAGGCCAGTTCGATTTGACCCTGGAACTGATGGAAACGGGCGACTCGTTCCACGGCACGCTCAAGTACGATGTGGAACTGTTCGACGAAGCCACCGTGCAGCGGATTGCCAGGCACTTTCTGCAAATGGCCAAGGGCGTGGCCGGCAATCCCAAGTTGCCGCTGGATGACTACGTGCTGGTGGATGACGAAGAGCAGGCGGAATTGCTGGGGCTGGCTTGCCCAAAGCAAGTCGCCGTGCCGGCGCATGGATTTCCGCACCAGCTGTTCGAGCAACAGGCTGCCCAGCGACCTGAAGCCGTGGCGGCCGTGGCGGGTGAAGAGGTGTGGAGCTATTCCCAGCTCAACGCTGCCGCGAATGGGTTGGCCAGGCAGTTGCAAAGCGAGGGCCTGAAGCCGGGCGAGCGGGTGGCCTGCCTGCTGGATGGCGGCTTGAACACGGCCGTGGCCCTGTTGGCAACCTTCAAAGCGGGCGGCGTGTATGTGCCGCTCAATGCCAGCGATCCCACGGCGCGGTTGCAACGCATTTTGAAGGACTGCGATGCGGCGATGGTGCTGGCCTTGCCGCGTGCCGACGACGAAGCGGCCTGCGCCGAACCGCCGCCTCGGCCTCGCTGGCTGCGAATGGAAACTGGCAAAGTTGTGGCGGGCAGCAGTTCGCCGCCTGCGAGCACTGCCGGAGAGCAGGCAGGGAACCTGGCCTGCGAGTTCTCCCCGGAGCAAACGGCGTACATCATTTACACCTCGGGGTCGACCGGCATTCCCAAGGGGGTTTGCGTTTCGCATCGCGCGCTGATCGACCATCTGGTGAGCATCGGCGCGGAATATGGTTACGCGGCCGACGATCGCGTGCTGCAGTTCGCGAACACTACCTTCGATCCTTCGCTTGAGCAGATGTTGGCCCCTTGGGCGGCCGGCGCGCGGGTGGTGTTTCGCGCGGGGGCCATGTGGACTCCGGCCGAGCTTTGGGAGTGCGTGCGGAAGCATCGCTTGACCATGATCAATCTTCCGCCGGCCTACTTCGCGGAGTGCACCGAAACGCTGCGAGCCGAGGATAACGCCACGGAGAGCTTGCGACTGGTGATCGTGGGTGGCGACGTGTTCCCGATGTCGGTCCTCGAAGCGTGGCGGGATACGTCGGCCCAAGTGCTGAATGCTTACGGTCCGACGGAGGCCGTGATTACCGCCAGCCTGTACAATGTGGCCGGGTATCGTCCGCCGGCGCGGTTGCCGATTGGGCAAACGCGACCCAACTTGCGAGCCTATGTGCTTGATGGCAAGGGGCGGCTGGCGCCGCGGGGGGTCGCGGGTGAGTTGTGTCTGGCGGGCACGTCGCTGGCCAGCGGCTACCTGAACGATGAACAACTAACGGCGGATCGGTTTGGGGCGGACCCCTTTACGCCGGGCGAGCGGATGTATCGCACGGGGGATCTGGCCCGCTGGAATACGGACGGCCAACTGGAGTTTTTGGGGCGGAACGATCGGCAGCTCAAGATTCGAGGCTTTCGGATCGAGACGGGCGAGATTGAAGGGGCGCTCGTCAACTGCCCTGGCGTGCGGCAGGCCGTGATTCAAGTGGTGAAAGAGAATTCGGGCGAAGGGGCGTTGGCGGCCTGGATTGTGCCGGGCGAGGGCGAGCCCCTGACGGTGAATGGGCTGCAAGCCTACTTGCGAACCCGGTTGCCGGCCTACATGGTGCCCCAGCATATTCAGTTCATGGAATGCCTGCCGATGAACGCGGCCGGCAAGGTCGAGATGGCTTTGTTGCCGCCGCCGCGGGTGGCAACGCGGCGGCGGGACTATTTGGCCCCGCGCACGGCGGTGGAGAAAACCCTGGCCGACATTTGGAGCCGCGTGCTGAATGTGGAGCAGGTGGGGGTGGACGACGACTTTTTCGAGTTGGGCGGGGCTTCGCTGAAAAGCATGCGAATTGCGGCGGCCGCGGCCGAAGCGGGTTTATTCGTGCGCGAGGGCACGCTGCGGCCGGAGTTGATTTTTGAGTATCCCACCATCGGCGAACTAGCGACGCAACTGTTCAGCAGTCCGCCGGCCTGAAAAAACGCGGGCATTCTCGCGAACAAATAGCCGCTCGTTTCGAGGACACCCCTCTTGGTTCCCCGGCCGAGCAAGATCAAACTGTAAGAAAGACGACTGTCATGGCAACGGTACCTTTTTCAGCAGACGACCAATCGGTGATGTACCCCACGGGACCAGCGCCGTCGGCCTTTCAGCCATCGCAGTCCATCGCGGAAGCGAATGAGGATACGAGTATGCAAGGAAACACGAAATCGCTGATCGAAAGCATCGGCGTGCACTTGCCGACGCGGCGAGTGTCGACGGCCGAGGTTTTGGATGGCTGCAAGAATCGCGTGCGGATACCCCTGGAGCGGTTGACTGGCATCAAATACCGGCGCTGCGCGGGCGAGGGGGAGTATTCCATCGATCTGGCGCGCCAGGCCCTGGCCGATTGCTTGCGGAACAGCCGCTGGAAGGCGGAGGATTTCGAGCTGATTGTGTGCACGAACATTTCGCGGTACGACTCCGAACGGCACGTATCGTATGAGCCGTCGACGGCCTTGAAGCTGCGCGCCGAGTTTGGCTTGAAGAATGCCATCGCCTTCGATTTGAGCAACGCCTGCGCTGGCATGTGGAGTGGCGTGTATCTGGTGGACGCCATGATTCGCGGCGGGATCATCAAGCGCGGGTTGGTGGTGAGCGGCGAATACATCACGCACCTCACCGATACGGCCCAGCGCGAAATCGTGGACTACATGGACCCGCAGATGGCCTCGCTGACTTTGGGCGACGCCGGCGTGGCGGTGGCCCTGGAGAATTCGCCGTCGCCGGAGTTCGGCTTTCATCGCATCGAGATGTACACGCTGAGCAAGTACAGCAAGCACTGCATTGCCAAAGCCCTGTACAACGGCAATGGCGTGGCGGCCATGTACACCGACGCCATCAAGGTGACGGCGGCCGTGGTGCCGCATGCCGTGACGCATGCCGAAAGCTTGCTGCGGCGATTGGGTAAGCCGCTGGAAAGGGTCGATCACTTCGTGCCGCATCAAACGTCGCAACTTTCGATGTTCGACGCCATCAAAGAGATTCAAACCCGGTTCAATTACGACCTGACCGAGCGGCTGATCAACAACCTGCCGGAGCGGGGAAACACTTCGAGCACCTCGCATTTTCTGGCCCTGCGCGACGCCATTGCCGAAGGCCGAGTTCGCGCCGGCGAGAGCATTTTATTCTGCATTTCGGGATCGGGGCAAACGACCGGCACGGCCTTCTACACCTGCGACAACCTGCCCGACCGCATGCGCGCCTTGCATGCCGTGAACGGTCAGGCCCAGCCAACCAGCGCCGATACTGGCCTGGCGTTCCCCGTGCGGCTGGCCATCGGCGCCTTTGGTGTTTGCGAGCCGACTCAAAGCAGCGAGCGCGATTCGGTGCGGCTGCTCACCCAGGCCGCGGACCAATGCCTGAAGGCTAGCGATTGCGGCAAGGAACAGATCGACGCCCTGATTTCGGTGGGCGTGTATCGAACCGAATTCATCATGGAACCCGCGCTGGCTGCCCTGGTGGCTGGCGAATTGGCCATGAACGACGACAGCCAGCCGGAGGATGAAGACAAAACCTTTGCCTTCGATCTGAGCGTGGGTTCGGTAGGCTTCTTGAACGCCTGTTTTGTGGCGAGCGAACTGGCCCGGGCAGGATCCATTGAGAATGCCCTGATCATGGCTTCGGAGATGGAGAACAACCGAGATTACGCACCCGACCGATTGCTGGGAGTGCGCGAGATCGCCACCGCCGCCTTGTTGCACGAATCGAGCGACGGCGAAATGGGCTTCGTGGGCTTCCGCTTCCGCTACTTCGACGAGCATATCGCCACGTGCGACACCTACGGAAGCTGGGACGACAATGGGCACCCCTTCCTGGGCATTGAGCGCAAGCCGGGGTTGGAAGCATTGTATCTGGACGGCATGGAGGTCGCGGTTAGCGAATTCCTGGAAGAGCACGGCCTGGATCGCAGCGATATTGCCTGGCTGGTTCCGTCGCAAATTTCGCCAGGCTTTGTCACCTCGGCGGCCGAGCGGCTCGGCTTTGCGGCGGAGAAAACGGTGAACATCGCCGTGCAAGGCCAGGACCTGTTCACCTCCAGCACGCCGCTGTGCCTGCGGCATCTGCGGGAAACCGGCCAAGCGCAAACGGGCCAGTTGGGCCTGCTAGTGGAAGTGGGCGCCGGCGTGCAGGTTGCCTGCGCGCTGTACCAGTTCTAGTCGGGCAGAAATCGATTCCCCCCGCCGCATGGTTCGGCGCGAGCGGATGCCTTCTGACCCGCGGACCCGTGGGTTAACCCAAGTTCCCCAGCATTTTTAAAAAGAACCGCAATTCCGGCGCGGCATCTCCTGCCGTCCCTTCGGGACTGACGAACGGATGGAACGCCGACCCTGGGCTAGCGCCCTCTTTATCCCCCACATCTCCGTTGTACCTTTTGG
>CAYUMU010000046.1:0-53384 GCA_964445985.1 uncultured Pirellulales bacterium | reverse complement strand
AAAACCTAGTTGTGACCTATACATATTTTTGGTCTGGCGGCCATTTTTTTTGGGGAGGGAGGTCAACGCCGGGTGTGCGGTGCAGGATTTTGCGAGGTCGAAAGTGCCTTGCAGGCGATCAGCAAGTTGCCGCGACCCAAGACGCCGCGGGTCGGATGCGTTCCCTGCCTTCTGGCAGGGGTGTGTTGGCAATTTCCAGTTTTCCTTCCTTGGGGTCTTGAATGTCACCCAAGGCTTGTGCCATATTTCACGATCTTATGGGGAGCCCGATGGGTCTCCTGTTCTACCCACCCAGGGGTGGAACCAGCAGGCTTTCTCACGGTGGGGAAGTCCGCGAGTCCAAACGCGGTAGGAATCGGCGGTGGCGGAACAACTTAGCCTATACATGCCTGACTGGTTGGCTTACACGCTGGCCGCGGTGGTGCATGCCTTTCTGCTGCTGAACGTGATCGCCGTGGGGGCGTTGTTCTTCATTTGGCAAGAACGGAAGGTTTGCGGCCGCATTCAGGACCGGTTGGGGCCCACGCGGGTGGGTGGCAAGTTTGGCTGGCTGCAAACGCTGGCCGACGGCGTGAAGCTGCTTTCCAAAGAAGACATGATGCCCAAGGGGGCCGACGGAATGCTGTTCCGGTTGGCGCCGTACATTAGTTTTTGCGCCAGTTACGCCGCTTATTTGGTGCTGCCTTTCGCCAGCGGCTGGAATGCCGTGGCGACCACGATCGGCGCCTTTTTGCTGCTGGCCATTCTCGGCTTGGAAGTGTTCGGCGTGATTTTGGCCGGGTATTCCTCGGCCTCGAAGTGGTCGCTGTTCGGGGCCATGCGGGAAGCAGCCCAAGTGGTGAGCTACGAGGTGCCGCTGGGGCTGTCGGTGATTGTGCCGGTGGTGGTGGCGGGGACCATGGATTTGACGGCGATTGGCAACATGCAGCGGGGTTGGTTCACCAGTTGGCTGGTGTTCCACGATCCGTTCACCTTCATCACCTTCTGGGTGTTCTTTACCTGCTCGCTGGCCAGCGTGAATCGGGCTCCGTTCGACCTGGCGGAAGCCGAAAGCGAATTGGTGGCTGGCTTTCACACCGAGTATTCCGGCTTGCGGTGGAGCTTCTTCTTCATGGCCGAGTACGGCTCGATGTTCCTGGTCAGTGGGCTGGGCGTGGTGCTGTTCTTGGGAGCGTGGAATGGTCCGATCCCGATTCTGGAGCCAATCGCCTACCAGGGGCTCACGGAGCCGTTCCGCTGGGGCGGGTTTATGGCCAACGTGGCGGGGGCGGGCAACTTTATCTTCAAGAGCGTGATCTTGGTGACCTTGATGATTTGGGTGCGGTGGACGTTGCCGCGGCTCCGCATCGACCAGGTGATGAAAACCTGCCTCAAGTACTGCATGCCGATCGTGTGCGTGTCGTTCCTGGGGGCCGTGGTGTGGACGTATTTCTTGCCGGGAGGGCTGTTCTTGCGAACGGCCCAGCCGTTGGGGGCGTTTCGCGATCAGTCGCAGTTGTATTTGCAGCCGCCGCTGGGGCCTGGCCAGTCGATGGCGGCCGGCGCTGCCAGGGCGCCTGGCGATACCCCGGCGGAATCGCCGCTGGAGGCGGCGTCGCTTAACCGGGCGTTGCCGGGGGGTGAGGTCGCGCAGCGTGCGCATGTTTTGGGAGGCGCGCCGTGATCAACTGGCACTCGGTCTTCTTTTTGATCTTTGCCCTGACGACCTGCGCCGCCGCGGTGGCCGTGGTGGTGTCGAGCAATATCGTGCGGATGGCCTTTTACCTGATCGTGTCTTTGGGCGCGACGGCCGGGTTGTTCTTTTTGGCCGACGCCACGTTCGTGGGCGCGATGCAGTTGATGATCTATGTGGGCGGCACGCTGGTGCTGCTGGTGTTTGGCGTGATGCTTACCTCGCAGGCTCCGTTCATTTCGATGAAGACGAGCGGCGGCGAGTGGGTGCTGGGCGCCATTGTGGGAAGTGCCTTGCTGGCCCTATTGCTGCAGGCGGCGTTTAGCGTGTCGCAATGGCGGGCCGCGCCGCTGCCGAATCCCTGGGGCGCCACGGTGGCGGCCAACGGCTTCGATGCCACGGTGATTGTGCAGGCGAAGACGCTCGACCGGGACTGGAAGCTGCCGGTGGTGTTTGGGAGCGAGCCGGAGCCGGGGAACGAGTTTGTGTTTCGCGCCGAGGGCAAGACCCAGCCGACGGCCGCCGAGTGGGTGGCCTATTTGAATCAGAATGAAAAGTTCCGTCGGGAATTGATTGCGGCCCTGCCGGCGGGAAGCAGCGGGCAGGGGCTGGTTGCCGATGGCGACCGAGTTTATTTGGAGCGTCGTCTGCCTCGTAACGACGAGCGGGCCAGCCTGATTGGGTTGGCGCTGCTGGGCGCCCGGCCCGACGAGGGTGGGGCCGGCGTGGGGGGGCATGCGGGATACTTGTTGCCGTTTGAAATTGTCTCCATCCACTTGTTGGTGGTGCTGATTGGAGCGGCTTACTTGGCGCGAACGAAGAAGCGGGTGTCGTCGGGCCAGGGGATTTCGGGCCAGGCGATTTAACCCACGACCTGCCTTGCACCATGAGAGATTGAGCCTGCTGGCGATGGAAGCCGCCCCCCCCCTGGTGAGCCAAGGCGGCATCGACGAGCGAGCTGCCCACCAAGATTGTAGACGCGTACTGCCTGCCTTTCGCCTGCTTTTCCCTGCCTGCCAGGGGGGAGTTACGGCGAGCGAATTGTTACCGGAGTTGTGGAAGTGAACCTGTTCACCGAGCCAGTCGGCGTAGCGCATTTCATGGCCGTGGGAGCGGTCTTGTTTGTGTGCGGCGCCGTGTGCATGGCCACCAAGCGCAATGCGCTGGGTGTGCTGATGGGCATTGAGTTGGTGCTCAACGGGGCCAATGTGAATTTTGTGGCATTTAGCAGTCGTTATTTGCAGCAAGACCCGGCCAGGGCTTTGGGGCTCGATGGGCAGTTGATTTCGCTGTTTGTGATCGTGCTGGCCGCGGCGGAAGCCGCAGTGGCTTTGGCCATCGCGCTCAATTTTTACAACAATCACAATACGATCGACGTCGATCAGGCCGACGAGTTGCAAGGCTGATGACCAATCCCGCACTGGAACTGTTGCCGTCGTTGCTGGGGATTGCCTGGTTGCTCCCCCTGCTCTCGTTCGCAATTATTTTGTTCTTTGGGCCGCGGCTGGGGCCGCACGGCATTCTGGGGGGCTATGTCGCCGCGGGCGCTATTCTGGGCGGGTTCGCGCTGTCGGTGACCAGCCTGGTGATTTGGGCCTCCAATAATGAAGTGCCTTCGGAACACCACGAGGCGCATGCCGCGGCAACGCTGGAGGGCGTGCAACTGGTGGCCGATCCACCAGCGGGGGTGGGACACGCTGAAGCAGCACACGCTGATGCTCATGCGGGCGAGCATGCCGCTGACCATGCAAGCCACGTCGAAAGCCATGGCGCCGAGCTTCGCCAGGTGGCGCATCTTTCGGGGCAGTGGTACGAGGTGAGTCCACCGGGCCTGTCGCCGATTGGGATTGGCTACTACATCGATTCGCTCACCGTGCTGATGTTTGTGATGGTGACGCTGATCGCCTCGTGCATCCATTTCTACGCGATGGGCTACATGCACGATGAGTTGCACGACATCACCGATCACGAAGTGACGCTGGCCAACGGCAAGCACCTGCATCGCCACGGTCGCTATTACCGGTTCTTCCAGTATCTGTCGCTGTTTTGCTTCAGCATGCTGGGGCTGGTGATTGCCGGCAATATTTTGATGGTGTTTGTGTTTTGGGAATTGGTGGGCATTTGCTCCTACTTCTTGATTGGCTTTTACATCGAGCGGAAGAGCGCCTCCACGGCCGCCAACAAGGCGTTCATTGTCAACCGCGTGGGTGACTTTGGCTTTTTGATTGGCCTGATGGCCCTGTGGGGCGCCCTGGGGACGTTTTCTTTCGGCGATACCCGCGACCCCCAGACGGGCGAAGTTGCCGAAGGCATCTTTACGCAGGTTCGTCATCCGGAGCGCCACCACCAGTTGGCCACGCCGGACAAAATGGTGCTGGCCGGCAATCCGGAGGGCGTGCGGAAGGTGGTGGCCGATCACACGGCGGCCAACGGCGACGTGGACATTGCGGCCGCCAAGGCCCAATCGCTGTCGCTGGCCCGCGATGAATGGCGAAAGACCGAAGGCACGCCGTACGGCTATTGGTTGCTGGTGGTTGCCGGGCTGGGGGTGTTTTGCGGCTGCATTGGCAAGAGCGCGCAGTTCCCGCTGCACACGTGGTTGCCCGACGCGATGGAAGGCCCCACGCCGGTATCCGCTCTGGTGCATTCGGCCACGATGGTGGCGGCCGGCGTGTACCTGGTAGGGCGGTTTTTCCCGGTGTTTACCTCCGAGGTGTTGCTGGTGATTGCGTTTGTGGGCGCGATCACGCTGTTCATGGCGGCCACGATCGCGATCGTGGCCAGCGACATCAAGCGGGTGCTGGCGTATTCCACCGTGAGCCAGTTGGGCTACATGATGCTGGCCCTGGGCATGGGCGGTTGGCTGGCCGGCTTGTTTCACCTGGTGACGCATGCGTTTTTCAAGAGCCTGCTCTTCATGTGCTCGGGCTCGGTGATTCACGCGGTGCATACCAACGAGATGACGCAGATGGGCGGGTTGCGGCGGAAGATGCCGATCACCGCCTACACCATGCTGGTGGGCTGCCTGGCAATTGCCGGGGCGCCCTTGCTCAGCGGTTTCTATTCCAAAGATTACATCATCGCGCACTCGATGTTGTTTGCCGACACCAATCCCAGTTATGCGTTCTTCTTCTATATTGCGGCGGCGGGAGCGGCGATCACGGCGTTTTACATGTTCCGGCTGTGGTATCTGACGTTCGCGGGCGAGCCGCGCGACAAGCATCGCCATGACCACGCGCACGAGTCGCCGCGGGTGATGACCGTGCCGCTGATGATTCTGGCGTTTTTCGCGATCACCGCCGGTTGGAATTTGCCATCGTTCTTGCCTGGCCTGGGCGGGTATGGCGTGGAGCCGCTGTTGCAGCAGGCTCAACCGCTGGGAACCGAGCACGGGGCCGGGCAGGGGTTGCTGGTGGATATCGTGCATCCCAACGAGCACGACTCGCACGCCCGGTTTGGCGTGGCGGCAACGATCGTGGCCAGCGGCGTGGCCCTGGGCGGGTTCTTGCTGGCGACCTTGATGTATGGGGTGCGATTGATCAGTGCCGACGACGCGCGGCGGCAGTTTGCTCCGATCTATCGCTTCTTGCGAAACAAGTGGTACTTCGACGAGTTGTACGACTCCCTGTTTGTGAAGCCGGTGATGTTTATTTCGCGGTGCGTTTCGGAGTTCGATCGGAAGTGCATCGATGGCTTTATCAACAATCTGGCCTTGTGGACGCGGAAGATCGCCCAGTGGGACGATTCCGTGGACCGGGGGCTGGTGGATGGGTTGGTGAATCTGACGGCGGGCTGGGTGTATGCCATTGCCAGCCGAATCCGCGGGGTGCAAACGGGCAACCTGCGGCAATATGTGTTGTTCATCGTGGTGGGCACGGTGGTGTTGTTCGTGCTGATCAGTTTTTGGACGACATCGAACGCGGGGCGATAGGGCCGGGGGGGCGTTCCTCGCCGCCGAAGGTTGGCCCGTCATGAATTGAGTGAATTGTTTCAGAAGAATTTCGGTCGTTTGTTTGTTACGTGCCGGCATCTCCGCGAGCCGCGGAGAAGTTCGATAAGGTGAAGTCCGACGGCGGTTAGGCCGCGTTCAGGACAAGTCGCGAGAGCCATTCAGCCATGTCCTATGCCGTATTGTTCAGCCTGGTGATTTTTCTGCCCGCCCTGGGTGCGTTGGCCGTGGCGCTGTTTTGTCCCAAGGACAAGCCGGACTCGGCCAAGGTGCTGTCGTTGGCGTTCACGCTGGCGGTGTTCGTGCTCACCATTTACATGATTTTGCCGTCGGCGCCGGGCGAGGCGAATTCTCGCTTTGAGGTGGGCGAGGCGAGGATGCAGAACGTGGTGAGTTTGGACTGGATACCCTCGTTCAATATTTACTACCTGCTGGGCGTGGACGGGATCAGCTTGCCGCTGGTGCTGCTGACCAGCTTTTTGTTCGTGCTGGCGATGTTGGCCAGTTGGAGCATCGAGCGGCAGCCGAAGGCCTACTGCATCATGTTTTTGGTGCTGGAGACCGGCGTGCTGGGGGTGTTTCTCGCGCTCGACTTCTTCCTGTTCTTTTTGTTCTGGGAAGTGATGTTGCTGCCGATGTACTTTTTGATCGGCGTGTGGGGCGGCCCCCGGCGAGAATACGCGGCCATCAAGTTCTTTTTGTATACGCTGCTGGGCGGCGTGTTCATGCTGGTGGCCATTTTGATGCTGTACTTCACCAGCGATCTGAACGAGTTGCACCAGGGCTCGCGGGACGCGGTTGCCTGGAATGATTTGCATCTTTCGCCGGCGACGCTGGCCCGGGTTCAAGCCCAAGGCGGCATTGTGGGCGAAGACGGCGAAGAGATTTTCAGCGTGCAATCGCTACGGCCGAGTTTGTTCCATGAGGCGCGCGAAGCCGACACCCAGGTGGAGACGCAGGCCCGAATGTTCGGAGCGGTGAAGGTATTGCTGGTGGCCGCTGGCGAGGGCGTGCCGCCCGTGGCCTGGAACGATGGCGAGGGGGGCAAGGAACTAACGCTGGCGGTGAAGCCGGGCGCCAGGGCCTCGGATGTGGCGGCGACCCTTAACCAAGACAAGCAGGTGAGCCGATATTTCCATGCCGACGGGGCTGGGAGCGCCGAGTTGGCGACCGGAACGTCGTTCGAGGTGACGGTTCCCAATCCGAACGAGGAAGTGCATACGTTCAACTTGCTGGCCCTGGCCGCGCTGGGGCAGCATACCGAGTTGTTCTCGAAAGAGATTCTGGGGGCGCAGATTCAAACCTGGGCGTTCTTGTTGCTGTTCATTGGGTTTGTGATCAAGGTGCCCGCGGTTCCGTTCCATACGTGGTTGCCCGACGCGCACGTGGAAGCTCCCACGCCGATTTCGATGTTGCTGGCCGGCATTTTGCTGAAGCTGGGCGGCTACGGGATCATTCGCATTTGCTACCCGATTTGCCCTGGGGCCGGGTTTGAGTTGGCGTGGCTGGTGTGCGGGATTGGCGTGGTCAGCATGGTGTATGGCGCGTTCGCGGCCATGGCTCAGAAAGACTTCAAGCGGTTGGTGGCTTACAGCTCGGTGAGCCACATGGGCTACGTGGTGCTGGGCCTGGGTGTGTGGAGCGCCACTGCCGATCAGCTTTACGCCGCCGAGTATTGGGCCCTGGGCATGAACGGGGCCATGTTCCAGATGATTGCCCACGGGATCAGTTCGGCCGGCATGTTCTTTATGGTGGGCGTGGTTTACGACCGCGTGCATCATCGCAATTTGGACGAGTTTGGCGGGCTGTTCGCCAAGATGCCGGTTTACAGCGGGATGGCGGTGGTGCTGTTCTTTGCCGGCCTGGGCTTGCCGGGGCTGTGCGGTTTCTGGGGCGAAGTGTTCGTGACGTTGTCGGCCTGGAACTTCAGCCGGATTTTGGCCGTGGTGTCGGCGTTCGTGGTGATTCTGACGGCCGGCTACATTTTGTGGACGCTGCAGCGGGTGTACCTGGGGCCGGAGTACAAGGGTCCGCATGGTGAAGCCCTGACGCCGATGACCTATCGCGAGAAGGTGATTGCGATTCCGCTGGTGGTGCTGGCGATTGCGTTTGGCGTGTATCCGCGGTTGATCTTCGACTACATGACTCCGAGCGTGAACCGCACGGTGGAAGAGCTGGCCGAGTGGACGCGGATTCATCACCCGGCCAATGAAGGCCAGGACGAGGCGTCGCCTCCGGAAACGGCGCCGGTGGCCGACAAGCCAGGGGTAGTTCGACCGGTCGCCGCCAAGGTGGTGTTTCGCGGCCAGCCGCCGGCGACGGATGCCGCGGTGGCGGCTTCCTTGCCTGGCGCGCCGCCGGCTCGTCGGCCTTGGGATCGGTAAGTTCGCAAGCTCGGCGGCGCCGGCATTAATTTCGGTAGCAGGGCATCGCATCCTCAGACATTCATCCAACATCCCTCGCCTAATGGCTTGATGGAACCGTGAAACCCGACTTCCCCACGCAGATTGACCACCTCCAGCAAGACACCTTGCAGTCGTTAGTGCTGTTCGCGCCCGAGCTGGTGCTGTGCGGCACGATTGTGGTGTTGCTGCTGCTGCGAATCATGGTGGGCCGCCGTTTGAGCGCGTCGTTGCTCGCCTTGTTGGGCACCGCGGCCGCCTTGGGGGTGGCGATTTCGCAATGCTGCAGCTTGGGAGATCGCCAGGAAATCTTCACCGGCATGCTGGTCTTCGACCAGTTTGCCGTGTTCATGCGAATTTTCTTGCTGAGCTTTCTGACGCTGTTCGTGTTGATGACGATGCGCACCGGTATTCCCGATCGCGAGGACGCGCCCGACTTTTACACGCTGGCCCTGGGCGCCGTGGTGGGCATGTGCCTGATGGCCACGGCCAATCATTTGCTGATCGTGTTCTTGGCGGTGGAGATGGCGAGCGTGCCGTCGTATGCGTTGGCTGGCATTTTGAAGGGTCGCCGGCAAAGCAGCGAGGCGGCCCTGAAGTTCGTGGTGTATGGAGCGGGCGCCGCGGGGGTGATGCTGTATGGGATCAGCCTGGTGGCCGGCATGCTGGGTTCGCTCCATTTGCCGACGGCCGCGCGTCAGTTGGCCGATCTGTTGCTGAACGACCCGGCGCAGCCCACCCTCACGGTGCTGGCGCTGGGCGGGTTGATGATGATGGTGGGATTCGCCTTCAAGCTGTCGGCCGTGCCTTTCCAGTTTTGGGCTCCCGACGTGTTTGAAGGGGCGAGCGCGGAGATTGGCGGTTTTCTGTCGGTGGCCTCGAAGGCGGCGGCCCTGGCATTGCTGGTTCGCGTGGGGTTGGGGCTCAGTTACTTGCCGGACGAGGCTCCCGAGGTTTCGCCGCTGGCCGCGCCGGCCGTTTCGCCGCTGGCCGCGACTTTGGCCGCGGAACCGCGGATGTATGTGGCGGCCGCCGATCCGGCCACCGCGGCAGATGCTGAAGAACATGGCGCTGCTCGCGCCCACGCGGATGTAGTCAACGCGGATGTGGCCCACGCGGATGTCGTCAGTGGCAGCAAGCCGGCGGTGTCCGAAGAAGCCAGTCGAGGGGAGCGGATGGCGGCCCTGGAGCCGGTTCGTCGGTTCATGGCGGGTTTGATCGCGCTGTTGGCGGCGGCGACGGCCACGTTTGGCAATTTGGCGGCTTATCGGCAGACGAACATCAAACGCCTGTTGGCGTATTCCACGATTGCCCATGCCGGTTACATGATGATGCCGGTGGCCGCGGCGATGGCCTTGGCTGGCCGGCCCACGCTGGCATCGGCGTCGGCGATTGGCACGCTGGGCTTTTATATGGCGATGTACCTGTTCATGAACCTGGGGGCGTTCCTGGTCGTGGCGCTGATTCGCAATGCCTTGCGGAGCGAAGACATCAGCGATTACGCGGGTTTGCTGCGGCGTTCGCCCGGCGTGGCGGTGTGCTTTTGCCTGATTCTGTTGAGCCTGATCGGAATTCCGCCGATGGCCGGGTTCGCGGCCAAGTTCGTGATTTTTGGCTCGCTGGCCGAGGCGGGCATGCTCACGGTGCTGATCATCGCGGGGCTCAACACGGTGCTCAGCCTGTTCTATTACTTGCGGGTGATCAAAGTGGTTGCTCTCGAAGAGCCGAAGAGTTCCCAGCCGATCGATTTGCCGGTTTTCGGTTCGATCAATGGCATGTTTGTGTTGGCCCTGACTTTGCCGCTGTTGGTGTTTGGCGTGTTCGCCGAGCCGATCCTCAGTTGGGCGATGGAGTCGGCCAAGAGCCTGCTCTATTGAGTTTCTCCGCGAAGGCAGGGCTTTGCTTCTCGCAGCCAGCGGCTTTGGAATGCTTTGGCTGCTATCGGTAACCGCAGGTTGGCACATGACACAGCAAGGCACAATCGACATCCTCAATCGGCTGATCCATATTGAGAGCCGCTCGTTGCCCGCCTACCTGGGCGAGGCCGCGGTATTCGTGGAGCCGGGTGATGAGCGGGCCGCCGAGGTGCTCGCGAACATTCAGGCCAATCAACGAGGGTTGGTGCAGCAATTGGCCGACGCGGTCCGCAGTCGGCGGGGCCGGGTTGAGACGGGCTCGTTTCCCATGACTTTCACGGATCTGAACTTTGTGTCGCTGGGACACATGCTGCCCGAGCTGTTGCGTTACCAGCGGCGCGACGTGGCCATGATCGAAAGCTGCGCCCAGGCGTTGGTGCGTGAACCCGAGGCGCGGGCCTTGGCCGAAGAAGTGCTGGGGAGCGAGAGGGCTCATCTGGAACAACTGGAAGAGTTGCACCCTTCGGCGGCCGGTTCGCCAGGGGCGTAATGCTCGGCGTGGCAGGCGGCCAATGTTGCACGGCCAAAGTTAAACGGCCCACGGTTCGCTGGATTTGTGGGTGGCCTGGAGAGCATGACTGCCGGGCTTTGATTCCGCGCGGACTGCCCTAGAATCGCTTTGTCCGCCGCCCCTGGATTCCCGCCCCCGTCTTCACGGGGGGGGGCAGGCTATCCGCGGGAAAGACGGTTGAGCGGCCTACTCTTCATGGCGAACGGCTTGCCGACGATCGATTGGTGCTTGGGGAGGGAGACCGCCATGCCAGAGTATTTTGATACCCACTGCCATCTGGATCAAACGGAGTTTGATGGCGACCGCGAGGCGGTAATCACGCGTGCCCTGGCGGTCGGCGTGGCTTCGATTCTGACGGTGGGCGTGACGGCGGCCAGCAGCCAGGCCGCGGTGCAGTTGGCTGCCCAGCACCCGGGGTTGTATGCGGCGGTGGGCATCCAGCCCAACTACGCGGGCGCGGCGGAGGCGGATGACTGGCGGCAAATTGTGGAGCTGAGTCGCCAGCAGGGGGTGGTGGCGGTGGGCGAGACGGGGCTGGATCGGTACTGGGATCACACGCCGTTTGACGTGCAAGAAGACTATTTTGACCGCCACCTGAGGTTATCGCGGGAGTCGGGTTTGCCGGTGGTGATTCACAGTCGCGAGTGCGACGACGATATTTTGAAGATGTTGCGCGCCGCGGCGGAACGCGGTCCGCTCCAGGGCATCATGCATTCCTTTTGCAGCACGGCCGAGATGGCGACCGAGTGCCTGGCGCTGGGGCTGCACATCAGTTTCGCGGGCATGGTCACTTTCAAGAAGGCGGAAGCTCTGCGGCGGGTGGCGATGACCATTCCCGACGAGCGCATCCTGATCGAAACCGACGCGCCGTACTTGGCGCCGCATCCGCGGCGGGGCAAACGCAACGAACCGGCGCTGGTGGCCTGCACGGCGGCTTGTCTGGCGGAAGCGCGGGGGCAAACTTTGGACGACCTGGCGGAGCTCACCACGGCCAACGCCCGTCGATTATTCAAGCTGCCTGCGTAGTTGGCGGGGTGGGGGTTCGCAGGGTTGGGGGTGGGTCCGTGCTGGGCTTGATAGCACGCCTTGGCGGGGTGGTTCCAGCTTTCGATGGCGTTTCCCCTCCTTTTGTGGTAGCATGGTCCTTGATGTGGCACAACGTGCGGCATCATCAGCGAGGAGTGCGACGACTTGTGGAAGAGGGCGGTTCCCCCGAAATTGCCCGAACTTAAATGCACTCCCGTTCTTCTTTCTCGGCCGTGTTGCCAGCAGCTCGTCGGGTGGTTGTGCGTGAACTGGGTTCTGCCCAGAGTCCGGTGAGTCGAGCGCTCTCATTTTCATGGGCGCTGATTTTTTTGAGAGGCCGCGGCAGGGTTCTTGTCTGCGCATCTCGATATTCTCTTTCTCGCGGAGCAGCTTGCAATGCACCACAAAAAGCCCAGCCCTCTCCACCTTCCCGCCAGCAAGCCCCCGCGGATGTGCCCGGTTTGCGGAGTTGCCAGTTATTCTCGCGATGGCATTCATCCCCAGTGTGCCCAGAAGCAGGCCGACGCTCCTCGAGTTGCCAAGATCAAGGCCGATACCAAATTGGCGGAGAAAGAAGCGGCCGGGCTGGCTTGAGGCTGGCGTTGAGCGATTGTAACGGTTGGCGGCCGCGCCCCACCTGGCTGGCTTTGCCCGCTGGGGCGGTGGTCGGATAGAATGGAGACATGACAACCTTCGACGGAAGCCCCGAGTTCAATCGACTTTGCCGAGGCGAGGCTGGCGTGGATCTGGTAGAGATTCTGCTGGAGTTCGCGGCCGACGTTTATCCGCGGCTGGATGGCAATTGGTGCCGCCGCGAGATCGCTCAATTTGCACTGCAGGCCCAGTGCACGTTGGGCGAGCCGGAGCAGCGGTTGCGCAAGGTCAGCGAGTTTTTGTTCGATGTGGAAGGTTTCCGCGGAGCGGAGGAGGACTACTACGATCCTCGCAACAGTTATCTCAACGAGGTGATTCGGCGGCGGAAGGGTTTGCCCATTACGCTGGGCATTTTGTACATGGCCGTGGCGCGACCGAGCGGTTTGAATGTGTTCGGCATTGCCGCGCCCGGCCATTTTGTGCTGGGTTGCCCTTGCGCGCATGGCACGTTGTACATCGATCCGTTTTATGGCGGCGAGGTGCTCGATCGGGCCAGTTGCGTGCGGCGGATCAGCAAAGTGACCGGCCCTCTGGCGATGTCGGGCGTGCATTTGGAGCCGGCGGGCAATCTGGAAATCGTGGCTCGCGTGCTGCGCAATCTGAAGTTGGCCTGCGCGCACCGGGGCGATTGGCGGAAGGCGTTGCCGGTGCAGCGGCGGCTGGCCGAGTTGCTTCCCGACTATGCGGGCGAACGCCGCGACCTGGGGTTGATTTTGCTCAAGGCCGGCTGTGGCTGGGAGTCGTTGCGGTATTTGCAGGACTATGCCGCCAACCATCCGGAAGAGTCGGAACAGTTGGCTCCTTTTTTGCGGGCCGCCCAACGGGCTGCCGCGGAAATGAATTAACGGCGCCCTTCACGAGCCGCCCCCCCGGTTATTGCCCAGCATGGAAGCTTTGCAACTCACAGCCCCGACCACGTTGCCGCCGGCGCCCCGTTTGGCGGGGCGGCGAGTCACGCTGATGGGGCTGGGCACGCATGGCGGCGGGGTGGCGGCCGCGCGCTGGCTGGTGGACCAGGGGGCAAAGCTGACCATTACCGACCAGGCGGCGGAGGGGCCGTTGCAGGCTTCGCTCGCGGCTTTGAAAGATGTGCCGGTCGCGGCTTACCGGCTGGGCGGTCATTGCCAGGCCGATTTTGAGCAGGCCGAGATGGTGGTGGTCAATCCGGCCGTGCCGCCTGCTTCGCCCTGGCTGGCGGGGGTCGATCGGCGTCGGCTCACGTCAGAAGTGGAATTATTCTTGGCTCGTTGTCCGGCTTCGGTGATTGGCGTGACGGGCACCGTGGGCAAGTCGACCACGGCCAGCATGCTGGCGATGTTGCTAGAAGCTTCAGGGCGGCGGACCTGGTTGGGGGGCAACATTGGCCGCAGCCTGCTGCCGCATGTGGGAGAGATGGGGCCGGCCGACGTGGTGGTGCTGGAGCTGAGTAGCTTCCAACTGCATTACCTGGGCGAAGGAGCCCGCTGGCCGGAAATTGCCGTGGTTACCAATTGCAGCCCTAACCATCTTTGCTGGCACGGCGATTATGGGGCCTACGCGGCGGACAAAGCGCGGCTCACCGCGCATGCCAGGGCGATTGCCATGCCGCCTGCCGCCGAAGGGTTGGCCGAGTGGCCCCTGCCGGCGGGCTGTTTGCGACTGCCCATGCCCGAGGAGCCGGCTTCCCAGGTGTCGCTGGCCGGCAGGGCGAGGCATGACAGGCAAAATGCCGCGCTGGCCGTGGCGGTTGCCGCGACGCTGGGTGTTGATCCGGCCGACGGCTGGGAGGCGCTCGGGCGGTATGTTCCGCTTCCGCATCGTCAGGAGGCGTTGCCCAGCGTGGGGGGCCGGCGGTTCGTCAACGATTCGAAGGCCACGACGCCGGTGGCGGTTGCCGCGGCGGTCGCGGCGATGCGCGGTCCCACGTGGTTGATTGCCGGCGGCATCGACAAGGGGGGCGATTGGCGGAGCGTGGTCGCGCAAGGGACCAAGGTGCTGCGGGGGATCGCCTTGATTGGGCGAGACGCGAGCAGCATTGCGGCCGAGCTGGCGGCGCTGGTTTCGGAGGGCGTGGCGTTGCGAGCGTGCGAGTGTCTGGCGGCGGCGGTCGCCTGGTGTGGGGAGCAGTCGCGGCCGGGGGATACCATTCTGCTTTCGCCCGGTTGCGCCAGCTTCGATCAGTTTGAAGACTACGCGCACCGCGGGGAGGCGTTTCGCCAGGCGGTGGAAAAGTTGGGCGAGGCGGTGGCTGGCCCAGGCGGTGGGGCGGGGCAAAAACCTGTGGGTTTCCGTGACTCTGCCCGTCCGCAAGCTGCCCCCGATTGCGTATAATCGAGCGTATTCGTTCCGACGGATTCGGGCCGCCGACGCGCGGCCGATCCCTCGCCCTCCGCACATTTTCCAGCCGATCGTTCTGGCGCATGTCCGCACCCCCCAAACGCAAACCCAAGAATCCGTTTTACGCCCTGGTGTTGCTGGTGGGCCTGGCGTTTTTGCTGACAGCCTGCGCTTACACCGTGATGGCGTTTCTCGACGTGCAGGGCAGATCGCCGGCGCAGTCGAATTCGCAGTTGCTGGTGTTTCTGAATCAGTACGGGGTGATGTTGATGGGCGTGGAGTTGGCGGTGCTGTGCGTGGCCATGGTGGCGGCCTTTGGCACCGAGGACTTCTGGCAGCGGCGGTTCGATCGTTGCCACGGCAAGCGAACGGTAAGCGACAAGGCGACGGGGGACACGCCGGCTACAAATTCCGCGGATGGAATGCCCGCGGACGGCGATGGCTCGGTTGGCGCTACGGTGAGTGACGCTACGGTGAGTGGTGATGCTGGAGGCGGTGATGCTGGGGGTGGGGCGGTTTTGCCGGGGAAGAAGGTAGCGCCGTGACGAAACCGGGAGAGACGCCGGCCGTGGGCGCCGTGCTCAAGGCCAACCACGAAGCCGGGGCAACGACCGATTCGCAGGCGGGGCAGCCTGAGTGGCGGGCGTTGTACCCGTTTGCTTCGCATTGGCTGCCGCTGAAGGCCGGCCGCTACCATTACGTGGACGAAGGAGCAGGAGAGCCGCTGCTGTTTGTGCATGGCAATCCCACCTGGAGTTTTTATTGGCGAGACCTGGTGGCCGCCTTTCGCGGCGAGCGGCGGGCGATTGCCGTGGATCATTTGGGTTGTGGGCTGTCGGACAAGCCGGCCGACTATCCGTATCGCCTGGCCGATCACATCGATAATCTGGTGGCGTTGATCGACCGGTTGGAGCTTCGCAACATCACGCTGCTGGGGCACGACTGGGGGGGAGCGATTGGGTTGGGGGCGGCTGCCCGACGGCCGGAGGCGTTCGCGCGGTTTGTGCTGTTCAACACGGGGGCGTTCTTGGGCATGCGTTGTCCGTGGCGGATTCGCGTTTGTCGCACGCCGGGCTTGGGAGCTTTGGCGGTTCGAGGGCTGAACGGCTTTCTCCAGGCGGCGTTTCGGATGGCCACGACGCGTCCCCAGTGGTTTCGCGGCGCGGTGCGCGCCGGTTATTTGGCTCCGTATGGGAATTGGGCGGAGCGCGTGGCCATTCATCGGTTTGTGCAAGACATTCCGCTGGCGGCGAGTCACCCTAGTTACCCGGTCTTAGCGGAGATTGAAGCCAGCTTGCCGCGGTTGGCGTCGCGGCCGACGCTGCTGGCGTGGGGGATGCAGGATTGGTGCTTTACGCCGGCCTTCCTGGAGCGGTTTATCGAATTCTTTCCCCAGGCCGAGGTGCTGCGCCTGCCGGGCGCGGGGCACTGGGTGGTGGAAGACGCGGCCGATGAGGTTCGCGCGGCCGTGGCGGCTTTTCTGGAGCGCTGACGCGCGCGAAGCGGCACGGATCGAAGCTTGCTTTCTGAAAGAACTACTGAGCTATCCGTAAGGCCTCAGGCCCCCATCAACTGTCCACTGTCTTACCGCCATGCCCCGCATTGCTTCAGCTCGTTCGAAGGATTCGACCGTTCCCCCGCAGGCGGAGTGGCTGAAGACGTTTCGCCGCCGGCTTTTGGCCTGGTATCGTGTGCATGCGCGGGTGCTGCCGTGGCGCGCGAACCAAGATCCGTATCGGGTTTGGATCAGCGAGATCATGCTGCAGCAAACCCAAGTGGCCACGGTGGTCCCGTACTTTGAGCGGTTTGTGGCTGCTTTTCCCGGTGTGGCCGAACTAGCGGCGGCGCCCGAGGAGCAGGTGTTGCGGCTATGGGAAGGGCTGGGTTATTACCGCCGAGCCCGACAACTGCACGCGGCGGCGCGGGCCATCGTGGAACGGCACGACGGAAGCTATCCGCGCACCGAGGCCGAGGTTTTGGCGCTGCCGGGCGTGGGTCGCTACACGGCCGGGGCAATTCTTTCGATCGCTTACGACCTGCGATTGCCGATTCTCGAGGCCAACACCCGCCGGCTTTACGCCCGGTTGCTGGCCGAGCGGGGCGACGTGAAGAGCGGGGCCGTGGAGCAGCGGCTGTGGGCGTTTGCCGAGCAGTTGCTGCCGCGGCGGCAGTGTGGCAGTTTCAATCAGGCCCTGATGGAGTTGGGGGCCGAAGTTTGCACGCCGCGCGAGCCCGATTGCGAGCATTGCCCGGTGGCCGCGTTGTGCCCTGCGCGGGCTGGCAACTTGCAGCCACTGATTCCGGCGGCCGCGGCAAAGACCCGGTTTGAAGACGTGCGCGAAGTGGCCGTGGTGGTGAAACGCGACGCTGGGGCGGTGCTGGTCAACCGCTACCAGGCGGGCGAACGCTGGGCCGGGCTGTGGGACTTTGTGCGGTTTGCCTGCCCTGCGTCGGCAGCGCCAGCAGCCGCGGCGGAAGGGGCAGCGGCCGGTTCTGTCGAGATGGCGGCGCTGCAAGCCGAAGTCGCGCGCCGCACGGGCTGCGCCGTGGAACTGACATTGCCTCGGTTCACGCGGATCAAGCACGGGGTGACACGGTATCGCATTACGCTCGATGTGTATCGGGCCACGGCAGTTCGCTGGCCAAAGCGACTGTTGGGCGAGTATCGCTGGGCCGACGTTGCCGAGCTGGAATCGCTCCCCTTCAGCACCACGGGGCGAAAGATTGCCCGACTGTTAAGCGCGGACGAAGCTGGCAGCTAGCGGTGGACGATCTTCGGCCCCACCACGCCCTTCGCTTAGGCTCATGGCGTGCCACCCAGCTCGGTTGGAACCGGAAGCGTCGTCTCCGGTTCGGTCGTCGGCTCTTGCTTCGGCGGGGATTCTGCTGCTTTTTGCTCGCGAGGATTGCCTTGCGGAAAGAAGCGGCGGTTGAAGAGCTCGGGGTGGAAGGGGTCGTTGGGACGCGCCAGCGTGGTTGGTCGTTGGGGGCTGGGCGAGGGCAAGCTGCCTGGCGCCGCGGTGGCGGTGGCCGAGGGGTCGGTGGCGCGTTCGAAATGGGGGAATGAGGCCAGCGAGGCATGCGTGGCCGTCTTGGGGTCGATGGCGGAAACGGTTTCGACCTGTCCGCGATCGCCGGGGATTGGCAGGGGTTTGGCATGCGGACTCGGTTGGATGAGACCGGGAGCCGTGGCTCCCACGGTGGTGGATCTGGCAGGAACGGCCGGGCCGGCCACGCCCATGACCCACTGCACCAGTTCGTTGTACTGGGCAATGTCGTGGGTTTTGAAGATCGCTTGTCGCGCGGAGCCGTGCGGCTTGATGGGCTGCGTGAGCAGCACGCTGCCGGTGGGATTTTCGCGATTGATCATTTGCAAGGCGGCGAACAGGTTCCGCTGGGTGATCCGGCTGCTGGCGGCCTTGTTGGCGGGGGCGCGAACCATGCGAAACTGCGAGGTGGTTTGGGAACCGTGGCAGCCGGCGTTGCCGCAATGGTTTTGCAGCAGCGGATGGATGCGGTTGGTAAACATTTCCACCGTGCCTGGCGGCAGCGAGCGGCAGAGCTTGTCCAACATGTCGGCGTCGACAAAATCGGCGGGCTCGGCTTCGGTCCCGGCTTCGGCAGCGGCTCTGGGAGGGGGCGCCGTTTGGGCGACCTCGATCCGCCGCTGCAGCAGGACCAGCTTGGGATGCCGCGGATCGATCGACAGGGCCACCGCCAGCTGTTCGGCGGCCGGCCCCAGCAGTTCGTGCTCGATGCACCACTGGGCCAGGTCGAGGTGCGAATTCACATTGCCGGCATCGACCCGCTGGCGGCGGTAAATGTAGCAGGCGTCGAGCGATTCGCAGGCGACTTCGACCTCGGCCGCGCGGATGCGAATCTCGCCGCCCGGCAGGGCCAGATAAAAGCGATCGCCGTCGCGGGTGTATTTTCCATGCAGGGTGCGTCCGTTGCGGAGCAACAGCACGCCTTGTTGCGGGGCGACGTCCACCGCATAGGCTCCCGGCGCTGTTCCCGAAGGTTGGGCCAGAGCGACCGCCGGACAGGCCGCGGCCAGGATTGCCAGCACCGTTGTCAGCGATGGTATTGCAGACATGTTGGTTCTACCCGCGGGGAGCAAATACAGCCGAGCACCACTGTTGGACGCCAGCTGTTTTCGGATACGCAACAGGGGGTGGGGGGCTATAAACGATTTGCCCAAGCACGGTCAAGATCAGTGGCAATCGATATTTGGAGACTTGCAGACTGGTGTTTGGCGGAACGGCGCTAGTCCGTATAATTCCCGCCGCTTGAAGTCGGTCTGCCGCCCTCAGTCGCCCTTTCGCTCGCCGATAGTCGCCTTTCGCTCCGCGAAAGGAACTGCTTTCGCGGAGCGAAAGACGACTTTGTTTGCGCGAAGGACCGGTTGCTAATTCTGGGAAACAAAGCTGGGGGGGCCGTGTACTGCCCTGCGAAGATATCGCTGAACCATGGAGGGATCCACATGATGTTATCGCGGCTGTCGATTCTTAGTGTGGGAGCACTTTCGCTCCTGGCCGTTTCGTCACGGGCTCAAGAGTTGCCTCCGCTGGCCCGGGCGGGTCAGTTGCCCAAGGTGGCTAACGGGGTTGATCGTGCCGCGCTGGCGCTGCCGCGAAACTCCGCGACCATGGGTGTTCAACCGCGGGCGAGCTCCTGGGCTCTCACCGACCAGGTGATGGAAAGGCTAATGTTGGACCAAAGATCCCAAAGGCTCGACGACAAAACTTGGGAAGAGGTTACGGCGGGCGAACCCACGTCCACGAACCTCAACCTGGATCAACATGTTCCCATTCACCAGCCGCTGGCCCAGCGCCAGGGAAACAGCCTGGATTTGTTGCCTGGCGAGCCAGCGCACGAAATTTTGCAATTGATTGAGCGGGCGGGTGGCAGCGTGCTGGAAGGGACGCTGTTCAACGTGCCTGGCGGCAACGAAAGTTTTGCGCGTGATCGCGAGCGTCGCCGGGCCACGATCGTGGAAACCGTGCGGCAATTGCAGGCTCAAGACGAAAGTCTGGCGACGTCGCCCGCGAGCTTGCCAGCGGTTCCCGCCGAAGCCAAGCTGGTGGTCCTACCCGATACCACGGCGTATGGCGTGCCGTGCCAGGTCGACGATCGTTCGGCGGTGGCCGAGTTGCGCCGCGCCAGCGACCAACTGGATCAGGCCGCCAATTCGCTGGAGAAGCAAGAGCTGTACGACTACGCCGACCAGATTCGCGAGACCGCGCGGGCCATGCGGTTGGCAGCCCGGCGGATGCAGGGCGACCGTCCGGAATCGTCTGCCAGCGAGGTGGCGCCCGCGTCGTTCCAGCCTGATGCTTTCGATGCCGATGGGGGGGCGACTTCGGCCGTCTTCGAGAGCCCGCTGTCGCCGGCGACCCGTCTTCCCGCGAGTTCGCGGCGCACGCATCATGCCGATCCGCGCGAGCTGGAACTGCGTGAGCTGCGTGAAGAACTGGAAGCGTTGCGTGAGCGGCTGAACTCGCGGCCGGCCGCTTCGCCGGTGAGTGCGCCGGGTCGGTATCGGTTGGAACCGAGCGCCAGCGGGTTTGAGTCTTCGCAAACGACCGAGGCGTTCCACGGAAGCGGGTTGAGCCGGTAGTTTTTTTGCCTCGCGACCCATCTGCGTCTGGCTAGCGGCCAGGCGGCGGCGATTCCAACGGCTGGGTCCAAATGCCCAGCCGTTCTTGTCGCGCGGCGGTTTGGGCCTGCTTGAAGCGGCGTTTCATGCTGGGCGAGTAATTGTATTGCAGGGTAGCGCGGCCATAGCCCTGGCGAATCAATTCTTCGTTGAGCAATTTGCCATCGAGCCAGACGTAGGCGAGGAATCGCCCAAAGCGGTCCTGGCGTTCGCGGTCGAAAGTGAGCTCGACCGATCTTCCTCCGACAGCCTGCTGGGTGAATGCGGAAGCCGCCGCGCCGCCGGGCTCGGGCGGCAAATCGGGGTGCACGGTTTCGGGCGTATCGACGCCGATCAGGCGAACGCGGGCGCCGTTTTCGAGCAGCAGCGTATCGCCATCGACGGCGCGGGCCACGCGATGCTGCCCCACGGCGAGTGCCTGGGGATGCTCGGGCTCGGCGTCGCCCGAGAAGAGTCGCCAGAGTGCCCAGCCGATGACTGCCGCCGCCAGGATCCACCGCTCGGGCCTAAGCTGTTTGAGAGGCGGAGCCATAGGCGCGACACGTTAGTTCTGGCTGAAATGCAATTGCACGAGATCGCGGCCCAGCGGGTTGCGGATAAACCGCCGGCGGCATTCGGCGCACAGGTCGAACTTGAGTTCCACGTAAACTTCTTCGTCGTAATCCACGCCTTGCGGGGTGGCTTGCATTTCCAAGGCATTGTGAATTTCGAGCAGGTGGTCGCGGTCGTCGTCCATTTCCGTATCGGCGTCCACGGGGTCGTTGGCTGGAAATGCTTCCAGCTTCACTATAAATCGCGTTTCGTCCTCATCGATCTTCCGCTGACACAAGTCGCAGTAGAAATGAATCATCGCCGTTGGCCTTCTTACTTAATAGCACGCGGGGATACTTGTCCCGCTCAACCATGCACACTCCGTAAGGTTGAGCTCTCGTCATCGCTGCAATTCATCCTAATGTGCCATTGCGCGACAAGGCAAGCCGGGATTGAACGCAAAACGCCGATCGCGGCGGAAAAGCTGGCCGCGGTTGGCGACCCGCGCCAGCAAGCAGGCGATAGCGGAGAGCGGCTTCCCCCGAGTTTTCCCGCGGCGGCGCCGAGGTCCGCCGAGGCGGCGAGCGTAGTTGCCTTGACGGAAAAACTCGCGGCCCTCTATACTTCGGCCAGAAGGACTTGCGCCGGCAACGGCAGCCTGCCACCCCAACACGCCTGTAATTAAAGAACGGTTTTGGCACCGCCATGAAGACAGAACGTCGCCACGAATTGCAAACCAATCAGTTGGCTGATTGGCTGGGTCGCCAGATCGAGAACATTCGTCCTCATTTCACCACGATTTTAACCGTGGTGGCGGTGCTGATCGTGGCCATGATTGGTTACGGCATTTGGAGCTCGCGCTCGCAAGAGGCGGCCGCCGAAGCGTGGACGTCTTACTTCAATGTGAGCTTTGCCGAAAACACTTACACCCGCAGCAAGCAAGAAGTGCTGCGCACCCAAGAGCTGGAACGCTTTCGCGATGAACTACGCAAGCAAAAGAACGATCCCGCGTATGAGCTGACCGAAGGCGAACAGCGGCTGGTTCAGGAACAACTGGGCGAAAAGCTGGAACAGGCCGTGCGCGACGACATTACCGCCATGGCTCGGCAATACGCTGGCACCAAGCTCGGCACGATGGCTGAAATGCGGGCCGGCGACCTCGCGCTGTTCGGCGGCATCAATGCCATGTTCCCCACCACGCCCGGTCAACCTCGCGATCTCAAGAAGGCCACCACCCTGCTGGACGACGCCATTCGCTATTACGAGCGGGCGCTGGAGCAGGCCGCGGGCGATACGTTGCTGGAGCGCCGGCTGCGTTTTGGGCTGGCTCGAGCCTACGAAGCCCGCAATGCCCAAGATGCTCAACGGGAAGCAAACGACGACACCAAGCTGGCGCTGGCCCAGTACGAGCGGCTCTCGACGGGCGACGACGTGTTTGCCGCGGCCTCGCGGGCAGAAATCAAAGTGCTCAAGAACAAAGACAACATGTACAACTGGTTTGCCAGCATGCTTTCCACCACGGGCAATTTGCCTGGCGGCGGCAACTTGTTCCCCGACAGCGACCCGTTCGAACGGTTCCATTCCGAGATTCCGGGCGCCGGTCAAATGCCAGACATCGACTTCAACGACATCACCGATCCGTTGCCGCCCGGTTCGGGGTCGGCGCCCAGTTCCAACCCCTAACACGCGCATGGCCGCCTGCCCCATGCGGAATCAAGTTCGTGTGAATGCCCGGCCGATGTGCCAAACCCCCGTTGCGGCATGACCGAACAACCCGACCCCGGCGCACCCGTGGAATGGCTGGTGGAAGAGGCTGACGCTGGTCAGCGTCTCGACGCGGCGCTGGTGGCGCGCTTTCCAGAACACAGCCGCGGCTACTTGCAGCGGGTGATCACGGCCTTGGGCGCCACGGTGGATGGCCAGCAGCGCAAGGCCAGCTATCGCTTGCGGGCGGGAGAGCGCGTGACCGTGGCGCCGCTGGCGCCGCCCCGCGAGCCCCATCATGCCGAGAATATCCCCATCGATATTCTCTACGAAGACGACTGGCTGGTGGCCGTGAACAAGCCCCCGGGCATGGTCGTTCACCCCGGCAAAGGGCACTGGTCTGGCACGCTGACCGCCGCGCTGCAGCATCACTTCGATCAATTGAGCAGCATTGGCGGCGCCAATCGGCCTGGGATTGTGCATCGCCTTGATCGCGATACCAGCGGCGTGATCTTGATTGCCAAGACCGATCCGGCGCATGCGGCGCTGGCCGAACGCTTTGCCGAGCGGACGGTTGAGAAGGAGTATTGGGCACTGGTGGCGGGCGAGCCTGATCGCGATGCCGATGTGATCGATCTGCCGATTGGTCCTCACCCGTATCAGCGGGAGAAGATGGCCATCCGCCGCGACGACCCGGAAGCCCGCCCGGCCACGACGTATTATCAGGTGGTGGAACGGTTCCGCGGTTTTGCGCTGGTGAAGGCGCTTCCTAAGACGGGCCGCACCCATCAGATTCGCATTCACCTGGCCACGGTGGGCTACCCGGTGCTGTGCGACCGTTTGTACGGCGGCAGGGCTCGGATCGCGCGGGGCGAGCTGACGGGGGACGCGGCCGACGATCAGCCGTTTTTGGAGCGGCAGGCCCTGCATGCGGCTCGGATCAAGCTCCGTCACCCGGCCCGGGACGAAATGCTCGAAGTAACCGCTCCCTTGGCGGCCGACCTGGCGGGGGCGTTGGAAGTTTTTCGGACGCTGCGCAAGTGATGGCCCCCTAGCCCGGCGATGCCTTCGCTGAGTAGACTGGCGCCACAGGCAGTTTGCCCGCTCCTGCTGCTGGGAGGAGCGAGATTGGTCAGTTCGCATCGAGCGGTTCCAACATGACGCAACCTACCGTCGCCATCGTCGGCGCCAGCGCCGACCGCAGCAAGTACGGCAACAAGGCCATTCGCGCCCATTTGCAATTGGGCTATCGGGTATTTCCCATCAATCCGCGTGGCGGAGAGATCGAGGGCCTGACCGTTTACAAATCGCTATCCGACGTGCCGGAGCGGCCGCTGACGCGGATCACTTTTTACGTGCCGCCGCTGGTGGGCCTGGACGTCCTGGACGAGGCGGCCGAGGTGGGCTGCCAGGAACTGTGGCTCAACCCGGGGAGCGAAAGCGAAGCGATGGTGGAGAAAGCCACGTACCTGGGCCTGGAGCCGATCGTGGCTTGCAGCATTATCGATCTGGGCGTGAGCCCCGCCTCGTTTGCCGATCGCTAACAGGATTTGCCGCCATGTCGTCCATGCCTCCTGTGCCTGCTCGGATTGGCATTGTGACCGTCTCGGACCGAGCCAGCCGGGGCGAGTACCAAGACCTGGGCGGCCCGGCCATTCGCGATTACCTGGCCGAAATTCTCACCAGCCCTTGGGAAGCGGCGGCGGTGGTCATCCCCGATGAGCGGCCGGTGGTGGAAGCTGCGTTGCGAAAGCTGTGCGACGCCGAAGGCTGCTGCCTGGTGATTACGACGGGCGGAACGGGTCCGGCGTGTCGCGACGTTACGCCGGAAGCCACGGCGGCGGTGTGCGAGAAAATGATGCCGGGCTTTGGCGAGCTGATGCGGCAGGTTTCGTTGACCAAGGTGCCCACCGCGATTCTCTCGCGGCAAACGGCCGGCATTCGCGGTAGGGCGCTGATTGTGAACCTGCCAGGGCAGCCGCGGGCCATTCGCGAATGCCTCGACGCGGTGTTCCCGGCGATTCCGTACTGCATCGATCTGCTGGAAGGGGCGTACTTGACGACGGATGAGAGCAAGCTTGTGGCGTTTCGGCCGAAGAAGAAATAGCGGACGCCCGGCTTGTTGGAAGCGTCTTGAGCGTTTGCTACCAGTCCTAAGGAACGCGTGGATGCGGCACGAGCTCAACGACGCAACGCTTCGTCCCAGCTTATTTCGCCCTGCCATCGTGCTGGCGATTTTTCTGGTGATGATCGCTTTCGGAGTCTTGATGGTTGCGGCGGGCAAAGTCTGGGGGTGGGCTAGTGTGATCTTTTTCGGGGTGGGTGTTCTTGCGTTGGCGCCTCAATTTCTACCTGGGGTCGGTTATCTCCAACTCACGTCGAGCGAGTTCACGGTATTCTCGCTCTTTCGTAGGCACCACACTCGCTGGTCCGACGTCGAACGCTTTCGAGTGGCCCCTGTCGGTGCATTTCAAATGGTGGTGTTTCGCTACAAAGACGAATGCCCTCGCTATCGGCGCCTGCGCGGAATTTCAGACATGCTCACGGGCTCGCAGTTTTGTTTGTTCAACACCTACGGCATGACGCCTGAAGCGTTGGCCGACTTGCTGAATGGCTATCGTCTGAAGTACGGAAGCGAAGAGGTCGTGGACCAGGCGTAAGCGTTTGGTTAGGGGCCGATTGTTGTTTGTTCTCACCACCCACTTTCAAAACGCTCACAAGTTCCGGCCGTTCGGCGCGGCGGGAGGCATGGCTCGCCGCTCGCCGCGCGGCTAAAATGCAGCCTCGCTTGCAGGCCAGCCAGGTAACAGGATTTTTCCCATGACGTTTTGCCCCCAGTTTTTTCGCGTCCGCCAACACCTTCCTCGCCCTCGAATCGACGACATCCCCGCCGAGGTGGAACGTCAACTTTCCACGCTCAACCTGGCCCAAAAAATCAAGCCTGGCCAGTCGGTCGCGGTCACGGTCGGCAGCCGCGGCATCGCCAACATCCGCTTCATCATCAAGGCGGCCGTGGACCACTTGAAGCAGTTGGGGGCCGCGCCGTTCATGGTGCCGGCCATGGGCAGCCACGGTGGCGGAACCGCCGAGGGCCAGCGCGAAATTGTCGAAGGCTATCTTTGCACCGAAGCTCTCGTGGGCTGCCCCATTCGCGCCTCGATGGAAACCGTCATCGTTTGCGAAACCGCCGAAGGCATCCCCGTTCATTTCGACAAGCACGCTTATGATGCCGACCATGTGCTGGTGGTCGGCCGCATCAAGCCCCACACCAATTTCGTGGGCGATATCGAAAGCGGCCTGATGAAAATGATGCTCATCGGATTGGGCAAGCACGCCGGCGCCAAAATCTATCATCGGGCCATCAACGACTATAGCTTTGGTCAGATCGTCCGCAGCGTGGCGGGCCGCGTGCTTGAGCAGTGCGGCATCGTGGCCGGCCTGGGCATTGTCGAAAATGGCTACGACGAAACGGCGCTGCTGGCCGCCGTTCATCCCGACCAGTTCGAAAGCCGCGAGAAGGAGCTGCTGCGCCAGGCCAAGGAATGGATGCCCAAGCTGCCGTTTTCCAAGGCCGAGCTGCTGATCATCGAAGAGTTCGGCAAGAACATCAGCGGCTCGGGCATGGATACCAACGTGGTGGGCCGCAAGTTTCTCAACCACCAGGCGGCCGAAGACGAGTTTCCCAAGATCAAACGCATTTGGATTCGCGGCCTGACCGAAGATACCCACGGCAACGCGGCCGGGATTGGCGGCGCCGAGTATTGCAGCCAGAAGGTGCTGGATCAGATCGATCTCAAGATCACGCGCATCAACTGCATCACCGGTGGTAGCCCCGTGGGCGCCATGCTGCCCGTTTCCTACGATACGGAAAAAGAGATTCTCGAGTCGGCCCTCTCCACGGTGGGCCTGGTAACGCCCGAAAACTCCGGCATCATGTGGATTCAGAACACGCTGCAGGTGGCCGAAGTGGAATGTTCCGCCTGCTACCTGGAAGAAGCCCGCGATCGCAAAGACTTGGAAGTGATCAGCGAACTTCGCGATCTGGCATGGAACGAACAAGGCAACCTGGCCCCGCTCAAGCGACCGCAAGCGCCTCATGCGTGAACGGGCAGCGGCGCGAACACGCGCCGAGGCTCTGCGGACAGATAAGCCGATCAAAACAAGCCAGTAAGACGCTATTGAGAAGTAGTTTCCGGATTCGGATTTGATTCCGCGATGATTTGAATTTTAGCGTCTTATTCGCCGCTCCTGGATTCCCGCCTTCGCGGGAATAACGGATTGGCGGCCCACTAAAGCCAGACTTTACCGCCGCGGTTGCAGCGCGCTGCGGGCTGGTTGGCGAACGCTGCGTGGTGCATTCGTGGAGGGCGATTGGGTCATGCCTTCGGGGTAGTAGTTGCCCGATCCCGAGGGCGTGGGCGCGGAGGGGAGGGCTTCGGATGGTGTGCCTTGGGACGGCAGCGATTCATATTCGCCTTCCACAATCACGCCGTCGGCGGGCATTCCGTGGTAACCTGAGAAGGCCGAGCCGGCCCGCTCAAACTCCCAGGTGGGTTCGCCTGGCTGTCCTTGCCAGGTGGGGCCATTGCAATCATAAGGATTGGCGCACATGCGGCAGCCGGTAGCGGCGACGAAACCGGAGAGCAACAGCAACGCGATCTTGGCGCGGAACATCTGGCGCACCTTCCTTAGCCTTGAGACCAACGACTAGAATCAAACACTCCTGCCGGCGACGAATCTCCAAGTCCGAGCTCGCCGCCCCAGGGCACTGCAATTATCTTCGGCCGAACAACCCCTATAACCCGCAATCTTTTCCAGCGTTTTTCTTAATGCGGGTAAAACCGCAAACGAACACGGGAGGCATTAAAGTTCTCCGCGGCTTGCAGAGATGATAACGAGCAAGAAACGGGTCCGCTTCGCTAGCGGAGCTGTCGCCGGTCGGCCTGCCCGCCGCCCAAAACGTGCATGGTTTCTCGATCCCCGCGCCCTCCAACTGCCGCGCGCCAACCGCTTTGTCCTTCGCATGCCTGGCCCTTTTCCGCCCTCCGGTGAGCAGCAACCATTGCCAGCACTCGACCCAGAGACGCCGCTTGTCGTGGAGCTATCGCCCCCGCCCGATATCGAGTCGGCGTTCTTGCGGTTGGTTCGTCATCCGCGCGTGCTGTTTCTCGACAGTTCGCTCACCGGCGGCCGGTTGGGGCGGTACTCGTTTCTGGCCGCCGACCCTTACGAGTTTATCCACGCCACGGCGCGTGATGGTGACAGTTTGGCGCGGGTGTCGGCCAGCCTGGCGGGGTGTTCCACGCCCACGCTCGCTGGCCTGCCGCCGTTCCAAGGGGGCGCGGCGGGGCTCTTGAGTTACGACCTGGGGCGGCAGTTCGAGAAGTTGCCGGTTGCGGCTTGGGACGAGTTTGAGACGCCCGCCTTGGCCATGGGGCTGTACGACGTGGTGTTGGCCTTTGATCATGAGCAACGCCGGGCCTGGCTCATCTCGCAGGGCTTTCCGGAAGTTGAGCCGGCGCGGCGCCGCCGCCGCGCCGCCGCGCGGCTGCAACAGTTTCAGGCGTGGCTCAGCGACGCGCCGGCGACCGCCGCCGAACGGCCGCGCGGTTCGCTCCCCCGTCTCGCGGCTAGTGAGCTTGCGCCGCGATTTGCGTTGACCCAGGGGGAGGGCTTGACCAGCAATTTCAGCCGGGCTGGCTATTTGGAAATGGTGGCGCGGGGGATTCAGTACATCTATGCGGGCGACATCTTTCAGGTGAATCTCGCCCAGCGGTTGCTGGCTCCCGCGGCGGACGACGCGGTGGAACTGTATCTGCGGTTGCGGCAGCGAAACCGGGCCACGTTCGCCGGTTTTTTCGATGCCGGGGAGTTTCAGATTGCGAGTGCCTCGCCCGAGCGGTTCCTCAAGTTGCAGGCAGGACGCGTGGAAGCCCGACCGATCAAGGGGACGCGACCCCGCCGCCGCCAGCCCGAGGCCGACCTGTTTGCCGGCGATGAATTGATCGCCAGCGAAAAGGATCGGGCCGAAAATGTGATGATCGTCGATCTGCTGCGGAATGATCTGTCGCGCGTGTGCCAGCCGGCCAGCGTGACCACCACGCAGTTGTGCCATTTGGAGCAATACGAATACGTGCTGCATTTGGTGTCGGCGATTGAAGGCGAGCTGCGGCCTGGGGCTTCGGCGACGGATCTGCTCCGGGCCGCATTCCCCGGCGGCTCGATCACGGGGGCTCCCAAGGTGAGGGCGATGGAGATCATTGCCGAGCTGGAACCAACAGCCCGCGGGCCCTATTGCGGCTCGTTGGGCTACATTGGTTTCGACGGCAATCTCGATACCAGCATTCTGATTCGCACCGTCACCGCCTGTCGGGGCTGGTGGCAATTGCCCGTCGGGGGAGGCATTGTGGCTCAAAGCGATCCTCGCCGCGAATACAACGAGACCTGGCAGAAGGCTGAAGGCATGCTCCGCGCGCTGCGTTGAGTTTGTGTGGACAGTCGTGCGGCGCGCAAAAAAACACACCGGGCCGGATGCGTGAGCAGAAAACCTAAGACGGCCGCCGGAGTCGTCTCGCCGCAACCCAGATACCGTTGCGGAGAGTGACCCTGGCGGCCGCCGGGTTTGGTTTGATGTATTCCGCCGCTTAACCGGCCATGCGGTCCATGCGGTTGACTTCCACTTCGCTGGGCTTGGCGCGATAGCGGAATTGCATCACGTAGGCGTCTTCGGGCGAGTCTTCATAGAAAGACCGGAGCACGGAGACGGCTCGAAAGCCGGTCTGGCGAAAGAACAACTGCGCGGCCAGATTGGTCTCGCGCACTTCCAAGGCAATGCGCGTGCGGCGTTGGTGCGAGAGCTTGCCAACCAGCTTTTCCACCATCCGGCCGCCAACTCCTTGCCGGCGGCAGGCCGACGAGACGGCAAAGTTGAGCAGGTGAATTCGCGTGTTGTGCAACTCGTAGATCATGAAGCCCAGCACGCGGCCGTCCGCCTCGGCGACCATGCCAATGCAGTTTCGCTGGCGGAGGCAGCGAATGAAGTCTTCGTCGGACCAAGGGAATTCGAAGCTCTCGGTCTCAATCTCCAACACCTCCGGCATGTCGCGCCGGATCATCCAGCGGATGTGGAGTTGGAGACCATCCTGGGAACTCGTGGACATGGCGCTGCGGCCTCCTTGCTACAGCCCTGGGGGGATTAAACGCTTTGGCCGCCGTGGCGCCCGACAGCAAATTCTTGATTCTGAGGTTTGCCCAACGCGGCCACTTCGCCGTGGCTTGCCGCGAGGTAGAAGGAGAGTAGCAAATGTTCCTTTGAGGGAAAAGACGAAGTGCCGCGAAAAGAAACGTGGGAACTCGGCGTTGGCGAGGCGCCACATCGGAATCGACGCCGTAAAGGCAAAGGCCAGGATGTCGCGAGTTGCCCACCAAGCCAGCAACGCTTGCGGAAGAATCGCGGGCTCGATCATGGGGTTCGGGATGGAAGGCGCATGGGGAATCCGAGTTGAACCATCCCGCGATCTCTCGCGGAGCCCCGTTCATGGCCCCGCCGCTGTGCCCGCGATCGCGCCATCCTGTTCAATTAGCCGTGGGGAGACGGCAAAAGATCCTGTTCGGCTTGGCGCAACACTTCCGCGATATCGAATGCGCTCGACGCCTCTCGGAGAGCCTGAAGGATTTCGGGATCACCCGCGAGGCGGGCAATCTGGCTGAGCAATTGGACTTGAATGTCTGGCTGTTCTGTTGGCGTGACCAACAGGAACAGCAGATACACTCTGTCTGCCGATTGGGTGTCAAACAGAATGCCATCGGCAGAGCGGCCAATGGCCACGATCGGGTTCGCGAGGTGGGGGCACCGGGCGTGCGGAATCGCCACGCCATGACCCACGTGGGTGGAAATCTGTCGTTCGCGCGCGATCGCCAACTCAGCGACATCGGTACGCGGTGGCATGAGATCCGCGGGGATCTTCCGCGCCATTTCCGCAATGGCTTGTTCCGACACCTGGCTGATCAAGTTCAATAACGAGTCGTCGATCAGGAGCATTTCACTGAGGGCGATTCTGGGGGCGTGTCGGTATTCATCGCCAATGCGGCCAATGACCTGCTCAAGGAGGTCTTCAATGGTCACGATTCCCAAAGTGCTGCCGCGATCTTGAACAAGGCAGATCGTGGCGCCATCGCCCTGAAACTGGATCAGGGTTGCTTCGATATTGTCCTCGGGACCGATGGTGCTCAATGGCCGCACCAGTTCGGTCCACGAGGAATGGTCGGAATCGACACTGATCAAATCCTTGGCCAACAGGTAACCGAGGGGTTGTCCGGTTTCCGCGTCGACGACAGGCCAGCGCGAGAAAGGATATTGCCGCAATTGCCGCCGCACATCGTGCAAGCTGAATGCGTTCGACAAGCGCCGGACGCGCGTCCAAGGCACCATGATGTTGCGGATCGTTTGGTTGTGCAGATTCGACACGTTTTCCAAGATCAACCGCATGCGAATGTCCCGCACCGCGTGTTCAATGGAGTCTTTTCCAGCGCCGGTGTCGATGAGCACAAGCCTTGCCAACGCCACGGCGGCTTCCGCTTCTTCAAAGATCGCGCCCGTGATGCCGACTTGCTCCAGGTCTTCTCGTTCGCGCAAGTAGCGCGCGCGCACGAATATTTTCAACTTGGGATTGAGGCTTCTCGCCATGGCGACGATCGCCAAACGATTCGTGGACTGAGGCAAGGTCAACACCAGGTGCGATGCGCGATCCACGCCCGAACTTTCCAGGATGGCTTCGCGGGAAGCATCGCCAAAAACGGCCGACTGCCCGCGCAACCTCAGTTCGGCAACGGTGTCCATGTTCATGTCGATGACAACGGTCGCCAAACCGGCCTGGCGCAACAGCCTGTCGACCGTTTGGCCGACCGGACCAAAACCGACAACGACCGCGAGTCCGTTCCCTTCCGTACGGTCAGGGCGTATTTCTTGTGCAAAGCCGCCGCTTTTGACCTTGCGCTCGAACCGAGAATTCAGTAGCGACCAAAGGCGTGGATGACGGCGGAGCCACCGCTCAATTCCGTCGATTGAGCGGAACAAGATCGGGTTTAGCGTAATCGAGAGGATCGCGCCGCCCACCAACAGGTTATGCCCGCTATCGGGCATGAGACCGTGCTTTCTTGCGACATCGGAAAGAATAAATGAAAACTCGCCGATCTGCGCCAGCCCCAATGCCACCGTGAGCGCGGTGCGCACCGAGTGCCCCAAGACGGAAACGATGAATAAGGCAACCAGCGGTTTGACTAGCAGGATGATGCCCATGCCCACCAGCATGAGGAGCGGTTCTCTGAGCAGAAACATCGGGTCGAAGAGCATGCCCACGGACACGAAGAAGAGCACCGAAAAAGCGTCGCGAAAGGGCAGCGCGTCCGCCGCGGCCTGGTGACTCACGGGAGATTGAGCCACGACCATGCCGGCGAGAAACGCCCCGAGCGCCATCGACGCGCCAAACACGACGTACGCGCCGGCCGCGATCGCAACGGAAAAAACCATGACGGTCAATGTGAACAGTTCGCGCGAACGCAGCCGGGCAACCTTGATGAGAACCCACGGAATCACGCGCGAGCCAATTACCATTACGATTCCCACGAGGGCGACCAGCTTGAGCAACGCAAAAGCGATCGCCGCGACAGGGCTTGACCATGGTCCGGCTTCGGCGGGCGTGGTCTCGGCGCTGCCCAGCACGGGGATCATCACCAGCGCGACGACCGTCAGCACGTCTTCCACCAGCAGCCAACCCACGGCGACGTGCCCCGCTGGCGAGTGGAGGGCGTCTGCGTCCATGAGGACGCGCATCAGCACCACCGTGCTGGCGACAGCCAGTGCCATGCCGATCACGGCCCCGGTTCTGGGCTCAATGTCGAACAACATGAACACGGCCACGCTCACGATGGTTGCAGCCAGGCTCTGTCCCAAAGCGCCAGGGATGGCAACGCCCTTAACGGCTATGAGATCATCGAGGTGAAAGTGCAAGCCGACGCCAAACATCAACAGGATCACCCCCACCTCCGCCAATTGATGCGCCAGGTTGAGGTCGCCGACGAATCCTGGCGTATGCGGCCCAATCACAACACCGGCCAATAAGTAACCCACGATGGGCGAGAGCCGCAGCCATTGCGTGAACAGCCCCAACACCCAGGCGGCCGCAAAGCCCGCTGCCACGGTCGCAATTAGCGGGAACTCATGCATGGATTACGATTCCTGATGTGAAAGTTCGGCCTCTGACAACCGCATCTTTCCAGCGCTCGATAAATCCGTTGAGACAAGCCGCTGTTCACTCAGCGTCGCGACTGAGTTACCTGGCTACTTTTTCCCAACACGGGCTATCGCTCATGTGGCTTGAGGCGGACTGGTGCTTCTGGCGCTCATTTGACCTTGCAGCGAGCGCGGCTCAATCGCCACGCCCCCCCCCTGTGATGGGCAGGAACCAAGGAACAGTATTCTGATCCGAGAGAGACGAGACGGCGCGCGACCGAATCGAGGGTGCGGCAAGGCAGCGAGGCAGGGGCGGAACGCGCTAAACCAAGACGTTGGTTCACGCCAACCAGGTGCAAAAGAGAACTTGCAGGGACCGGTATGGAATCCGGCCCCCAACCGCGAGATCATTGACCAGCCAATAGGGAGTCCGTCGATGCGACAATTTGCCGCTCAACCTTAAAACCGTGTTGAATTGTTGAGCATCAACATTTCGTTCAATTCGGGTTTCCTCGCTCAAGGCTCCGCTCTCAGCCTTGATGCGACATGGCCGCAATGCCGGCAGAAGAGTAGCAACATCAAAGTTGCAATTGGCCAACTGCAACTGTTTACCCGTGCAGGAGGGCACGCACAGTGAACCAGACTCGCACTTCAAGGTAGCGAGATAATTGGACGAACAGAAAATCGCCAAAATTAGCGCAAGCAAACGACTCACCCGTCGACAAATGTCGCCAACTTTAGTCAGACTGACACATCACAGGCGCTTGGTGAACACCCTGCTAAGTCAAGAACATAATTTATCGAAACGCCAATCCGCCAGCGTGCCAGGATTGTACTCGATTTGAGTTTCCTGTCCATCGCAGGAATGTGCAAGGCAGCCGTTTGCAGGCGAAAACAGGTCGTGCTAGCCTGCAAACGGCGCTGACTCTTGCAAAAGGGTACTCAATATGCCACGCGGGCCTTAAAAAATGCCCAAGGCTTCCAGGCTGTAGCGAACCACCAGTCCGGCGACCACCACGCTGACCATGCTCATCAGCTTGATGAGAATGTTGAGGCTGGGACCGCTGGTGTCTTTGAAGGGGTCGCCCACGGTATCGCCGACCACGGCCGCCTTGTGGGCGTCGGTGCCTTTGCCGCCGTGTTTGCCGGCCTCGATGTACTTCTTGGCGTTGTCCCAGCTACCGCCGGCGTTGGCCATGAAGATCGCCACGCAGAAGCCGGCCGTGAGCGTGCCGCCAAGCAAGCCCAGCACGCCGCTCACACCCAGCAGCAGCCCCACGCCGACGGGCAGTACCAACCCCAGCAGCGAGGGGAGAATCATTTCCCGCTGCGCGGCCTTGGTGCTGATTTCCACGGGACGTTCGTAGTCGGGCATGACGGTGGTATTGCTTTCGTCGAGCAGTTCGGGATGCTCTTTGAACTGGCGACGGACTTCTTCGACCATGCCCTTGGCAGCCCGGCCGACGGCTTTCATGGTCATGGCGCAGAACACAAACGTGGCCATGGCGCCCATGAAAATGCCGACAATCACCTTGGGGTTCATCAGCGAAGCGTCGTAGTAAGTGGTGAAGTCGGGGAGCGTGGCCCGGTGCAGCTCAATCAACTCTCCCGTGGAACCTTCGAAAGCCAGCTTAGGTTTTCCGTGCGGATCCAATTGATTCTGGCCGCCTTCACCCGGCACATAGCTGATGATGCCGGCCGGAATTTTCCCAGGCGTGGGACGGAAGGGAATTTCCTTCCACGTCGATTTCACCAAGGGGTGGCGGGCATCGTGGGGCAATACCAGGTACTTTTCAATGATGGGGGCGCCCTTTTTGTTTTTCTCTTCGGTCTTCAGCAGCACAAAGCCATTGGAAGCCTTGTACAAGCCGGGCTCGGCTTCCGCCGACAGGGCCGAATTGCCCCAGCGATTGAAACCCTCCCGAACTTCTTCCACGTAAGCCGCCAGCAAGGCCAGGGCGGTGAGGGCCGCCGAACCGATGGCGAAGCCCTTGCCCGTGGCGGCGGTGGTGTTGCCCAGGCTGTCGAGGGCGTCGGTACGCTCGCGCACGATCGGCTCGAGCTCGGCCATTTGGGCGTTTCCACCCGCGTTGTCGGCGATGGGACCGTAAGCGTCGGTGGCCAGGGTGATACCCAGCGTGCTGAGCATGCCCACCGCGGCAATGCCCACGCCGTACAGGCCCAGGGCAAAGTACTGGATATCGTCGAACTGCCAGTTGTTGGCGACGCCGAACGAGCCCAGCGTGGCGGCCGAAATCACCAAAATCGGGAACCACACGCTCATCATGCCGTCGGCCACGCCGCCGATGATGATCGTGGCGGGCCCGGTCAATGCCTGGTCGGCCAACCGCTTGGTCGGCCCGTACTCATCGCTGGTGCAATACTCGGTCCATTTGCCGATCAACCAACCCGCCATCAGGCCGATGATCACGCTGAATGCCACGCCGGGAATTCCCAAGCCGCCGATCTCGTACACGGTGCCTGCGGTTCGCGGCATGAGCCACATCGAAAGCCCAATCGCGGCGACCACGATCAGCACGGTGGAAAGATTGATGCCGCGGGCCAGGGCCTTGAGCAGGCTCTTTTGCGAAGCGTCTTCCTTGGTGCGGACCATGTAGATGCCGAGGATGGACAAGAAAATGCCCACCGCGGCAATCGTCATGGGCAAGAACAACGCGTGCAACTGGGCTTGCGTAGCAGTCATGCCGTCGGGCACCAGCGTGGTGCCCGAGTAGGCCGCCACGCCGAGGGCCGCGGTGGCCAAAATGGAGCCGCAGTAGCTTTCGTACAGGTCGGCGCCCATGCCGGCCACGTCGCCCACGTTATCGCCCACGTTGTCGGCAATGGTGGCTGGGTTGCGGGGCGAGTCTTCGGGAATATTCTGCTCGACCTTGCCCACCAGGTCGGCGCCCACGTCGGCTGCCTTGGTGAAAATGCCGCCGCCCACCCGGGCAAACAGGGCCTGGGCACTGGCGCCCATCCCGAAGCAAAGCATGGTCACGGTAATATCCATCAGGCTCGGCACGTAGTCTGGGGTGATCATGGGCACCACCCAAAACAGCACGGCGAACCAGAGTGAAATATCCAAGAGGCCCAGGCCCACCACGGTGAGGCCCATCACGGCCCCGCTGCGGAAGGCAACTTGCAACCCCTGGTTGAGCGATATTTGCGCCCCGGCCGAGGTGCGGCTGGAAGCGGCCGTGGCCGTCTTCATACCAAACCAGCCAGCGAGGCCGGAGAAGAAACCGCCCGTGAGAAACGCGAACGGCACCCAGCCGCTTTGAGCCTCCAAACCAAACGCCGCATAGGCCAGCAGCAAAGCAATCACCACGAAGAAAATTGCCACCACTTTGTACTGCTGCTTCAAATAGGCATTGGCGCCCACCTGCACAAAGCCGGCGATTTCTTGCATCCGGGCGTTGCCCGGGTCGGCCAGCATCATTTTCTTGTAGAACAGAAATGCCTGAACCAGGGCGGCAATCGAAGCCACGAACGAGATGGCCCAAATCGCCACATACTCCATTTGCTGCCGCTCGTCCCCGGAGGCGGCGGGCGCGGCGGTCTCTGAGGGGGCCGCTTCGCCGGCGGCCGGCGCCGCCGCTGGAGCGGGCGCGTCGGGGGCTTGAGCCCATGCCAAACCGGGAGCGACAAACGCAGACCACAAGAACAGGGCGGCCATCCCCCAGGCTGCCCTCGCTGCCCAGCTTCGCGATCTCCACGGAGCTGACTTTGAATGATTCGAATCGACCTTCATGCTGTCGGCCTTGTTTCAAAAAATGGGAGCGCACCATCGCCGGCGCTCCATGCGTCGCCGCGATTCACTCCCGAGAATCCACGCAAAAATGAGAAACCCCCGTTCGCTCCGCAACACCGCGAGTTCGGTTGCTCGCCTGTTCGCCACCCGCCATGAAGAGAAAGAAGAATCTCTCCAGGGAAAGTGCCGAGCATGGACTTCGGGCGACCTCCCACGCGGCAGCTTTGCAACCCCCGAGGGAAGTTACGCAATAGCAGCCAAGCTTGCCCCTTCCACGGTTGGTGGGCAAACCTCGCGGTAAAACCAGTCTGCGGCGGTCAAATAAAGCACGGAGTTTAGTAGATCAGGCTTCACAATTCAACCGGCCAGAACGCCAGGACCGGCCCTTTTTTGGCGGTTGCATTTCCATCCGGCCGCGCCGATGGCAAACGCTCCAACAAAACCACCCCTTTCGACTGGCAAGCGCGAACGGGCGACGGTCAGCCCGCATGAACGCCGGATGAAGCCCAAGAAGTTAGTCCGGAACGGCAAGTATTCAAAAGCTCGGCACTCCGAATTCCCCCTTTCGCACTTCCGCTCACTCTTCGCTGGCGGCTACCAGGTCGGCGATCTGGATCTTTTTCATTTGGAGCATCGCGGCAAATGCCCGTTGCGATTTGGCTTCATCGGGGTCGCTAATCAGCTTCTCCACCACCTTGGGCACAATCTGCCACGACAGGCCGAAGCGGTCTTTCAGCCAGCCGCATTGCTGGGCCGAGGGGTCGCCGCCGGCCGAGAGTTTTTCCCAGAAGTAATCGACTTCTGCCTGGGTTTCGCAGTTGACCTGGAGCGAGATGGATTCGTTGAACTTGAAGATGGGGCCGCCGTTGAGGGCGGTGAAGGGTTGCCCATCGAGTTCAAAGGCCACGGTCAGCACCGAGCCAGGCTGTTTGCCGTGGATTTCTTGACCTGCTTTTCCATAGCGCGAAACGGCCGTGATTTTTGAATTCTTGAAGATGGACGTATAGAACCGCGCGGCCTCTTCGCCTTCGCTATCGAACCACAAACAGGGGGTAATCGTGTTCACGGTGGCCATTGGTGGGAACTCCTGGATTGAGTGAGACCTTCGGCGGAAAAGTCGCCGATCTTACCAGGTAGTCGATTGGAAGGGGCATGGATCGACACCGCAGGGGGCAAACTTGCAAAGATTTTTCATTCCGGGCGAGCCGAAGAATAGCTTCCCGCCGTGCCGTTCGCGTTCCAGCCGCTGTTGGTTGCGGAGCCGGATCCGCCGCGGCTGGATTCCCGCCCCCCGTCTTCACGAGGGCAGGCTGCGCGGGAATGACGGGGTTGCGAGGGATGATAAGGTGCGATGCCTGCCCCGGCGGGAGGTTGATGATCGTGGCCCCCCTTAGCAGCGCGTTTGTTCAAGCTCCGCCAGACGAGCCAGGATTTCTTTTTCCGGGGGGAGTTCGCCCCGTTCGCAACGGCCGGCGAACATCATTTCGAATTCGGCGAGTTGGTCGCGGATTTCTACCTGTTGCGGTTCGGTAAGGCGGTCGATGAACAGCACGCCGTCGAGATGGTCGGTTTCGTGCTGCACCACGCGGGCGAGCATGCCGGAGATTTCTTCGTGGAATTCCTGCCCTGCCAGGTTGTAGGCCTGGAGCGTCACGGTTTCGGGGCGGACCACCGGGGCATACAAGCCGGGGAGGCTGAGGCAGCCTTCTTCTTGCTCCTTTTGCCCTTTGCGTTTGCTGATTACCGGGTTGAGAAACACGAGCTCTTGATCTTTGGCGGCCGGGTCGGCTTCGAGGTTCACCACAAACAGACGATAGGGCAGGTCGACCTGGTTGGCGGCCAGGCCGATGCCTTTGGCCTGGTACATCAGGTCGAACATTTCCGCAACCATCCGCCGCAGATCGGCATCGACCCGCTTGAGCGGACGCGAAACATGGCGAAGCGTGGGGTGGGGATAATCAATAATCCGCATCGGGCTCGTCTGCTGTCTTCTTGGATTGGGACGGATAGCTGAGGGTTCGATGTTTCTATGAGGAGTGGTTTCAAAGGCGGCAGTTGGCAATCTGGGTTTCCAGAATGGCCGAAGCCCCCAGGGCGTCTAACCGTTCCATGATTTCGATCACTTCGGCCCTGCGAACCATGACCCGCACGGCGCACCACTGGGGGTCTTCCAACGCGCTCACGGTGGGGGAGTTGAAGCCAGGGGTGACCTTTTCTGCCTGGGTCAGGTGTTCCCTGAGAATATTGTACTCCAGCAGCGAATAGCTGCGGGCAATCACCACGCCTTCGATCCGCCGCACGATCCGGTCGGCCAGGCTGGCATGTCGCCCGGCGGTATTTTGGATGAGCACGGTTTCGTACCGTCCGACTTCTTCGAGAATGTGCAGGCGGTTGGCCGCGAGGGTGCTGCCGGTTTCCACCAGATCGACAATGCCGTCGGCGACGCCCAGGGAGATCATGATTTCCACCGAGCCCGAGATGTTGACCAGGTGGGCTTTCACGCCGTATTTGGCCAGGAAGCGTTCGGTGGTGCGAGGGAAGCTGGTCGCGACGCGGCGGCCGGCCAGTTGCTCGACTTTTTGGATTTTGTTGTCGTCGGGCACGCAGAGGGCGAGCCGGCAACTGCCGACGCCCAGGGCCATGCGTTCTTGCACTTCCACGCCACTTTCGGCGACGAGGTCGGCGCCGGTGATGCCCATATCGATGGCGCCTTCGGCGCAGAGCACGGGGATATCGTCGGTGCGCAGGAAGGTGATTTGGACAGGCACCTCGCGGCAGAGCGCGAAGAGGCTGCGCTCCTGGCGACGAAAACTCAAGCCTGCGTCTTTGAGCAGGTCGCAGGCAAGCTCGGCCAAACGGCCTTTGCTGGGAATACCGATCCGCAAGTTGTCCATGGGGTGCGTGTCGCCTTCGACAGGGAGATTGATTTCGTCATCCTTCGCCAAATAATAGCGTCTGTACCACTTTTGCGGAACGTCGCGGCTCCAGCACCGGCATCCGTTGTAATTCTGTCTCCACGATCCGCGCCATCTCAGCAATCTGCTCCTCGTTGCGCAATGTCGTGAGCAACTGGCCGTAGAGCACGATTCGTCGATCATTCTCCGAGAGTTGAAAACTCTCAGCGCAAAGTCGCTGCATCTTTTCGAAAGCAGAAGCCATCGCCTCGGATGTTGTTGGCAACGATGTCCTGCCGCCGTCATCTTTTCGGCAGACGATAATGATGTCTAGCTGGATGGGGCTCTTGGATTGCGACTTGGGAGTCGCCACGGACATTTCCGCCTTCACGGGGTGGGCATTCATGACACGAAACTTGGCGCGTAGCAGCGAGCTAGCCACGGCGCCCCATCCCTCGCTTCGGGAATGGTGATAGGTGAACACCAACAAACCACGATCCTTGAGTATTCGATGGCACTCGCGAAAGACGCCCTCCAAACGGCCAGCGAATTCGTTTGCGTCGCCGTGCTGAACCTCCCTGGCATTTCGAGTTGATGCCGGTGAATTCGTAGCGGACGAATTGTCCAACTGCTGCCATGCGAAAAAGAAATCGGCCAATTCGGAGTAGTGGACGTTATCAAAAAACGGCGGGTCGGTAACGATGATATCGACGCTAGCGTCGGGCAGTTCCGTCACCGCGGAATCACCGCATGAAACATAAATCGCTCGTTTGCTGAAATCTGTTTCAGCAGGCCACTCCGGTTCTACCTCGCCACGAAACGCCGGTGAACAAACCAGGCCGGGGCCACTCGCGCCGTGGACCTCATGTGGCTGCTCGCAATACTCGGCCGCGCGGACGAGCCGGCTCTTGAATAAATTCGAAAACGATCCGGAACTCCTCGGCGTTCCCCAAATATTGGCTTCGATTGGGGTTCGTTCGGGTTTCAGGATATGGTGTGAAAACATATGCCTTACAGCGCCCGTTCCCTCGCCTTTGTAAGAGGCGAATAGGTTATTGAACTCCAACACGCCAGAAAAAAGCATTGTCAGTGCTTCGCGAGCAGAGTGATCCTCAAGCTGTTGAATTCCCTGTCGAAGCAATCCCAGACCGAGAAGCTGTCTGTCATTGAAGAAATCCTTCCAGCGGCGGAATCCATAATTCATTGCTTGCCGCGTGTTGTATCCATCCCGCAATTCCAGGACTGGCAGTTGCAATTCCTTCCTCGCCACTGCATTTCGGAGTTGTTCGCTGCAATAACTGTAAGCAGCCTGGTCTTCCTGATCCGTCGGCAAGTACTCTTTGCATCCATCGCTAGTAAGCACCAACTTTGCATACAAACGGAAGCTCGGAGGTGTTCCCTTGCTGGCGATCGAATCCCTGATCGAGAATGTGTCGAGACACTGGTTGCACGTCGCCTTCGCGTTTTTTGCGGGACCAAGTGTTGCGTCAAATACCAGTTGACAGCGAGGGCATTGGTTGTTTCTATCACCTTGTTTGCCTGGGAGAATATTGCCGCAACCTGGGCACAATAGTTGGACTTCTGGATGCTGCTTGGGGTGAGCATGTCGTGCAATGATGTACGACGTAAAGATGTCCACCTGATTGTTGCAAGCCGGGCAGTCAGCTTGCATTACCCAGAAATAGTAGAGAACATCGCATGGCCGATTCAACGAATCCACTGAACGGTACAGTCGACGGATTTGCCCGCCAGTTCCGTCGGATAGTCTGAGGAACGCGTCGAACAGGGACTTCTTGTCCAGTCGTCCAAAAGCTGTACGAGCGGCGCGCACCGCAACCGGGTTTATGTCGCGCCCTAATGCTGTGCAACCAAGTTTGTGCGACTCACCAATCGTAGTCCCCGAACCCATGAAAGGATCGAAAACCGTCGTTCCCTGAAAGTCGTGGGGCTTGTAGAATTCTTCGTCTAACCGTGAGTGTTCGGGTAGCAAGGCCCCCAGAACAATTCCACGGAAAACCGACCCTAATCGCTTGGCCCACCATTTGTGTACATGGTAGACGGGTCTATGAACTTCTTTTCGCCAGCTCTCTCGTTCAGCCAGGCGAGATAGAAACTCAAATCCAAATGAATCGGATTCGATTAATGTCTGTTTGGAACTCATTTCTCTCCTCGCGTCGAACCAGTTCGGAGCGAAACCGGTTCACAAGGAGCTTCTTTTAGTCGCCAAGCCGTGAAACGATGCTCTCGCCCCGCGGCAGGATTGCTTACCGTTTCGGCCCGCAACTCATTGCGGCGCAAATCAAAGGCATACGACACCAGCACCCGCGGTGCTTCGGTTCGGCAGAGATCGCCCGCCTTGGCGAAGTGTTTGGCCGGTTTCTGCTCAGCTGGCAGAATCAGTGTTTGTCGATGCGCGACGTTCTCCAACAGTCTGAACGGCGTCGGGACGACATACATTTTGCGGTCTCTAATCAAGATGTCTCCATAGCTCCCGAATCCACGCACACTTTTGTTCTTGTGAATGTATTCATGGTCGGCATTGAGAAAACTGCCATGGCAAATAACCAAGTCGAGCACTGGGTAGGAGTCGCCGTCGGGATTCTTGGGATAGCGACCAAACACATAAAAAATCGTTCGGCCGTTGTGCTCACCGCATGGGGTCTGGCTGTTGCTGTCAAAATCGGCTTCCCGACCTGGGTAAGCTAGTGCCTTCAGTTCAAATCCAACGGTATTGTTCACGAGCCGAAAATCGGGATAGCTGTTACGTCCACCGCACTCAAAGTGCATGCCCGTTTCCCGCAGGCGATCGGAAAACCAGTTCTGGAAATGAAATTCTTTGTCGCGATTGCCCAGCCGTTGGATAAGTAAGCCGGATTGGATGGCTTCTGCACAGCGGATAAACACCTGCTCAACTGACTGCGGCATGTTCAAACATCAAAAGGTTGAATGGCGGCTGCTTGGGAGGTCAACTTCCAGAGTTGGTAGAATGCGTGCGGCTGGCTTTTTCGTCCAGGCCCGAAATGCCAAAACGCCTGGCCAGTTCGGCCTCGACATCGGCGAGCGAGGCGCCGCGGCAGGCCAGGAGCACCATTAAATGATACACCAGATCGGCCGCTTCGCGGACCAGGTGGGCCTGGCCTTCATTGCCCGGTTCGGCGGCGGCTTCCACCACTTCGGCCGCTTCCTCCGTAATTTTGGCAGAAACCTGGGGCACGCCGCCGGCCAGCAGGCGGTTGGTATACGACCGCTCGGAGGGGTTTTGCTGACGATCGGCAATCACCGCGGCGAGTTGCTGAAGAATGGAAGCGGAGCTGGGCACCAGGGCGGCCTTGAAACAAGAGGGCAGGGCAATTCGGAGGGCGAAAAGCCGCATGCCGCTGGGAGAAGGCGACCGGCCTTTGCCCTCCAGTTTACTGTCTGGTGACCGCTTCATCCAGGTTCAGCAGCGTGCTCACCAGGGCGGTCAGGGCGGCATGACTGGCGAGGTCCACGCCCTCGGCGGCCGGAAACTCGCCCGTCGCCACCAGTTGCCGCGAGGCGTGGAGATCGTTCGCAAACCGCGCCCGGTGCCCCGCGTGGCCTCGGCGAAGCACGGCCAATTCCTCGTTGCTGGGGGGACGGGAAAGAATTCGCTCGAACGCGTACCGGAGTTGACCATCCACCGATGTTTGCGTTTGCATGGCGTGGGCCGCCAGCACCCGGGCGGCTTCGACAAAGGCCGTGCTGTTGAGCAGCGTGAGGGCTTGCAGCGGCGTATTGGTACGCGAGGTGCGGACCACGCAGGTTTCGCGGTTGGCGGCGTCGAACACGGCCATGCCAGGCGGGGCCACCGTGCGTTTGAAGTAGGTGTACAACCCGCGGCGATAAAGGTCGGCCCCGTGGTCCTGGTCGTAGTCGGAAATGGTCGCCACGTCTTTCCAGAGACCGGCCGGTTGATAGGGCTTGACCGACGGCCCTCCTTGGCGTTCCACCAGCAGGCCGGCGGCGGCCAGGGCCACATCGCGAATGGCCTCGGCCGAGAGACGATGCCGTGCCCCGCGAGCCAACAGCACGTTATCGGGATCGGCGGCCCAGCCTTCGCGGCTGGCGGCAGATGATTGCCGGTAGGTGGCGCTGGTGACCAGCAACCGCAGCACATGTTTGAGGTCCCAGCCACTATCTTCCAGTTCCACGGCCAGCCAGTCGAGTAGCTCGGGATGGCTGGGCCAGGCTCCCTGGGTGCCAAAATCTTCGGGCGTGGCCACCAACCCTTGGCCAAACATCAACTGCCAGAGCCGATTGACGGTGACGCGGGCTGTGAGCGGATGCCGGGGTGAAACCAGCCAGCGGGCCAGATCCAACCGGTCGGGCTGATCGCCGCCGGTGGGGTTGTTTGGTTGGGCGGTGTGGTTCGCCAGCGGGGGGAGGCAGTCGGGCGTGGCGGCCCAGACTTGCTGCTTGGGCAGATCGTATTGCCCTCGGTCCAGCAAGAAGGTGTTTCGCGGCCGGGGCAGTTCTTCCATGACCATGACGGTGGGGAAGGTTTCGACCAGTTGGGTTTTGTCCTGCTGGGTTTGCCTGAGCTGGGCGTAGGTGGCGCGCGCCGCGGGGGGCGCCGCTTCGCGCAGATAGTATTCGCGAAGCTTGCGCTGTCCTGCGGTTGTTCGCTCGGCCGGTTCTTGGCTGGCGAGCTCGGCAATGGTGGCGGCTTCGGCCACGATGCTGGCTTCGGACGGCGGCAGGGCACGGTCGTAAATGCGAACATCGTCCAGCAGCCCTTGGAAACGGTCGGCGTCCCCGCCCCCTCCGCCGAGGCGAAACGGCTCCTTGTTCTCAAACGATTGATTCAAGTCATCGAGATGCACGGTGAGCGGTTGCAACTCGCCGTCGAAGTAGACTTGAATGCCGGCGGCCGTGCGCGAGCCATCGTAAGTAACGAGCACGTGCCGCCAGCGATTGAGGGCAAGGCCGTTCACCGTTTCCACGCGAATGGCGTCATCGAGCCAGCGTTTGACGAGGTTGACTTGCAGCTTGCCGTGTTCGAGACGCAGCCCATAGCCGTCGCTGCGGGCCGTATCGGTCATGCGCGACAGCAACATGCCGGTGGAAGCCGCGGGATGGACCCAGGCCGCGAGGGTGAAGCGGTCGAGGTAGCCAAAGTTGCCGACATCGCCGAGATCCAGCGGCTGCTGGCCGTTGAAGCTGGCAGCCAGGCCGAGTTTGCCGGGCAGCACGTGCTTTGTGTTCGTTTCGCTTGCTTCCCCTTCGAAATCGAAGCGTGCGGCCAGCCCTTCGGTGATGGTCCAATTTTGGGAAGCCGTGGGGGCGAGCTTGGCCGCGGGCTTCTTCACCGCGGCGGTGTTTCCAAATTGCCGCTCCCAGGCTCTCTGACCTTGGGCCAGCTCCGGCCCCAGCTTGGCAAAGGCGGCTTTGGCGGCGGCCACCGCGGCCTCGGCCTGGGCTAGCTGAGCCTGTTGTTCGCGGGTGGGCGCCGGCATGAGCGGGGGCGAGTTGCCGAACTTGATGGCCTTGCCGCGTTCGGGCACGTTGTTGAAAAACGCATAGAGCTCGTAGAACTCCTGCTGGGTGACCGGGTCGTACTTATGATCGTGACAGCGGGCACAACCGATGGTAAGCCCTAGCCACACGGTGGACGTGGTTTCGACCCGGTCCACCACATATTCCACGGCGTATTCCTCGGGGATGATGCCCCCTTCGGCATTGCCGCGATGATTGCGGTTGAAGCCGGTGGCCAGCCGCTGCTGGAAGGTGGCCCCGGGGAGCAAGTCGCCGGCTAGCTGTTCGATGGTGAATTGGTCGAAAGGCTGGTTGGCGTTGAATGCCTCGATGACCCAATCCCGCCACCGCCACATATCGCGTTCGCCATCGCTTTGATAGCCGTTGGTATCGGCATAGCGGGCCGCGTCGAGCCAGGGGGCCGCCAGCCGCTCGCCCAAGCGCGGCGATGCCAGCAGGCGATCCACGGCGCGGTCGTAACGGCCTGGCGAAGTGTCGGCCAAGAAGGCTGTCATTTCCTCGGGGCTGGGCGGCAGGCCGGTCAGGTCGAGCGACAATCGCCGCAGCAACGTGCGCGGATCGGCCTCGGGGGTGGGGGAAAGGCCGGCCGCGTCGTGGCGGGCCTGAATGAAGTGGTCGATGGGGTTGCGGACCCAGCCTGGCTGTTGGACTTGCGGAAGGGGCAGACGCTCGGGCGGCAAAAACGACCAGTGGCGTTCGTACCTGGCCCCTTGGGCAATCCACCGCTCCAGCAAGATGATTTCGTCGGCCGTGAGACCGCGCACGGCCTCGCGGGGCGGCATCCGCACATCCAAATCGGCGGACTTCACCCGCGCTAGCAATGCGCTGGTAGCCGTATCCCCAGGCTTGATGGCGGCATGCCCTCCGAGGTCGGCGGTGGCGCCGTCGAAGGTATCGAGCCGAAGCTCGGCCGTTCGCTGGGCGGCATCGGGACCGTGGCAGGTAAAGCAATGCTCGGCCAGGAGGGGGCGAATTTGACGGTTGAACGAAATGGGTTCCTCGGCGGCGGAGAAGGAACCGCTGCCAAAGACAAAGCAGATTACCAGTGTGGCATGCCCTGAGCCCCAGCGAAGGGCGTGGCGCAGCGCGACAGACCCTCCAAACAAGCGCATCGCCGCGCGAGCCGATTCCCGCCGCCGCGCCCTCGGGTGATTGAACTTCAGTAACATGAGAATCATCGATCCCCAAAAGGCTGGCCGTGAGTTATCGCTGGTCGTTGCTCCGTAGTGACATAAGAATCGTCGCTCGCCAACGTAGCAAGCGATTTTTCAGCGACGACTGTTGCACTTTACCGTCGCATTCGTGTGCCATGCTTACGCCCCCTGGCGTAAGCATGTCGTGAGGGGGGATACTGAAGCACGCTGAAGCGTGAGATTCCTCTTGGCGATGGATCGTACGCTTTGATCGTTCCAGCCCAAGATGGAAGGTCATCGTTTGGCTCGCACGCACCACGCCCTTCGCTGGGGCTCATGGCGTGGTTCATTTTCCGGTTCGAGGCCGGGCTTGGCGAGCCGACGGCCTACATTACCGGCAGCGGGTCATGTCGCACGACAATCCGCCTGCCGCCGGAATGTAGCACTTTTCCACGTAGTCTTTCACCATGCGATCGGCGTTGAACCGCCAACCCAGCGTGCGGATGGCCCGCTTCATGCGCGCGATCCAACCGCGCGGCAGGCCGTCCCGGTCGCGGTCGTAAAAGAGCGGAATGACTTCGCGTTCCAAGGCCTGATAGAGCCCCTCGGCATCGCGGCTGTCGTGAACCTCCACCAGCCGGTGGGTTTCGCCCAGGCCGATGGCGAAGCCATTGTCCCCCTGGTAGGCCTCGGCCCACCAGCCGTCGAGAACCGACAGGTTCAGGCCGCCGTTGAGCACCACCTTCTGGCCGCTGGTCCCCGAGGCTTCCAGCGGTCGGCGGGGATTGTTGAGCCACACATCCACGCCCTGCACAAAGTGCCGCCCCACGTTGATGTCGTAGTCTTCCACGAACACAATCTTGCCCGCGAACACGGGATCGCGGGCCAGCGACTGGATGCGCTGCAAGACCTGCTTGCCGGGCGTATCGAGCGGGTGCGACTTGCCGGCGAAGACCAGTTGGATGGGCCGCTGGGGGTCGTTGATCAGTTTGGCGATGCGCTGGATATTGCTGAGCAGCAAATCGGCCCGCTTGTACGTGGCAAAGCGGCGGGCAAAACCAATCGTCAAACAGTCCGAGCTGAGCACCCGCCGCAGCGATTCCACCATTTCTTCGGGCTCCTGGTTGCGGCGTGCCTGCCGAACCGCCCGCCGGCGCACGAAATCGAGCAGCCGGGCCTTCAGCGCCAAGTGCGCTTCCCACAGCTCCCCGTCGTTCACCTGCTCAATCTTCCGCCAGGCTTCGGCCGAACTGCTCCGCTTGGGCCAATCGGTCCCCAGGTAACGCTCATAAATCCCATGCATCTGCGGCGCCAGCCAGGTCGGCACGTGCACGCCGTTGGTGATATGGCCAATCGGAATCGACTCCTCATTCCGCTGTGGCCACAGGCTGGTCCACATCGCCCGCGAAACTTCGCCGTGCAAGCTGGACACGGCATTGCACAGCCGCGACAGCTTCATGGCCAGCACCGTCATGCAAAACGGTTCGTCGTGCCGATCCGGGTCAACCCGGCCCAGCGCCATCAGGTGGTATTCGGTAATGCCCAGCGCGTCGCGCAGCGGACCCAAGTGCTCTTCGATCAAATCAGGCGAGAACCGATCGTGGCCAGCAGGCACCGGCGTATGCGTGGTGAACGTGGTTTTGCGGGCCACGCGGCGCATCGCCTCGTCAAAATCCACGCCGTCTTCCTGCATTTGCCAGCGAATTTCTTCGAGCACGGCGAAAGCGCTATGGCCCTCGTTCAGGTGCAATACGCCCGGATCGATGCCCAAGGCTCGCAGCACCCGCATCCCGCCCACGCCTAGCAGCAACTCCTGCCGAACTCGCACGCGGTCATCGCCGCCATACAGTCGGGCCGTTAGCAGCCGGTCCTCAGGCCGGTTGCCCTCCACGTCGGTATCGAGCAAGAGCAACGTGCGGCGGCCCACCGCCACCCGCCACACCTTGGCTTGCACCGAGCCGCCGCGGGTATCCATGCTGACCACAACCTGCTGCCCGTCGGGCGACAGGGCTGGCTCCACCGGCAACTGGTCGCGAACCACATCGATGTAGTCTTCTTGCTGCCAACCGGCGCTATCGATTCGCTGGCGGAAATAGCCCTGGCCGTAGAACAGCCCGATGCCAATCAGCGGAATATCCAGATCCGAGGCGCTTTTCAAGTGGTCGCCCGCCAGCAAACCCAGGCCGCCGGAGTAAATCGGCAACGATTCGTGCAGCCCAAACTCCGCCGAGAAGTAAGCCACGGGCCGCGACCGCAGCAAGCTGGTGTGCGAGGCGCCCCACGTTTGCTGGTCGCCCAGGTACTCCTGCAGCCGGCGATAGGCGTAATGAATGCGGTTGTGCAGCGCCAATTGATCGATGCGCTCTTCGAGCCGCTCCAGCGGCATTTCGGCCAGCAGGGCAATCGGATTGTGATCGAGTTGCCGCCAGCGAATCGGATCCAAGTCGCGGAACAGGTTCGCCGTATCGTAGTCCCACGACCACCACAGGTTGCGGGCCAGCGTCCACAGCCGCTGTTTGGCCGGCACCACAAACTGTTCCACGCCGCGAATATCGCTGATGACCGGACCCAACTGCGTGGCCGCGGCACAAAAGGTGTCGATCTCCGCGGCCACAAACGGAGCTTCTCCCCGCCGCTGCACCACCAGCACGCCCTGCATCAGGCCGCGATCGACCAGCGGCACGCCCAAGAACGATTGATACGGCTCTTCGCCCGCATCGGGGAAGTATTTGAACCGCGGATGACGCGCGGCGTCGTCCACCACCACCGGACCCAATTGCTGCGCCACCAGGCCGGCCAGACCTTCGTGAAGCTGCATGCGTACCTTGCCCACGCTCGCTTGCCGCAGGCCGACCGTTGCCGCCAACACCAGGGTCGCCCGATCGGGTTCCAGCAGATAAACCGAGCAAACCTCGGTCTTGAGCATCTGGCGGATGCCGTCCACCATAATGGTCAACGTTTCCGATGGGTCGCGGCGACGGCTGACCATTTGCTGCAATTCGGCCAGCGTCACCGGGGTCGATTCGCTGCCGGCCGATTTGCCATTGGTGCTCGCACCAGCCGACGACACGCCGGCCACCGACAAGGGCGACTTGGTGGCCGCGGAGGCCGTGGTTTTGGTATCCGGCGTGAGGGGCGGCGTGGTCATGGCTCGGGAGCTTTCTGTTCGGACATGGTCGGCAGAGCAGGGTACAAACCTGCTGCTGGGCGAGCGCTCCGGGGGCAATACGATGGAGCTGTATCTGCAAGTTAAAAAACGAGATCGAATCAGTATCCAGACGCCGGCCTGCCTCGCCGCCGCGCCTTTGAATTGCATCCTTGGAATATCCGGGATCACTCCCCTAATCGTGCTCCGCAACCGTGAATACTTGGCGAAGACTCCTCCGTCATTCCCGCGAAGGCGGGAACCCAGTCGCGGCTCACACGGGAGCGGCATCACCGCAAGTCCTTTCCACGGAGCCCACTACGCGGCTGGCAGGGCCACCGTGCGCTGCCGGCCTTTCTCTTGAATCTCAATCTTGCCCTCGCGCGCCAACCAACCCAGCGCCTGCATCACGGTATCGCGAGGTTCGCTGACCTTCTTGACCAATTGCGGCAGCTTGAGCGGCCCTTTGCTGTCGAGCAAGTGCCAAATCGCACCCGCCGTGACACCAATTTTGGCCATCGGATCCTCAGCCGGCGCCGCCGGCGAGGTCTTGGTCCGCATCAACATCGAAGTTCTCCTTAACACGAAATCGATGACATTCACTGCTTCGGCTCCCACGGCCACCGCCAGCCGCAACAGGGTTCGCGGTCGCACCGGGAGCCGGCGTCCCGGCGTGAATCGCAAATGGCATGCCATCAGCCACCCGGCTCATCTTCCAATCGCCCAGATCAGCGTAACCCAATCCTTTGCGGCAACTTTTCGCCGCAGGCCGCGAAACGAAAAAACGGCACTGCCAACAAAGCAGGCAGTCACTGCCCCAAGTTTATTCAGGCAGCCGCCCGGCGCCGCCCACGGGGAAGACCGCCGGCTCCCGCCTTGCCCCTTGAAGCCTGCCCTCAAAAGGCGATACTGGCTGGCAGCATTCATCTCGCACTATCCCCACAGAAAGCAGCAGGTTTACCATGTCGCGTTCCGGAGCGATCACGTTCAAGGGCACCCCCATGACCCTCGCCGGCGAAGAAGCCAAGACCGGCCAACCCTGCCCCGACTTCAAGCTGCACTTCTTCGAAGGCGGATTGAAAACGCTCACCCCGGCCGACTTCCGCGGCAAGCCCACCATTCTGAGCGTGGTGCCTTCGCTCGATACGGGCGTTTGCGCCATCCAAACCAAGAAGTTCAACGAGAAACTCGACGGCATGGGCGATAAGATCAACGCGGTGACGGTCAGCCTCGACTTGCCCTTCGCCATGAACCGTTTCTGCGGGGCCGAAAACATCAAGAACATCCGCGTGGCCAGCGATTACCAGGATCGCAGCTTCGGCCAGAACTGGGGCATGCTCATCGAGGAACTCAAGATCCTCGCCCGCGGCGTGTTCGTGCTCGATTCCCAGGGCAACCTGGTCTATGCCGAAACGGTCAAAGAGGTCACCACCGAACCCAACTACGACGCGGCACTCCAGGCCCTCGAAAGCGCCAAGTAAGGCTTGTGGGGAACGGTTTTCGGATCGGCCCTTAGCACCCGCTGGGGAGCCGGGTTACCAGGATTGGTGTACTCCGCCGGCCCAAGCTCGGCGTGAAAACAGCAACATCCGGCTGCTCAAAATCCGTTCGCCGGGAATCCAGCCCAGCACCTGGCTGTCGTAGCCCACCGCGGGGTTATCCACGGCGATAAAATACATGCCAGGCGGGGTTTCGAGCGTGGCCGGATGAAACGGCGCCGGCGCCTCGATCCGCTGCCCTTTCCGCTGACCCGGATGGGCCGGCGTTTCCTGGCCGTTCACCCAATAACGACCGTTGTGGATGCTCACCGTATCGCCCGGCAGGGCCAGTACCCGGGCCACACCCGCGTCGCCTCGCCCCACGTCATCCGGTTCGTAAGCAATGGCCGCGCCCCGCTTCAAGCCGAACAGCGGCATAAACCGGCTGAAAAACAGCGTTTCTCGCTCATGCACGGTGGGGAACATGGCCGTGCCCCGCATCATCAACAGGCCATCGTAACGCAGCATCGCCACCAGGCCCGCCGCCAAACCGGCAATCAGCGCCAGCACCGCCAGCCGAAAACGCCGGGGAGCCGGGGAGGTTTCACGCGGTATCCACCAGCGACACGTGGCGTACTCCACCCCGCTGACCAGCACATACAGCGAAACGCAAACCACTAGCGACCAATAAGTTGTGACGCAGGCAAACAGCGCGAACGCAATAAAGCACATCATCGTGGCCAGCGCCACCGCAAACCCGCACCAACCCCACGCTGGGTAGCCCAACTCCCACCAGCCGGCCCCCGGTATCAGCAGGCCGCGGCGGCGGGCACGGCGGCGAATTTCGGCCGCCTCGCTCGCCTCGCCCCCCGGCTTGGGCTTGGAGGCTCGCGGGGGTGCGCTAACGGCTGATTTTTCCAGCGGTAGCGGTTGACGGATTTTCTTGGCAGCCCGATTCATGGCGATCTGCTTACAACAGCGGTTCTCCCCTCGCGGCCGGCTTGCCTGCCACCGTTTCTGGCCGGACTCGGCGCGAGCGGTTCTCAGGCAAATTGTAGCTTGAGCTTGCTCAGCCGGGCTTCGGTTTCGGCCATCAGCAGGTCTTCTTCGTCTTCGGTCGGCGCTTCGTAGGTTACCGAGAACCGCAGAAACGCGCCGGCGTCGTCCCAAGGCACCGTGCAAATGGAGTGCTCGGTAATCAGGTACTGGCTGGCCGCCTCGGCATTGGCAAACGTGGGGCCGCCCGCCACGCCACTGGGACTCTTGGTGTACAGGAAGTACGTGCCCCCGGGCATGTGGCATTGGAACCCGCACCGGCCGAGCACATCCACCAGCTTTCGCAGGCGGCGGCGGTACTTGTCGCGAACCTGCAAGGGAATTCGCTTGTCGTCCAGGGCGGCGATGCCTGCCTTTTGAATGGCGATGAACTGGCCCGAGTCGCTGTTGTCTTTAATATCGGCGAACGCCTGCACGATCCGCTCATGGCCGGCCACAAAGCCGATCCGCCAGCCAATCATGTGGAAGCCCTTGGAAAGCGAGTGGACCTCCACGCCGACTTCCTTGGCCCCCGGGATGGAGAGGAAGCTTAGCGGCTCCCCTTCGTAGCTGAGCATAATGTGGGCCGCGTCTTGCACCACCACCACGTCGTTAGCCTGGGCAAAGTCGATCACCTTCTTGTAAAACTCGCGGGTGGCGACCACGCCGGTGGGGCTGTTGGGGTAATTGATCACCAGCAACTTGGAGCGGCTGCGAATCTCGGCCGGAATGCCGTCCAAATCGGGGAAGAACCCGTTCTCGGCCAGCAGCGGCAGGCGGTGGACGTCGCCGCCGTAATATTTGGTATGCGTGCCGGCGACCGGATAGCCCGGCACGGTCATCAGCGTCACGTCGCCCGGGTTAATGAAGGCGGCCGGCAGCATGGCCAGGGCCGGCTTGGAGCCGATGCAGTGATTGATCTCTTTCACCGGGTCAAGCTCCACGCCGAAGTTGCGCTGCATGAAGCGGGCCGCGGCGTCTTTGAAGCCTTGGATGCCGTTGTCGGCGTAGCCGCGATTCTCGGGGCGGTTGATCTCTTCGGCCATCTTCCGGCGAACTGTCTCGGCCGCCATTTCGTCGTTTTCGCCGATGCCAAAATCGATCAGCTTGCGGTCGGGGTTGTCGGCCAGGGCTTTGCGTTTGGCCCGCTTGATCTTTTCGAACTTGTAGATCTCGGTGCCACGGCCATAGTTCGCGCCGCCGATGCGTTCGGCGAACAATTTTTGGAAGTAGGGGTCAGACATTTACCTGGGCCGCTTCGCTGGGGGAAAATTTGGGCGGGGGGAACAAGATTTCTAGGTAACGCATGCGCGGCAGCCCGCCGCTGCTGGCAAGAAATGCAAGTTAGCCGACGCATGCGGAGCGGACAAGGACCGGCTCCGGCGCTGACGAGCACCTGCCCCGCGATTGTTTAAGTTGGGCGGCCGAATCCAATGCTTTCGGCTACGCGACTACCAGTAGACCGGAATATAATAGCCTGGGTTCAGCGCCCGCAGGTTGCTATCGAAGTAAGTCACCTTGTAAAGCCGCTCACTCTGCCGTTTTCTAGGTGCGATGCACTTTTGCAGGCTTTTCGCAGGTGGCTCCCGGTGTTGTGAATGCCTGATTCTTTGCAAGCTCGACGCGTTAGCGAGGGACGTTTGTGGGACCAGGGCTTTGAAGCTAGCATGTTTTTTACGGGGCTTTGGCGGTATCCAGGGCATGCCAGCGTCGAAGCCCAAAGTTGAAGGTATTCAAAAAGAACGAGAAAATGGGCCTTTTGAAATTTCGCAAGCACTGACAGCTTCAAAGCCCTGGTTTGTGGGACTCCCTCGCTAACCAACATTATGCAAGTGCTAGCACGGTGGGGACTGGAAA
>CAYUMU010000045.1:0-54105 GCA_964445985.1 uncultured Pirellulales bacterium | reverse complement strand
CTTAGACGCACAAGGAGGCTGTTTTATTCCCAAGATAATGAATAATCCGGGCTAAGGACGATTCAGAACTGCTTATTCGAGAAGCCGGGAGAGTCTAAGACGGCTTCTTCCCATTTACCGCTGGGCCGAGAGCGCCTGATCGATGGCTGCCAGCAAGGCGTTGAAGCTTTCTTGCGTGTAGCTGGGGGCGGTGGCCAACTTGGCGAGTTCTTGGTTGAAGGGCACGGTCTTGCCCTGCGGGAGCCGCACCACGGCGAAGGCGTCTTTATCGGGGATGCCGAGAAAATTGAAGCGGTCGCCTTTAACATTCATCACGCGATCGTCCACCGTGCCGGGCTTGAGCGATTGGAAGGAATTGTCGGCCAGGGCGTAGCTCTTGCCGGGTTCGGTGTTTTCCATTTGCCACACCAGGGTGCGCAGTTCGCCGGTGTTGGGATTGGCCCACAGCAGGTAACGCACCATCATCATTTGGTGCTCGTTCTTATAGAGCATCATGGTGGGGGCGTTGAACAGAAGCGCCTGGGGCGTGCGGGCAATTTGCACCAGGTCTTTGAGGGCCAGCTCGTTGGGCTCGAACACGCTGCGGCCAATGAAGCCCAGGTTGGCTCCCAGTTTTTCTTCGGTCGCCAGCGTGATGACGGTGTCGTTGTTGTTGATCTTGGTCGAGAACCCGGCCGCCGCACTTTCCAGGTAATGCCGGCCCTGTTGCTGGGCGACGTTGGCGAGGATGACCAGGTTGAACAGCTTGGTGTATTTGAGCACGGTGCTGCTGGCGGCATCGACATCGCCCGAGCCGAGGCGGCCTTCGACAAACAGCACCAGGTGATTCCAGCCGCGTGGCGGTTGCTTGGCAAATTCGCTGGCCACAAAGGCCGTGCCGGCGGGGATTTGCGCCATGCCACGGGCGGTAAAATCGGGCGAGGGGAGTTCGCCGGCCCTGGGGGCGAGAGCCTGGGCTAGCTGTACTTGGGGGAGTTGGTCGCGCGGCGGGTCGCCATCGCGGAGGGCGTAATACCCGCCCGCCGCCACGGCCGCGGTTAGCACCACCATGGGAAGGACCAGTCGCGACGAAATCTTGAGCAATGCCATCCTTGCCCTACTTTCGTGATTGAGGATTTTGGTTTTGAGATCCTTCCCGCCGCCGGCGACCTCGTTCGACGCCATCTTTTTTGGGGGGGTGGATTCCATTATTCGGGGCTGGTTGGAGGGGTCAAGTCGGGCTTGCCGAAATCGAGGGTGGGAAAGCTGTGATTGGCCGGGCGAATGACCGCTGAACCTGGTGCAATCCACATCGGGGCCACAATTGCTGCCAACGTGCGGGAAGGGAGGGAAGCTCGCGTCCAAACCCCTGATTAGCAACCGATTTACTTGACCCGCGCCTGGCAGCCGGATAACGTCGAAGGTTGGGATGTGGCCCTCGAAGTTGATGGCGGCCAGGCAAATCGGGCTGCTTGCTCGGCCGTGCCGTCGCGGCCGCGCAAGTTAGACTGCCGGTTACGCGTTGGCAGCGGACAACCGGCCGCGAATTCTGGTTCGTCCAGCGGGCATCCGGCGACCGCTCGAGCCCAGCCCTCCGATCCCGCCTCAGGTTGTGCCTCCCCAAAATAAAGCTCTTCCCCGCCAGTAGAAGGATGTGCTCCATGTCGCTTGCACCTTGTGATCGTAGGGGCCGGACGGGAATTGTCTGGCGCCATGCCAAGAGACCGCTCCCCATGTGGGCCGGGCTGTTGATCGCTGGTTGGCTGGGAGTGGTCATGTGGGCCATGCCGGGGTCGCGGGCGATGGCGGCCGAGGAGAAACCGGCCGATAAGAGTGCGTCTGAACCGAAGGTTGTCGACCAGAAGGTTGCCGACGCCAATGTGAGCGAGACGGCGCCGACGGAAGATCCCACCGCGGCCGATGAGGGCGATCCTCGCCAGGAAGATCCGGCTGCCGGCCATAGCAATCACGGCGAAGTGTTCAACGAGGGGCCGCGGCAGCAGGCCTATGTGATGGGTGAGACGGGCAATGTTCACCTGGAAGTCACCACCCAGCAGCCGCTGGTGCAGCAACTGTTTGACCAGGGCGTGGGTCAACTGCATGGGTTCTGGTACTTCGAGGCCGAACGCAGCTTTCGCCAGGCGGCCGCGCTCGACCCCGATTGCGCGATGGCCTACTGGGGAATGGCCATGGCCAACTTCGACAACGCCAAGCGCGCCGCCGGGTTTGTGAAAGAAGCCGTGGATCGCAAAGGCAAAGCCAGCAAGCGCGAGCAGATGTGGATCGATGGGCTGGCGGCTTATCAAACCGGCAAGGGCGAAGCCAAGGTTCGCTGGAGGGCCTTCATTCGCAGCTTGGAAGCGATTCAGTATGAGTTTCCGGAGGAACTGGAAGCCCAGGCCTTTTTGGCCTGGGGCATTTGGAGCGCCGACCGCAAAGGTTTGCCCTTCAGCAGCCATCTGGCGCTCGACAGCCTGATCCAGTCGGTGCTTGATGCCAACCCCATGCACCCCGTGCACCACTACCGCATTCACCTGTGGGATTACGAAAAGACCGAGCGGGCGTTGATCAGCGCCTCGTTGTGTGGACAGGCCGCGCCGAACATTGCCCACATGTGGCACATGCCAGGCCACATTTACTGGCGAGTGAAGCGGTATCACGATTCGGCCTGGCAGCAGGAGGCTTCGGCCCGCGTGGATCATGCGCACATGGCGCGCGATCGCGTGATGCCCTACCAGATTCACAACTACGCCCACAATAACGAATGGCTCACGCGCAGCCTGGCTTATGTGGGCCGGTCCAACGACGCGCTCGCCTTGGCCAAGAACATGGTGGAGCTGCCGCGGCATCCCAAGCAAAACAAACTTTCCAACCGAGGCAGCGGCGCCTACTACGGGCGGTTGCGGCTGGTGGAAGTGCTTTCGCAGTTCGAGCGGTGGGAAGACGTGCTGGCCCTGGCCGAGTCGCCCTACCTGGAGCCGACCGACGACGAAACCTTGCAGCTCAAGCGGCTGCGGCTCTTGGGGGCGGCGCAATGGTCGCTCCAGAAGGACGAGGCCGCGCGGCAAACGATGGCCGCCGTCGAAGAACAGTTGACCAAGTTCCGCACGGAACAAACCACGGCCATGGACGACGCGGAAAAGAAAGCCAAAGACGCCAAGAAGAACGAGAAGGACATTGCCAAGGCCAAGAGCGATGCCGAGAAGAAATTCACGGCTCAAATCAAACGCTGGGAAACGGGCCTCAACGAACTGCGTGGCCACGAGGCCGCCAGGGAAGGAAAGTACGTGCAGGCCCTGGAACGGTTTGCCCAGGTGAGCGATCTTCCCAAAGAACAGCTTTCCCAGTTCCAGCTTGCGGCTGGCGCCACCGATAAGGCCCTGGCCACGGCCAAAGGGGCCAAAGAGGCGGGGACCAACCAGGTGTTGCCGCTAGCCAACTACGTGCACGTGCTGCATCGGGCAGGCAAGGCCGAGGAAGCCCAACAGGCCTTGGAAGAGCTACGCGCCATGGCCGCCGACCTGGATGTCGACAGCCGCATTTACCAGCGAATTGCCGAAGTTGCCGCGGCCCACAAGATGGAAGGCGATTGGCGGAAGCCGCGCGAACTTCCCGGCGATACGGGCACGCGGCCGGAACTGGCCAGCCTGGGGCCCTTCCGTTGGCATCCCTCGCCGGCGCCTGCCTGGGACCTGCCGGGCGGCGAAGGCCGCACGGTTTCGCTGGCCGGTTATCGTGGCAAGCCGGTGGTGGTGATCTTTTACCTGGGCTATGGCTGCCTGCACTGTGCCCAGCAGTTAGAAAAGTTTGGCCCTCTGACGGAGCAGTTCCGCGAGGCGGGCATTGAACTGGTGGCCATCAGCACCGACTCGCCGGAGAAACTGCAAAACACGGTGGCCCAATACAAGGCCGAAACCGACACGGGCACCAGCTTCCCCTTCCCGCTGGCGGCCGATGAAAACTTGAACGTGTTCAAAGCCTATCGGGCCTTCGACGACTTCGAAAACCTGCCCCTGCACGGCACGTTTTTGATCGACGGCGCCGGCCTGGTGCGGTGGCAAGACATCAGCTACGAGCCGTTCATGGAAGCTGAGTTTTTGCTGGAGGAGGCCCAACGGCTGCTGAAGCAAGACCCGCCCAGCGTGCCGGGGACGACGCTGAGCGGAAAGTAATGGGATGAACCCCGTGCATACCACCCGCCGAAAGGTACGCTGGAGAACATGTCCATGTCATTAATCGTTCATGCCGAAACGCCACCCTTTCACGAGGATGCCAGCGGAGCGGTGCGCGTCGGCAGTTCACGCGTGCTGCTGGAGCTGGTGATTCGCGCTTTCCAAGACGGCGCCACGCCCGAGACGATTGTTCAGCGATTTTCCACGCTAGCTTTGCCCGACGTTTACGCGGCCGTCGCGTATTACTTGCGTCACACCCGCGAAGTGGAAACCTACCTGCAGGATCGTGAAAGCTTAGCGGAAGAAGTGCAGCGGAAGATCGAAGGCCAGCAGGGCGAACTCAGTGAAATTCGAGCCCGGCTGCTGGCGAAACGGCAAACTTGAGGGCGGGGCATGTTGCGCTTGTTGGCTGACGAGAATTTTAATGGCGACATTGTGCGCGGACTACTACTGAGACAAGCCGACCTTGACCTTGTCCGAGTGCAAGATGTCGGTCTTGCCGGCGCTGAGGATCCCCAGTTACTCGCATGGGCCGCGGAAAACGATCGGATTCTCTTAACGCGGGTAAACCGCAAACGGACTTTGAGGCATTAACATTCTCCGCAGCTTGCAGAGATGATAACGAGCAAGAAACTAACATGAGCAATCGAACCTGGACCTGCATCTCCTGCCGCAAATCCTACCGTCGCTCGCAAACGGTTGATGCGGTTAGTTGCCCAAGGTGCCATGGCGAGTGCGAGTACGTTCATTGGAAAATCCGCATTCCGTCTCCGCGTCAACCCAAAGTGTGGGACGAGTTCTGGTCTAAATATCGCGAGGAGAAGGCACTGCTAGATGCTCACCGCCGCGGTGACCTCCGGCATCCAGTCACGCTTGAATTACTCAATATGCACTTGCATCCCACTTAGGAACGCACGAAAAATAACTTCCGGTTTTCTACAATTCCTTCACTGGCGGGGCCATGCGAGCACGGCTGAAACGCCGAAGTTGTTTTTCATCAGTTACTTAACGCGGGTAAACCGCAAACGCACGCTGAGGCATTAAAGTTCTCTGCAGCTTGCAGAGATGTTAACGAGCAAGAAACTAACAATTCGCACGGGTGCCCCCTGCTTGAATGTCGGCAGGGTGGCTGGGGTCCGATTGTCGTTAGCGACGACGGGATCATAAATCGTGTGGCCGACAATCGGCCCCCAGGTGAACCGTTGCGGGCGGCTCGCGTTGACTATTTTGCGTGCAGCGCAAGGCGCGGTGTTGGAAATTAGTTTGGCCCGGTGACTCCCGTAGGCAGTTCCAGCTTAGTTTGGCCGAGTTCTTCTGGGGGCAAGTTGTGGGCAGAGTTGATTGTGGATAGAACGGTCTTTTGGCCACAACTTGACCCCAGCCACCCGTCGACTTGCCACGCACTCAAGCAGTGCCCAATCGCTGGCGACCTGCCCATTGAACGGGAACGCCAACTCCGCTGCCGCACTGCTTGCGGTCGTGGAGAACGTATTCTGAATGGAAGACGCATTCGACCGCAAGCAGTGGCACACCAAAGTGGTGGATGCAGGCCGGTCGGCGGGTTACCATCAAGGGATTCTGACTTTCATCAGAGTCGGGTGGGCTGCCATCGCTCTGTTTGTTCCTTTGATTCTTCCCAAGAGTTTCGCCATGCCTCAGGTTCGATCGTCGTTGGGCACCTGGAAAATTGTTGTCGCAGCGTTGGTTGCCGGTTTGGCAGCCACGGCCGGTTTGCACGCCCAGGATGCGGCTCCCAAGGTCTACACCCAAGCCGTGGAGACGCAAAAGTCTCAAGTCAAAGAGTCCTCGGCCAAGTCGGAGGCCCAGCCCGAGCAGCCTGCTTCTCAACCCCAAGCCAAGCCAAAGCTCAAGGTTCAAAGCGGCCCCGTTCCCCAGTGGATCTGGGGGCCGGACGCCAACACCAAGTATGTGCTGCGTCGCACGTTTGCCGGCGGGGCTCGATCAGGGTTGTTCCTCGCCAGTTGCGATAACCGCTGCAAGCTGTACCTAAACGGCAAGGTGATCGGCAGCAGCAACGACTGGAAATCGCCCATTCGCGAAGAGCTGGAACTGGTGTTCAAACCGGGCGAGAACGAACTGCTGGCCGAAGTCGAGAACGAAGGCGGCATCGCCGGCTTTGTGTTCAGCCTGGCCATGTTTGCCCGCGACGGTCACGCCACGCACCTGGTTTCCGACGGCGACTGGGAATACGCCACCAGCCGCGACGCCCAGGAATGGTCGAAGGTCAAAACGGTTGGCAAGCTGGGCGACAAGCCTTGGGGCGACGTGCTCTCCGACAGCGATCCCAAGCTGGCCGCCGCGCCGCGCGACGTGTTCAACGTGCTGCCCGGCTTTAAGGTGGAGAAGCTGTTCACCGTGCCCAAGGATGAATTGGGTTCGTGGGTGGCGATTACCTTCGACAACAAGGGACGTTTGATTGCCAGCGACCAGGGGAACCTGGGCCTGGTGCGGATCACGCCCCCCGCCATTGGTTCCGATGAAGAAACCAAGGTGGAAAAGCTCGACATCAAGATCAGCGCCGCCCAGGGCCTGCTGTATGCGTTCGATAGTCTGTATATCTCGGTCAACGGCGGGCCGGGCAGCGGTTTGTATCGTGCCCGCGACACCAACGGCGACGACCAGTTCGACGAGGTGGTGAAGCTTCGCGCCCTGGCGGGCGGCGGCGAGCATGGCCCGCATGCCTTGCGGCTCTCGCCCGACGGCAAATCCATCTACATCATTTGCGGCAATCACACCGATCCCACCAGCTTTACCTCGGGCAGCGTGCCCATGAACTGGAGCGAGGATCTGCTGTTGCCGCGGCAGTGGGATGCCCGAGGTCATGCTCGGGGCCGGCTGGCGCCGGGCGGCTGGATTGCCAAGGTGGACCCCGCTGGCGAAAACTGGGAAGTGGTGAGCATTGGCTACCGCAACGCGTACGACATGGACTTCAACGCCGATGGCGAGCTGTTCGCCTACGATTCGGACATGGAATGGGACATGGGCTCGCCCTGGTATCGGCCCACGCGGGTGACGCACGCGGTGAGCGGCAGCGAGTTTGGCTGGCGGTCGGGCACCGGCAAATGGCCATCGTACTACATCGATAGCCTGCCTGAGCTGGTCAACATCGGCCCTGGTTCGCCGGTGGGCGTGACCTTTGGCTACGGCGCCAAGTTCCCCGGCAAATATCAAAAGGCCCTGTACCTTCTCGACTGGACCTTCGGCACCATTTACGCGCTGCATTTGCAGCCGGAAGGGGCCAGCTACCGCGTGGACAAGGAAGAGTTCTTGTCGCGCACGCCGCTGCCGCTCACCGATGCGGCCGTCGGTCCCGACGGGGCGCTGTACTTCACGATCGGCGGACGCGGCACGCAGTCGGAACTGTTCCGAGTGATCTACCAGGGCGACGAAGACACCCAGCCGGTGGACGCCCGCAATACCGAAGGGGCCAAGCTGCGCGAATTGCGGCACAAGCTGGAAGCCTATCACCAAACGGTGGAAGACACCGATGCGGCGCTGGCTTTGATCTGGCCGAACCTGAGCCACGAAGACCGGCACATTCGCTATGCGGCCCGCGTGGCCTTGGAGCATCAGCCGTTTGCGCTCTGGGAGAACCGGGTGCTGGCCGAGAAGAACATCGTGGCCCTGATTGCCGGCGCGGTGGCCAGGGCTCGCCAGGGCACGCCGGAGATTGAGCCCAAGCTGCTCGACGCGCTCAACGCTATTCACATCGAGAAGCTGCCCGAAAGCCAACAGCTTGACCTGCTCAGGGCGTATGCTCTGATTTTTATGCGGCTGGGCGAACCGGGCATTGAGCAGCGGGCCGCGATTGTGCAAAAGCTCGACGCCTTGTATCCGGCCGACAGCGACTCGCTGAATCGTGAGCTGTGCCAGGTGCTGGTGTATCTCAAGAGCCCCACGGTGATCAGCAAAACGCTGGAACTGATGCGGCAACCGTATGAGCCCAGCCAAAGCGAGCTCTCGGACTTGCTGGCCCGCAATCCGGGCTACGGCGGCGCCATTGCCAAAATGTTGGCCAACCAGCCCAACCAATCACTGATTCAGTTCGCGTTTTGCTTGCGAAACATGCGATACGGTTGGACGCTGGAGCAGCGCAAGGAATACCTGCAACTGCTGGATGGCGAGCGCGATAAGAGCGGCGGCGCCAGCTTCCAGGGCTTTATCGACAACATTCGTAGCGAAGCGCTGGCCAACGCCTCCGAGGCCGAACGCAAGGCGCTGGAAACGCTGGCGCCGGTGACGGTCAAGAAGGAAGACCTGCCGGCCCCCATTGGACCCGGCAAAGATTGGACCCTGCCAGAACTGATTACATTAACCAGCGGAGGGCTGCACGGCCGGAACTTTGAAGCGGGTCGCCGGGCGTATGCCGCGGCGCGGTGCGTGGTCTGCCATCGTTACGGCGGCGACGGCGGCGCCACCGGGCCTGACCTGACCAACGTGGCTGGCCGGTTCAGCTTCAAAGACCTGAGCGAAGCGATCGTGGACCCCAGCAAGGTGATCTCCGATCAGTATCGAGCCCACAATATCGTCACGCTCTCGGGCAAAGCCTTCTCGGGCCGCGTGGCGGGCGAGTCGAACGACGAGCTAACGGTGTTCACCAACCCCGAGGACATCACCAAGGTGGAAGTGGTGGCCAAGAGCGACATCGACGAGATGGTACCGTCGCCGCTGTCGATGATGCCCAAGGACTTGTTGAAATCGCTCAACAAGGACGAGGTGCTCGATATGCTGGCTTACCTGCTCTCGCGGGGGAACCCGGAAGACCCCATGTTTGGGAAGTAGGGCGCCGGGGAAGGTCGCAGTCGGATGGATCGCTCGCACGGGCGAGCGTTTCCGCCGCCTGGTCGAAATGTGACTTGCCGCTGAGTTTTCATTTGCGCCAAGCGGGACCACCGGGATAAACCCGGTGGCTCGCTGTTCGGGTGGAACGGCTATTCCCGCGCCCAGTACTCGAAGAATTCTTGCGGCATGCACTCGTCGGGGAGTTGATCTTCGGGAGCCGGCACCTCGGTCCAGTCCCCTCGCTGAATGAGTTCATGCACGGCCTGGGCGTATTGCTGAGCGATTTTCGCCCGCTCGCTGCTATCGCGCGTGCCGCGAAACTGCATGGCCAGATCGCCGAGTCTGCCTTCGGTGTTGTTGGTGAAGAAGTACATGGCTTAGAGCTCGCTACATGCAGTTTCCAAAACGTCGCACGGGTAAGCTGGAGAGCACAATCCCAGGGATGAATTCGTTCATTCTTCCGGTGAGCAATGGCAAACCCAATCGCTCCATCCATGTTATACAGTTGCAGTCTCCGTCTCCATTAGGAAAGCTGTAAGTGTATCGACTGCCTTGCTTTTCAATTGAAAGCGAGGAGTCGAACACGTTGAATTCTGGATCTGGGAAGACGACGGTGAATGTGAGCACAGGCAAGCCTGCCTGGACGGCCGCCGCAAAAATCGGAGTGTCGATGCGAACTTGGCCGGGGAAGGCGTTACCTGCCTTCAGGCCATTGAGGACAGCCGCGGCGGATAATTGGCCACCGTATGGATGGAAACCGAAAATCGCATTGGGGGCAGAATCGGTGGATAGGCCGGCGTGTCCGGCGTAAAGCAGGCAGTCCTCTGGCGTAGGTCCAGGTCCAAGGCCGCGTTGCTCGTCATCCATGGCCTCTTGAAACTTTTTCCAAAAGGTCTTGGATCGATCACCTCGGAAGGCATGAACTGTAATCCTTCTGCACTTGGGAAGTTGGTTGCTCATAGGATGCCCCTGCCGTTGGCCAAGTTATCGGAGGTATTGGATCGTAAGCAAAGTTCATTGAGATCCAAGCAGCCGTCAATAGTTTGATTATAATCGCCTGCCATGGCACGCATCCTTATCACTTCTGGCCCCACGCGGCAGTATCTTGATCCCGTTCGGTATCTCACCAACGCCTCCAGCGGGCGGATGGGGGCGGGGCTTGCCGCTGCCGCGCTGGAACTGGGGCACCAGGTGACCGTGATTAGTGGCCCCGTGGAGGTGAGCTATGCCTCGGGCGTGACGGTGGTGCCGGTGATTTCGACCGAGGAAATGCTGGCCGCGGCCGAGGCGCATTTCGCCGTGAGCGACGGCCTGATTGGCGCCGCGGCCCCCTGCGACTATCGGCCAGTGATGGTGGAGGCCGGCAAGATTCAAAAGACGGGCCAGCCGCTGGAACTACGGTTGATTGAAACCCCGGATATCGTGGCCACGTTGGGGGCGAAGAAGCGGCCAGGGCAATGGGTGGTGGGCTTTGCCTTGGAGACGGATGACCAACGCTTCCGGGCCACCGTCAAGGCCGAAAAGAAAAGCTGCGACCTGATGGTCGCCAACGGCCCCGAGGCCATGCACTCGCTGACCAACCGCGTGGAAGTGCTCAACCGCGCGGGCGACGTGCTCGAAATCATCGAAGGCCCCAAGGACGACGTGGCCCGCGGTATCTTGCGGCTGATCCAGGCGAGGCTGATCTCGGACTGATTTGAGTGCGTACCACCCGCGCCGCCAATCGTTTGACGATGATCTTCATGCGGCGAAAGCCGAGTACAGTCCCGGCGGTCTTGCGATCGTCCACCCGAAAGGTACGCACCGGGTGCGTACCCGAGTCGCGAGGTCAGTCGAGAAAGTCCTGGTCTTCCAGCCGCTCGGGCACGTAGACTTCCGTCACATAGCTGATGTCTTTGCTGATCAGCGATTCGACTTCCAATTTGAAGTCGTTGCTGAGCATCTTTTGGATCTCTTGCTGCCACGGTTTCTTGTGGGCGAACCAGGGGTACTGGGCGATCTGCTTGGCCCGTTTGATATCGGTGGGCGAGAGTGAAATCTTCACGCTATCGGAAAGTTTGCAGCGTTCGAAGTCTTTGCTGCGCAGGCCGATGAAGCGGGCGTCGGGAATCGCCATCCGCCGGCTTTCAAAGGCCAGGTTGATCGAGCCCTGCTTGAGCACGCTATAAATGTAGTACCCCCAGGGGTCGTTATCGAGCAGGCAGTACACGGGCAGTTTGAGCTCGTGATGCAGCCGGTACAGCATGCGGCGGACGCCGCGCGATGGTTGCCCGCCGCCGTGGGTGAGAATGCAGTTTTGCTTGCGCCAGAACTTGTCTTCGTTGAACCGCTGCCAGACGGTGTCTTTTTCGACATGCAGAATGAACTCGGCCTGGTGTTCCTTGAATTGAATCACCTCGGGCTCCACGATGGAGGGGATGCCGTATCCGCCGGATCCCATCCGCGAGCAATCGATTTCATCGCCCTTGTCGACCACCACCAGGGGGCCGACCATTTCGCCCTTCTTTTGGGCGTACAGGTGGAGCTCTTCGCGCAGGGCGTTGAGGGTCACTTCCAAGTCTTCGATCACCGGATCGCATTCGTCCTGCGTGCCGAAGGTTTCTTCTTTGCAGCCTTCGATGGTGTGCTTGAGCAGGTAGAATAGACCACGAATGCTGGTGGTTTTGCCTTCGCCAATGAGCTGCTTGCAGCCCGAGGCCACGAGCAGCGTTTGCATGTAGCTTTTGGCTTGCGAGAGGTGCAGCATTTGGCGGCGGTTGCTGTTCTTGCCCATCTCGATGATGCGCTTTTGCTTGTTGTAGCGCACGTTGGAGAGAGCCCTGGTGGGGATATCGAGAAACGGCTCGCGGCCCCCTTTGGCAAACTTGGCCACGTTGTCGGCCATGCCGACCAGTTCGCCCAGCGTTTTGCGGTCGCGGTCGGAAAGCTCCACCGCGGGCTTGTTGACGGTGCGTTCTTCACTTTGGGCCCGTGGTTTTTTCTTGGCCATGGTGCTCTCGTATGAGGGGGCAAGTAACGCTTGGTTCTCTGGTGTATCTGCAACGCCAGTCTGCCGATTCCGGGGCTCGCTAGCAAGGGCGCTTCGCTTGTGGCGAGGTTGGCTTTCGTTGGTTGTGGGGGGCCATGCCCGCTGCGAATGCACCGCTGGCGCCGCGGCGCTAGCAGACAGTGGGCCGCGTTGACAGCCTGGGAGGCACATGATATTGGTTCCGGCCCTAGGAATAGCCTACCGCGACGGGACCAGCGAACCATGCAACCATCCGGCGACTCATCCACGCTTCAGCCGCGAGCCAAATTCTGGCGCGAATGGCCGCTGTGGGCCGTGTTATTGTTGGTCACCTTCATTTACTTCATGCGGATCGACCATCTCACGATTCGGGGCGAAGAATCCCGGCGGGCCACGGTGGCCATGGAAATGATGGCCAGCGGCGACTGGCTCGTTCCCCGGCAGCAAGGCGAAACCCGCTTTATGAGCAGTCGGCCGCCACTGCAAAACTGGCTGATTGCGGCCGTGGCGACCGTCCGCGGCGAGCTCGATACGCTGGCCGTGCGGCTCCCCAGCGTGCTGGCCATTGCGCTGATTGCCACGCTGCTGTATGCCTACGGACGAACTTTTATGTCGCCCGTGGGAGCCTGCGCGGCAGCCGCGGGCTATGTGAGCATGGGTCAGGTCATGGAGCTTGGCCGGCTGGGCGAGACCGACGCTCTGTTCACGCTGTTTCTCAGCAGCGCGCTGCTGTTCTGGCATTGGGGATATCGCCTGCGGTGGCCTGCCTGGCGCACTTGGACCACGGCTTATGCCTGCCTGGCGTTGGCCACGCTTACCAAAGGCCCTCAAGCGCCGGTTTATTTTGCCGGCGGGGTGGGCTTGTTCTTGCTGTGGAAACGCGACTGGCGTTACGCGGTCACAACGGCCCACCTGGCGGGCATTGCCCTGTTTGCCGCGATATTTTCGGCCTGGTTCGTGCCCTTCGCTCTGCGGGTGGGCTGGGAAGGCGTGCGGCACACCATCAGCGGCGACGTGCTGATGTACGTCGAGCAATGGGCGCGCAAAGCCCTGCTGCGGCATTACACGCGCTTTCCGGCAGAACTGGTCGGTTCGCTGTTGCCCTGGTCCATTCTTCTGGTGGCATACTTGTTTCGCCCCTTCCGGCAGAAGCTCGGTTCGGCCCGTTCCACCGTGGCTTTCTTGTGGTGCGTGGTGGGCCTGGCCGTGCCGACGGTGGCGCTGGTTCCTGGCACGCGAACGCGGTTCTTGATGTCTATTTTTCCCTGCCTGGCCTTGCTGACCGCGGTGGTGGTGGAGCGCGCCGTTCGCGCGGCCGCCGACAGCGAACTGCGCAAGAAGTGGCGGGCATTTGTCTACAGTATGGCCATTGGCATGGGAGCGCTAGGGGTTGGTCTGCCCATCGCCAAATGGCTGGTCGCCGCTCCGTTTTTGGAAGCCCAGCCGTGGGTGTTCGTGCTGGCATTTTCGTGGCTAGCGCTGGGGCTCGGTTTGTGTGCCTGGCAATGCGTGCACTCGGAGCTGCCTGCGCTGCAGATTGGCAGCATCTTGTGCGTGGCGTCGTTTGTGGGCCTGACCTTCGCGGGCCTGTTCACCAACTCGCTGGTGGCGCAAAGCCAAAGGGCCGACCTGGCCATGAGCAAGCTCAAGAGCCGACTCCCCTCAAACGCCCAACTGGTGAGCGTCGGTCCCATTCACCACCTGTTTGCCTATCACTTTGGCCGGCCCATCGGGTTGCTGCCGGCCGATGCCCAGCCCGATGCCGAAGCCACCGGCGGCCGCTACTTCTGCACAATGAAGAGCGTTCCCATTTCGGTGCCTTACGAAAAGGTGGCCGAAATCTGCTGCGATCGCGAAAAGGACGACGGCGGTCGCGACATCGTGATTGTGGGCCGGCTGCTGACCGCTCCGCGGCAGGCCAAGGCGAAGGCGAAGGCGAAGCCGCTTCGCTAGAGATTCGCTCCCCCTCGGCGAGTGGAATCTTCCCGCCTACCGGTGAGGGAATTCTGGCGCCGGGATGCGCGGCTTCGTTGGGGGGGCAGCCGCCTGCCCATTCGGTCCAATTCGCCCTGACCGTTTCACCCCGCCATTGCCGGCGAAAAACGCTTCCCTGCGCGCCAATTCCCGCGCGGGTTCATTCAAAAGCTATCCTTGCCTGTGGATGCTTTTTCCGCCCCAGGGTCGCTGCGCGCCTCCATCTTGCGGCAGCCTGGGGGTTGTTTGCCCGCTTACTTGCAACGAGAAAGCCGTTTGCCAATGCGCCGCCGGGTTCGATTATTCGCGTTGTATGCAATTTGCGGACTGCTGCTTGGGGACGCGTCGGCGAGTTCGGCCCTGGCGGTGGGTGAAAAGCTGGAACTCACGGTGGTCGACGCCGACACCGGGCAGCCGATTCCTTGCCGCCTGCATCTGCGGGATAATCGCGGGCGTCCCCGTCGCTTGGGCCGGCTGCCGGCCTTGGGCGATCACCTGGTGATCGATGGCCACGTCACGCTGGAATTGCCGCTGGGCAGCTACCAGTTCGAGATCGAACGCGGGCCGGAGTATGTGAATCGCACGGGGCACTTCGTGCTGGAGAAATTCTCCGACGACACCAAGACCGTGGACCTCAAGCGGATTGTGGACCTGAGCCAGGAAGGTTGGTGGTCGGGCGATTTGCACCTGGCCCGGCCGGTGGACCAGGTTGAGCGGCTGATGCTGGCCGAAGACCTGCACGTGGCAGCCAACGTGAGCTGGAAGAACGGTAGCAGCCCCAAGGCAGTTCCCGAAAACAGCGTGCTGCGGTTCGATGGCAATCGCTACTGCGATCTGCTGGCCGGGCGCGACGAACGCACATCGGGAGCGTTGTTGTTCTTTGGGCTCAAGCAACCATTGACGCTGCCGCGTTCCGATGCCCCCAGCCCCACTTTGGCCGAGATGGCCACCGCTGGCCGCGATGCCGGGGCCTGGGTCGATATCGAAAACCCGCTCTCGTGGGACTTGCCGGTACTGCTCGCGCAAGGGCGGGTCGATAGCTTCCAGCTGGCGCATGGCGACCTGCAGCGCAAGCAGATGGCGATCTCCGACTTGGGCAGCCGTCCTCGCGATAAGAACGATTACCCCGACCCGCTGGGGCCTGGCGGCTGGACGCAGAAAATCTACTACCACCTGTTGGAAAGCGGCTTTCGCGTGCCCCCTTCGGCCGGCAGCGGCTCGGGCGATAACGACAACCCCCCAGGCTATAACCGCATGTACGTGCATGTGGAGAGCGAGTTCACCTGGGAACGCTGGTGGGAAAACTTTCGGGCTGGCCGCGTGTTCGTGACCAACGGTCCGCTGATTCGGCCCTCGGTCCAAGGGCAACTCCCCGGCCACGTGTTCACGTCCCCCGCGGGTGGCGAATTGGAACTGCAAGTGCTGCTGAGCATGGCCACCCGCGACCCGGTTCCTTACCTGGAAATCGTGCAGAACGGCCGCGTGGCCCACGTGGTGCGGCTCAACGATTGGGCCAAGGAAAATGGTAAACTGCCGCCGCTACGGTTCACCGAAAGCGGCTGGTTCTTGGTCCGCACCGTGGCCGATAACGACGCTACCTATCGCTTCGCGTCCACGGCCCCTTACTACGTGGAAATCGGCGACCGGCCCCGCATTAGCCGCGGCTCGGCGCAGTTCTTTTTGGATTGGGTAGAAGCCCGGCTGAAAGCGCTCGAAGCCGGCAAAGCCCCGGCGGAGGCGGTGGAGAAACAGCGAAACGAACTGGAAGCCGCGAAGCGGTTTTGGAAGACGCGCGTAGCCGATGCGACAGTGGACTAATGTAGACAGACAGCGGTCGCCGACCGCGGCCTGATCGGCGGGCAGTCGCAGCAAAGCCGCGCCGTCATGGGCCGTTTGACGCGGCAGTGAAACGCGGCGGAGTTGGGCAGGCGCAGTGTTTCCGACACAACCACCGGCGGAGCCGTCTCGTGACGTAGCGATCCACGGCACAGTAGGGTTGGCTATCCGCCAGTTCCTCCAGCCACTTCGCCAGGCCGTAGTCCTCGATGTCTTGGAACGTCTGGCCGTCAACACCTGGCGCTCCACCGCGGAGCACCCTCTGGGTCGGCCCGGTTTCATCGCTACTACGAGCCTCTCCGCCACCCCGCACGGCCGAAGTCCATCCCTCGCGGGCGTCTTCGTTGGCGGTCACGCGCCGCCAACCGACAAATTGAGCGGTCTTGCCTCTCGACGAAAACCTCGCGGCCGGCTAAAATGCCGGACTTCCCGGTAGGGTGGGCGTTTGTCGCCCGCCGGGTCTGCATTAGCCATCACCGATTTTAAGCAGACGGATTAACGATGTACGCCATCATCGCGGATAGCGGCCGCCAAGAGCGAGTGGAAGAGGGCCAGGAATTGCGGGTTGATTACCGCGAAGTCGCAGCCGGCGCGACGATCGTGTTCGATCGCGTGCTCGCCCTCCGCGATGCCAGCGGTCTGCAAATTGGAGCCCCGGTGCTCGAAGGCCTGACCGTCACGGCCGAAGTCATCGAGACCGACACCAAGGGTCCCAAGCTCACGGTGCAAAAGTTCCGGAAGCGCAAAAACTCCCGCCGCCGCACCGGCCATCGCCAAACCTACACCACGGTGAAAATCACCAAGATCGGCTAGTAGGTCGCCGACCGCGACCTGATCAGTGGGCAGCCGTAGCGAAGCCGCGCCGTCATGGGCTATAGGATGTGGAGGCGAAACGCATGGCGGTTAAAGTAATTTAGCGCGGTTTGTGAAGACTACGCCGCGCCGTTTGGTGGCGAAATTGTCTGGCGGCGTGGTTCAACTTCCGGTTTGAGGGCCGCCTCGGCGAGGCCGGCCCTACGCAGGCCGACCGCGACCTGATCTTACTTCTGTTCGATCGCCCAGAGGGCGTCGTAGGTGCGGAAGTAGAGTCGTCCGCCTGCCACGGCGGGGCTGCTCGAAATGCTTTCGTTGGCCAGGCTGTTTTGGGCCAGCAGCTCGAACTCCTTGCCGGCCGCCACCACGCTGATGGTGCCGTCGCGAGCCGTGAGATAGAGCTTGCCATCGGCATACACCGGGCTGGCCCGGTGCCGCTGCACGTGGGTGCGATTGTTGTAGTATTCCTCGCCGGTCGTGGCATCCATGCAAATCAAATTGCCACTTTCGCGGCACAGGTACACCAAGCCATCCACGATCAGCGGGCTGGGCACGTCGGGCGTGTCGCGGTCGCGCTTCCAAACCAGGTGGCTTTCGGAGTCGGTAATATCGCCTTGGCCGGTGGGCTTGAGCGCGAGCACTGGGCCGCTCTTGGCCGAAGGCACCACGATCAAGCCTTCGCTTACCGTGGGCGAGGCCACGAACCGTAGCGTGGGGTTGTAGCGGCTGGGCAAGTTCAAGCCGCCGCTCCGCCATAGCTCGCGTCCATCTTTGAGGTCGTGGGCCACGATGTAGTCGGCGCCGTGGGTCAGCAAGAACTCCCGTTCGCCATCGCGGTAGATCGTGGGCGAGGCATACGAATGTTCGCACTCTTTCACGGCGTCGCTGGGCCGATCGGTACGCCAGATTTCCTTGGCCGTGTTCTTATCGATGCAGGCGACCACGGCTTCGCGGGTTTCTGCCTTGCCTTCGCCGTGAATCAACTGCAAATACAGCCGGTCGCCATCGAGGACGGGCGTGGCCGTCATGCCGAAGGCGATGCTGAACTTGCCATACCGTTCTTGCAGATCGAGCCGCCAGACTTCGTTGCCGGCAAAGTCATGGCAGACCAAAATGCCGTTGGCGAACATGGCCCAAACGTGCTTGCCATCGGTGCAGGGGGAAGGCGAGGCCGAATTGCCCTCGTCGCCGCGCACGTCTTTATTCCCCTGGGCAATCGTCTTGCTCCAGCGCGCCTTGCCATCGGTCCCCAGGCACATCAGCAGCAACTCGCCTTCGGCGTTCACGCTGGTGAGAAAGATGCTGTCGTCCCAAACCACGGGCGTCGATCCAGCGGGTCCGGGGAGCGCGGTTCGCCAGGCGACGTTCTTGCCAGGCCCGAACTCGGTCGGCAGATTCTTTTCGCCACTGATGCTATTGAGCCGCGGCCCTCGCCACTGGCCCCAGTTCTCGCCACGGGCCGCCGGGCAAAACAGACTTGCCATCAACAGGCCCAACAGGGCGGTTCGTCGCAGGTTCATGGGCAACAATCTCAAAGGGTGCAGAAATTGGATGGTGTGGGCCAACGGCAGGCGCCGCGATCAACGCGGCAAGAAAGCAGATTCACGGCACACGCGGCCAACTTCGGCGTGCTTCGCCGCTTCCGACCGCTCGGGGGATGTCTCTTACTGTCGCCCAGCAACGCGGCGGCGTCAAGGAATTGCCGCTGGCCGCACAGCGTTTCAGCCAATCCGCTTGACGGGTCACGGTCTCGCCGAAAAGATGGTCGGGTGATACCCCGCGCGCCCCGCGCCGCAGCCCCTGGTGGTTTCTCATGCACGCGATTCAAGTCGTCGATTCTCATACCGGCGGCGAACCCACGCGGGTAATCATCGCCGGCGGCCCCGACCTGGGAACCGGCGACCTGGCCGCGCGGCGCCTCCGCTTCCGCACGGAGTTCGACCCTATTCGCTCGGCGGTGGTCAACGAACCGCGCGGGTCGGACGTGATGGTCGGCGCCCTCTTGGTTCCGCCGACAGACCCTCGCTGCGTGGCAGGCGTGATTTTCTTCAATAACGTGGACGTGCTCCAAATGTGTGGGCATGGCACGATTGGGGTGGTTGAAACCCTCGCCCACCTGGGCCGCATCGCGCCCGGCCAGCACTGGTTGGAAACGCCCGTGGGGTTGATTCGGGTGGAATATCACGGGGACCACCGGGTAACGCTGCAAAACGTGCCGAGCTATCGGCTTGCCGCCCAAGTGCCCTTGCAGCTTTCCACGGGGCAAACGATTCACGGAGACATTGCCTGGGGCGGCAATTGGTTTTTCCTGTGCAGCGAGCACGGCCAGCAGCTTTCGCTCGATCGCGCGGAAGAGCTGACGGCATTCACGTGGGAAATTCGCCAACAGTTGGCCCGGCAGGGAGTGCGCGGCGGCGACGGCCAAGAAATTGATCACATCGAACTGTTCGGCCCACCGACCGACGCAAGCCTGGCCGACTCGCAAAACTTTGTGCTCTGCCCCGGCGGGGCCTACGACCGTTCACCCTGCGGCACCGGCACCAGCGCCAAGCTGGCCTGCCTGGCGGCCAGCGGGGCCTTGGCGCCAGGGCAGGTGTGGCGGCAACAGAGCATCATTGGCAGCCTGTTTGAAGGGACTTACCAGTGGGAGGACGGTGGCGGTGAAAACGGTCGCTGCCTCCCCAGCATCACCGGTTCGGCCTACATCAATGCCCAGGCCACGTTGATCCTCGATCCGGCCGATCCTTTTTGCCATGGCATTCGCCGATGAGCGGCGAGTCCTCGCAAACCGACGTGCTGGTGATGGGCGGGGGCGTGATCGGCTTGGCCTGCGCTCATTACCTGCAGCAGCTCGGCCGGCAGGTGACGGTGATCGATCGCGGCAGGATCGGCGGCGGTTGTTCGCATGGCAACTGCGGATTGATTTGCCCCAGCCACGTGCTGCCGCTGGCCGAGCCCGGCGCCGCTTGGGCCGGGTTGCGATCGATGCTCCGGCCAGGCTCCGCGCTCCGGGTGGGCTTTCGCTGGGATGTGCCCCTGTGGCGCTGGTTGTGGAAGTTCTCGCGGCGTTGCAACCGGGCTGACATGCTGGCGGCCGCGCGGGGTATCGAGCCGCTGCTGGAGCAATCGCTCGCGCTGTATCACCGCTTGCACGCCGAGCATGCCCTGGCCAGTGAATGGCAAAGCCGTGGGCAGATTTTTGCCTTCGCCACGGCCCGCGCCGCCGCAGCCTACGAACCGACCGATCGATTGCTGCAGGCCAAGTTTGGTATCACTTCGGAGCGAATGGATGGCAAGCAACTGATGGAGCGGGAGCCTTCGTTGAAAGCCAACCTGGCCTGCGGCTGGTACTACCACGAAGATGCCCAGGTTCGGCCGGATCGACTTATGGCAGCCTGGCAGAATCTGCTCGCCGAACGTGGTGTGGTTTTCCGAGAGAATTGCACCGTGCTGGACTGGACCCGCGACGGCCAGGGCAGCCTGACGGCGGTTCGCACGTCGGCCGGTGAAATGTCTGCCCAGGCGTTTGTGCTGGCGATGGGGGTTTGGACGTCTGGGTTGGCGTCGTGGTTGGGCATGAAGCTTCCGCTGCAGCCTGGCAAAGGATATTCCGTCACCTTCCCACGGCCGGAGCTTTGTCCGCGGATTCCCCTGTTATTGCCGGAGCGAAGGGTGGTGATCACGCCGTTTGAAGGCGGGCTGCGGTTGGGTTCGATCATGGAATTCGCCGGGTTGAATGGTTCCATCCCCCGCGGCCGATTGAAGTTGCTCACGGCGGCGGCCCGAGATTACCTGCAACGGCCGCCTCCGAACGATCCGCGGGCCGAAACCTGGCACGGCTTCCGGCCGATGACTTACGACAGCCTGCCGATCATCGATCGATCGCCGCGGCACCGCAACGTGTTTGTCGCCGCCGGCCACGGCATGCTGGGCGTGAGCATGGCCCCGGCCACTGGCAAGTTGGTTGCCGCCCTGGTTTGCGACTGCCCGCCCGACCTCGACCCGGCGCCCTATGCGGCCACGCGATTCGAATAACCGCCAAGAAAGTCGCCTTTCGCTCCGCGAAAGGAAGTGCTTTCGCGGAGCGAAAGCCGACTTTGTGCCGAAGCAGGGCAAGGGAGTGTAGAATAGAGCCATCCGTCGCCAGCCTCGCGTTTTCAACGATCTTCACCGCAACCCCAAGCGTCACCCCCGATGAAGGCACTGGTCAAAAAGTTTCCCCAAGTGGGTTTATGGCAAGACAGCGTGCCGGAACCGACGATTGGCCCCAACGATGTGCTGATTCGCATCAAGCAAACTTCCATCTGCGGCACCGACGTTCACATTTACAACTGGGACGAATGGGCTCAAAAAACCATCCCCGTGCCCATGGTTACCGGCCATGAATACGTGGGCCTGATCGAAGCGGTGGGGAGCGAGGTGGTGGAATACCAGCCGGGCGACCGTGTGACCGGCGAAGGCCACATTACCTGCGGCCATTGCCGGAATTGCCGGGCTGGCCGCCGCCACTTGTGCCGCAATACGGTGGGGGTGGGAGTGAATCGGCCCGGCTGCTTTGGCGAGTTGTTCAGTTTGCCGGCCGCCAACGTGTTCAAGCTGCCGCCCGATATTCCCGACGAGCTGGCGGCCATTTTCGATCCGTTGGGAAACGCGGTCCACACGGCGCTCTCCTTCGACCTGGTGGGCGAAGACGTGCTGATCACCGGCGCCGGCCCCATCGGTTCGATGGCCGCCGCCATTGCCCGGCATGTGGGCGCGCGGCACGTGGTGGTCAGCGACATCAACGATTACCGCCTGGAACTCGCCGCGAAGATGGGCGCCACGTGTGTATACAACCCTCAGAGGGAAGACATTCGCGACGTGATGAAACGCTTGGGCATGCTAGAAGGCTTCGACGTGGGCTTGGAAATGTCGGGCAGCCCTCAGGCGTTTACCAGCTTGCTCGGCAGCATGAATCACGGCGGCCGCGTGGCCATTCTGGGCATCTTTCCCGCGCCGGTATCCATTGACTGGAGCCAGGTCATTTTCAAAGGGCTACACCTCAAAGGCATCTATGGGCGGGAAATGTTCGAAACCTGGTACAAGATGACCTCGATGCTGCAAAGCGGGCTCAAGATCGATCCCATCATCACCCACCGCATGCCTGTGGACGCCTACGAAGACGGCTTCCAAGTCATGCGCGAAGGCCGCTCCGGCAAGGTGGTATTGCAGTGGTGAGACGGCGGATCGGGATGGCAATGGCGGTTGTGGGTTGGCTCGCCTGCGTGGCCGCGCCCGGGGCTGCGCAAACCCCAGAGAACTTCCACACGGCCATGCGCATCGACGGCACGGCGCTCGAAGGCAGCGACCTGGAGCAATGGCCCACCTCGCCCGGCACGGCCCTGCTCAACGAACAGCCCCTGGCGACCGAAAGCACCCCACTACGGTGGCTGCGCAACGAGCGTGTACCGCTGCCGGGCGATCCGCCAGCCTGCGTGGAATTTGTAGGCGGCGATATTCTGCCGGGTGAAGTGGTTGGCTTGCGAGTGGACGAAGCCGGCACGTCGCTCACGGTGACGCCCGCGGCCGAAACGCTGTACCCTGGCCTGGGCCGGCGGACTGAACTGCGGATCGATCCGGCCGAAGTGCAGCGCGTGGTCTGGCGACGGAAGCCGGGCAGTCGTTACACGCCGGGCACGGTGTTTCTGGAAGATGGCCGCAACATGGAATACCGTTCCATTCAGTGGAAGCCCACCGGCATTACGCTGCTTACGCCCGAAGGCGTGGCCGATTTCGATTGGGCCATGCTGGCCGAGTTGCACTTGCCTTGGGCCAGTCCGTGGGATGCTTACGCGCGGTGCCTGGCCCGGCACGATCCGCGGGCGTTGGCGCGGCTCAAAACGCTCGAAACTTCGGATGGTTTGCGGGTGACCGTTTCCACGCTCTGGTTCCAATCGCCGCTGCCAGCCGAGCAGCGCGTGAATGGCAAGACGGTGACCCAGTGGTATCACTATGTGCATCCCCACTGGTCGCGCGATCCGCTCTGGATTGCCGAGGGGGTGGTGGCGCGGGTAACTTTCTTCCAGCCGGAGGAATACCCACTGTCGCGACTGGAACCGACGGCTTGCGAGTCTCCGCAAGGGTTTGGCCAAAGCTGGACCTGGCAAGCCAACCGCAACGTGCTGGGCGACACCCTGCACAACGGCGGTCGCGATTACGCCTGGGGACTGGGAACCCACGCCGCCAGCCGTTTGGAGTTTGCCGTGGCCGACTACGCCAAGATATTTCGTGGCCGGGTGGGCTTGGATCGCCTGGCGGGTAGCGGCGGCTGCGCGCAGGCCCTGGTGTATGTGAACGGCGGCGCCGAGCCTCGTTACAAAAGCCCGCTGCTGACCGGTTCGAGCCGCGCTTACGACCTGGGGCGAATTGTGTTGACGGGCGACCCGCCGCGAACCTTGTCGCTGGTAAGCGCGGCCGCGCACCGCGAGCGGCCGCCGGGCGCCGACCCGTTCGAAATCCGCGACCATGTGGATTGGTTGGAGCCGGTGGTGGAATTGGATCGCAAGGCATTGCTGGCCGCGATTGCCGAGTTGCCGACGCCGACCGATCCGCGCTTGATCCGCGAACCGCTGCAGGCCATCGCGCCTGGCTTTGAGATGCCGCTTTCCACAGGGCCGGAAGAGGCCAGCGACGAGTTGCTCAAGACGGCCCGCTTTCAAACCGGCGTGCCCAGCTTGCTGCGCAGCCTGGTGGAAGTGCCGCCGGGTAAACAGATGAAGCTGCGGTTGGAGGTCTCCGCCAGCTCACGCTACGCGTGGCCGCTGGTGGTGATGGCCGACGGCCGACGACTGTGGGAAGGCCCGGTAACCAAGGGCAAGAGCATCGGCGGCAGCCGACGGGAGATCGAAGTCGATCTTTCGACGTTTGACGGCCGCACCGTGCCGGTGGAGCTCTACAACTTCGGCACCCACTCTTCCAGCGGCAGCGCGCTCTGGCACAGCGTGCAGGTTGTTTCGGAATAGAGCGAAGCCGCGAGGTAGCGTGTATCTGGAGTCAGTGATTTACCCAGAACTATATGCGGCCTGGTCGGGCTATTCAATACCGATGGCACGGCGGGAAGGTGGGGGGCATTCCCCGGCGATCTGTGACCCCTGCCGGGGTCAATTGGAATTCTATCGTCTGCTGTCCGGCGGTGTCGCTGACGCTCAACCGCCGGCTACGCGCTGTAACCCCTACGGGGTAACCAAGCAGACGAATCAAGCGCCGCCACCGTTAACCAACAGTAGACTCCCTCGCCCAGCTACCAGCCCCTAGCCACCAGCCCCTAATCCACCAGCACCAGGGCGTCTGGCAGCTCGTTCACGTCGTCGGCGGCGCGGGGGAGCGGGTCGGAAAGCAGGTCGCCCAGCTTGTGGATAACGTGGCAGATCGCGTCGGCCGGCGGGCCTTGCTTGAGTCGGCCGGTGAGATCGGCGCAAAGTTCGGTAATTCGGCCTTCGCCCAATTTCTCCAGCACCGTTTGATCGGCAACCACCGTGGCCATGTGCTCAAACAGCGAAATGTAAACCAGCACGCCGCCGGCGCCCGCGGTGTGATGCACCCGCTGGTCGAAGAACACCTGCCGGGCTCGCAGGGCCACCTCGTCTTGCATGTGCTCCAGCGGCGTGAACAGCCGCCGCAACCAGCCGATCCGACTGCCCAGCACGGCGCCCAGAATGAACGCCACGACAACGACCACAATCAGAATGAGCATTTGACCGGGGGTCGAAAGCCCTTCCCAATCGCCGTGGGCCGGCTTGCTGGGCAGCAGCCAAAAGGCCACGCCCAGCGCGATGCACGCGAGCCACAGGCCGATGATATCCTCGGCCCGATCGTAGCGGCCCGACGCCGTGGCCACGGCCGGCACCACTTCGGCCGAGGTTTTGCCTTCGGCGGCGGCAACCGCTTCGTTGATCCGCTGGCGATCGGCTTCGTTGAACAGGTTGCTCGCGCGCTGCACGGTGGGGGGACTTTCTGGTTGAAGGGTTGATCGAATTCAACTGGCGATGGCCAACCGCCGTGGCCTATTTCGCGGGCGGTACGCTTAACGCGGGTAAACCGCAAACGAACGCTGAGGCATTAAAGTTCTCCGCAGCTTGCAGAGATGTTAACGAGCAAGAAACTACCAGCTTCCCGTGGCTCCTCCGCCACCGGAAAAGCCGCCGCCGAACGAACCGCCCGAGTAGCCGCCTCCGCCGCCGGAGCGACCCGAGTTGGTGATCATTTGCCAGAGCAGGAAGCCCACAATGGAGAACACGGCCGCCCACAGCAACCAGGCCCAACCGCTCGATCCGCGACGAATCAGCGAGATGACCGTGAAAATGGCCAAGGCCACAAAGCCCACGATGGCCGCGTAGTGCCACCAGGGGCGAGGACGGGTGGGGAGCTTGAGATCGCGGGCAATGTTGTTCAAGCCTTCCACGCCCGCCAAAATGCCGGCCGAGTAGTTGCCCTCGCGAAAGTGGGGAACGATCAGCTCATTCATGATCTGCTGGGCCTGTTGGTCTTGGTCCCGCCGCCAGTGGGCGCCCAGCTCGATCCGGGCTTTGCGGTCGCCTTCGGAAACCAAGAGGAGCATGCCGGTGTTCCAGAGCTGATCGCCCAGCTTCGCTTGGCCAATGCCCCACTGATCGAACAGCAAGCGAGCGAAGGTTTCGATCCGCATGCCCGCCCCGCCGTGGGCCGCCATGGAATCGATGGTCACCACAATGATCGGCGTGGCTTTTTCGGTGAGCAGCTTATCGCAAATCTCGCGAATCTTGGCGGCGTCGGCCTCGTTGATCAGGTGGGCCTGATCGAGGATGAAGTCACGCTCACCCGGCGGCGGCAGATCGATGGAGCCGGCCGACGGAGCGCCCGGGGACTCAAAATCGCGCGGGTCGGAAACTTCTGCCCGCGGGCGTGTAGGTGTTTCCGGCCGCGTTTCAGGCTGGGTTGGCGAGGGCGAGCCCGAACGAGGCGGCGCCAAGGGGGGCGGACCATCATCGGGCTGCCGTTGCGCGAGCGCCATATCGGCGACTAAGAAGGCCGTTGGATACAATGTGGGAAGTGGCTTGCTGGGGGGCTTGAGATCGCGGCCGAATTTAGTCAGGCCCTTTACGCCCTCAAGGATGCCGGTCGAGAAATCGCCGTCGCGAAAATGCGGAATGATCCGCTGATCCATGATTTGCCGGGCTGCTTCGTTTTTGTCTTGCTTCCAATAACGGCCCAGTGTGATCCGGGCCTTGCGGTCGGCTTTGGAAACCAGGAACAGCATGCCGGTATTCCAGGGTTGATCGCCCAGCTTTTCTTGGCCGATGCCCCACTGGTCGAAGAGCAGGGTGGCGAAGGTGTCGATCTGCATGCCGGCTCCGCCGTGGGCTGCCATGGAGTCGATCGTCACCACAATGATCGGCGTGGCTTTCTTGGCGAGCAACTTATCGCAAAGCTTGCGAATTTTGGCGGCGTCGGCCTCGGTGATGAGTTGGGCCTGATCGAGGATGAAATCGCCAGGGCCGGGCGGCTCCAGATCGAGGGAGGGCTTCGCAGGGGTGTCGGCCGACTCCGTTTCGCTGGGATCGGAGACTTCGGTCTGCGAACTGCGAGCAGGCTGTGCCTGCGCAACCACCGGCCCTGTGGCGTAGCAGGCGACGAACATCGCCAGAATTCCCAGTCCAATAGCCGGGCGGCAACCCAAGGCAAACGAGCGATTAAGCATGCAACCACACCTGCGAGGGTAAGCGAAGGAACACCTGGGATTATTCACACAACCGGGCGGAATGCAAAGGTAGAACTTTGCCAGCGGGTGATTCGACGCGAAGGCTAAAATATTGGTGTATTCCCCGGAACGGTCCTGTATAAACTGTGCGCTGGCGACGCCATCAGCGAGCCAAGGCAAGTCGGGCGCCACGATCCTTTCTCCTTTTCATTCAAGCAAGCGGGGCAGCCATGTACATGTTCTTCCTGATGCTGTGTATCGACGCGGCGTTACTGATCGTGCTGCTGAAGGTGGTTAATGACGACGATCTCAATTTCGGAACCGCGGTTTGGATTGCCATTGCAGCCGCGCTGGGAATGAATGTTTTTTTCCGGTTAACCGTGGAGTACCTGGGTTTCAGTGCCGTGATCATCGCAGCCCTGCTGGCCGCCACGGGCGTGGCCGTCACGGTTTCGGCCGCTTACGGCGTCGAGATCCGCCGAGCGTTCATCATCGGAGCGGCATTCGCCGTGCTGCACATCGCGGCCGTGTTCCTGTTAGCTTACGGGAGTGCATGACGGAACTCATCGGTGAAGCGAATTCTGTCACAAATTGTCTGAAGGATTGCGAGGGATCAACTGTGTCACAGACCGGCGCCATCTCGTTGTGCATGAACCAGCCCGACATGGGGACCGCTGAATTCCTGCCGCGATTGCTAACGGCCTGCGAAGTCAGCAAGTTGTTTCTCGTAGCCCGGGCTCCCGTCGAAGCGAGCGAGTGGGAAGAGGCGATCGACTTCGACGCCGAGCCGGTCGAGTCCGAATACATTGACGTGGAAAACCCCACGCCAGACGACCTTGTGCAGTTCTTCGCTCCAGGGACTCGGCTCAGGATCAGCGTGAATGAGTCGCCCATCTTGAACCAGGTGGCCGACGCCGTGGAGGGCGTTGATCCGAGCGTGAACGAATATTTCTGGGTTAGCTCCATGATCCTCCGCGTCGGCGATCACGATATTTTCGACATGACCGATGACGACGGAAAGTATCTCTTTAAGGCATTTGCCTCCGTGAGTTTTTGGGGATACGGCATCCCTGTGCAGACCGATCACGCGCGCACGGTTTTCAGCGAGTTGCCGGCCGTGCGGGAACTCGCTGAGAAGTTGCAAACGCTGTTTGGCGATGTACGAACCGTGGTCACCTATTGGTGTTAGACCACCGCAACGCAGCCGTCACGGTTGGCCGCCGGTTTCGTCCAGCGGTTCGATTTTCTTCCGCCGTTTGCTCACCCGCACGCCGCCGTAGTTGAGTTTCAGGCTGCCGGGCTTGCTGAGCCGTTCCTGGCTGATTCGCAGGTCGAACTCGCCGCCGATCGCCTGGCTGCAGGCGATGCAGAGCCGCGTTTCGGGCAGGGCCTCGATTCGCTCGGCCGGGATTTCCTTCCGGCACCGTTCACACCACCGCTGTTTCACTGGGCACCTCGCGGCAACTGGTTGAGACGCCTACAGTTTGGGCAGAGCCAACCGGGCCGGCGTCCCCTGGAAACCCCGTAGCTCCGTAATGAATACGGCGAGAGTCCGAACTTTTTGATTGCGAACTTAATATACCGAGCGGGCGGCAAGCGAGCCAAGCTGCGAAGTGACGAACCGCGTTTGCAGCCCACGCGCGAAAACGCCCTCCCGGAGGGGAAGGGGGGAGGGCGTTTATCGGGGAGGGGGTATTCTTGGGGGCGGATGGCATGCCCGAGAGCGTTTGACGCTTTCTACTGGGGTTGGACCGCACTTGCGCGTCACAGCTTACGCCAGGGGGCGTAAGCATGGCACACGGCACGAGTTTCCGGCGGTCGATTAGCGTTCGGCTTGCGCCACGCTGGCCGTGGCGGCACGGTCCACATAGGGATTGATCATCAGTTGCGGTTGCACCTTACGCGAAGCGGTACGATCGGGGCTGGCCACCGAAGCCTTGGGGACGTGGGGGTTGCTCATCATTTTGGGAGCCGGGGCCACCTGCACCGAAACTTCGGGCGTCATCACGCCCGGCGGGTACGCGAACGGCGAGTAACCGTAAGTTCGGGGCACGGGGTAGCTGTAATACACGGGCGGGTGCATCGCAAAGTACGGGATCGAATCCATGCTGTAGATCGATCGGTAACCATACCCATAACCGCCCCAGGGCCCTTGAGCTTGGGCGGGGGTGGCAGCCACGGTCAGCACGAACAACACCGCACAACCCAGGGCAAGCTTGACGTTTCTCATGGTCTCTTTCTCGAAAGTTGGCAGGTGAAACCGCAAAACGCGGGGGGGAACCTCCCTGCACGGGGTCGCGACCGGCGGGCGGTCTCTTTGAACGGCGCTCGTAAGCGCCCCCTCGGCCGCATCGTCTGAATTCCAGGCTAATTCGCGCTAACCGCAACTCAACCGGAAATCTGAAAAGAGATTTGACAAAGCTCGAAATGTCAGAAGAGCGGCATTTGCCGCGGAACAGCACCGACTGAAGCGAGTTTGCAGCGGCCGCGAGCGCAGCAAGCGAGAGGCCATCGCATTCAGGCTCCAGGGTGTCGATCGGAGCCGTGCATCGCTACCCTACGAGCACAACGCGGTTGAATTTCGCCGTCTCTGCGGCAAGCGGTCTGCCTTGGCGAAAGCGGAGAACCTGGAAGGAGCCTCCTTCGCGTAACGGATTATAAGGGCGTTTGAGCCCAGCACCACCGTCAGATCAGCCCGCTGATCGGTTCGATATCGGTGACAACTGCGATTCACAGTAGTTATTTTTTGACAGCCGGACCAGGAAAATATGGTTTCAGGGGCGTTCTCGCAGATGCGCGTCCCCCGTCTCCGAGACCGAAGGATGCGTTGGCGAAGTGCCAGGGAAGGGGGGCTCAAACGGGTGGAAGCCACCGGGCGATGGGAGCTGCTGTTAAAAAGAACCGCTAGGCGCCACGGTTCGCTTCGATGACCTGCCGGGCCTGTTTCAGGCGACGGGCGCAGCCGATCGCCGAGAGTCACTCAGCGAAGATTCGCCGGCCGCCGCGGCAGACCAAAGCTTCTCCGCGATCTGCAAAGATCATCAGACGCTAGAAACGACGAGCGAAACCAGAGGTGTTGAGCGACCGGGTAGCCACTTTGATACCTGGAGCGGTCAACTATATGCCGAGGGTAATGTCTACCCGGTGCTCGCGGCGGTCGTCGACCAGGTGCACCGTTTTGTCGGACTGTTCTTGATTGTCGATCAAAACTCGGCCGACGTGATGGCTCGGCTGACCGACTTGGAAGTGAATTCGATAGAACGTGTTTTGGAACCGGTAGTTGACCACAAAGCTGTTCCAGCCCTGGGGCACGCACGGACGAAACGTCAATCGGGTGCCACCTTCCAGCCGAAGCCCCACCAGCACCTCCACAATTAAACGGTACATCCAGCCGGCACTCCCGGTGTACCAGGTCCAGCCGCCTCGGCCCTCGTGAGGGTGAGCGCCGTAAACATCGGCGGCAACCACGTAGGGTTCTACCTTATAAGTGGCGATAGCTTCGGCGTTGCTACCGTGACGAATGGGGTTGATCAAATCAAAGCACTGCCATGCCTTGGCCGTGTCGCCCATCAGAGCGTAGGCCATGGTGGTCCAGATGGCGGCGTGCGTGTACTGCCCGCCGTTCTCGCGCACGCCCGGCAAGTAGCCTTTGATGTAGCCCGGCTCGAGCGGACCGGTATTGAAGGGCGGATCGAAAAGTCGAATGATCCGCTCCTCGGTGTTCACCAGGCGCTGGCCAACGGCGTCCATGGCTTGACGCATGCGATTGGGTTCGCCGGCGCCCGAGAGCACGGCCCAACTCTGGGGCAGTGCATCGATCTGGCACTCTATATTTTGCCGCGAACCCAGCGGGGTGCCGTCATCGAACCAGGCTCGCAGATACCACTCGCCATCCCAGGCCTCGGTTTGCAATTGGGTTTTGAGCCGCGCCGCTTGCTGCCGGCACTTAGCAGCAAAGTCGAGATCGCCGCGTTGTTCGGCCAGGGGGGCGAACTGATCGAGCACCGCATACAAAAAGAAGCCCAACCATACGCTTTCTCCCTGGCCGTGAGGGCCTACCATATTCATGCCGTCGTTCCAGTCGCCACTCCCCATCAGCGGCAAGCCGTGGCGGCCGAATCGCAGGCCGTGTTGGATGGCTCGTTGGCAATGCTCATACAATGTCGCCTGCTCTTCCGACTGTTGCGGCTGCCCATAAAAGCTTTCTTCGCCTTCGGCCAGGGGGCGATCGGTGAGAAAGCCCGCGGTTTCATCGAGCACGCCGGTATCGCCGGTCACCCGCACGTAATGAGCGGCCACGAATGGCAGCCAGAGGTAGTCGTCGGAAATGCGCGTGCGAACGCCGCGGCCGGTGGGCGGATGCCACCAATGCTGCACGTCTCCCTCGCAGAACTGTCGGGCGGCGCAGCGCAACAAATGGTCGCGAGTGAGATGGCCCGCCGCGTAGGTCAGGGCCATGGCGTCTTGCAGTTGATCGCGGAAACCGTAGGCCCCGCCCGACTGGTAGAAGCCGCTGCGTCCCCAGAACCGGCAAGCCATGGTTTGATACATGAGCCAACCATTGCCCAGGGCGTTCACGCTGGCATCGGGCGTTTCCAGATAGATGCCGCTCAGGGCATGGGTCCAATAGGCCCACACTTTTTCGAGCGTGCGGCGAGCATCGCCCACGCCTTGAAATCGCTGGATCAATGACACCGCCTCGGCAGCACTCGAGCCAGCGCCCAAAATGAATACCAGTTCGCGTTCTTCGCCGTCGGCCAGTTCCATCCAATTTTGAATGGCCGCACAAGGATCGACGCCCGCGCCGGCTTTGCCAGACAGCCGCGTGCGCAGCAATGCCGCCGGCTCGGCGGGGCTGCCATTGCGCCCCAAGAACTCCGTGCGATCGCACGTAACACTGCGATTGGCCTCGCTGGCCTGAAAGAACGCCAGGCGGTCGGAGAAATCGACGCTAAACGCATTCTTGGCCAACACCGCGCCGGTTTGCGGATCGACCTCGGTAACAATGTGAGCCGACGTGCGACCCCGGGTTTCGCCCAGCACCCATTCCACATAGCCGGTAACACTGAGCTTCCGCACACGGCCCGAACGGTTGCCAATCTTGAGCAGCATCAGTTTTACCGGGGCATCGACCGCCACGAATGCGGTGAGCGAGCAATGAAGCGCGTCTTGCTCGGTTTCCCAAGCGGTGTAGCCAAACCCATGCCGGCACACGTAAGGACGATCGCCCCGCGCGGGTAGCGGCGTAGGGCTGAAGTAATCGCCAGTTTCTTCATCGCGAATATAGATGCACTCGCCCGTGGGATCGCACACCGGATCGTTGCGCCAGGGCGTCAAACGGAACTCGTGCGCGTTCTCAAACCAGCTGACCCCTAACCCCGACTCCGTAACCACCGAACCAAAATGTTCGTTGGCCAGAACATTGGACCAAGGCGCTGGCGTGGACTTACCCGCGGTCAGGCCGATGACGTACTCTTTGCCATCGGACGTAAAACCCCCGAGCCCATTCTGAAAGATCAATTCCCTCGCCGCCAAGCGATGTTCCCAGGCGCCTTCTGGCTTGCGGTTTTTTGGAGGTGACAGCAGCGGCAAGGTAATTTCCGCGCGGAATCGGCGATCCAACTGCTCGGAGAGCGAACCTCGCGAGTCACGCAGCGCCAGGCAGGCCGTGCTCGAAATGAGCCGGCGATCTTCTTCCGACATTTGATCGCCTCGTCTCACGAAAATACCGCCAGGGCGATCCAGCAAGGTGGTTTCCGATCCCAGCGAAACCGCATTCATCACGGCATCGAAGATTTCTTGGCGATAGCCGGCTTCGTCGATGTTCCAAATCACCAGGTCGGCCTGCACGCCTTTCATTCTCCAATAGGCGTGGGCGCGGACCAACTGCCGGATGATACCCAAGTGGTTCAGCGAGGTGACTTCGAGCAGCACGATGGGCAGATCCCCGCTAATGCCGTGAGCCCACAAATGTCGCTGGCCGCGGCGATTCTGACCGACGGAGCCCGATGTTTCGCGATACAGCGAACTGCCAAACACCAGCGCGCTGGCCAGTCGCGAGAATAACTGGCCTTCGGCCGGCGTGGCGCCAAGCTGTTTGAGCATCACCTGGCCGTGCGTCCATGACAGCTCAAAGACCCGATCGGCCACGCGGTAGTCTTGGTATTTTTCGATCAGAGCCATGGCCCGTTCGCGAGATTCGGCCAGCCCCGTCACAAGATCGATGCGAATACTTTGCTCGGGAGCAATCTCCACGCTCTGCCTCACCGCCGCCACGGGGTCGAGTACCGCCCCCGCGGAATTGGACAGCGGGCCAGAACCATCGAGACACACTGGGCGAGCCAGGCTCCGCCCCCGGCCAATGAAGCGGTCGCGGTCGGTTTCAAAGCTCACTTCGTTCGCTGGCGTGTCGGATAGCACTCCGTGCGCAATCATCAGATGGAACATGCAGGGCAGGCGCTCTCCGGCGGTTCGCGATCGGCGGGTGCAAACGATGGCGTTGTGCTTGGGCAAAAGCTCCGTCTGCACAAACAGGTTTGAGAATGCGCGATGCGCCACATCGCTGGCCGCCGGCGCTAACACAACTTCGGCATAGCTTGTCAATTCGATCAGCCGCGGCAATCGGCTGATGTTCTGCAGCACCACCCGCCGTACTTCCACGTCGTCGTCGGGCGAAACGCAAATGGTGGTGACCGATTCCAACTCGTGATCCACGCGGCGGAACTCGGCTCGATCGACGCTGAACACCGCGTGGAATTTGTCGGGCTGCTTCCGCGTGGGCTGAAACGTCGTCGACCATAATTCGCCACTACCCAGGTCGCGCACGTAACAAAACTGGCCGTAGTGATCGCGAGTGACATCGGGACGCCACCGGGTGATCGCGAGATCGTTCCATTGGCTATAACCGCCGCCTGCGCTGCTGACCATCACGTGATAATTGCCGTTGCTCAGCAATTGCACCTCCGGATGGGGTGTGGTGCAGGACTCAAAGCTGCGCATCGTGGCTTCAGAGGCCGCCGCCGCCGACGCGGCGGTTTCGCGCATTTCGGCGGGGTGAGGGTTGGTGGGCCGAATTGCCCGCGGGGTCCGTTCCTGAAGCAGCAACTGGTGGGCTTTGAGAACGGGGTCGGACTGGAACCGACGCTGCATGGGCTGGTCCAGCAATACGGAAGCTAAAGCCAAGAAACTCATGCCACTATGATGCGCCATGATGGTGCGGCAGGGGACGGCCTCGCCCTTGGGTCCCGTGCGGCCCGGCGTATAGTCCACCGCGTCATAAAACCCATATTCTGACAGATACCCTAGCTGCTGCATTCGTTCTATATTGTGGGTGGCCGCCTCCGGCTCAAACATCACGGCCATCACCGAGGCATAGGGAGCGATCACCAGTTCATCGCCCAGACCACGCTGCAACCCAAGTCCGGGCGCGCCAAACGCGCGGTACTGATATGTCAGATTTGCGTCCGTCACATTATAACAACTCTCGGAAATCCCCCAGGGAACTCCCCGGCTACGTCCATAGGCAATTTGCCGAGCCACGGCGCCGCGACAAGCCTGATCAAGCAGGGTATCCGGATAGGTTGGCATAATCAGCGGGGGCATCAGGTATTCGAACATGGAGCCCGACCACGAGAGCAAGGTGGGCTTACCTTGCTGAATGGTGCTCATTCGCCCCAGGGCAAACCAATGGTCCAACGGCAATTGCCCTTGCGAGATGGCGACAAAACTTGCCAGGCGCGACTCGGAAGCCAGCAAGTCATAGAAGGAAGCGTCCAAGCGATGCTCGCTGGCGTTCAGACCAATCGAGAGCAGGTTGCGATCACGGTCGTAAAGGAAACGGAAGTCCATTTGTGCCAGCTCGCCGCAATCATGAGCCATGGCTTGCAGCGATTGCAAGAGGGCCATGCCTCTCTGGCCGCTGGCCTGCAATTGCGTTTCCGCCTGCTGCCAGAACGACTGCCCGGCAGGCGTGCGATCCGCATCACACGAACTGGCTGCTTCGACTGCCAACTGGGCGAGCTCACCGCACCCTGCGACAACCTCGCCAAAGGAACAGCCCTGGTCGAGCATCGCTAATCGCCGCCTGAAGTTGGCTTCGTTCGCGGAAGCCGCGGTGGAATCGCCCGTTGCGGCAACTTCCTCCCCAGGCAAGTTCCATGCAAGCCAGGGGGCCAAGGCGGCGAGCTCGTCGCGAAAACTCTGACACTGTTGCTGCAATGCTTCGGCCCAAACAACCGACCGCGCGATCCGCGCTGGAGCATTCCCTTCTACCGAGGGAACGCGACATCGTGAGACAACATCATCGGCGGCAGCGCATAACTGAACTAAGTGGGCATGGGTTTTCGAGACCGGCATTTCGGAGGTTGGCGCTTGATCCAACAACTGACGAAATCGACCCAGCGTCTCTTGCGGCGCCGCGCTCGCTCGACTGTCCGAACCACGCGTATCTGTTTCCAATTCGGCCAACAGCACCTGAAACGTATCGGCAATTCCGGCCGCCCACGGAGGATTCACCATGGGTTGACGCGCGAACGCCTCGAGCCCCGCCTTCAGCGTCAATAGCAGGCCCGCCAGGTTTCCGCTATCAACACTCGAGATATATTTAGGCTCAATGGGCTGAAGCGTAACGGTGTTGTACCAATTATAGAAATGGCCGCGGGAGCGCTCGAGCTCTTGCAACGTGGCCAGCGTTCGTTGCAAACGCTGGCACATTTCGGTAGCCGTGACATAGCCGAAATCCCAGGCAGCCAGATTCGAAATCAAACCCATGCCGATGTTGGTAGGGCTAGTACGATGCGCTACCACCGGACGCGGATAGCTCTGGAAATTATCGGGCGCGAGCCAGTGATCTTCGGCCGTGACAAAGGTTTCAAAGAAGTGCCAGGTTCGCCGCGCAACCCCGCGCAACATTTGTTGCTGGCTGGGGGAAATTGCCGATCGAGCGTCGGCGCAAGGTTGCGAGAGATGCCGAGCGATGGCTGGCCCCAATAGCCAAATCAGCAAGAAGGGGGCTGCCGCCAGCAACGCGGACGGTGCGAACACGACCAGACAGGCCGTTAATCCAAAAGCGGCCACGGGGCAGGCAAACATCAATTCGTAGTGGTCTCGCAGGTTGCCCTTCGCCCTGCGCTCGGCATCGCTCGCCGTGGTCCATTCCAACATGCGACGACGTGATACGAAGAGCCGGTACAATGTGCGCGCGATGGCATCCACATGCCAGTGAGCTTCGTATGGAAGCACGCTCACTTGAAAGAGAACTTGAAAGAGTTGATGGGCCAGGTCTCGAAACTGGAGCTTGAGATACAATCGCAGCGGCACTTCGTCGGGCACGCGGAACATGCCGGGCAACGCCGAAATCAGCGGCTGTACAACCAGCAGCACCAAGAATGCGCAGCTCCAGTAGATCGCCATGCCAGGTGCGAGCAACCAGCCCAGCACCAGCAACAACAGATTTGTTGGGGGGATCAGGCTGCGGCGCAGATTATCGAATAGTTTCCAGCGAGAGAGCCAGGAAATCGGGTTACGGCTCACGGCATGGGGCGTGGCCCCCGCGCTGGACGTCTTGTTCGAAGCAGGTCCAGAAAATCGGGCCGTGGGCGTCTTGCCGGTCACCCAGGGCAACAACTGCCAGTCGCCGCGAATCCAACGATGGCGCCGACTCGCATCCGCCAGATATCGTGAAGGAAAACCTTCAAACAGCTGAATGTCGGTCACCAGTCCGCTACGGGCATAACTGCTTTCGATCAGATCGTGGCTCAGAATGCAATTGTCAGGAAATCGCGATTCCAAGGCCGCCTCGAAAGCATGCAGATCATAGATGCCTTTGCCGATAAAGCTGCCTTCGCCAAATATATCTTGATAAACGTCGCTGACCTGTTGCGTGTAGGGATCGATGCCAGCGTCGCCGGCGAAGAGCCGGCTATAGCGACTCGCCTGCGCCTCGGGCACCGTGATGGCCACCCGTGGCTGCAAAATGGCATAGCCCGACACAACGCGATCCTTGGTCGCGTCAAACCGGGGTCGATTCAGCGGATGGGCAATACAACCGACCAACTCGTGGGCCGAATCACGTGGCAATTGCGTGTCGGTATCGAGAGTGATGACATACCGCACCGTGGCCAGGGCACGGAGATCGCCGACAATCTCTTGAAACGCGGACCCACTTCCCCCTCGCAATAGCGCGTTGAGATCGGCTAGTTTTCCTCGCTTTCGTTCGTGCCCCATCCACACCCGTTCGCGCTCGTTGAACACCCTGGGCCGATGAAACAGATAGAAAGGGCGTTCTTGCTTCGTGCCATATTTCCGATTGAGGCCGTCAATCCCCTCACGCGCCAACAGCAACAGCGGCTCATCGCCCGCTTGGGTTGGCTGATTCGCGTCGCCAAAATCCGTCAACAATCCAAACCGAATATTGGGGTCGCGGTTGCCTAAATAACGTGTTTCTAGTTGGTCGAGCAGCGAAGCCACGCCTGCTGGACTGCCCAGCATCGTTGGCACAATGACCAGCGTGCGATGTTCAAGAGGAATTCCTCCTGAAAAATCCATGCGAGAAATTGTGCTGGTGGGAACGACGAGCGTGGCCAGCCAATTCACAAGCGAAATGGCACTTTGCGTCGCGATTAGCCCCAGCAATGCAAATAGCAAGATTGAAAGCGTGATGGAAACGGGGGCAAGCAATCCCAGCCCCCAGGCCAGCGCAATGGCAACCACCATCAGGCTGGACCACGCCACCGCGATGCTGCCCAGGTAAGAAGTCAGCGGGAATTTGACTGCCAGACGGGTCAAACGTTGCCAGAGGGGGGGTCGATAACCCACGCTCCGCTCCAGCAAGTCTCGCCCTTTGGAGAGCAAATAATAACCAAGATGTTCATCGTTTTTGGCCGGGGGCGAAGGCGCGGACGCCTTGGGGCTGCGATCGAGCCGACGTTGTTGAACGTCGCGCGAGAGTTCAAACGCCACGCGCGCAATTTGCTCTTCGGAGCGAGGGCTGTGTTTGGCAATTTGCTCGACTGCGTGGCGATACCGGTCGCGGGTTGCAAAGTTCATTCGCTCGTACACACCGGCCGGATCGAGTCGCAGCACCTGCTCCACGCGGCTTTGCTGTTCAACGAACTCCTTCCAGTTGAGTGCGGCCAGCGAACGCAAGCTGGTGATCGTATTGCCAATGGAAACCTGGTCAGCCGCCTGCTGTTGGCGATTGAGCGAAATCATGCGAGGAATGGTTTGGCCATGTTCGGCCAACCGATGTTCCAGCCAACTATTCGTCCATTCCGCCAGGCCGCTGCGGCCCTGCAATTGTTGAATGTATTCGGTCACAAAACTACTGGTGAGCGGCGGCTCTTCTTCCAGCAAATTGGCCAACGCCATGATCAATTGCTTGGGGTCGCCTTCGGTCGTGGCAGCGATTTTTTCAGCCCAGGCCGCCCCCAGATCGCGATCGCGCTGCTGCCAGGCCAAGCGCGTGACAATTCCGCGCAGGTTTTCGATGAGCGCCAGGCGAAGCATGATGGGAATGGCCCACAATTCTCCCAGTTTTAGGGGCGTGACACTTTGATAGGCTGCGACAAAGTTTTGCAGATTCTCCGCATCCAACATCCCATCGGCGTGCCGGATAAGCTCCCTGGCAATGGCGTACGCCCGAGGAAGCCCATCGGAAGGCCCCCCGGCAAGTTGCGGCAGTTCAATACTATAGCGACGCGGCAAATGCTGCCGAGCCATGCGAATTTGACTATCAACAAGGTAAACATTGTCGAATAACCATTCCGCGGCGGGTGGAACGGTCTTGCCCTCCGATGTCGCTTCGCTGAGCAGGTCGTAAGCCTGATGCACCAACTCCGCGTTCTCTGCCAACCGCGCCAGCAGACGGTCACCCTTAGGCTTTTCCGCAACGCGGTGCCAGTTCGCCAACGCATGGCCGTGACGTTCCAACTGGTCGAGACTGAAAAACTCGGCCGGTTGCGATTGATCGTCGGGGCTCAGGCGGAACAAAGCTTTGTGGTTGCCATTTCGACGCGGCCGATCCTCTCGAAGTTCTGCCAGGTCGGCGGTTCTTGCCATGCGTGGTGCTCTTGATTCTTTAATGGGTTTGCAAAGCCGGAGGGCGAAATTGCCAGCGCGCAACGCCACACTCCTTGAAATCCAATGACGGTCAGCCGTTTGCAATTGGATCGCAACCGTTCATCGATTGCTTACCAAGCGGCTTGCAGAAGTTGCATTGAGTAAGCCATTGCAGCAACTCAATGGGTGTAAAGGCCAGCCAAAGCAACAGGCATTCGCTGCCCTCAACAGGGCACGGCCTTAGGAACATCGTTGAAGTTTGATGCAACACGATTGCCGCTCAAACCACCGGACCGCGAATTCTGGAAGTGCGCATCCCGAGCGCAAACAGGGCAATCAGCCCCACAAAGGCAATTTTGGCGATCGGGGCGATCGTTCCCAAGGCATCATGCGAGGTTTCCCCAAATCCGGCCACGGCACATACCATGGCCATGGCGAACACAATCAGTAAGTGAAAATGCATGCAATGTCTCCCTCATCTGTAATTAAAACGCGCGGTGTTTGTAGACATATTGAGCAGTCTCAAACCCGCGTCCAGCAATTCATGCCGACAAAGCGTCGGAGTATGCAACTCCCGTACCGCCATCTTCCGTCCCTCAAGACGCTGAGAAATGTCCAACCCAAAACCAGTTCGAGGGCTCAAACTTGATCGTTCAACGATCAACGCCCGCAGAAACCTGTACGTTCTGCAACCGGGTCAAACAAGCCATCGGGATTCACCGATTGATAGCACTGGGCAGGAGTACTCATCTGAACCGCCGCGGGGCGAAACAACAAGGGGCTCCGCTGGTGGGGTAGTCAAAGTTGTTGCCTGCCGCTACGACAACACGGCCAACTTGGCATGCACTTTGCCCAGGGACTTGGGGCGCGCCGCTACCACCACCATCACTTGGCAGCACGACAAACGCTTGCTTCTTTCGTTGAGATAGGAATCCCGCGCGTGGGTATGCAATCTTTGCCAGAAGAACTAACGCAATCGTTAAAGTTGCTGGGAAGCGGCTTGGTTTCCCATGACTTTGACCCGGTCGACCGCACGATTCTTAACGCGGATAAACCGCCAACGAATGTTGAGGCATTGAAGTTCTCCGCAGCTTGCAGAGATGTTAACGAGCAAGAAACTAACGATTCAGCCACTGCCCCCGAGGCAGCGATTGATTCTTTCACCTCGGGATCCATCCTCTTGGCGCTCCGTAGCGAGGTGGGTCTCGATGGTGGCGCCCGGCCGCATTGGCTGCTGGCTACCGCCGGCCAGGTGGCGGTTCTCGAAGCGGGCCGCCAGCCCCGCTGGGTCCATCGCATCGCTTTGTCGCAGTGCGAAGCCTTTCGCGTGAAGGCGGCCGTGGGATCGGGCTTTGTACAGGTTCGCCGCGATGGGTTGTGGGTCGACCTGCTGCGGTATACGAATCGGCAAGGCGCTCGCTTTGGCGATGGCGTGCGGCAGCTCGAAAAGTTGCGCAAGGGTGTTTCGCCGCAACCACTCGTCGATTCCCTGGAGGCCACGACGAGCGATCGCGATGACCAGTCGAACCAACGAATCTTGAGCCGGGTTTGGCAACTGCTAAGGCCCTATCGCGGCGCCACCGCGCTCATGTTTGGGCTGTCGCTCATTGCCGTGTCGGTGGAGTTGGCGCCGCCGATGCTGCAAAAAGTGCTGGTCGACCGCGTCTTGAAGTTGGACCAGCCCAAGCCGCCGGTGGATGGCTTGATCTCGTTTCTCCTGCTGTTGGTGGTGGCCCTCGCCGCCATGCGGTTGGTAACCGCGGCGATTGGAGTTTGGAAAGGGCGGATCTCCAGTTGGGTGGGAACGGCCCTCACGGCCGACCTCCGCGCCAAAATGGTTGAGAAACTGCACCGTCTGCCGGTGGGCTATCACGATCGCCAACAGGTCGGCATGTTGATGAGCCGCGTGTCTTACGACACCGAAACCATGCATACCCTCATGCACCAGGTGAGCGGCGGTTTCATATTGCAGTGCCTGCAACTCCTGGGCATTGGCGTGATGCTGTTCTATCTCAATCCCAAGCTGGCTTTCTACACCATGCTGCCCATGCCGCTGGTGGTGGCCGGCAGTTGGTTCTTTACCCGGCATTTGCATCCGCGGCACAATCGCTATTGGGATTCCGTGGGCCGACAGGCGGCGGCCCTCACGGGCATGTTGTCTGGCATTCGAGTCGTCAAATCGTTTGCTCAAGAACCGCGCGAGTATGATCGTTTTCAGAAATCGAGCCACCGCCTCCGCGACTCGCGCCGCCAGGTCGATTTTCTTAATGCCACGTTCACTTCGCTGATTGGCTTTGTCTTCGGATTGGGGGCGCTTATCGTATGGTACGTGGGCGGAAGGGATGTGATTGGCGAACAAATGACGCTGGGTTCGTTGATGGCGTTCATTGCTTACCTGGCCATGTTCTATACGCCGCTTACTTCGCTTACGGAATCGACCACCTGGATCAGTCAGTTCTTGAGTGCCAGCAAACGGGTGTTCGATCTGCTGGACACTCCGTCCGAGATCACCGAGGCCGAGGCCCCACTCGATGTGCCCGAGGTTGAAGGCAAGGTTCAATTTCAGAATGTCAGCTTTTCATTCGACGATCAGCAAGTGGTGCTCAAGAACCTGACATTTGAGATCCGGCCGGGCGAAATGATCGGAATTGTGGGCCGTAGCGGTTCCGGCAAGTCCACGCTGCTGAGCCTGATCAGCCGCATGTACGACCCAACCGCGGGGCAAGTTCAGATCGACGGGCAAGACATCCGCTCCCTACAACTGCCGAAGCTGCGGCAGCATGTGGGCGTGGTGCTGCAAGAGTCTTTCTTGTTCGAAGGCCCCATCGAGGCCAATATTGCTTACGGCAACCCCGACGCGCTGCCGGAACAAATTCTGGCGGCGGCGGCAGCGGCCAGCGCGCACAATTTTGTCTTGAGAATGCCCTTTGCTTACGAAACCACCATTGGCGAGCGGGGGGCCGGTCTTTCGGGCGGGGAACGGCAACGGCTCTCCATTGCTCGTGCCCTACTATATGACCCCCGCATCCTGATTCTCGACGAAGCGACCAGCAGCGTGGACACCGAGTCGGAGCGCGCCATTCAAGAGGCATTGCGCCGCTTTGCCAAAGGACGCACCACCATCGCCGTGGCGCATCGACTCTCCACGCTGCGCGATGCGCATCGCCTGTTCGTGCTCGATCAAGGCAGGCTCATAGAGCAAGGCACGCACGATGAGTTGCTCGCGCAAGGAGGTGTTTACGCCTCGCTCGTGCACATTCAAACAGGCATGCACTCCGCGGCCAAAAGTCTTCAATCTGCCACCGTGGGCGAAGGCGCCGGCGCCACGCCCGAGTTCAACCTCGATCTCGACGCCGACCCAGGCCAGGAGCCAACCTGGAACAGGTCGGCCCAACAAACCCACGAGACCAAACCAATGGCAGGCTGTGCCCCTTTTACTTTGCGCTGGTTGGAACCTGGGAACTCGCGGATCTATTCGGGTGTTCACAATGTGGCAAGCGTGCAGGTCGGCGAAGACCAATTCAGCGATATCACCGCCATTCGAGCATTTCCCTCCCGTCACGCGGAGCAATTCCTGAGTGTTCAGTGCACCGACGAGCACGGCAGCCTGTTCGAGGTGGGCATGATCCGCACCCTGGCCGATTGGCCCGACGATGCCCAGCAAGTGATTCGAGAATGTCTCAAGCGGCGATACCTACTTCGCACGATTCTGGAACTGCAACAGTTGCGGCCTGAACGCAACCTGCTGCGGTGCGTCGCCCTGACCGATGCGGGCGAGATGGCTTTCTCACTGCCGCTGGAAGACAAAGCAGTCAAAATGTACGGTGCCCACGGCCGATTGCTAACCGACACCGACGACAATCATTACCTGATTCCCAACGTGCGCGACCTCACCTTCTTGCAGCAACGCATCTTTCAATGGCACTTCGCGGATTAGTTTCTTGCGGGCTGACATCTCAACCAACCGCGGAGAAGCTCGTGGAGTTGCCGCGGCGACGGCCAAGCTCGTTAATAGCGTTCTTCAAACACGCGCACGGCGGTTTGAACGACAGCCAGGTGCTGTGCCACGCGCTGATGGAAGGGTCCCTTCATTCCTGTTTCGATGGTGAAACTAGGGCCGTATTTGGCCGAGGCATAGTCGGCGAAATTCAAGCCTTCACCGCGCTGGCTGGGGTCGAGCCAGTAAACGCCCGCTTCTAGCTTTTCGAAGAACGAGCCTGGGGAGTAACTATCGGGCGCCAGCATCGCGCCGGTGGCCGCGACGGCCTCCACGCCCGAGTGAGCCATGCGCCGCTCCCACAGCTCATCGGTTTCCGTGCGCTGCCGGCGAGCCGACATCCAGTAGAATTCGCGGCCATGCTCGTGCAGATCGAACGTGAGGCCTGGTTGAATTTCCGCCATGAGATTTCGCACCGCCACGACTTCGGCCGGCGCCCACGCGGTATCGTGAAATCGATTGAGATGGAGAATCTCATTGTCGGTGGTGACGATCAGAGTATATGCACGCTCGAGCGGGCCGGCGCCGGGCATATCGGTCGAACGAGAAGGGAAATAGATCCGGCGACCACGGAGCGAGTCGAGAAACGGGGCTCCCTTTTCGATCTGGCGGTAAAGACCCTGGGTGGCGTAGCCGTATTCTCCAATGGAAACGAGCAAGGTTTCGCCCGAGTCGAAGAGAATGGTTCCCCTGCGGCGCAGCAACGCCTCCGCGGCTTGGAGTGAGCCGAGTTCGGGCGGTTCGCCAAGGCCGAGGCCGAGCGCGTGGGCAAATCCGTTCATGCCCACCGGATCGCGACTGGGAACAACCCAAACTTCGTGCTCGGTTTTCAGTTGGTCGATCAGTTCCACCGCGGCGACCACGCCAGCGTGCTCGGTTGAATGACTGCCAGCGCTAATCAAAATTGCAGGCTTTTTCTTGCCTCCGCACCGGATTGCCACAATCGGAGCCTGGTTGGGAGCGGCGCCGAGAATTCGGTAACGATGCCCTTTGCGGCGAAGCAAACTCAAAAGTTTGCTGTAGTCCGCGAATGGCTGCAACCTGGCAGGATTGGCCGACTGAATCGCAAACAGCGATGATGGCGACAGAGCGATTGAACCCAGCACGACGCCAGTGCATGCTCCGGCCGCGCGCAGCGCGGCGCGCCGACTAACGCGGATGCCTTGCTCACCACGCGCTAACCAATACATAGCGTACTCCTGTTGTTTGCAACCAACCGCGCTGATCGAGGTCGCGCTGCGTTGTCAATCTTTTACTTGCAATCGGTGTTCCGGTTTTTTGGTTGCTGTTATTCTAGCAATGCCGAGGGCAGCTCGCCTGCATTATCGATTCGATTCGATTCGATTCCTTGCGTTGCGATCAGGTTCCGTTGCCGCTCAATCGTTCAATGGCAGCCGATGCACGTGGATGAGCGGCGTGGGACCCGAGGCGAAGAGGTATTGCCCCGACGCATCGAGGTCGAATCGGATGGGATGACCTGCCGAACCGACCGGGATCACGGCGCGAGGCCGGTCGCGGTCGGGGTTGCGGACTTGAATCACGCCGTCCACGCCGCTGGAAAGAAGCGTGCGGCCGTCGGGCGTGAAACGGAGCGATTGGACGCCATGCTGATGGGCGTAAAAAGATCGCTTCTTCTCCCAGGTTGTCGCATCCCAGAAGGCAATCGTGCCGTCGGTATGTCCGATGGCGAGATAGCTGCCGTCGGGATGGAAGGCGACCCTGCGAGCTTGAGCCGTTTGCCAACTGGCGATCTCCTCGCCCGTGGCAACATTCCAAACCATGATTTTGCCTTGGTTGCCCGCGGCGGCCAACAGCCGGCCGTCGCGGCTGAAAGCCAGCGAAAACGCCTGCTGCTTCAACGACGGAAAGCGATGCACCACCTTGCCGAGTTGCACATCGACGAGTTGAACCATGTCGTCGGCGATGCCGGCGATCAGCTTGCCGTCCGGGCTGTAGGCCAAGCTATAGACGGAAAGGGGCACGGTGAACAGTTGCTTGTTCGTGGCCGCATCGAAGACGAGCATCGGAGGCGCTTCCGACGTGGCATAGGTCTTGCCGTCCGGACCATAGGCAAGCTCGCGCTGTGGCGGATCATATTCGAGCACGATCCTGTGCTCGCCCGGCTTGTCGAGATCCCAGCGGCGCAACGTATTGTCCGTGCCGCGCGACAGAATTGTTTGCCCGTCGGGGCTGACTGCCAACGCTTCGACCATGCAGCGATGGCCGGGTTCCCAGTACGGTTTTGTTAGTTGCCAATCGGTGGTGTCGTAGAACCGCGTCGAGCCGCCCTGGTCGCCGACCACCAAAATCTTGCCGTCAGGGCTGAAAGCAAGGCTGGTCACGCTTGCCCAGGAAGCCCGCTTGCCGGTGCCGTTCACCTTGGTCCGAGAAGGCAAGTCGAAAACGCTGAAATTCCCGGCGAACGTCAGGGGGCCGGTGGCCAGCCGCTTGCTGTCGGGGGTGAAGCAGACGGTTCCGGCGTTGGCCCCCAGTGCGTTCGCCCCGGTGTCAACCGGTTTGGCCACCGCAAGATCCCAGAGTTGAGTGGCCCCATCTCCCGCTGAAGCCAGGTACTTCCCATCGGCGCTGAACACCAGCGAGCGAACGGTGGACTTGTGCCCCGGCAGGGTTTGCGTTCGCGTTCCGTCGGCCGTCTGGTACAGGGCAATCCGGTCATTCGATTCCTTGTCCGACCAGCCACACGCCAACAGTTCGCCATCCGCATTGAAGGCAATGGCCGACAACTCGCCCTGGCTGACGACGGGCAATTCCACCGGCTTGTCCCACTCGTTCCACTTCCACAATTTGACCTTTCCATCCGCGCCGCCGGCAGCCAGGAAACGGCCGTCGCGACTGACCGCCGCCCGCATCTTCTTCAGGTTGAACTGCAAGGTCGTCGGCTCGCCCGCTTCTTGGATGGGCCACAGCTTGACAACACCGGATGAATCCCCCGAGACAAGAGTTTGGTTGTCGGGAGTAAACGCCAGGCAGGTAATGTACGCATTGTGGCCGCGGATCACGCGCGCCACTTTGCACGTGGCGACTTCGCGCAACAGGATCGTCTGATCGGTGGCCGCGGAAACCAGCCAGCGTCCATCGCCGCTAAAGGCCATGCCTGCGATCGGGTGCAAATGAATCGGCTCCGGTTCGCCCAGCACGGCAACGAGGCTGGCCGGCGCTTTCTCTGGATCGCCGTCGCCAGCGAAGGCCAAGGCCGCGGGGGAAATTTGCTCGCGGCGCAAGGCTTCAAGCGCCGGGGAAGGGACCATCGTCGCCGCGGCGGCGGCGGCCGGTTCGTCTCGCTTTTCGAATTGCTCAAAGTATTCCCGAGCCGGTTTGCCATTGATCGTCTTGAGGGTTTTGATCTTCTCCAGGACGATTCGATTGCGCGAGGCAATCTGTTCGTGGCAGGTGAGGTCTTCGAGTTCCGACTGCGCAAGCGCGGTGAGATCGAGCGTGCTCCATCCCCAGGTGATCGTCAGCTTCTTCAGTTTCGGGTACGCCATCAGCGGAGTGATGTCGTGGCCGTGCTGACTTTCTCCAAGGAACAGATCCACGGTTTCGGATGCTTCGCCATGCAGCCCCTCGATCCGAAGGTTCCCGTTGGGGTTGACCTCCTTGAGCTTCTCGGTCACGGCCTCGCCGCGCTGGTCCGCGGGAAGCGCGGCGACCTCGGAGGCGAATTTCTTGGCGGCGGCTTGCTGGGCATCGAATCGTTGCCAGAACTCCTTGGTCCGTTTGCCGTCAATGAATTCCAGCGTGGGAATCGAACGCAGGGTCTCCGCATCCCGTCCCGCAATGAATTCGATCCGCAAGTGCTTCAGCGGTATCCCTTGAAGCGGCGTGATGTCGGAGATGCGATTCGTATGGCACCACAGGAGCTCCAACGGCATTCCCCGCAGGGGCGACAAGTCCCGGATCTTCGTCGCTTCACAGACCAGGTGTTTCAGCTTCAGATCCTGGAGCGGCCGCAGGTCCGTCACGGGACAATGGCCGAAACTCAGCCGCTCCAGTGGCAGCCCTTGGAGCGGAGAGAGGTCGCTGATATTCGTGAGATAAAAGGAGAGGCTATTGACGGGGCTGTTCTTGAGCGGCGTCAGATCAGTCACGCGGGTGCGGCTGATGTCGATGTCCGTCAAGGGCAAGCCTTGCAACGGATCGAGAGAGGAGACGGGGGCGGAGACGCAAAACAACTTGGCCAGTGGCATGCCACGCAGCGGGCTCAAATCGGTGACCTTGGTGACGTTGATGTGCAATTCGATCAGCGGCATTCCTCGCAGAGGCGACAGATCCGAGACGTCCGTTTGTTGGAGATCGAGAACGGTCAATGGCATTCCGCGCAGCGGCGAAAGGTCCGCGACAAGAGAGTTCCTGCAATCCAGGTTTGTCAGCGGCATGCCGGTCAGCGGCAAAAGGTCGACGAGCTTTCTTCGTTTCTGAAGTAAGCTGGTGCCGCAATCCAGGATACTTAGGTCCGCCAAGGCGCGCACTGGCCAGATGCTGGTGACTTCGGAGTCGGAAGCCAAAGTCCTAAATTTGAGCTCAACCACGCGGCCTCCTTCAACTCGATGCCACGCCGTGCCATCAAAGCCCGGATTGATCGCTTTGAGTTTCTTGACCACGGCCCACCCCTGATCGTTCGCAGTCAGCTTCGCCACGTCATCAAAGAAGGCTTGTTGTTCGGCGGTGGGTTGCCAAGACGGGGCGGGCTGAGATGAGGCGGAATTCGGCGTTGGCTCGATGACGCCGCCGTCCCACTCGATCTTACATAGAGGCAGGGCCGTAGCGAGTTTCTTCACGCCGGCCTCGGTCACTTTGGTTCCCTTGAGAGTGAGGGTCTTCAAACCCAAACCTTGGAAATGTTCCAACGCTGTGTCGTCGAAGAGGTTGCTTGCCAGTGTTAGTGTCTGCAGCGTCTGGCAATCCTTGAGTACGGCCAGTCCTTTCGCCGTGACCCGCGTGTTCGTCAGACCAAGTGTCCTCAGATGTTTGCAACCCTGAAAATTCGCCAGCCCGTCATCGTCCAGCGTCGGCGGTCCCGAGACTGCCGTCAGGTGGAACGGACCAACCGGCAGGTCGCCGATTTTGGTGACGGTCAACCAGCGATTCTCGAAATACACTTGGACACCCTGGCGATCTCCGCCCGGCAGCGAGAGCAAATACTCCGCGATCCGGCGATCGGCGGATAACGAAGTCGGCTGCAGGACGCCGCCGTCCCATTCGATCCAGAGATCGGGCCGCGCCGCGGCCAGTCGCTTGGCCCCGTCGTCCGAAACCGAGCAACGCTTCACAACCAATCTGCGGAGCGTCTGGCACTTGGCCAAATACTCCAGGCCAACATCGGTGATCTGTTTGCTGTCGCACAGAATCAGGTTGTTGAGTTCGGGCAGCGTCGCCAGGTGAGCCACGCCTGCATCGGTGAGCGGAGCAAAGTCGACGCGCAACTCCGTTAGCTTTTCGAGCCGGGCAATGGCCGCTGCCCCCTCGTCGTCAACCCGGCGGCAACTGATGAGCCACAGCGCCGTCAGGGGGACGTCGCGAAGGTGGTTCAATCCCGCCGCCGTGATGGGAAGATCATTCATGTTGAGGAAGGTCAGTTCGCGGAATTGCCGCAAATGCACCATTCCCTCATCCGTCATCGGAATGGCCCCCACGCTCAGTTGCCGGGCATTCGTGATGCCCGGATAGGTGGCCAACTTGGCAATTCCCGCATCGCCGACAGCCACCGGCGCGGCGCGCAACACGAGCAGGTCGATGTGGGGCATCCCTTGCAGGAACTCGATGGAATCGTCGTCGACGGAATTGGGTTCGACCCCTTCTAAATTGACGCTGTTGACCTTGAAGGGACCGGCGGGAAGCGGATCGCCCTTTTTCAATCGGCGCGACGTTCCCGATGTGACCACGTCTAACTGGCCGCCGACCGAGAGCACCCACTCCAATGCCTTGCGCTGCTCGGCACTGGTGACAATCGGCACGGAGGGTTGCGAAAGGCCGATCGTCGCGGGTGGGGCTTCCTTGCTGACCCGCACCACTTGCCGGCCATTCGTCGTGACGGTGACCAATTCCTGCCGCACCAGCTTGCCGTCCTTGCTGGCGAGTACCTTATACTGGCCCGGCTTCAGGCGGATTTCCTTCGCTCCCGCGCCGGTGATTACCAGCTCTTCGCCATCGATGGTCACGCTCACGCCAGGGTCGTCCACTTCCACGATCAGCGTTCCCTCGGCAGAGAATAAGCGAATGATCGTACTCCGCACGTTGGTCACGCCCGTGGCCTCGGTCAGGCCGAGGGCCGTGAGCAAGATGATCGCCATCGCGGCGGCCGTGAACCAGCGATTCCGACCGAAACGCGGCTTGAGCGCGGTTGGCAAGGAACTTTCAGGCGAAGCGAACTGGGCAGAACTGGCGAGACCAACCCGGTCCGCGCGGATGTCATTCGCAGGCTCTTGAGATGCGCTCGCCGCTGCCAACACGGCAGGAAGCTCATCACTCGCCAGGTCCACGCGGCCGTGCTGATTGAGCTCCACCTGGCAGCGGGCGAGCAACTCGGCGACTTCTTGCGCCGAACCCAAGCGTTCGGCCGGCGCCTTGGCATGCAGCCGGGCGATGATTGCCGCCAGCCAGGCGGGAACTTCGGGAATGATGGACTGAATGGGGCGGGGCTGCTCTTCCACGACCCGCAGCAGCACGGCAATGCTGTTGGGGGCGCGGAAAGGGGGCCGGCCGCTGCACATGACGTACAGCACGCTGCCCAGGCTGAACAGGTCCGAACGATGATCGATATCGCGGCCCTGCGCTTGCTCGGGCGACATATACAGCGGCGTGCCCGCAATCACGCCACTTTGCGTCACGCTGGCATCGTCCGCGGTTCGGGCCAGGCCAAAATCGGTGATCTTGATCTGTCCGCTGTCGTTGTCCAACAACAGGTTTCCCGGCTTGATGTCGCGGTGGATCAATCCCTTGGCGTGCGCGGCTTGCAGCCCGCTGGCAATTTGCTGCCCCATTCGCAGCACCTCGTTCACATCCAGCGGCCCATGCTGGTCGAGCTTTTGTTGCAGCGTTTGCCCTTCGATATATTCCATCACCAGAAAGGGGAGCGGCTGCTCTTCCACGGCGTAAATGCTCACCACGTTTTCATGGCGAATGGCGGCGGTGGCCCGGGCCTCTCGCAAGAATCGTTTACGAGCAGGCGACGTGGCCGCTAGTTCCGGAAGCATGATCTTGATGGCGACCAATCGTTCCAGCTTTTCGTCGAATGCCTTGAGCACGACTCCGCAACCGCCACGCCCCACGACTTCGCGAATTTCATAATGCCTGAGCCGACCCAGGGATCCCGCCGCGGTGGAGGGCTGCAAGAAGGAGAGATCGATGTCTTCCGCCCCCGCTGGTTGTTCGGCACTCGTTTCGCCTTGCCGGCCGCGGCCTTGCAATGCGCCTTCCAACTGCTCCAAGGCAGGAACATCGAGGAACTGGCCCGACCGTTCATGCGCCGCGATCAGCGACTCCACCTGGCTTCGCAGCAACGTATCGCCTGCACAAGCTTGATCTAGATAGTCCGAACGCTGTGTTGCGTTCGTAATCTCCAACGCCGCCAGAAAGATGGATTGCTCGTTCATGGTTGGCTACTCTTGCACCCGAGTGCAGTGAAGATTCCCGTGACGTTCTTGGGCATGGATGAACGTGCCCGACCATTCGCCAAAGCGATCAAGCCTTCGCGGAGCCGGACGCTTGATTCCCTTTTGGGGTACGCCTTGTTTGTCGAGCGCCCGCGCCGCCCCCCCCATGATGTTCATCGATCGCTCTCCAGATAGCGGGTCCAAGGCAAACGACTTGCCTCCTACCTACCAGTGCGTAATCCAGATGGATCGCTGGCCAAGATTCTCTAGAAAATCTCTCCGCCTTCGCTGTCTTGCTCGATTTCTCGCCGCAGCCAGGCGCGAGCGTAGGCCCATAATCGCCCCGCGGTACGCGGTGAAATGTCCAAGCTTTGCGCGGCTTCGGGCAAAGTCAGGCCCGCGAAATAGAGCAACTGCACTAGCTCGGCCGCCCGCGGCTGGCGCTCCGCGAGCTTTTGCAGCGCCTCGTCCAGGGCCAGCAAATCTTCCCGCGTTTCGGGCAGAACGGGGACAAGATCGAGCGGAAAGTCTTGCCGCGCGAATTGGCCGCCGCGCTTGGCGCTCTGTTTTCGCCGCGCGTTCTCAATCAGAATGCGACGGATCGCCACGGCGGCGGCGGCAAAGTAGTGACCACGTCCGTTCCAGGTTGCCGGATTGGCTCCGCCCACCAGGCGAAGATAGGCTTCATGCACCAAAGCCGTGGGCTGCAAGGTTTGGCCCGCTGGCTCGTTGGCCAGGTGCGCTACCGCCAACTTGCGAAGTTCGTTGTACACCAGCGGCAACAGCCGCTCTGCCGCCTGAGCGTCGCCTGCTTCCATGGCCTGCAGGGCCTCGGTGAAGTCGCTCATCCGCGCCGTACTCGCTTTCGCAAATCGAACCCGAACCTTATCATATCAGTGCATTTTCGCATCTGGATCACCAAAAATCGCGGGGAAACTTGAGCAACGCATTCGCGGGAGAGGGTTGGGGGCAGCCTGATAAAAAAGGGTTGCTGGCTCGGCTGCGCTCCACCTGGCAGTCGAACAGGTCGTGCCCGGCAACGATATACCTGGTCGTCCCGCCCTTCGCTTTCCGGGGGATTCCGACCGACCCCTTAACTTGGTAACCTGGGGAGGCCGATGGCAGCCAAACTCGTTCGGCTGCCAACCTTTGCCGTTGTAATAGCTTGCCGGGGGAGCGCAGCATGGAAAAGTGGCCACTAGGCGTATTTGCCAGTTTAGATGCCGGGTTGGGGGTGAAGCTTGAGGTCGTGCAAGAGCTGGGGATTCCCACCATCCATTTGCATGCCCCTTCCCAAGCCAGCCGCACCGTGGAGCGCGGGGAAGACTTCCTCCGCCGGCTCGAACAGGCAGGCGTGACCATTACCGTGGTCTTCGGTGGATTCATGGGCGAAAGCTACGCCGATATTCCCACCGTCTCCAAGACCGTAGGGCTCGTGCCGCCGGAAACCCGCGCCGCCCGCGTGCAAGAATTCAAAGAAATTGCCGACTTTTCCCACGATGTGCTGGGCGTAAGCGTGGTGGGCATGCACCTGGGCTTCATTCCCCACGACGCCAGCGACGACCTGTATCAGCAAGTGCTGGCCGTGACTCAAGATATCTGCGACCACGTGAAGCGGAATGGGCAGGCCCTGCACCTGGAAACCGGCCAGGAAACCGCCGAGGCCCTGCTGCAATTCATCGCCGACGTGGGCCGCGACAACCTGTTCATCAATTTCGATCCGGCGAATATGATCTTGTACGGGACCGGCGAACCGATCGCCGCCCTCCGCCAGGTTGGCAAATACGTGCGCAGCGTCCACTGCAAAGACGCCACGTGGAGCGACCAACCAGGCAAAACCTGGGGCGCCGAAGTGCCGCTGGGGACAGGGAGCGTGGGCATGGAGAACTTCCTCCGCGCCCTCAACGAGATCGGCTACACCGGACCACTGACCATTGAGCGGGAAATTCCCCAAGAGCCTGAGCGCCAAAAGACCGAAATCGGGGGCGCCTTGCAATTGCTTACAGACTTGAAAGCCAAGCTGGCCGGCTAATTCGCACGCCCCCGGCCGACGCTGAGCCGTGCCCAACATCGCCTTGCCAAAACACCTGCGAACCCTCGCCGTTCGCTTTCGCGGAGTACCAGAGAGATGCCCAAGTTAAACGTGACCGTGGACCACCAATTGGGCGCCGAAAAGGCCAAGGAACGACTGCAAACCTACCTGGATAAGGTCAAAAGCCAGCACGGCGACAAGTTCAAAGACCTGCAAGAAAACATGTCCGGCAACCAGGGCTCATTCTCGTTCAAAACGATGGGCTTCAAGGTGGCCGGCGGCCTCGCCGTCAGCGATAGCAACGTGGCCGTCGACCTCGACCTGCCCTTCGCCGCCATGCTCTTCAAGGGCAAGATCGAAAGCGAGCTGAAGAGCCAACTCACCCGGCTCCTGAGGTCCGATGGCGGCAACATGGAACCCCCCGTCTAACCGCCAGCCTCGCGTTACAGTTCCACAATCAATAGATACCCGGCCATGATCAGGCCCAGCGCTGCCAACAGCAGGGCCAACGCCACCTCGAACAGCGACCGCCGCGGCTGGCCAAGCTGGCTGGTGCGAAAGTTTCGCAAGAACTCCAAGTGGCGTGTCGCCGCGCACACGTTCACGGCCACGCCCAGCAGCACCAGGGCCATGCCCATCCACAGCGAAAAACTGCTGGATGTGGTGGTGGGAAGATGTTCCACCGCCAGCACTTGTCGCAAGAACAGGCCGAACCTCGCGACCAAAAAGCCAAGGCCCATCAGCGCTAGCGCCGTGCGAATCCAGGCCAGCAACGTGCGCTGCCCGGCCAAAAACGTACGCAGCTCGTCGGAAGTAGGCGCCGCGGAACCTGGTTGCTGAGCCGACATCGTAGGCCAATCCTCTGGGTGAACGGTCTGGGGGGCAGGGATCTTCTCCCGTCAGGGACGCATGAAGATCGCATGAAAAGCTGGCCAGTTGGCAGTGAGCGCTACGCACCCTGCGGCAGCTTACTCGCGGCTCGCCATCAAATCCAATTGCCAGCCGGCCGCAGGGCCGCGTAGAATACGCAGGCCTTCGGTGGGTTCGCCGCACTTGGGAAACTCGTTTTCCTGTTTGTGGTCATGCAAGCCTGGCTACAACCAGGCCCAACCTGCAGTCCGCCGCGGTCGACAACACGGCTGACGTTCCCGGCGCAAAGTCTGGCGACACTTCGAGCTGTTCCAGCACTTTGGCGATTGGCGTCTGTTTCGCCCCGGGGGCGGCTCCGAGCGTGCCTGCTGGGAAATCTCTTTTATGGTCGACTCCGTGCATCACGGCAGTCGTTCCGCCAAAGGCGGAATGAACGCCAGCGTTTTGGTGCTGAACCGGTTCTATGCCCCGGTTCACGTGGTCCCGGTTCGCAGAGCCATTTGCCTGCTCTTCCGCGACCTGGCCGAAGTCATTCACGTGGCCAACGGTCAGTTCACCAATTACGACTTCGCCCGCTGGGTGGAAATGAGCGAGTTGCTGGCCGAGGAGCAAACGGCCCATGACGACTGGGTGATGTCCATCCGTTTCCAACTGCAAGTGCCGCGCGTCATTCGGCTCTTTACTTACGACCGCATGCCGCGGAAAACGCTGCGCTTTAGCCGCAGAAACATCTTTGCCCGCGACAACTACCGCTGCATGTACTGCTGCAAGCGTTTCCCGCTGCACCAGCTCAGCCTCGACCACGTGGTCCCCCGCAGCCAAGGCGGGCCAACCGATTGGGAAAACATCGTCACCAGTTGCGTGCGGTGCAACGTAAAAAAGGGGGGCCGCACCCCGCACGAAGCCCAAATGGGCCTGGCCCAACAACCGGTCCGCCCCAAGCGCAGCCCCCTCTTAAGCAGCAAACTGCGAAACCCCAAATACGTGGCTTGGCGAGCCTTTTTGGAAGCCGACGGCTCGGCGGTGGATGTAGGGTGAAAGGCGGCTGAAAACGAGTGGCTGGGGTCAAGTTGTGGCCAAGAGAGATGGCCATCTCTAACCACCGCAGCCCACACCTTGCCCCCAGAAGAACCTGGCCAAGCCAAGCTGTAATTGCCGATTCGGGCGTCACCGTGCGAACCATCTAACCCGGATTATTCATGGCGGGTTTTGTTTGAGCCGTTTTGGCTGAGTGATT
>CAYUMU010000044.1:0-54258 GCA_964445985.1 uncultured Pirellulales bacterium | reverse complement strand
GCGACTCTGCTTTTTTCCGGTTTCGTTTCTTGTCAGGGGGAGTGGCGGTCGGCACCAGCAGATCGTTTTCCTTCGCCTGGTGCGGGCGCTCCTCGTGGTAGTACGACGTCATTTCCGAAACGAGATGGTCCATGTGTCGTTGGCCGAACACGATGAAGTAATCCAGGCATTGCGTTCGCAACCCCTGAAAAGTTCGGAAAGGGTTGCTTCCGCCGCCACCCCACCGAAAGCAACTTCAAATCAGCAAACCTCCATGCTGATTCGACTTCCGCGATCCGCAAAACAGAGAATCGTTACGAAGAGGGTTCCGCACGGGGGCACGGGGCGCACGGGGAGCGCTCCAGCGTTGGCACCGGCGCGACTCGTCTGCTAGAGTGAAATAGGTAGTGCGCAAAGTTTGCGCAATCCCTAAGTTATCCCCGGCTTGCCCGCAATCGAAGGATGGGCAACAGCCACCCCATACCGTTTTCCGGAGTGCTTGCGTGCAGCGGTTCATCATCTTTAGCCTGGTTGGTCTTGCGGCATTGGCCGGTGATGCGGTGATCGGGCTGAATTGCCGCGGCCTGTGGGCGGCTGGCCCGGCGCCCGCGGCGCGGCCAGCCCCGTTGCAACTCGACGACGTGCCGGCCACGCTCACCACGCGGCGCACGCCAGCGGAGCAGGATCGCCTCGAAGCCATGGCCATGTTTGCCACGGCGCGGCGCATGGAAGACAGCAATCCCGACCGCGCCCTCCGCCTTTACCAAAGGGCGTTCCAGCTCGATCCCGATTCATCGAGCACCGCCGACGCCATCGCCATTTTGGCTTTCAAGCAAAAGCGCGTCGACGAAGGGGTGCGCTACGCCCTGGTCGCCGCCGAACTGTTCCCCACCAACCCCATGCTGCTGGAGCGGTTGGCGGCCCACCTCATTCAAGAGAACCGGCTCAAAGAGTCGCTGCATCTGCTCAATAAAGTGGTCGAATTGCAACCTGCCGACGAGCGGCAAACGGCCCTGTATATCGACCTGCTGATGAAGCGCGGCCGAATCGCCTTCATTCTGGACGAAAGCAAGCTGGCCGCCGATTCGTTCTTGCAGGTGCTGGCCGCGCTCGATGAAGCTGAGAAATTCGGTCTAACCAGCGAAATTCGCAGTTCGCTGCTGGGCGACGCCGCCAAGACCTACACCATGTTCGGCGAAACCTTCCTCAAGGCCAGCAAGCTGGACGACGCCCGCGAAGCCTTCCAAACGGCCTACCTGGTGGAACGCGACAAACCCGGCCACGCCTACAACATGGCCCGGGTCGAACTGGCCGCCGGCAATGCCCAGCAGGCCGAGCAGGAACTGCAGACCTATTTCAAATCCAAGTCCACCAGCCAGGGCTCTTCGCCATATTCCACCCTGGCCGACATTCTCAAGTCGGCCAAAAAGGAACAAGAGGTGCTGCCGACCCTGGAGAAAATGCACAAGGCGGAGCCGGGCAACTTGTTCCTTACCTTTGCCCTGGCCGAGCAATACCAACAGGCCGACCAATGGGACAAGGCGTCGCCGCTGTTCGAAAACGTGCTGCAAGAAGCGCCCTCCGAGCCACGTTACGCGTTCGTGCAGCAGTCTTCGGCTCGCACGTTGGTCGAGGAACTTCACGAGCGAAAATCATGGAAACCGCTGCTCGATTCGCTAGGCCGCGTGGTCGCGTTGGCCGGCGCGCTCGATCCGGTGGAGAAACAGATCGAGCCGGTTGTCAAAGACAAAGCGGCAATGGAAGCCCTGCTCAAAGTCGCTCGCCAGGTGCAGAAGACAGGCATGCTTTCCACCGACGAGCAGTTGGCCATTGCCCTGATTGCTCTCGAGGGCAAGCAATTCGCAGAGGCCAACCGCTACTTTCAGCAAGTGGTCGATAATCGCCCCGCCTCGGCGGCGCCGGTCTACCTGGCCTGGGGGATTGGGCTGCTGGTGGGCGAGCAGAACGACGAATCGGTGAAAGTGTTCCGCCAGGCCTTGGAACGGAAGGTGCTGCCCGAAGACAATCCGGCCTTCCAGATCTACCTGGCCAGCGCTTTGGCCTACGCCAAGCAAACGGAAGAAGCCCTGAAAGTCATCGATCGGGCAATCGAACTCGACTCCGACAACCCCCGCTTGCAGGGCCGCAAAGCCTGGATTTATTACCAGGCCAAGCAATACGATCAGGCTCGGGCCGCCTACGAGCGCATGCTGGCCAAGTTCGGCGAAGACTACGAGTCGAGTGAAGTCCGCGACGTGGTGCGGGAAGCGCGGCTGGTGCTGTCGAACATCGAAGTTCAAAGCGGAACCATGCCCGCCGCCGAGGAATGGTTGCAACAAGTGCTCGACGAGTTCCCCCAAGACGTGTCCGCCTTGAACGACCTGGGCTACCTCTGGGCCGACCAGGGCAAGCACCTCAATCGAGCCTTGCGGATGACCCAGTACGCCGTGAGCCAAGACCCCGAAAACGACGCCTACCGCGACAGCCTGGGCTGGGCCTTGTATCGACTGGGGCGATACGAGGAAGCCTTGCCGCACCTCCAACATGCGGCAGCCGTGGACTCCCCCGACGGCGTTATCTTGGACCACCTGGCCGACATCTATTGGGCACTCCATCAAAAAGAAGATGCTCTGGCCAACTGGAAGCGAGCGGTGGAGGCCTTCGACAAGCAAAAGGACGCCGCCAAGTCGAAAGCGGTACAAGAAAAGATCATTAAGGCGGAAAAGTAAACGGAGAGAGAAAGCGGTCTTTGACACCCGTCGCCCATCAGCCAACGCCGCCTTTGTCTGAGCATCGTCGCAAGGCTCCGCTTGCCGACTACCCCGATCGTTGGCCAGGCCGGTCTTTCTGGCTGGTGGCGCTGCTGTTCGCCTGGCTGTTTTCCAGCGTGATCTTCGCCGATCACAACCTCATTTACCGCGATGCGGGGCACTTCTACCATCCCCTGCTGAAGTACGTGCGGCAGTCGTGGTATGCCGGTGAAGTTCCGCTCTGGAATCCGCACGAAAACCTGGGCGAACCCCTGGCGGCCTCGGGCACGTCCCTGGTGTTTTATCCTGGCTCGGTGCTGCTCCTTATTCCCATTCCGTTCGACTGGGCTTACAAGCTGTTTCTCCTGTCGCATCTCTTGTTGGCGGCTTGGGGCGCGGCTTGGCTGGCCCGCAAATATGGCCGCTCACCCACGGCGGCCACGCTGGCCGCGGTGGCCTACGCGGCCAGCGGCCAGGTGCTGTTTCAGTATTGCAACGCCATTTACCTGATTAGCTCGGCCTGGTTGCCGTTTGCCTGGCTGGCTGTCGATCGCCTGGTGACCTATCGCTCGATTCGAGCCGCGGTTGCCCTGGGCGCCGTTTGGGCCGCCATGTTCTTGGGCGGCGACCCGCAAATGGTCTACAACACAGGGCTGGTAGCTCTGCTGCTGATATGGCTACGTCGCAAACGGCCAGGCCTTGTCAGCACACGTTGGAAGCGTTGGGCGAGCAGCCCCTTGGCCCTGCTGTCATTGGCCGGCCTGCTCTCGCTGGGGCTGGCCGCCGTGCAAGTGCTGCCGCTGCTGCAATTGGCCCGGCGCAGTGACCGCGCTGCCGCCGATATTCCGCAAAACGTGTACGATTTCGCTGGCAAAGTATGGACTGGCGACTTCAACGACGCCGGCGAAACTTCTTGGTACACGGCGCTGGTGGCCAAGAAGGCCCAACCCGACACGCACTTCAGCACGCTGTATAAATTCAGCGTCGAACCCTGGCGGTTCGCCGAACTAATCTGGCCGAATCTGAGCGGCACATCCCTGCCACAATCCCGGCGGTGGATCGAGCTCATCCCCGCCAATCACAAAGCCTTCTGGACGGCCAGCCTCTACTTGGGGATCGTGCCCTTGCTGCTGGCTCTGGCTCGATTGCGATTCTGGCGAGGCGTGGCGCGGATTCGCTGGATTTCATTCACGCTGGTCTTTGCCACCCTCGCCAGTCTCGGCAGTTTTGGGCTAGGCTGGGTCGCGCGCGAAATCGCCGGTTGGTGGAACCCCGATGTTCTTAAAGCGGGCGATTCCACCTTCCCGGTGGGCGATGCTTTCGGTGGCTGGTACTGGTTCCAGGTGATGACGTTGCCCGGCTACTCAGGCTTTCATTACCCCGGCAAAATGTTCACGCTAGCAACTTTGGCCATTTCCTTGCTGGCCGCCTATGGCTGGGACGACCTCTCGCTCATCGCCTTTCGCAAGCGGGTCTGCAAACTGCTGCTCGGCACGGCGACGATCAGCGCCCTGCTGGCGATGGGCGCCGTGGTCGGCGGACCGCTTATTCTAACATGGTTCAAAACCATGCCCCCCAGCGAACTGGCCGGGCCATTTCAGGCCGGCGACGCCTGGCTGCGACTGATGTGGAGCTTTGCCCAAACCAGCGCCGTGGGGCTCGCGGCGTGGCTGATACTGAACGTGGCATCGGTCAAGCCAAGTCCTCCGGCGCAGGCCAGCCCGGCAAAACGCAAGGCGCCATCGCCGGCGCCTCTCCGCCAAACCCTATCGGCACGGCGGCGCCGGTTGCTGCTGGCCCTCGTCATGCTCGATCTGGCGATCGCGCAGCGCACGTTGGTTTGGACGGCGCCCGCCTCGCTTTCGGCGGCAGCCCCCGAAATGCTGGAATTAATTCGCCGCGACGCCGCCCAACAAGGTTGGGATTTCTATCGAGTTTATCACCAAAACTTCAAGTATCCCCCGGACTGGAGCAATCGCCCCCATCCCGATCGACTGCACGAATTGCACACGTTGGAGCGAGAAGCTTTGCAGTCTCGATTGGCCCTGCCCCATGGGCTGAACGTGATTCCAGTCATCGGCACGTTCGTATTGCTCGATGCAGATCTCTTCGGCGACAGCTTCACCGTCGATCCCATGATACCTCCCGACTTTCAAGCGGCAGGCAACGCCATGCGCGAAGCCTCGGGCATTGCCTATTTGCTGCTGCCGCCTGACACGAAACCGCCAATCGAATCCCGGTGGAGGCAGTTGCCGGCCCCCAAAGCCGTGGATGGCGTGTTTTCCGTTTGGGCGGCCAAGGAGCCGCCTCGCCGGGCCTGGCTCGTGCCCGCCGTCGATGTGGCCCCGCCACTTACCCTCAGCGGCGTAACGGAGATCGGCCGCAAAACGGTCGATGTCTTGGAGCGGATCTACCGTCTGGGAGGGCGCCGCGCCGTGGCGATTGTCGAAGCCGCCGGCGACTCGGCGGCTCGCCTCACCCCTTTGGCCGTGCGGCCGGGAACAACCGCCACCGCGCTGTCCGAGCCCCAAACTTGCCGCGTGGTCGTGAGTCAGCCCAGCCGTATCGAAGTCGAAGTTGTTCACGACAAGCCCGCGTTCCTGGTGCTCAGCGATCTTTACGACACCGACTGGCAGGCGGAGCTCCACTCGCCTTCGGCCCCCCCGCAACCGCTGGAAATTTATCGCACGAACCGCATCATGCGGGGCGTAATGCTGCCGGCCGGCGAGCATCGGGTGGTCTTTCGTTACCGGCCGCTGGCTATATATCTGGGCGGTTTCATTTCTCTAACCACACTGCTCCTCTTGGGGGTGGCGGCCGGTGTCGCTCGTAAACGCGCTGCAATCTCGCGCGGTAGCCGTTAGAATTCAAGGAAGTTTGTCCTGCAATTCCGCGCCTCGCCGCTCGATTACTCCCGCCATTCCAGCGAAGCTCCGACATGCTATTCCGCCTGCCGCCATCCTATCCAACCGGCGAACCGTCATCTCGTGGGGCTCGAAGTGCCTTCACCGTTCGTTGCTGGCTCTGCGCGCTATGGAGCGCCTGGCTGGCGGCAGCCCTGGTGGCATCGAATCTTTCGGGCGCCGAACCGGCAGCCATCCCTAAAGGCAAAGCCGCCGCGGCCCCCACGGCCGACCAGCTCGAATTCTTTGAGAAGAAGATCCGTCCGGTGCTGGCCCAGCATTGTTATAGCTGCCACTCCGAAGAGTCTCGCCAGGTGCAAGCCAATCTCTGGCTCGATACCCGCGACGGCATTCGCCGCGGCGGCGATTCCGGCCCGAGCGTGGTGCCTGGCAAGCCGGCGGAAAGCCAGCTGCTCGACGCGCTGCGGTTCGAAAGCTTCGAAATGCCCCCCTCGGGCAAACTGTCCGACGCGGTGATCGCCGATTTTGAAAAGTGGATCGCCATGGGCGCCCCCGATCCCCGCGAGGGCAAGGCCGTCATCACCCAAGACATCGACCTCGAACAGGGCCGGAGGTTTTGGGCATTTCGCCCGCTGCAATTCACGGTTCCCACCCCCGCGGACGACTGGCCACGGAGCGATATCGATCGCTTCTTGCTGGCTGCCATGCACAAGGCCGGCCTGGAACCGGTGGCCGACGCCGACCGCCGCACCCTCATTCGCCGCGCCTACTTCGATCTACTCGGTTTGCCTCCCACGCCCCAGGAAGTCGAAAAGTTCGTGGCCGACAAATCCCCCGAGGCTTTCGCCCAACTGGTCGATCGCCTGTTGGCGTTGCCCGCCTTCGGCGAGCGCTGGGGCCGGCACTGGCTCGATGTGGCGCGGTTTGCCGAAAGCAGCGGCGGCGGACGCCCGCTCCTGTTCCCCAATGCGTGGCGGTATCGCGACTACATCATCCGCGCCTTCAATACCGACAAGCCGTTCGATCGCTTCGTGCAGGAACACCTGGCCGGCGATCTCATCTCCGGCACGCCTGCCGAGCAGGCCGATGGCCTGACCGCCGCCGGCTTCCTGGCGCTCGGCCCGCACAACTACGAAACCCAAGACAAAGAATTGCTGCGGATGGATATCGTGGACGAGCAGCTCGACACCATCGGCAAGGCCATGCTAGGGCTGACCATCGGTTGTGCCCGTTGCCACGATCACAAGTTCGACCCCATTCCCACCCGCGACTACTACGCCCTGGCCGGCATCTTTCGCAGCACCAAGTCGCTCACGCCCGGCAACGTGTCGGGCTGGGTCGAACAAATGTTGCCGCTCAAGCCCGAGCATGAACAAGCCATCCAAGCGTTCGAAGCCGCTAAGGCCCCCCTCGAGCAGCAACTCAAGAAGCTGCAGGCCCAACTCAAGCGGCTCGACGCTCAATTGCCGCCGCCCTCCGCCAATGTCACGCTGGCAGGCATCGTCCTCGACAACGTGCAAGCCGAGCTGGTCGGGAGCTGGCAAGAGTCGTCTTCCAACCGCTCGTTCGTGGGCCTGGGCTACATTCACGATCAAAACCAGGCCAAGGGCGCCAAGCGCGTGATCTACCGCGCCGAGCTGCCCGCCGCCGGCCAGTACGAAGTACGCGTGACCTACTCGCCCGGCTCCAATCGGGCCACCAATGTTCCCATCACGATCGAGCATGCCGGCGGTGAGGCTGGCGTGAATATCGATCAAAAGAAACAGCCCCCCATCGATGGCGTGAGCGTCTCGCTGGGCAAATTCTCCTTCGCGGCAGGCCAAAGGGCGGTTGTGACCATCGGCACGGAAGGAACCTCCGGCGTGGTGATTGCCGACGCCGTGCAGTTCTTGCCCACTGTCGAACTGGCTGCCCGGCCGCAAGAGAAGCCCGCTGCCGATCCGGTTGAAAAAGCCCGCCAGGCCGAGATTCGCGCGCAGCGCGAAGCCACCAACGCCCAACTGACCCAGCTGCAAAGCAAATTGGCCGCGCTGCAAAAGAAGGCCCCCAATGTTCCCAAAGTGATGTGCGTGCAAGATGAAGCCGAGACCGGCGACTACAAAGTCTGCATCCGCGGCAACGTGCACAACCTGGGCGCCGACGTGCCGCGAGGCTTCTTGCAGGTGCTTTCCCAAGAGTCGCCCACCATTCCCGCGGGCCAAAGTGGTCGGCTCGAACTGGCCGCCTGGCTTACTTCGGCCGAGAACCCCCTGCCGGCGCGGGTCATGGTCAACCGCATTTGGCAGCATTTGTTCGCCCACGGCCTGGTGCGAACGGTGGACAATTTTGGCGTGATGGGCGACCGCCCCAGCCACGATCAGCTGCTGGACTACCTGGCAGCGAGATTCAAGGCCCTGGGCTGGTCCACCAAGCAAGTGATCCGCGAGATCATGCTCAGCCGGGCCTACCAGTTGGAAAGCGCCGCCAGCCCTGCCGCATTGCGGGCGGACCCGGAGAACCGCTTGCTCAGCCACCAGAATCGCCGCCGCGTACAGGGCGAGGTGCTTCGCGACACCGTGCTGGTGTTGGCGGGGCAACTGGAACCCAAGTTTGGCGGGCCATCGATGCGGCCAGGCACCACGGCCGAACTTGGCTATGAATTCCGGGAGCATTGGCGCAGCGTCTATCTGCCGGTCTTCCGAGATACGCCGATGGATGTGCTCGAGGTTTTCGACTTCGCCGATCCCAACGTGGTGCAGGGCCAGCGCAATGTGAGCACCCGTTCCACGCAGGCCCTGCTGATGATGAACAGCCCTTTCATCATCGATCGGGCGCAAGCCTCGGCGGCCGAACTGTTGGCGCAACCCGAGCTCTCCCTCGGCGACCGGATCGACTACGTGTACCAATCGGCCCTAGGGCGTTCCCCGCATTCGGCCGAACGCGAATTGAGCCGCGAGTATTTGCAGCCCTGGGAGAAAGCGGCGGTCGAGCCCCGCGAGCGGCTGGCGCAATGGACTCGTTTTTATCAGGCCGTCTGGTCGTCGATCGACTTCCGTTACGTGGACTGATCTCTTCCGGCCGGGGGGGTGGCCGGGGTCTGGTTGCCGCTCGCGGGGCATGGATACCAAGTAACCGCCGCCGGCAACCAGCCCCCCAGGCGAATCCGGTTGTTTGGTATGCTCGTGGAGTAGGAAGTTACCCTCCGGCTATCGACGTTTCTAATTTTGGCTCTACATTGACAGATGCGAAAGTCAGCGGTTGTTCTGGCTTGAGTCGCCGCCTGTTCAACCTTCACGGCTGGGAAACCCCACACGCATGACCGATGTCGAAACGTCTTCCGAGTCTGACCAACCCGAGTCAACCCAAGTGGAGTCGGACCAATCGGAATCCGCGCGAACCGAGTCCCCCTCGACCGGCCCCGGTTCCACGACCTTGCAGGCGGCCCTGACCTGGTGTGGGTTGGATTTGCCGGCGGCGCAGGTTGCGGGGCTCGACCGCTACTGCCAACTGCTTTGGAGCTGGAACCTGCGGCTGAACCTCACCCGCCACACCGACTACGATCGATTCGTCGCTCGCGACGTGGTGGATAGCCTGGCGCTGGCGGAACTGCTGGAGCCCGGCGAGCATGTGCTCGATTTGGGCACCGGCGGCGGCGTGCCTGGCATCATCTTGGCAATCGTGCGGCCCGACCTGCATGTTACGCTTTCGGAGTCGATTGCCAAAAAGGCAGCGGCCGTGAAAGAAATTGTGCAAGGACTCGGCTTGCCGATTCGCGTGGAACACGGCCGGGGCGAAGCCTTGTTGGCCAAAACGGCCCCTCGGCATCGCAAAGATGGCATCGTGTTCGACACCATCGTGGTCCGCGCGGTGGCCCGGCTCGAGAAAATTCTCACCTGGGTGGCGCCGCACTGGTCGCGGCTCGGGCGACTGCTGCTGATCAAGGGCCCCAGTTGGGTGGATGAGCGCCGCGTGGCCCGCGAACGCCATCTGCTGAACGATCTCCAGCTTCGCCGGTCGGCCGTGTATAACACCCCCGGCACCGAGGCCGAAAGCGTGATCCTGCAGGTTTGGCCCAAGGATTCATAGCCCCCACGGGATGGAAAGACGTGCCAGCGCCAGGCGCCTCCCCCTTTGATCAAGCCTGGTCCAGCAGCCAGTCCTCCAGCACCACGTGCTCGATATAGGGAGCCCGCAGCAGGGCGCTCTTGGAGCTCAGCCACTTGGCCAGCCAGGGCCGCCAAATGTTTTGCATGGCGCGGAGCCCCAGGTTGTTGAGCCAGCCGCTGGCCAACTGCATCCGCACATTGTCGCTCAGTCGCCGGAAGGTGGCCGGCACCAGGTTGGGTTCCGGCCCCACGTGGATCACGGTGTCGACACCTTCGGCCAGCACCGCGTAAATGGCGTCCCACAGCCGCTGCGGTTCGTCGATCCAGCGATGCACCAGTTCGCGGGCGTTGTAGCTGTTGTAGTCTTGCTTGCCGGTCACCAGCGATAGCACCGGGGGCTGTGGTGCGATGAGCCCTCCGCCCATCCGTCGCATCAGCACTCCGGCCCTGCAGGGAATGTTCTTATCCCACAGCAGCGGCGTATGCAGCGGCGGCCACGAGCCTTGGTGCTTTCGCAGGTGAACGCGTTCGCCCAGTGCCTCGCCCATGCTTTCTTTGAAGCGGTCGAGCGTGTTTCCCTGCCCGAGCACCAGCACCGTATTGGGAGCCAAGATCGCCGAGATGGCAATGGCTCCCTGGCCCGCCTGGGTCAGCTCCACACACAGCCGCGCCACGGCCGGAACATTCAGTTCGGCGTTGCGCGAGAACACAATGCCCATGGTTACGCCGCGCCCCAGGGTGGCGCTATCTTCGGCCATGGCGGCCAGAGGAAAGTAGACGTCGCGGAGCGAGAACACGCCCGAGCAAACGAGCGCCGAGATTTCGCCCAGGCTGTAGCCAAAGCTGAATCGGGCCTGGGTGATGTCGATCTCGAACAACTGCTGGACAATGCGCACCTGGGCAATCGAGGTCGCCAGCACCACGCCGATATCTTCGGCGAATGTGGAAAGCTCCGTCGGTTCGGCCTTTTGCACGCGGCGCACCAAATCGGTTCGGCGGCCCGTCGCTTCTCGCAGCACCACGGCGGCCTCGGTGAGCGCGTCGACCATGAGCGGCCCGTAGCGGGCATGCTTGAGCAGCTCGCCGCTCCGACCTTGGTTGGTTTGGTTATAGCCGCGAAACGCCAGCACGCTGGTGCCGATTTGCGCCTTGAGGTCGATTTCCATGGTTGGCCCACCTGTCGCCGCGAAGACCCCCCAGGCAGACCAGCGGTGTATGCCGCGTTCGCTGAGAACGCTGCGTCCTCCCTCCCGCTGTAAGACTGGGTGGTAGGACGGAAAGTCCCTCACTCGCCTGCGCCTGCTGTTGGCTCGCGACTCTGCTTCTATTCTAGGCGCGCCGCTGCCGGTAGGGTTGCCTCGCCGGCCGCGATTCTTCTGGGGTAGGATAGAGCCAGGCTCCCCCTTAGCTTGTGTGGGACCAAAAGATCCAGCCAATGACAAACACGTTCGCGGCCAGAACAACCAGATCGGTGACTCGTACCTTGCGCATCTGACTTCTCCTTCGCAAAACTCCCAGGCGGCAGGTCAGGAGGATCTCAACGATCAACCGGCCAGACGCCCCAGGCAAGCTTGTGTGCGGAATAGCAACCAGCGTGCCGAGAACCTTGCTGCTTCTCGGCGGGTGGCTGGGGTCTGGTTGCCGCTCACCGGCCCTAAGATCCCAACAAGTCGCCGCCGGCAACCAGCCCCCAGGGGAATGGCCGGAGCGAGTGGAAGTGTCATCTCGCTGCAATGCTGCGAGCAGGAAGTTGGCCGCGATTATGAGAGTGGTTTGTGGATGTTGGACAACAACCTGCCCCCCAGCAAATTGCTTGTGGATCGCGCAGCCGCGTCCAAACTGCCGCCAGAGGCGCGCCGGCCCAAACCAGCGTGAGCGGTTCCACCGGAATACGGAATCGCGCCGAAGTAATCGTCAACGTGTGAAACAGCATCACCGCCACAAACACCGCTGCCAGCGGCCACCACATTCGCCACTCCCGCCGGAGCAGGAACAGGCCGATCGCGGTTAGCGCCAGCCAGGCCATGTTCGAAACGCGAAACAACGGGTGCCACGTCTTGGGGTTGGTTTCGTCGCCCAGCCAGAAGTAACGCAACCGCTGGCCGCACAGGGCCAGGTAAGCCTGGGGATTTTCGGCAATGAACTGCCGCGCCTCGGCCCCCAGTTGCTCGCAGCGCTCGATCTCGCTCAGCCCCTTGAAGCGGCGATACTTCTTGGGCTTGAGCAGCAGGTCGTCGATATAAATGGTTTCGTGCCGGGCATCCCACAGGGCGCGATCGATGCCGGCCCAGGTGCCATCGTGCGCGGCGGCCAGCAGGGTCACTTGCTGCTTGGGCACTTTGTCGGTTCCCCAACTGGCCGGATTGTTCCCCTGCCAAAAGGCATAGCCAAACGTGGTTTTGATGAACACGAATTGGCCGTGAACCTGGTAATTTCGCACCAGCCAAGGCGTCACCACCAGCCAGGCCACGGCAGCCATGACCGCCGGCCGCAGCAGCGCCCGGGGCCAGGACAGGCGCGCCCGATTGCGAATCAGCACGGCCACGGCCGCCAGCGGAGTGCCAACGGCCAGAATGGGTTCGAACAGCAACAGCAACCCGGCCACCAGACCGGCCGCCACCATGCCCCACCAGCGCGTGGCGCAGCGAGGAGAACAGGCAATGGCCAGCAGCAGCGTGAGCCCGAGAGCCGCCCAGGCGACCACCTGCACATGGGTCACCATGTAAATATGCGGAGGCGCCAGCGCGGCCAGCAGGCCAGCGGCCCAACCCACTGCCGGTTGCCGGGGCAACAGCGACCAGGCGAGCCACATGGTCACCAGCACCGTGAGCGTGCCCGCGACTGCTTGCATTAATTGCAGCGCCAGCAGAGCCTGCGGGGTTTCGACTCCCCACACCTGGTAACAACCAGCCAGCAAATACGGAAAGGCCGGAGCTTGCTGCGAGGTGAGCCCCTTGCTGCCGAGGAAGCGCACGCTGAATCCGCGGCCCGCCACCACGTTGGCGGCAATTTCGCCGTGCTCGTACGTGAAGGGCTCGCGAAAGCTGTCGAGCGTGAAAATGGCCGCCACGCGCAGAGCCAAGGCCAGCCCTAAGAGCAGCGCCACGCCCCACCACCTGCGGCGCGGCCCACCGGCCGGTGGCACGTCGGCAGGCAGTGGAAGGAGGTGAACCTGCATGGGTGGTAGCTGCTCTCTACTTGGGAAGCCCTGCCCTCCCCCCATCCAGTCCAGCCCAAATGGGGTGCAGCAGAATACGGCAAATAGGCGACCGACCACAAGACGAACCCTGACAGGTGTCCCCTTTCGCCCCTTTCGGCCCCTTTCGACAGTCTGCCAGCAAAAGCCCTCCCAGCTTTCGAATTCCGTACGGCTTGACAATTGGGTCGTAGGCCGCCGGCCGCGGCCTGATGAGCGGCACACCGCAGCGAACCCGCGCCGTCATGGGCTGAACGAGGTGGAAGCGAAACGCGGCTGGACCGGCGCCGCGCCGCGGATTCCTGGGCGTGCCGAGCCGCGGATTTCGCCGCGTCGTCTTGTTGCCAATGTGGCCGGCGGCGTGGGGCAGCTTCCAGTCCGAGGGCAGCCTTGACAAGGCTTGCCCGACGGGTTGCCGGGTGGCGGTGCGGCCGCGATTTGCTAAAACTGCCTGTTCTATCCCCTTGAACTTTGGCTCGGCGTTCCCGTTTTCTTCCAAGGCTTTCCGCATGTCGCAAGAACTTCGCAACCGGCTGTTCCAGGAATTGGACAAGCTGGAAATCATCGATCCCCATACGCATATCAACGCTCTCAAGCCGGCCTCGACCACCCTGGCCGACATCCTGGGCTATCACTACTACACCGAACTGGCCCACTCCGCCGGCATGCCTCGCGAGCGAATCGAAGAGCCGGGGATCGATCCCAAAGAGAAAGTTCGGCGGCTCGTGGAACGGCTCGCCCCTCTGGACAACACCATTCAATACAGTTGGCTCATTGAAATCGCCCAGGCGTTTTTCGGTTTCAAGGATGATCGCCTGACGCCGGAAAACTGGGAAAGCCTGTACGATACGGCCGTGAAAAAGATGGCCGAACCCAACTGGGAACAGCAGGTGCTAACCAAGAGCCGGCTCACCGGCGTCTTTCTTACCAACGATTTCGACGATTCGCTCGAAGGCTTCGATACCGCCAAGTACATTCCCTGCCTCCGCACCGACGACCTGGTGTTTCACCTGGGCAAGCCCGAGGTCCGCGGCCGGTTGGAAAAGTCCACCGGCGTGGCGGTGGGCGACACCGCCAGCCTGCGGCAGGCGCTGGGCAAGTTGTTCGACCGCTTCACCAGCAAGGGGGCCAGGGCGTGCGCGATCTCGCTGCCGCCCGGCTTTACGCCGGCCGCGATGGACGAGAAAAACCTCACCGATATTGCCGTCGGCGGCGTGTGGCGGAAGGGTTTGCAGGCCACGCCCGACTGCCGCGAGCAACTGAGCCAGTTTGTGTTTTGGACGCTGGCCGAGCTCTGCCGCGATTACGGCTTGCCATTCGACCTGATGATCGGCGTGAATCGGGCGGTGTACCCTGAGGGCGTATTCCAAGGGCAAGATCTATACGACAGCCGCGTGTCGCTGATTCAGTACCGCGAGCTATTCAACGCGTTCCCCACCGTCACGTTCCCCATTTCGGTGCTGGCCAGCGTTACCAATCAAGAACTGGCGAGCTACGCCTGGATCTTCCCCAACGTGGTCACCAATGGGCACTGGTGGTACAGCAATACGCCCACCTTCATTGAGCACGACGCCTCGGCGCGCTTGGAAGCCGTGCCCCGCACCAAGCAGATTGGCTACTACAGCGATATGTATAAGCTGGAGTTCGCCCTACCCAAGTTCGCCATGTACAAGCGAATTTTGGCCAAGATTCTGGCCGAACGCTACGTGGTCGATCGCTCGTGGACGGAACAACGCGCTTTAGCCTTGGGAACCCAAGTGCTGCGCGACAATACGGAAAGGATTTTTCCCGTCATCAAACGCAAATAGGCCGGAAAAAGGAGCTGGCGGACTACCTTCTGGAGCTGGTCGGAACCATGTTCTTGCATGGCTTGGAGCGCGGCCAGCAGATGAATGCGGGCCACGATCTGTTGACCGAGGTAGCCCCCCCATCGAAATCCTGGCCCTGGTAACCCTCCAGCATTTGCTTGGTGAGGGCCAGCTTTCAGTCCGAAGGGAACGGCGTTTCTTCGCCGTTGAGCTCGCTGAGCGCGTTGAGCGCGGCTCGCTGCTCGGCTTCCTTTTTATTGCGACCCCAGGCCGGCGTGAAGCGTTTGTTGCCCACCAGCGCCGTGATCTTGAAGCACTTGCTGTGATCGGGTCCTTTTTCATCCAGCAGCAAATAGGTGGGCGTGGTGGCGTGCTCGCGCTGCACCACCTGTTGCAGCAGCGATTTGTAATTGCCGCCATGGTCGCCATCGGCCGCGGCTTCGATCCGGGCCGACATGAACCGCCGCACGAACTCGCGGGCTGCCTCCATGCCGCCATCCATGCAGATGGCGGCCACCATGCTTTCCAGCACTCCGGCGTGCAGCGAAGAAGGGATGTTGGGATTGGTGGTCATGCCCTTGCCCAGGATCATGAATTCATCGAGCCCCAACGACTTGCTCACCTTGGCGCAGTTCTGCCGGCTGACCACCACCGATTTAATTTTGGTGAGGTCGCCTTCCAACAGGTTGGGGAACTTCTCATAGAGCATGTCGCAGACAACGTAGCCCAGAATGGCGTCGCCCAAAAATTCCAACCGCTCGTTCGACCCGAGCCGATGGGCTGCCCCCGAGGCATGAGTTAACGCGGATCGCAGCAAAGATCTGTCGGTGAAGTGATAGCCAACCCGGTGTTCGCAGCGCAACAGATCGTCTTCAGAACCGGGCTGACGTTCTTCATCTACCATGCTAGCCATAACGATTACCTGGAGCTTAGCTCTCCCCAAACCTACCCTATAAGGTGGGTTGCAGAGTGTCAAGCTGAGTTAAAGCCTGCGATGCTGGGGCCGCGGCGTGGGTGCCTGGGGTCGCCATGCAGCATTGCTAGCCCCCCGCTGGGGATTTTCGCAAGTTCCAGTCAAATGGTTGTGGGATCAGGGGAGGTAGGCATCGAGCATTTGGCAATGGCCCCGCGGCTGGATAGACACTTTCCCTGCTCCTGCTGGCAATAAGGCGGAACTCCCCACCCCCAGCGGTTGCGAAGCGGGGTCTCCTGCCAGCGTGGCCTGGCCTGCGACGACGGCCACGATATGAAAGCGGTCGTCGCCGCCGATCTCGAAGGGAGCGTTGGCCTCGCGGCGGTCGAGGACAAACTTATCGCACTCGGCCAGGCGGGTTCTGCCTGGCTGGTCCGTGGGTTGTGGTTGCTGAGCATGCACGGGACCGCGCTGGTAATCGATCACATCGAGGGCCTCTTCGATATGCAGCGCGCGGGGTTGGCCGTCGGGGCCGACACGATTCCAGTCGTATAGTCGGTAGGTGACATTGCTCGACTGCTGAATCTCGGCGATCAGCAAACCGGCGCCGATGGCGTGGGGGGCGCCGGCGTGCAAAAGGACGCAATCGCCCGCCCGAGGCTCGAACTGGTGCAGGCAGAGCTCACAGGTTCCGCGCTGGACTTCCCGCGCGAGGGCGCGGCGGTCGAACCCGCGCTTCAGCCCGGCGTACAGCACGCTGCCTGGCTTGGCGTCGAGCACCACCCAGGCTTCGGTTTTGCCGAGGTCGGGCGGGTCGAGCAGCGCCGCCTGGTCGTCGTTGGGGTGGACCTGCACACTGAGTGTGCGCTCGGCGTCCAGGAATTTGAACAGCAGCGGGAATCGGGGTTGAGGGTGATGTCGCCCCAGCAGTTCGGGGCCATGGTCGGCGACCAGTTCGCCGAGCGTCTTGCCCGCCCATTCGCCGCCGAGCACCACGCTTTGCCCAGCGTGGTGATCGCAGATTTCCCAGCTCTCGGCCCAGTGATCGCCGGGGCCGAGTTCTTTGCCGAGTTGTTCGAGCCGCCGGCCGCCCCAGAGATAGTCTCGCAAGATGGGCCGAAATCTTAGTGGGTACATAGCGCCATTCCTTCTGGCAAAGGATGTCCGTCAGTGAGGCGCCTCTTCTATCTGATCGTTCGTTCCGCTGGATTGTCGCGCAGGCAGTTGCATCGCACGCCATGTGGGGGTTCAGGCCCGAACATGGGGGGCATGCATGGCCATTTTCGCCTGGCCACAATCTCAGCATGACGTCCCCGAGCGTTCCTTGCTCGCGGCCGCTTATCGGTGGCCGGCGCGTCATTGCATTATTGCCAGCACGCAATTTGGGCAAGCGACATCGCTGTTGCTACCCCCTGCGCGCAAGTCAGGATCGCCATCACGCGAGGGGCCGAATTGAGTTCGTTCGCTCGGCCGCATGCCCCAGGGGCGCTCGGCGCCGCATGGAACCTGTGTAGCCGCAAGTCTGCCGCGGAACGTGTTGGCTGTAGGCGCTGGCTAGCGCTTTCGCTTGGCTTGCCTTCCAAGAAAACGCGCGATCGCAATGTTGCGGACGAGCGGAATACCTGCCCGCGGCGTGCTTCCTCAATGGTGTGAGAAGCATGCCGCGGGGCACGAGTGGCCGCCGCGGGATCAACAGAGCAAAGCCTGCAATGATAAACTGGCCGCGAGGCATCATAACATCGGGCCGCGTTCCCAATACCCCCATTTGGAACTAATTGCCGGTGGCCCGCGCGGTTCGGTTCGTTGCCAGGTCGGGCATGCTGCCGCGGCGGTTGTCAAGCGGTTGCGAAGCGAGTTGCCCATGAACTTGAAGCTGCTAATTGATGCGCGCGTCCGTGGCAGCTATACCTCGAAGTAGACGGTAGGGGGATTTACATTGCATCGAAAGGATTTCGGATGAGCGAATACGAGAACGACGGCCCGGCGGAAATTGCCCTGGTCGGCGATATTACCGATAACGAAACCGAGCTGACGGAAAAGTTCTTGCAGGTGCCGATCGGCGGCGAGTGCACGCTGTATATCGACTCGCCGGGGGGGAGCCCTTACACGGCGATGTCGCTGACTTCGTTGATGGTGCTGCGCGGCGTGAAGGCCACGGGCATTGTGACGGGCGAGTGCTCGTCGGCCGCGTTGTGGCCGTTTGCCGCCTGCCAGAAGCGACTGGTCACGCCGTTCAGCGTGTTGTTGTTTCACCCCATGAAATGGCAGAGCGAAGAGCACGTGCAAATTACGGAGGCCGCCGAATGGGCCCGGCATTTTGAACGGCTGGAAACCGATATGGACACCCTGCTGGCCGACCTGTTTGGCATCCCGGCCGAGCGGATCGCCCGCTGGACGCGGCCGGGCCGGTATGTTTCGGGTCAAGAGATTGCCGATGCGGGCCTGGCCGAACTGATCCCGCTGAAGTCTCGAATCTCGGACATCAAGAACGGCGCTACCGAACGCAAGAAGCGGCCGGCGCCTGCCCGATAGTTCGCACGGGGCGAGGAACAGGGCGGCTCGCCGGTGGCACGGCTTGCGGCCCGGGGCCTTGCTCCTATAATTCAGTTACTGCCCCCCATCATGGTTTGGCATTTAGGATTTCCTGGCAGCCTGCCTTCTTCGTTGGTTCTTCTGGCTTCTGCCGCCGGAGAGCTTTGACTTGGGCAAGCACCCCGCGAGAAAGCATCAGGTTCATGGGCGCGTTACGAGGATTTGGCGGCTGGATGAAAGACGTGGTTGACGCGGTTCGCTCGGTAGGGCAGGGCCTCGGCATCACGCTCCGCTATTGGCTCACGTCGTACGAGCGCGGCACGTTCGCCGAAAAGTTTGAATACCCCGAGTTGCCGCTGGCGGTAGCGCCGCGCTATCGGGGTTTTCACCGGTTCGACCTCACCACCTGCATTGCCTGCGACCAGTGCGCCAAAGCCTGTCCCGTGGATTGCATTTACATTGGCAAAGAGCGATCAACACAGGGCAAAGGCTTCAAGGTCACTGGCTTTACCATCGATTATTCCAAGTGCATGTTTTGCGCGCTGTGCGTGGAACCTTGCCCTGTGGATTGCATCTTTATGGGTTCCACGCACGACTTGAGCTGCTACAGTCGCGATGGATGCCTGGTGGACTTTTCGCGTTTGCCGCTGGAGGTGGCATGGGGACGCGCCACGCTCAATCCCACGGCCGTGGCCAGCAGTAAGGTCATTGCCGAACCCGTGCACGGTGGCCCCAATCCTTGAGGGTGGCCCCAATCCTTGAGGGGGTGGCCCCAACCCCAGATGGCGTGACAGATCCCATGTCGAACGATACCTATTTGCCGCAAAAGCTGTTCACCCCGCAAGAGGCCAACGCTGCCTTGCCGTTGGTGCGGGCGATCACCACCGATTTGGTGCAACTCTCTCAAGACGTGATTCAGCGGCGGCAGCGGCTGGCGTTGCTACTCACCAGCCGGGGCGACGGTCCCAGCGACCTGTACGGCGAAGAGCTCGAACAAATGCAGGCCGATCTGGAACAAGACGCCAGCCAACTCGAGCAGTACGTCGAGGAACTGCGCGAGTTGGGCGTGGAACCCAAGAGCGGTCCCGCCGGCCTGATCGATTTCCCCTGCCTGCTCCATGGCCGCGTGGTCTTTCTGTGCTGGCAGCTGGGTGAACCGGCCGTGAAGTACTGGCACGACATCGAGGCGGGCTTTGCCGGTAGGCAAGAAATTCCGCGGGATGCCTTGCCGGAGAAAGAGTAAGCAGGGAGGCCGGAGTGGGGAGTTCGGGTCTGCAGCCCAGCTTTGTTTCTTCTCAATACCAGGAAGTTGTAATCAGGCTGGCCCATTACACCCACGGGCGTAAGCATGGCACACGAGCCGGGTGGCGACTTAATGCACGAAGTCTTGCACCACGGTCACTTCGCGAACCTGCCGGCTGCTGGGCTCGAACACGCGGATTTTGACCTGAATGGCCCGCAAGGGGACGGGGTAGGGCGGCGAGGTTTCGAGTTCCGTGGGATCATCCACGCCGGCCTGGTTGTTGTTGTCCTCGCCATCGGTGGCCTGATCGGCGCCAAAGGCGCCATCCTGGTCGAGGCCGTCGCGCTCATAGTAGGAAGACCAGGTGTCGTAAATGGCAGCCAAATTGGGCGAAGTAACGTGCAGTTGGCTCTTGGGATTGCCAGGACCAGAGAATGCCGTGGTTACGCCAGGGGACGAAATGCCGCGGGTGTAGAACAGATCGACAAACGCTCCCGCCGCCACCGGCGTTGCCCCGCTATCGATGAGACCTTTGTAGGCCGCATCGGTGGGCAGCACGGGCACGCCGCTGACTTCGTAAATCGGTGCACCCGGATCCCAGACCTTAACGTCAAAGCCGATCACGTTGTCGAGAATCACGTCTTCCGTCACCCGGCCCCCATTGGGAAAGGCCATCAGGCCATCGGGTGATTTGCCTGCGGCGTTGCTGGGGGCGAACAGAATGGGGCTGCCGCCACTGTTCCAGCCAACCATGGGGTCGCCCCAAAAGTCGCGATTGGCGCCGAAAGCGGCCCCATTCCAGCCAGAAATGGGAATGACGCTGTTGGCCGAGCGATCACCGTAGCGCGGGAACGGAAAACCGTTGTCGGTGGTTTCCTGCATGATGGGCAGCCCGAGCTGACCCCAAAAGCGAACATCGTAGGGAAAGGCCAGCGGCTGGTGGGCGAAGCGGTTTTGGCGGTTGGTCAGATCGCCCAACGAATTGGCCACCAGGTGGTCGCCCATCGATGCATAAGCCGAGTCGGTCTCGCCGCTGCCGCCGTGCTGTCGAACAGAAACGTCACTGACGTTGTAGTGGTTGCCGCTTGTTGGCACTGCTTGGCCGGGCATCACCAACAATTGCCGTCGATAGAGCTTGTTGCCGCGCATGAACCAGGCAACTTCGGCAACCTTCGATTGCGTCGGGCGGCCGGCAACAAGCGGCAACCCCGTGAACGGCTCGCCAAAGCTGCGGCAAGTGAACATCAGCACGTCGTCAATATCGCCGACCGAGGAGTCGGGATTGCCAAGATCGTCGACAGGCCGCGCGCCAATGGAAGCAAAGCCGCTGTTCCAAGGCCCTGGCCCCTCCACAATTTCAAAGTACCCCAGCTCTTGATCGGGATCGAGCGGCGGCGTGAGCCGGGCCGTCACGTAGCGCAGGTCGAGCTGCAATCGCATTTGGGCCGATCGCAGCCGGCCGGAGGTTTCAATCAGGGCCTGATTGTTGCCAATGCTGCCGGTCAGCAGGCCAAAACCATTCACCGCCACCGCCATGAGCAGCAGGGTCAGCGCCGTGGCGACGAGGATCTCCACGAGGGTGAAACCTAACCGACGTGCAACAGAGTGCCGTGTACGGCGCCAACGGGCCGGGCGACGAAGCGCGATCATGTGCATTCTCGGCAAGTACTGATCCCCTCGCGGGATAGGGCCTGGCAAACATAGACGGGAGGCGGAGCCGTGGGGTTGCGGCGGGGGGCAGGTGGTGGCGCAACCGATCCCCCCTTCCGCGACGGACTTCCGCCGGGGTGGCCTTGGTATCTATTCCACTAGGCGGAAAGGGCGTTGTCAAGCCAGTTTGTCGAGTCGAATGAAGTCGCGGCCCCGAAGCATGCTTACGCCACGGGCGTAAGCATGGCACACTGGGGAGGCAGGTCTGCCCACCATCGTCTCCCCGTGGGCTGATTCTTCTTACGCCGTGCCCCTCCGGATCGCCCGTGCTTCGCCCCGACTTATTAGCGCTCACGCTCGACGACTTGATCGCCCTCACCAATCGGGGCGTGGTGAAGCGCGCCGCGCGGGAGTTGGAAGCGGGGCAGGTTACTGGCGAAATCGCGGCAGGCGGCGATGGAGACCTGGTGTTTCGCTGGTCGGATGGAAGAACATCCACCCTGCCCGCCGGACGAACCCTGAGCGAAGGCGCCTGCGATTGCGCGGCCCTGGGACTGTGCCGCTGCCTGGTCAGGGCCGTGCTGGCCTATCAGCAACACGTAGCGAGCGGCACAACGAAGCCCACCGAGCCATCACCGCTGCCAAAGTTTGCGGCGGATTCGCCAACCGTGGCAACCTGGGATCCTGGCCAGATTTCCGATGACACCCTCGGCCAGCACTTTTCTGCCAAGGCCCTGGCGAAGGCTCGCCGGCTATGGCGGGAAGGCCAGTGGATCGAGCTGGCCCGAGGGGCCAAGCCCACCGCTCATTTTCATTTGCGATCGACCACCTTGCGGTTCCTGGTGCCGGGCGATCCGCGGTACGTGGTTTGCGATTGCGGCGAGGCAGCGCCCTGCGGTTGCGTGCCGCTGGCGGTCTGGGCTTTTCGCCAACTGCCGGCCGAGCAGGCCGGCGGTCTGATCTCGACCGGCGAGACCCAATACCCCGTGCCCGAGGCGCTGCTCGCCGACATCGAGCAGCAACTGACCACGCTGGCCACGCTGGGGCTGGAGCGTTTTCCATCCGCTGGCCGGGATCGCCTGGCGCGGGCGGAAGCGGCCTGCCGCGCGGAAGGCTTGATCTGGCCGGCGGAAATTGTGGCGGAGCTGCTGGAACTGGCACGGCAATATCGTGAGCACGATGCCCAATTTGAAAGCCGGGAACTGGCCCGGTTGATGGGCGAGTTATTGATTCGTAGCGATGCCATTCGCACGCAACCGGCAGCGGTTCCCCAGCCATTGATCCGTGGCACGCGCGAGGATCGACTGGCCGAGATCGGCTCGGCCCGCTTGCTAGGCCTGGGTTGCGGCGCCACGATCCGGCAGCACAGCGTGGAGTTGGCCGCTTACCTGCAAGACGCAACCTCGGGCACGGTGTTGGCCATCACTCGCAGCTTTGCCCACGGGGGCCATACTCCGTCTCCGCCCAGCATCGGCCAACTGGCAAGTCAAGCTGCCATCCGGGGGTTGTCGCTGGCCGAGATTGGGGTGGGCAATTTGCTGATCAAAGCCGGCAAGCGGTCGCCCAGTCGGCGGTTGGTGCTGGGGCGGGCGTCGCTGGCGATCGAGCCGGAATCGTTTGCGTGGGAAACGCTCCGCCCGCCGCTGCTGGTCGAAGAATTCGCGGCCTTGGAAGCACAGTGGAAGCTGCTGCCGCCCTCGTCGCTGCGTCCCCGCCGCGTGACCGCGGGGCTGCATGTGCTGCAAATTGCCGATCTGGTCGAGCCGGCCTACGACCCCGCGCGTCAAGTCATTGAGGCGAAACTGATCGACGCCCGCGGCGACGCCATGCGGCTCACGCATCCCTACACATCGCTCGGCCGGGTGGGTTTCGAGTCGCTGTTGCAGGCCCTGACTCGCGCGCCGCGGCAGGTGAAGTTCGTGGCCGGGATGGTGCGGTCGGAAGCGGGCGGCATGACGGTCTCGCCCACCTGCGTGGTGTTTGACACGGCCCCAGGGCGACTGGGCCTGCAGCCCTGGGCCAGCGAAGGGGTTGAGTCATTGATCTTGGCCCGCGATCCGCAGGCGCTGTCGGCAAACCTTCCCGAGTTGCTGAACGACGCTGCGAGCTTGGGCATGGCGGCAGATGTGAGTCGGCCGAGTGATTCCCAGGCAAACTGGCCGGCCGAACTGTTCGACGCCGTGGGCGAGTTGCTGCTGGTGGGCGCGCGGACGGGGGACGCCGGACTGCCTGAAAGATGGCGCGAGTTGGCCGAGCGGGGCGAGGCCCAAGGATACGATCGACTGCCGAGGTTGGCGCGGAACCTGGCCGCGGAACTGGAGCGCAAGCAGCACTCCGCCCGCTGGGAGGCCCAGCCGGCCGCGGACCTGGCATTGCGGTTAGCGGTCATTCTGCGACTGGCCCAAGACCGCTGGTAGCCGGCGCACCCACCGATTCATGAATCACGATCGAGACTGCTTGAAATCGTGAAATCCATACCGCCGCGTCAACCCTGGTTCGCGGGCCATAATCTCTGCATTCATCCTGGAAGGATGTAGCCGGGCGGAACCAGCCGCCGGCGCGACCCCTGGGCGGGGTCGATAGGAATTTTTCGTTGGTTTTCCGGCGGTGTCGCTTGCGCTCGGGCCGCCGCTTATGGATGGGCGGCCAACGACCGGCTCACATCGGTCTTGTAGGCCGACATGGCTGGCAAATAGCCGGCCAGGGTGGAAAGCACCACCAGGCCCGGCAGCAGCAGGGCTTCCCATTTGACAAAGCTAAAGAAGCCCAGGTACACGCCGGTATATTCCACCAGCGCGCCGCTGAGCAGGGCAATCACGGTGTGGCCGAGCACGAAGCCGGCCAGCCCTCCGCCGAGCGAGAGCGTGATCGATTCCAGCAAGATGACCGTCATGACGGTGCTGCGCCGCGCGCCCAGCGCCCGCATCACGGCAATATCGCGGCGGCGGTCGCTCATGCTGTTGTAAATGGCGACCATGATGCCAATGCCGGCCACGACCACAATCAGGCCGGTGAGCAGCAGCAGCAGGGCTTTGAGATTGCCCACAATGCTTTCAAACAGCTTGAAGACCACGCGGGTGGGCTGCACGGCCTGGGCCATTGGGTTCTTGTTGATGTATAAGCGCACCGCCTCCGACGCCAGGGGGTTGTTGATATCGGTGCGAATCAGGATCGAGGTGACTTCGCGCTTCTCCAGCGGCAAGGGGGCAATGGGGCCGCCGGTGGGAATCCAGGCCGAAAGACCGCCGGTTTGGCCAGGCTCCGAGATATTGCCGCTATCGCGAATGTTGGGGTCGAAGGCGTGCCCTTCGAGCAGGTAGAAGCCTTCAATATTGACGAACAGGGCGCGATCGTTGGGCGTGCCGGTGGGCGCGAGAATACCCACCACGGTAAAGCCACCGCGGTGTTTATGGCCCCCGGGTCCGATGCCATGGGTGGATTCGAACTTGTCGCCAATCTTGAGCCCGGTTTCGCTGGCGACGCGCGAGCCGATGACGCCTTCAAAGAAATTCTCGGGCCGAAAGTTGCGGCCTTCGGCAAATTGGTAGTAGCGGTCGCGGGCGTAGTCCAAATCGAACAGGCCCGCCTCGGTGCCCACCACGCGAAAGCCTTCGTAGCTGTCGCCCAGGCAGTAAGGAATCGCGGCTTCCACCGCATCCGCGAACCGGCCCGAGGGCCGCATGGGCACCGCAATCGGTGTCGAGCATCCCGCCAGCAAGGCCGCCGCCTCGACAACTTCGGGAGGCGTGCCCCGTTTGAATTGCAAGTAAAAGTCGTAAGGCAAATTCTCCACGGGCGAGCTCAGATGGTACATCGTATTGAGCACCAACGTCAGATCGCTCCCCTTGGAGCCCACAATCAGGTCGAAGCCCTGCGCGTTGCGGGTAAAGGTGTCTTCCACCGTGTTCATGATGACCAGCACGGTAACGACCAGGGCCACGCCAAGGCTCATGGAAAAGCCGGTGAGCCAACTCGAAAGAGCGCGCTGCTGAATGCTGCGCCAGGCGATTTTGAATAGGCTCATGGCCGATTGATCTCCTCCAAACGAACCACGCGCTCAAACTGCCGGGACACCTCGGGCGTGTGCGTCACCAATAGCAGGGCCACGTTTTCTTCTTCGCACGTTTTGCGGACCAGGTCGATGATTTGCTGCTGGTGGCCCGGATCGACGTTGGCCGTGGGCTCGTCGGCCAACAGCAGCCGCGGACGATTGGCCAGGGCTCGCGCCACGCTCACGCGCTGCTGCTCACCCACCGAAAGCTGCGACGGCTTATGGGTGAGCCGCGCCCCCAGGCCCACGCGTTTCAGCAGGTTGATCGCCCGCTCGCGATCGACGGCGCCGTTCGCGAAGGCCATGCCCAACATCACGTTCTCCAGGGCCGAAAAGCCGGGGAGCAGATTGAAGGTTTGGAACACGTAGCCAATGTTGTCGGCCCGAAAGCGGTCGCGGATCGCCTCGGGCATCCGCGAGATATCTTTGCCGGCAATACCCACCACGCCCGAATCGGCCTGGGTAATGCCGGCGATAATATGCAGCAGGGTGGTTTTGCCCGAGCCGCTTTGCCCCATCAGCACCACTTGTTCGCCGGCGGCCACATCGAACTGCCGCACGTTAAGAATCGGCAGCAACTCGCCGTTGGGTTCGACGTAAGTCTTAACAACTTTTTTGAGTTCCAGCATGGAGCAAGTCACCGCGGCGAGTTTGCGCAGGGGGGAGCAGCCAGGTTGGCCGTGGGGGGGCGGCGCGCCGATGCGGGGCATCTGGCCAGGGTTGCCCCCTGTACGTAACCAACGCCCTGTGGGATCGGACATTTGCGGGCAAAAATGTTTGCGAGCCGTCGGCCCCCCCTTTCGATCCTGGCATTGAGGGGGATCATGCCACAAAGTTTAGGCGCGGCACAAGCCCACCCCTATGCGGTTTTGATCCGCTGCTTGGGGAAGCAGGACAGAAGCAGGACTGAATCCCCGCGCCCACCAGCCACCGATGGGTTAAGATGACGGCCCTTGGCTGCCGGCCCTTGCGTTGCCCGCCCCCCAGAATTTCATCCCTCCTTTTTTTGCCCCGCACGGAAGATGGAGCCCACCCCCACTCGCGACGAACTGGCCGAGCGCTATTTGGCGCAACTTCCTTACGAGCCCTACCCGGTTCAGGAAGAAGCCTTGCTGGCCTGGTTTACCTCGGAACAAGGGGTGCTCGTCTGCGCGCCCACCGGCACCGGCAAAACCGTCATCGCCGAGGCGGCCCTGTTCGAGGCCCTGCACACCGGCCGCATTGCCTACTACACCACCCCGCTCATCGCCCTCACCGAGCAAAAATTCGCGGAAATGCAGCAGAACGCCGTCCGCTGGGGATTCTCGGCCGACGACATCGGCCTGGTCACCGGCAATCGCAAGGTCAACCCCCGGGCGAAGGTGCTGGTGGTCGTCGCCGAAATCTTGCTCAACCGGCTGCTGCATCCCGAAGGCTTCGACTTCAACTTGGTCGACGCCGTGGTGATGGACGAATTCCACAGCTTCAACGACCGCGAACGGGGCATCGTGTGGGAACTGTCGCTGGCTTTGCTGCCCCGGCATGTGCGACTGCTGCTGCTTTCGGCGACCGTCGGTAACTCCTCCGACTTTCTGGCCTGGCTCAAACGCTCGCACGGCCGGCATGTGGAACTGGTGGAAGGCAACGTCCGCCGGATTCCGCTCACCTACCACTGGGTGGAAGATGCCCTGCTCAACGAGCAAATTGAAGCCATGGCCGCCGGCAGCGAGGTCGAACGCCGCACGCCCGCCTTGATCTTCTGCTTCAATCGCGACGAATGTTGGAGCGTGGCCGAACAGCTCAAGGGCAAGCCGCTGGTCGATAAAGACCGGCAGAACCAACTGGCGATCGAACTCAAACAACACGACTGGTCGCAGGGCGTGGGATCCAAATTGCAGCAACTGCTGGTCCGCGGCGTCGGCGTGCATCACGCCGGCATGCTGCCCAAGTATCGGCGAATTGTCGAAGACCTGTACCTGCGGAAGCTGTTGGCCGTGACCGTGTGTACCGAAACCCTGGCGGCCGGCATCAACTTGCCGGCCCGCAGCGTGGTGCTTTCCACCCTGCTCAAAGGCCCCTTCGGCCGAAAAACGATGATCGAGCCCAGCACGGCCCATCAGATTTTTGGCCGCGCCGGCCGGCCGCAGTTCGATACCGAAGGCCACGTATACGCCTTGGCGCACGAAGACGACGTGAAGATTGCCCGCTGGAAAGAAAAGTACGAATCCATTCCCGAAGACACCAAGAACCCAGGCCTCTTGGCCGCGAAGAAGGCCCTGAAGAAAAAAAAGCCCACCCGCCGCGACAACCAGCAGTACTGGAACGCGGCCCAATTTGAAAAGCTCAAAGGCGCGCCGCCGGGCAACCTGGCCAGCCGCGGCCAACTCCCCTGGCGGCTGTTGGCGTACATGCTGCAACTTTCGCCGGAAGTGGCCCGCATTCGGCAGGTGATTCACAAACGGCTGATGGACCCGGCCAAGGTCGAGGAAGGCGAAGCCACGCTGATTCGCATGCTCCGGCTGATGCACGACGGCGGGTTCGTGGTGCTGGAACCGCCTCCGCCGGAGCCAACTTCCCAAGACCCCGCGCTGGCCGGAGTTGCCGCCGAGGCCGGCAATGCTTCGTCCGACGAAGACGATGAACCCACGCCACCGCCGGCCGCCAAAAACATCTTCGGATCGTTCTTTGCCGAGGCCGCCAAACCCCCGGCGGCCAAAAAAGGGACCGGCGGACCAGGCAGTTCAGCGGGCGCAGGCGCAACTTCCCCCGACCAAGCCAGCGGCGACGCTAAACCTCGCTACGAACCTACCCTCGCCCAGCCCACGCCCCGGCTCGAAATGCTGCTGGCATTCAAGAGCGTGAACCCGCTGTACGGGGCGTTCCTGGTGGACCTGTTGGTCATGGCCGATCAGAACGAGCGGATCCAGGCTTTGGAGAGCGTGCTGGAATTGCCGCGGCCGATTGCCCGCAAGGTTCCCGTGCCTCCGCCCGAAGAGCTACCGCCAGGCCCCCTGGCCACGCAGTTTTTGGACCACGAATTGCTCACGCGGGGGCTGATGCTGCCCGCCGCCGAACCGGGCGACGAGCCCGAGCCCGACCGCCGCCACGGCCCTGGCAAGCGTGAAGAAAAAGAGGAAGACGAACAACCCCGCAATCCGCCGCTGGGCGACAAGCTGCGGCTATTGTTCGATGCCAACTTTCCCCGCGTGCCCGGCTTGAATACGCAATCGATTTGGGCGGCCGGCGAACTCCTCAGGGCTGGCGGCGACTTCAACAAGTTTGTGAAAGCCCGCGACCTGGTGAAGCAGGAAGGCATTTTGTTCCGCCACTTGTTGCGGCTGATCTTGCTGACCAGCGAGTTCGCTTCGGTCACGCCGGCCCAAGGCGACGCGGAAGCCTGGCGAACGGACCTGCGCCAGTTGGCCGACACGCTCACGGCCAGTTGCCGCGATGTCGATCCGGAAAGCACGGATAAGCTGATTGAGGAAATGACGGCGCCAGATGTGGTGGAAGGGGAGGCGGCGGTGTAGGGGCAAGACTGGGTGGCTGGTGGCTAGTGGTTAAGATCAGGCGGAGTGTGCCTTGGGCATTTTTCGCCAGCCGGGGGAATTACATGCGACGTTTGTTACCTGCGTTTCTGACTGCCCTGCTCGTGGGCTGTGGGCCGCCGAGCTTGAACCATCAAGACTTCACCCACACCGGCGCCGGCGCCCTGTCCCATCTGTCGCGTTGTGATCGAACTGCCCTGCCCGCCGCCATGACCGATCTGTGGGTTTTCGACGGCGGCTCGTTCAACGGCATGATTTATTACGTCGTTAGCAACCGGCGAGGAATGCCGCGAGCCTCGCTGCTATTCATAACCCGACGCGTTAGAATGTTATGCAAGTGCTAGCACGGCTCACCATGGTGTAAGAAGTTAAGGATGCTAGCACGGCCAATGTCGAGCATTGCTAGCACACTTAAGTCCTTATGAATCGGACGATATACTAGCACTTGCATAATGTTGGTTAGCGAGGGAGTCCCCCCCGAACTAACGCGTCGGGTTGCAAAGAATCAGGCACTCAAAACACCGGGGGCCAGCCGCGAAAAGCCAGGGAAACTGCACCGCACCTGGAAAACGGTAGGGTGAGTCAATTTTCAATATGCGGTTGAGGTCGCGGACCATTCGGGATCGATCCGCTCGAACCCGATCCAATGCCAAGCGGCGCAAGTACCCGCCGCCGCGCAACAGAACCCGAACACGCCAGCAACCGTTTTTTATCAGGCCACCCCAACCGCCCTCGCCATTCGCGATCCTCCTGGCAACGACAGCGGGCGGCGGATCGATTTGTGAAAGGGGGTCGGCCCATTGAATCGCCGCAACTCATTTACTCGAATCAACTTGCGTCTCTCTCCCTAGGAATTCTCCGCTCCCTCGTGGAACCCTCCACCAGTTTTAGTAAATAATCGAGCGAGTGTGCGCATCTTTTAAGCATCGGGAAACAGCCAGCAACACGCGGGCTGCCGCGGATGGGAGCGTGGTTTGGCATCGGCGGAAGGCGTAAAACTCGACCCCGCCGTGGTCGCGGCTCTGTATGTGGAGCACGCGGAGGAGTTGCGGTATTTCATCACCGGAGTTCTCCGCGACCCTGACCTCGCCGTGGATGTGCTGCAAAACACCTTTTCCAAGGCCATGCAGCAGGGCCATTGCGTGCAGCGGCAGTCGCTGAAAGCCTGGCTGTTTCGCGTAGCGTACAACGAGGCCATGCTCTTTCGCCGCAAGCAGGCGGTGGGAGAGCGGGCCAGCCGGAAATTGGCCGAAGAACCCGTGAAGCTGGAAAGCCCTCCCGATGCTCCCCTGCATCGTTGGGAAACGGTGCAAGCCGTGCGTCAGGCTTTAGAGCGTTTGCCGGCCGAACAACAGCAAGTTGTGCGGATGCGGATTTACGATCAGAAGCGATTTTGCGAGATTGCCGCCGAATTGGAGTTGCCGCTCGGCACGGTGCTGTCTCGAATGCAGGCGGCGCAAAAGAAGTTGCGTCACCTGCTGCAAGGCTGTCACGATGAGGCCGACGACTCGGCCTTGCCCAAGGGTCATTCAGACGAACGCCCACGGAAGCAATCATGAGCCCTCGAATTCCAGACGACCTTTCCTGGCTCGCTCTGCAATATATTTGCGATGAATTGTCGCCCACCAACCGCGATGCTTTCGAGCTGATGCTGGCAGAAGACCAGACCGCTCGCGAAGCCGTGGCCGAGGCGGTGGAGTGTTGCTCGGCGGTGCGGATTGCTTATGGTGAGCATGCCGCTCCGCTGGCCCCGGCGGTTTCACCAGCCATGCCGGCGACTTCTCCGCGCCTGCGGCAGCGTTCGGCGTGGCGCCGCTCGTTGTCGGCAGCCACCTGGATGGTATCTGGCGCGGCGGCCTGCCTGTTGGCCATTTTGGCGCTGCAAAACGAACCGCCAGCGGAGTTTCAGCCCCGGCCCTCGGCCGCGGAAACCGCCCAAGGGGTGGCGCTAGCCCAAGCGTATGTGGCCGGCGAGCACGTCGATGTGCTGCAAGCCTGGGCTGGCCCAATCGAGGAAGGCCCAACCGAGGGAGGCGGCGCCGACGCTGCGGACGGAAGCTATTCCCTCGAAGCCGGGTATGCGAGTGCGGAACCCTCGGCCCCGGCGGATTCTGCCTTTGAGGTCAGGGAGAACGCGCAGCCAGGCGAGGGTGGCAGTCGTTGGGCCATGGAGTCGCTTCATTCTGCCGGAGATGACTGGATGCTGGCCCTGGTCGCACTCGATGGCGAAAGTGGTGCGAGCACGGTGGAACAAGACAACTAACCCCATACCCCGCCCTCCCTGTTGGTTTACATCCAGGCATGGGGGGGAGGGGCATGGGTGACGGGGTAAGAAACAGGGGGCCAGCGATGCGTGGGATCTTGAGTTTTTCAGCCCTAGGCCGAGCCCTGCGGGGCGAGGTTTTACGGAGCCAATCGATGCGGATTGTGGCGTTGGTAGGGTGTTCGATGCTGAGCTTAGCGCTCCTGGCCGGCGGCTGGCGGCAAGCGGTGGCTGCCGATACGGTTTCGGTGCCGGGCGCCGAAGCCACGGACCCCACGGCCCGGCGTCCGCTGGCGCTGTTTGCCCCGAAAACGCCGCCGCAAGACATGCCCAACCGGCCGCCCTTGTTGGTGGTTACGCCCCAGCGCGAAGCGGCGGCCATGAGCTTTGTGCGGCAGCATCACCCCGAGCTGGCCGATCTGCTGGTGTATCTCAAGCAGGCCAACACGCGCGAGTACGAGCGGGCCATGCGAGAGCTCTTCAAAACTAGTGAACGCCTGGCCCAAGCCAAAGAGCGAGACAACGATCGCTACGAAATCGAACTGGAGATTTGGAAGCTGGAATCGCAGGTTCGCCTGCTGGTTGCTCGCATCACCATGAAACCCCAGGATCTGGCCCTGCAAGAAAAACTGCGCAGCTTACTGCTGCAGCGAGTCGACTTGCGGCTCAAGCGTCAGCGGCTGGAACGCGACCGTTTGGCGGCGCGGGTGGAACGGCTGGAGCTCGACATCGATTCTCTGGAGCGCGAGCGCGACGCCGTGGCCGAGCAATCGTACACCCAATTGCTGAAATCGGTAGCCACCATGCGCGGCGCCCCGCCAGACAGTACTAAAGTTGACAGCAATAAGGTTGACAGCGGCAAAGTGGAAGGGGGCAAAGTGGAAGGGGGCAAAGTGGAAGAGGGCAAAGTGGAAGGGGGCAGCGCTCAGTCGGGCAAGACTCGCGAGCCAGCGACCACCAAGCCCTCGCCCGTGAGTGTGCCGCGGGTCCGCCCTGGCGATTCAAACAAATAGAAATCGCTCCCTCCACCCCAATCCAAATATTCACCGTTGGTGAGTCTCACGCAAAAGGGATCCTGATCATGTTGCGAAGGAACACAACTTGGGGAGTGCTCGTGGCACTATCCTGTTGGTACGTGGTGTCTCCGCCAGCCACGCTGCTGGCCGCCGATAAGGCGGCCACGGAAGGGGCCACGGTTACAGCCGGTCCCGTGGCGAAGCCGGCCGCCGAGCGGTTCGCGGCCCTGCCCCAAGACGAAACACCCGACTTTCGCAAGCATGTGATTCCGCTGGCCGGGCGGTTGGGCTGCAACGGCCGGGCCTGCCACGGTTCGTTCCAAGGCCAGGGCGGCTTTATGCTCTCGCTGTTTGGTTACGACTTTGACAACGACCTGAAGCAACTGATGGGCGAAGGCGATTCCGCCGAACCCCGCGTGAACACCAAACATCCCGCCGCCAGTCTCGTGCTGCAAAAGCCCACCATGGCCATCCACCACGATGGCGGCGAGCGCATGAAGCCCGACAGCTGGCAGTACAACCTGTTCCTTCGCTGGATCCAGGCCGGCGCCCCCGGCGTGGCCAAGAACGCTCCCACCTTCGTGCGGCTGGACGTGCAGCCTGAAGAAATTCTGTTTTCTCACGAAGATGAAACCGTGCAACTCCAGGTTCACGCGGTCTGGTCCGATGGCAGCCGCGAAGACGTGACCTGCTTGTGCCGGTTCCAAACCAACAGCTCGCAGGTCGCCGAGATCGATGAGTTTGGCAAGGTGACCGCCACGCAGCCGGGCGATACGCACGTGGTGGTGTTCTACGACAACGGCGTGCGGCCCATTCCCGTGATTCGGCCCGTTTCCGACCGCGTGGGCTTGAACTACCCGGCCGTGCCGGCGCCCACCAAGGTGGACCAGTTGGTGGTGCAAAAGCTGCGCAAACTGGGTGTGGTCCCCTCCGAGCTTTGCACCGACGGCGAGTTTTTGCGACGCTTGAGCCTGGACCTGACCGGCACCCTGCCAACCGCCGCCGAGGTGGAAGCGTTCTTGGCGGATGCCTCGCCCGATAAACGCACCCGCAAGATCGACGAGCTGCTGGAACGGCCCGGTTATGCGGCCTGGTGGACCACCCGGCTCTGCGATATCACCGGCAACAACAGCGACTCCCTGGTCAACGCCACTCCCAATCGCGTCTCGGGATCTCAAGAATGGTACGACTGGATTTACAAACGCGTGGCCGAGAACCAGCCCTACGATGAGTTGGCCGCCGGCATTGTGCTGGCCACCAGCCGCGATGAAGGCGAAAACTTTCGCGAATATTGTGAAAACCTCAGCGCCATGTACAACACCAAGGCCGGCGACAAAGTCCCCGGCTTTGCCGACCGCGATTACCTGCCTCACTTTTGGGCCCGCCGCAATTTCCGCATGCCTGAGGAGCGGGTGATCGGCTTCGCCTACACGTTCCTGGGCATTCGCATCCAGTGCGCCCAGTGCCACAAGCACCCCTTCGATCAGTGGACCAAGCAAGACTTCGACGCCTTCCAAGGTTTCTTCACGCAGGTGGCCTATGGCAATAATCGCGATGCTAGCGATGAGTACGGCGCCATGCTGAAAGACCTGGGCATCCAGGGCAATCTCCGCGGCAACGATGTGCGCCGTGAACTCGAAAAACTGGTCGCGGCCGGCAAAACCGTGCCTTATCAAGAACTGTATGTCGGCCCGGCGCGTCGTGGCCGGAATGGCGCCGCCAACGAAGCCCGGCTGCTGGGGGCCGACCCCATCGATCTGTCGAAGTATCCCGACGCGCGTCGGCCGCTCATGGAGTGGCTCCGCGGCCCCAGCAATCCCTATTTCGCCAAGGCTTTCGTCAATCGGGCCTGGGCCAACTACTTCAACATCGGCATCGTCAATCCGCCCGACGATCTCAGCCTGGCCAACCCGCCCAGCAATCGGGCTCTGCTCGATCATCTCACGGCCGGGTTCATCGCCAGCGGCTACGACATGAAATGGGTGCACCGCGAGATTCTCAACAGCCGCACCTACCAACTATCTTGGCAGCCCAACGATACCAACCGCTTGGATGAAACCAATTTCAGCCGCGCGGTGCCGCGACGCCTGCCGGCCGAAGTGGCCGTCGATGCCCTCACCTTGGCGACTGCCTCGGATCGGGCCGCGGAGAACATGACCCACGAGCTGAACAATCGGGCCATTGCCGTGCCCGGCTCGGGCCGCCGCGGCGGGCCAGGCCCCGCTGGTTACGCTCTGACCGTGTTTGGCCGCTCCATTCGCGAAAGCAATTGCGATTGCGACCGCTCGACGGAAGCCAGCTTGTTGCAAACCGTCTACCTGCAAAACGACGGCGACGTGCTCAACATGATCGGCCGCCGCGGAAGCTGGCTCGATGAGCTAGGCAAGTCGCAAACACGCACCCCCGTTAACAACAATGGCAACAGCGCTGATCAGCGCCAGCAATTGGAAAATCAGGTGGAGCAGCTTGCCCGGCAACTGGAGCGAGCCCGCAGGCAGAACAACGCCCGGCAGGCCACGCGGCTGCAAGACCAGATGAAAGACCTGCGCAAGCAAATCGCCGAGTTGCAGCCCGAACGACAGCCGGCAACGGCGCCGGTCGCCATCGACGCCGGGCAGGCGGTAACGCAGGCTTACCTGCGAACGGTCAGCCGCTATCCGACCGACTCCGAGATGCAAACCGCCGTGGCTTACATCAACGAAAGTTCGGACAAGCTGACCGGCATCCGCGACGTGCTGTGGTCGCTGATCAACACCAAGGAATTTATTGTCAATCACTAACGGGTGAAGCTGGGAAGCCCCCCGGGGGCGTTCCCCCCTTCGCCTGATTCTGAGGTTACCAGGCCCTACGTTTTTCGATACGTTCATTCAACATTCCCCCGATTCTGACAAAGGACGTTTTCGCATGGCCATCCATAAGACTTGTGACGGGGTTCGTCGTCGCGATTTCCTCAAGGTAGGGGTGCTGGGCGGAGCTGGCTTGAGCCTTTCCAGCTATTTGCGTTTGGCCGAGGCCGGCCAGGTGCGGCAAGAGGCCAAGGCCAAGAGCGCGATCTTTATCAACCTGACGGGCGGCCCGTCGCACATGGACAGCTTCGACCTCAAGCCCAACGCGCCCTCGGAATTCCGCGGCCTGTTCAACCCCATCCAGACCAATGTGTCGGGCGTCGAATTCAGCGAGCACCTGCCCAAGTTGGCCACCTGTGCCGACAAGTTCGCCATTCTCCGTGGCGTGAGCCACACGCTGGGGGCGCACGCCCTGGGCACCGAGTACGTGAACACCGGCAATCGCCCGCTGCCGTCGCTGGAGTTCCCCGGCTACGGCGCGGTGCTCAGCAAAGAGCGGCCCTCGGCGAACGACATTCCTCCCTTCGTGGCCATTCCCAACAGCAACCAAAAACCTGGTTACCTGGGCGTGCAATACGCGGCCCTGAATACGGGCGGCACGCCGCGGGCGGGCCAACCGTTCAGCGTCCGCGGAATTTCGCTCGGCAATGGCCTGACCATTACCGACGTGGAGAAGCGGAACAACCTGCTGCGCAGCTTGGATACCGCCTTCTCGGGCTACGAATCCAAGAACCAATTGCTGGAAGGTTTGGATCGCTTTAGCGCCCAGGCCTATGCCATGATTACCAGCAAAGCCAGCCGCGAGGCATTCGATATCAGCCGCGAAAGCCCTCAGTTCACCAAGCCGTTCGGCGAAGACAATTTTGGCGTGAGTTGCCTGTTGGCCTCGCGGTTGGTGGAGTCGGGCGTGCGGTTCGTGTCGCTCACGTTGGGCGGCTGGGACACCCACGCCAACAACTTCGACAGGCTCAGCAACTCATTGCTGCCGACCCTCGATACCGGGTTGTCGGCCCTGCTCAATGGACTGGCCCAAAAGGGTCTGCTTGAATCGACCGCCGTGTATGTCACGGGCGAATTTGGTCGCACGCCCAAGATCAACTCGCGCAGCGAGCCGGGCGGACGCGATCACTATCCCCGCTGCATGTTCATGCTCATGGCGGGCGGCGGCGTTCGTGGCGGCCAGGTGATTGGCGAAAGCAATGAAAACGCCAGCATGCCCAAGCACGAGGCCATTACGCCCGACGACGTGGCGGCTTCGTACTACCACAACCTGGGTCTCGACCACACCATGGAATACCACACCAACACCGGCCGGCCCGTCATGCTGGTTCGCGACGGCCACGTGATTCCGCAACTGTTTGCCTAATAGAAAGCAAGAGTCCGTCGATCAATTACTTCCGGGATTCTATCGATAAGATTTCCCTTTTGTTTGCGAAGGCGTCATTCCCGCGAACCCCGTCATTCCCGCGAACCCCGTCATTCCCGCGAAGAGCCTGCCCTCGTGAAGACGGGGGGGCGGGAATCCAGTAAGCGGCGGAGTTGGCTTTCCAATTGAATCCGGCTTGAATGACAGTTCTAAATCGGAAGTTATTTTTCGTCGCGCCCTTATCCAGGCGGGCTTGATTTGCGTCTGGATGGTTGCCCACGATACCATGAAAGGGCTCCCCCACTCCCCCCAGGGCGGTGAAGGGAGCCCTTTCTTATTGGCGGAGACAGGCGCGGCCGAGTTCTATTGGCCGGCCACGCCCATTTTTTTCCAGGCAAATCCACGGGGGAACAGTGAGATGACGTTCATGCTTCGCACCGGTTGTTGGGCGGTGGCGATCGCTCTAAGTTTGGCGAGCGTTCAGGCCGAAGACCAGCCGCAAAACGCCGAACCAACCCCAGGCCAGGCGCAACCGACCGGAACTGCCGACAAGCCACCTTCCCAGGCCGAGGCCAACGTGAAGCGGCTCGTTGAAAAGCTGATTCGCCTGCCCGACGGTCTCACGCTTTCTGAAGAGCAACAAACCGGTTTGGAGTCGTTGCGCAAGGCGTACGGCCCGCGGCTATTGGCCGTGCTCAAGGCCATGAGCGACGTGATCACGCCCGAACAAAAGCAGGCGGCCGCCACGGCCCGCGCGGCGGCGATTGCCGATGGCAAAGAACCGGCCGAGGTCGACTTGATCTCCCAATCGGCGCTCGGCCTGACTGCCGCCCAGCGCGCCGCCCGTCAAAAGGTAGCCATTGAACAGGCGGCCCTGCGAACCGAGGTGGTGGAAAAGCTGCGCAACCTGCTCACGCCCGAACAGCGGGCGGAAGTCGAGCGGCGCAAGAAGGAGGCAGAGACGAAGGGCGTGGATTAGATAATCCGTTAGGCTGTTTCCAAACCGCGAATGCCCGCCGCCGTGCTGCTGCCGAACTGATCGGTCTCCACGCCCATCCGCTGGGCCAGCGAGACAAACAGATTGGCCAGCGGCGGGTTGTTGCGAGGCTCGTGGGCAATGTGGCTGCCATGCTTGTAGCCGCCCCCCGCCACAATCACCGGCAGGTTGTGCCAGTCGTGGCTGCTGGCGTTGCCCAGGTTGGAACCGAACAGCACGGCGGTGTGGTCCAGCAGCGGACGGCCATTTTCTTGCACCTGCTTGAGGCGGGTGAGGAATTCGTTGAAAGCGGCGAACTCGGCTTCCTCGATCAGTCGCAGCTCTTCGATCTTGGCAGGGTCTTTGCCGTGATGCGAAAGGTTGTGCCAATCGTTGCTCACGCCGGGCACCACCGGCACGGCGTTCATGCCCGAGATCTGAAAGGTGACGGTGCGCGTGGAATCCGACTGCAGGGCCAGCACGATCATGTCGTACATCAGCCGTTGCTTGGCGATGGAGTCATTCTTGTCGGCAATGTCTTTCGGCTGCTCGGCGGCGACCCGCGGCTTGGGGCGCGTGACCCAGCCCTGCGATTGTTGCAGGCGCGATTCCAGATCGCGCACGGCGGCCAGGTATTCATTGAGCTTGTCGCGGTCGGTGACGCCCAGGTCGCCGGTCAACTTTTGGGCCTGGCCTCCCACGGTGTCGAGAATGCTCCGTCCTCGCTGCAACTGCCGCATTTCTTGGGCTATCTGCTGCTCGTTGCCTTCCATGAACAGGGCCTGAAACAGCCGCGAGGGGGAGGTTTCGCCCGGGATTTCCACGCCCGAAGCGTTCCACGACATCGACCGCCCGCTGGTGGACAGGGCCAGATACGGAAAGCGGGTTTGAATGCCAATCTCATCGGCAATCCGCTGGTCGATCGAGATGCTATTGCGGAAGCCGGCCAAACCGGGCCGCTGGGCCGAGGTGAGCCAGGTGATTTCGGAAGCGTGCCCGTTGTTGCCTTGCTGCTCGGGATGGCTCAGCCCCGAGAGAACGGTGAACTCGCGGCGATGGTCTTTAAGGAGCTGCAAGTACGGCGTGAGCTGGTAATCGCTGCCGGTTTGCTCCGGAAACAAAAACGGCGTGTGAAAGCCCAAGGTGGCGCAGGCGGCGACAAACCGCGGGGTGGGCTTGGCGTTGGCGGCCGCGTTTGCTGCCCGACCCAAGGTCGGCGTCATCGCTTCCAGCAGCGGCAATCCCAGCAGCGCGGCCCCCGTGCCACGCAAAAAGTGGCGACGACTGAGGGGACTGCGAGTCGTGACTTGAGGTGCTTGCATCGTGGAACTGCCGCTGGTGATGGGGAGGGATGAATGTCTGGTTATTCGTTAACGGAGCCGCGAAACGCCGACTCAGCTATTTTCGCATAAAGATCTCGCTGGTGACAACCGCCCGGATCAAGTCGCGAAGGCCGTGTTTGCTGCCGGCGGTGGCCTGCACAATGCGGGCGACTTCTTCGCGGTCGGAAAAGCCCAACTCGCGGCCAGTGCCAAATGTCAGCAGTTTGGTGGCCAGGGCTTTGGCCAGCAGGCCATCGTACTGCGCCAGGTGATCGCGAAACTCGATAAAGCCTGCAAACGATTGACCGTTGGGAAACTCGCCGCTGGCGTCAACCGGCGGGCCGAGTTGGTAGCGCACCCGGCTGCCCCGCACTTCGCGGTCCACCTTGTCGCCGCTGCCCAGGCTGCGAAACCGATCGCGCCAGCCGCCGATGGGGTCGAAACATTCCATCGCGAAGCCGGGCGGATCGATCTTTTGATGGCAGCCGCGGCAATTGTCTTGGTTGCGATGCCTGGCGAGCAATTCGCGGAGCGTGGTGGTCCCGCGAATGTCGGGCTCCACGCCCGGAATGCCCGGCGGCGGGGGAGGCGGCGACTGACCGATGATTCGCTCCATCACCCACGCGCCACGGACCACCGGCGACGTGTTGGTGCCGTTGGCCGAAACCTTGAGCACGCTGGCCTGACTGAGCAGACCGCCCCGCGCGCTGCCGGCCGGCAAGGCCACCCGGCGAATTTCCGGGCCGGCCACGCCGTCGATTTCGTAATGCTCGGCCAAGCGCTCGTTGAGCATGGCAAAGTCCGACTTCACCACGTTGGCCACCGGCAGGTTGTCGTCGATCAGCGCGCGAAAGAACTCGCGGCTTTCGGCCAGCATGGAGTATTGCAAGAACGGATCGAACTCGGGGAACAACTGCTGATCGGGGTTGGTGAATTGAATCTCGCGGAGGTTCAACCAGGCGTCGGTAAAGTCTTCGACAAACCGGGCCGCGTGCGGGCTGTTCAGCAATCGCTCGGTTTGCGCCAACAGTTCGGCTTTGTCGCCCGTGAGCTTGCCGGCCGCGGCCGCCGCCAGCAGTTCTTCGTCGGGCGTGGTCCGCGTGAGAAAGTAGGAGAGCCGGGCCGCGAGCGCGTAATCGTTGAGCAGGCCAGGGTTCTCCCGCAGAAACAGGAAATCGGGCGAGCAGAAGATGGCCATCACCGCCGAACGCAGGGCTTCTTCAAAGGCCAGCCCTTGCTGTTGTTCGGCTTGGAAAAGCTTGATAAACGGCTGCAACTCTCCCGGTTCGACCGGCCGACGGAAAGCTTGCGTGGCCACCCGCGTTAGCGCCTGCCTGACGTCGGCCACGGGGTTGGTGGAGGCAATCTCGTACTTGGGCACGTAGTAGCTGCGCGTGCGATCTTGCGGATTGCGGGGGAGGATTTCCTGGCGGTCGAGTCCAGCAAAGATCAAGCGGTGCCCTCGGCTGGGGAACTCGTCCACCAGAGGGCCTTCCACTTCCACGTGCTGGATCGCCAGGCCGGGGCCGGGGTATTTGTCGAGGCCGGCGTTGCGGATTGCGTTGTTGCGATCGTAAAGACCGTAGACCGTGACATCGATCATGTAGCGGGCCGGAATCCAGGCTTTGACTTCAATGGTCGTCGGTTTGCCGGGCGGGAACGAAAAGTAACCAAACGTCGGCTGATCGGCCCCGCGAGCAAACGTGGTTCCGCCGACCGAGAAAGTAACCGGCTCCTCGGATTGGTAGGCGTAGCCGGTCACGCGAACCTTGTACCAGCCGTCGCGGGAAACGTTGGCCTCGCGGAGCATGCCAGAGGGGTAGCCGGTGGGCCGAAAGAACACCACCGCGCCATCGGGTCGATGCAGCCAGATCTTATTCAGCCACTGCTCGGCCCCGCGGGTGTCGGCATAGCTGGCGCGAACCACTTTGCTTTCGGGCGGCCCGATCGACTTTTGCACGGCCTCGTTCAGCACCGCTTCGGCCGATTCCAAGTAGCGCTGCATTTGCACCATCGAAATGCCCAAGGCCGCCCCCACGTTCTCAAACTCGTGCGACCGGCTGTCTTCAGGCAAGCGATCGATCAGGTTCAAGTTCACGCCGAACAGGTCGTTGAGCGTGTTCTGGTATTCGCGGCGATTGAGCCGGCGGAGGGCGGTGCCTTTGCGCGCGGCGTGGGCGGCCGTTAGCGGAGAACCGAGCGTTTGCAAGAAGCCCGAGCGCTGAGCTGCCGTGGGTTGCGGCGACGACTGGGGGGGCATCTCCCGGCCGGCCACGCGATCGTAAATACGCTCCCAAACAGCAAAACGGGCCACGTCGTCGAGCTTGGTGCCGAGCTGGGCGAGATCGAGCCCGCCCTCGGCGGCGCCATTGGCGTGGCAGTCGAAGCAATGCGTTTTGAGGAAAGGAACCGCCGCGGCGGCATCGTGGGCTGGATGGGCGTTCGCGGGAGCATTGGCATCGCGCGGTGGATCGGCCGCGAGCACAGGCTTCGCCCCCATACACGCAAACCAAGCCAGGCTCACCGTGAGGGTCCACAAGCCAGCGGGCGGCAATGAACAGAAACGTGGGATTCGATACATCGGCGGGAGACTCGGTTCTTGCTTGGGGCGCACTGTCACGAGTAACGCCTGACCAGAATTGGCTTCTGGCATTCACGTTGGATGGAGGGCTTTTGCGGCCAGGGGCGCGAACATTTTTGGCCAGCATCCATTCTGCCTGCTCACGGCCGGCCGGGCAAATGAAGTTCTCCACAAATCGGGTGATTCCTGGCGGAAGTCGCAGCCCTTCGTGGTAGAGCAATAGAGCGAACAGTCGGGTAACCGTTGACGGCTCGGCGGCAGTTGTTTAACGTCCAAAATCATTGAATAGGCGATGGGGTTCCGCCTCCAACCGCCGAACGCCGCTCTCTTAGCCGCCGCCTGGGGTGATAAGTCCTCATCGGGCAGGGGGGCGATCTTTGTGAGCGCGTTCGAGCTGATGACTCCTACCTAACAAGGTGGGAGTGCGCGCGCCTTCCCACCCACAACCGTGCGTTGGGGAGACTTCGTTACGATGCCCATTCATGCGAATATTCGCGAACGCCTCGCCGTCGTTGGCTACTTGCTGAAATGGACTGCGCTGGCCGTGCCGCTGGGCTTGATGGTCGGCTCGGCCTGCGCCTATTTTTTGTGGGCGCTCGAGCAAGCCGTGAACTTGCAGCAAACCCAGCCCTGGCTGCTGTTCGCCTTGCCGGTGGCCGGCCTGGCCATTGGCTGGATGTACTGGGCATTCGGCCAATCGGTGGAAGCGGGCAACAACCTCATCATGGATGAAATCCACGCTCCTGGCGGCGGCGTGCCCGTGCGAATGGCCCCCTTGGTGTTGGTGGGCACCGTCGTCACCCACCTGTTTGGCGGCTCGGCCGGGCGCGAAGGCACCGCCGTGCAAATGGGCGGCAGCCTGGCCGCGGAACTGGGACGGTGGATTCCCGGCCTCGGTCGCCGCGATGTGCAAACCCTGCTCATGGCGGGCGTGGCCGCCGGCTTTGGCGGCGTGTTCGGCACGCCAGTGGCCGGCATGATCTTTGCCTTGGAAGTGCTGGTCGTGGGCCGCATGAACTACCATGCCATTTTCCCCTGTTTGATCGCGGCGATTGCCAGCGACCAAACCTGCCTGGCATGGGGAATCGGGCATACCCAGTATTACATTGCCAGCGCCATGCCGCATGGCTCGCTGTCGCACGTGGCGCCCTTCGACGCCGCGTTGATGGCCGGCGCCGCCGGGGCCGGCATCTTGTTTGGGCTGGCTAGCCTGCTGTTTGCCGAACTGACGCACGGCGTGCATTGGCTGTTCAAGCGATACGTGAGCTGGCCGATCGTGCGGCCCATGCTGGGCGGCTTCGGCGTGATTGGGCTGGTGTGGCTGGTCGGCTCGCGCGACTACCTGGGGCTCGGCGTCAGTTCGCCCGACAACTCGGTGGTGACGATCGTGAGCTCGTTCCGCGAGGGAGGGGCTCACCCCTGGAGCTGGTGGTGGAAGATTCTCTTTACCGCCATAACGCTGGGCAGCGGATTCAAGGGGGGCGAAGTGACGCCGCTGTTCTTTGTGGGGGCTGCTTTGGGAAATACCCTGGCGATGCTCACCGGCGCGCCGGTCGATGTGTTTGCCGCCCTGGGCTTTGTGGCCGTGTTTGCCGGCGCGACCAATACGCCGCTGGCCTGCACCATGATGTCGGTGGAATTGTTCGGCGGAGAGTACGTGGTGTACTTTGCCGTCTGCTGCCTGTTCGCTTACTTGTGCAGCGGCAACTCGGGCATTTACCTGTCGCAGCGAATCGGCACGCCCAAGCTGGGGAGTTCAAAGCTTCCGCCAGAAACTTCGCTGCGATCCGCCCGCGAAGCCCGGCCGGGATTGCATCGCCTGTTGGCCAAAGCGGTGCGCAGCCATCGCAAATCGCCCGATCCTTCCACCGAAACGGACGACAACTGAAGGTTTGCGGTTCGGGTGGCACGCTCTGAGCCCCCGGCGAAGGGCGTGGCCGCAGCGGAAACAGTCCAACTATACTCGCAGGACAGGTCAGCCCTTACTTACCTTGCCGGGAATCCCAGGGCAGTCGTGTTCGCCGCCGATTCTGGCAACCAGGAGGCGGCTACGACCGCAACGTCACCGGGGAAAGCACGTTCCTCCCGATGATCGAATACCTGCACGCCAACCCAGTGCGACGAGGACTGGTATAACAGCCCCCAAGGCTAGAATGGTCCAGTACCGCTGGTACGCCGGCATTCAGCCTGTATTATTGGAAATGGATTGCACGCTGCCTGCGTTGTAAGCTGGAACGAAGTAGCTGGCCGTTCCAGCGAGTCAACCACGCCCTTCGCTTAGTTCTACAGCGCCGGGTTGCGTTGCTGGCACTACATACAGCGTCGCTAACACCGAGCTTGACCACAATCCATTGTGCTGGCTGACGCACTTAGCGCTGTCGCATTAGGCTCAGGGCGCGACCAGCCCGCGGTCTGGAGCGCTAGCGCATCAGGCGGGTGCGGCGGGCGCGGCGCTCGGCGCGCAGGCGAGATCGGCGCTTCGATTCGCTGGGCTTCTCGTAATATTCTTTGCGGCGCATCTCTTTCTTGATGCCGCTTCGTTCGACCAGTTTGCGAAAGCGGCGGACCGCCTCATGAATGGATTCACGGTCCCGCAGCGTCAGTTTGACCACACTTTCCTCCTCTATGAGTGTTGTAGTGAATAGCCGTGATGTCTGGGAAAACTCAGCTACACTTCCCCAGCAAACTCGCTAATATAGCATAGCCTTGCAATAACTGGCAAGCGACTTTGTTTTCGGCGATCTGTGGACGTAAGCTATTTCAAGACCGTGCTTTATCGCCAATGCCTTTCGCCGGTGATCGCCCGGCGGATGTTAACGTGCTCACCGCCATGGGGGTCGATCAGCAGGGGAGCAGGGATCGCGGAGATAGCAGAAATATCGTCACTGGCAACGTCGGGGGTGGCTTGGAGACAAAAACAGGTCGCCTCCCGCGTTGTTTCACCAGGCGTACAACGCAGTCGGTTTCGAGTTCGACCCCGCTGAGCATCATCAGGAGAGACTGCCACGGCCAAGAGTCAAAAAGCGAAGGCGAAGAGTGTCGCGGGCGCCGAGAAAGTGGTGGCCCAGAATCGACGCGCGCGCCATGAGTACGACATTCTCGAAACGCTGGAATGCGGCATCATGCTGGTGGGCAGCGAGGTGAAAAGCCTGAGGGCCGGCAAGGCCTCGCTCGAAGAAGCCTATGGCCGCCTTCGCGACGGCGAGGTTTACCTGGTCGGCTGCGACATTCCCGAATACGTGGAGGCCAACCAGTTCAACCACGTTCCCCGCCGGCCCCGCAAACTGCTGCTCCACAAGGGAGAAATCCACCGGTTTGCCGGCAAGGCCCTGGAGCAGGGCTACACCCTGATCCCGCTGAAAATCTATTTCAACGTGGACGGCCGCGCCAAGCTGCAATTGGGCCTCGCCAAGGGTCGCAAGTTGCACGACAAACGCGAGGTGATGAAAAAGGCCGACGCCCAGCGCGATATCCAGCGGGCCATGCGCAGCCGCCGGTAAGCCTTGTAGCCGATCAGCCGCCCCGATGCCCACCGAATCAAAGGGAGAATCAGCCATTTCTGCACTGAAAAGGTACTTTGACTTCGGCGAATGGCTGTCGCTTAAAAAAGTGCTTGGGGAGTAGGCTTCCCAGCGGTCATAATTGGCCAGCCGCCCGCGGATCTCAGCACCAATAAAAACGTGATCGGGACCAACCTCGCTTTCCCGCCAAACCTTCCCGCTCGTGATGGATTCGGAGTTTGTCATGCCAAGAGCCTGTGCCGCGATGCTCTGCTTGCTTGCGATTGGTGCTAGTTGGGCGGCGGCTTCGAACGCGGGGGCCGAAGATTGGCTGCAATTTCGCGGCAGCACCGGCCAGGGCATCTCCACCGAGACCAACCTGCCGGTCACTTGGAGCGAAACGGAAAACATCGCCTGGCAGACCGAGATCCCTGGCCTGGGCTGGTCGAGCCCCGCCATTCAAGGCAATCAAATCTGGCTGACCACGGCCACCGAAGAAGGCCGCTCGCTGCGCGCTGTTTGTCTCGACAAGCAGTCCGGCAAGGTCGTGCACAATGTGGAAGTGCTGCAGCCGGAGAATCCTGGCCGGGTTCATAACAAGAACAGCCACGCTTCGCCAACGCCCTACATTGAAGGTGAAAGGGTCTTCGTTCACTTTGGCGGCCACGGCCTGGGCTGCGTTTCCACCGCCGGCAAGCTGCTGTGGACGACCACCGAGTTGGAATACAAACACCAGCACGGCCCTGGCGGATCGCCCGAACTGTTCGAGAACCTGCTGCTGATCAGTTGCGACGGCACCGACGTGCAGTACGTGGCCGCGGTGGATAAAACCAATGGCCAAATGGTGTGGAAGACCCCCAGAGCCCACGTTTCCGAATCGCGCAAGTCGGGCGCCAAGCCGGTCGCGATGGGCTTTTCCACCCCGCTCTTGATTACCGTCGACGGCCAACCGCAACTGGTTTCGACCGGTGGCGACCACGTGGCGGCCTACGATCCCCGCACGGGCAAAGAACTGTGGTGGAGCGCCTACGACGGCTACTCCCTGGTGCCCCGGCCGGTGTATGGCAAGGGCCTGGTCTTCGTGTGCTCGGGCTACGGCGGAGGGCCGGTGCTGTACGCCATTCGCCCCAATGGCGAAGGCGACGTGACCCAAACCCATGTCGCCTGGCAAATGCAGCGCGGCGCCCCGCACAACCCCTCGCCGCTGCTGCTGGGCGATGAGCTGTACGTGGTTTCTGACCGCGGCATTCTGACCTGCCTGAATGCCACGACGGGCGACGCCCACTACCAGGAGCGGCTCGGCGGCAATTTCTCGGCCTCGCCGCTCTATGCCGACGGCCGCATTTATTTGCTCGACGAAAACGGCAAATGCATCGTCATTCGGCCTGGCACGTCGTTCGAAGTGCTGGCGGAAAACAGCCTCCCCGGCCGCACCCTGGCCTCGCCAGCGATTTCGGAGGGGGCCATTTACCTGCGAACCGATGCGAAGCTGTACCGGATTGAAAACCCCCAGTAGGTCGACACCTCGCCGACCGCGGCCTGATCACCGGCAATTGGAATTAAGCCCGCACCGGTCCTGGCGGCAGGTTTTAGCGCAAACAAAAAGCGTGCCAAACCGTGGTGGGCCTGGCACGCTTTTTGAGCGTTTTGGTGTTGGACGGGAGGGAGGTGTTACTGGCCAGGGGTGTACTTTTGGAGTTCCACCACCACGTTGCTGTTACCCACCTTCACGTTCTGCTTCACCATGCCGACATCGGGGGCGAAGTAGTAGATCATTTCGAGCTTTTGGCTCATCACTTCAAAGCCGGTGCTGCTGGCCGAGATTGCCTGGTAATCGCCGGCGGGCACTTTGACCTTTTCGGACTTGGTGGTGAACTCGCCCTTGAGGACCAATTCGCCGCCGCTGGGCGTGCTGGCCTTACTGTCGACCTGCCATTTTTTATCGGGGGCGGCGGGCAGTTCCAAGAACTTGAGCGGCGGATTGATCTCGATGTTGTTGTACTTGTAGCGGTAGATGCCATCGTCTTTGACGGCCACGTGCTCCGAGGCCACCTGGTTGCCGTTCAAAATGGATTCGAGCTTGGCGCACATGGTGTCGCCCACCATTTCGAAATCCACGAGCTTGATCTGAAAGGTTTTGCCGGCCGTGGCATATTCCCAAACGCTGCCCTTCTTGAGCGGATAGTAGCGGTCATCTTTCACCGCGCCCTCTTGTGCAACCAGGGCGCTTGTCGCAAACCAAACCAGCCACAAGGGCAAGGCGAATCGAAGGGCGGTCATGGAATTCCCTGTTTTCTGGAAGAAGGCGCCGTGTACGCTGACGATTGCCGGCCGTTCCCCTTGAACGCCCGACCTTTCGAGCAAAATGGCAACCCGTGTATATGTTGGGAGTTTATTAACCTAACGCAAGTCCCTGTCCCGGTCTACCACGATTTCTGCCACCCCGCGTCGGGGGCGATCCCCATCGATGCTGGCACGGCAAGCGAAGCCGAGAAAGCGAAGCCGAGAAAGCGAAGCCGAGAAACCTGCCGCCAAGCAAATCCTGGGCCGAGGAAAGCATGGGCCTGCTGGCCTTTGAATCTACCTCCCTGCTTTGCTCATCGCCCGGCTGCGGAGAGCCGCCAAAAACTTGCGATGCTGCTGGCGTTCTTTCGGTTTGAGGCGAGCCAACCAGTCCTCGAGTTCGGCGTCGATCAACGGGAGGTCAATGCCTTCCATCAGGCTCCCGTGATCGGTCCCCAGGGCCGAAGAAGCCTGAGCCCAGATTACAAGCCGCTCGATCTGTTGGTCCAGGTAGTAAGGCTGATCCCAGTATGGCAATGCGGCATATTTCTCGGAATGATCGTCCAGCCAGACAGGCGCCAGGTGCAGCACGATCTGCTGCACGCGCAAGCGGTCGGCTCGGGAGAGCGTTTTCCATTCGCTGGCGATATCGGCGCGTTCGTCCAGCCGATCTTCAAGCATTTCCAACACATACCGCTTGGAGGTACGGTCGCCGCTGTCGTCAAATTCGTAGGCTAGCAGTGCATGCAGCGCGCCTCGCTGGTAGTCGTCGCCCGAAATCGTTACGCCGTCGATGATTATTTGCACGGGGCCTTGGACGGCCTGGCGGATGGCCTCCACCCCCGCCGCAACCGATACGCCCAGGGCCGCCAACAGCGCCACGCCGGTGAGAAAGTTGCGCATCATAAGTTCGGCCTTCGCTCCTTCTGCCGCCCCTCAAGCCTCGCGGGTTCCCGTCTCTGCGTATGGCGCATTATAGGGGAAGGTTCCCGCCGGTCACGTGCCAGCTAATAGCCTGCGGCGTTTCCTCCCCGGCGATCGTCGGCCACCCCGTGGTAACTGCCCGTTTTGGGATCGACACTGATCGAATGGGCATCGCCTTGGGAGCCGCCACTGGTCACCTGGTGTCCCATCGCTTGCAGGGCCTCGATTACCGGTCGATGGTCGCTGTCTGGGGCCGCTTCCAGTCGGGCTTCGTCGGGCAGCCACTGGTGATGCAGCCGCGGCGCCTGCACCGCCCTCTCCAGGGGCCACTCATATTCCAATGTGTTGAGCACCACGCACAGCACCGTATTGATAATGGTTCGCCCTCCGGGGCTGCCGGTCACCAGCCGCGCCTTGCCATCGCGGGCCACGATCACCGGCGTTTGCGAGCTGAGCATGCGCTTGCCGGGGGCGATGAGATTGGCGGCCGTGCCGATCGCTCCGCGGCGATCGGTGTAGCCCGCCTGCCAGTTGAAATCGCCCATTTCGTTGTTCAGCAAGAAGCCCGCCCCGCGGACAACGATCCGCGAACCGAAACTGAACTCCAGCGTGTAAGTATTGGAAACGGCCATGCCGGTGCTATCGATGACCGAAAAATGCGTCGTGCTATCGCCCCCCTCGGCCACGGGGATATCGTTGGCCAGCGACAAGCTGGGGGTGGCCTGCTGAAGATCGATGCCCTCGGCAAGCTCGGCCGCGTACTGCTTGCTGGTCAGTTTTTTGGGGATCTCCACGAAGTCGGCGTCGCCCAGGTAACGGGCCCTGTCGAGGTAGGCCCTCCGCATGGCTTCGATCATCAGATGCTGCGTGCGGCCCGAAAACCGAGCTTCACTCCGCAGATTGAACCGCTCGAGGATGTTGAGCATTTCGACCAGGCAAATTCCGCCGGAACTGGGGGGCGGGGGGCCATAGACGTCAAAGCCGCGATACGTGCCGTGGATGGGCGTTCGCGCCTTGGCCTGGTAACCAGCCAGGTCGGCCGCCGTGATCAGGCCGCCGCCTTGCTTCATTTCCGCCACCAGCTTCTCGGCCACCACACCTTGATAAAAGCCATCGCGGCCATGCTGGGCAATTTGCTCCAGCGTGCCGGCCAGGTCGGCTTGCACCAGCACGTCGCCCTCTTTCCAAGGATTGCCATCGGCCCGGCCAAACACCCGCAGCAGCTCGGGCATCTCGCGGCTATAGCGGTCTTCGAGCACGCGATTGAGCGAGTTGGCCGTGGCCGTGTCGAGCGCGAAGCCGTCCTTCGCCAGCTTCACGGCCGGTGTTACGAGTCGAGCCCAAGGCAGCTTGCCATACTTTTGATGGGCCAGGGCCAGACCGGCCACGGTGCCGGGCGTGCCGACGATCTTATGCGTGTACCGGCTTTCACCCAGCGTGAACATGTCGGGCGTGGCAGCCGCGGGGGCCGTTTCGCGATACTCAATGCACTGGGGCTCCTGGCCTTGGCCGGGATGCACCATCATGAAACCGCCGCCGCCAATGTTGCCGGCCTCGGGCCAGGTAACAGCCATCGCGAAGGCCACGGCCACGGCGGCATCGACCGCGGTTCCACCCTCTTGCAGCACGGCCACGCCGACTTCCACGGCCGGGGGCGAAACGGCCACCACCATGCCGCGCTTCCCCTCCGCGAGATGCTCGGCAGCGATCGACCGCCCACCCCACGAACTGAGCAGCAAGCCCAGAACGGCCAACCCCAGGATTGCCGTCGAAAACCCAAACCTGGCGGATGTTACACCATTGCGAAGGAACGATTGCTGCATGGCCGGAGGTCTCTCGATAGGTGCTGCGCAAGATCGACGGAACGGGAAGGATGGAATCCAGGCTGCCGAATTTTCCGCCGGGTAAACCACTGTTGGCCATTGTAAACCAGGGAAGCAGGCGGCACCTTTCCAATTCCTCTCATCTCGTGATCGGGTTCACCGTTCATATTGGCATCCCCGTCGTAATAGCGGTGCTGGGTTGCCATCGCTGGCAGCTTGCAGGCGATAGCGATGCCGTCGCTGTCAGGGAGCGAAACCACCCGTTGCGGCGTGTTCTTGCCGGAATCGAGGCATTTTGGAGAAAGCTTGCCGGCCAAAAATCGAGGGTTGATCTGTAGCGACTATCACGACGATGAACCCCAGCAAGAGGGGATTCGGACAGGGTATCAGGCGCGTTCCCCACGGCAATGGGTTTCGTACGTGTGACAGCTTTGCCAGCCGCCAGGCGCGGGCCAAAGTTGAGCGTGCGGTTAACGATTCACTCGTGTGAAGGATCCGAAGAATGTCTACCGCCAGAAATTGGAAGGGCTGGGCGTGGCCAGCGTGCATGATGACTTCGCTCTGTGTGCAACCGATCCTCACGGTCACAGGATTGTCCGCGGAGAAATCCGCCCAACCAGCGATCTCGCCCGCGCTCGCGGCCCTGATTGCCGAATCGCTGACGGTAAAAGACTCGCCACCCGCGATCCCGGTCCTGCCGGCGGAAGTAGACATGCCCGCGGCGAACAACGCCGCCGAACACCGGACAGAGGCCCAGGCCGATGCTCCCGAAGTGGTGGAAGAGCGCTACCCGAACGGCAAAGTCAAAATCTCGCGCCAAGTCATCCAAGACGCCAAAGGCAATTACCTGAACCATGGCGATTGGAAAATGTTCGACGAGCGCGGCGAGCGGGTGATGGAGGGCCAGTACCAGCACGATGCCCGCTGTGGCGTGTGGAACCATTGGTACGCCGCGGGCGAGGTGCCCATGCTGCGCGAACGGCCGTTCGTCGACTATTCGCCCCCCTTCATTAGCCAGGGGCAATTTGCGAACGACACCCTGCACGGCTTCTGGATCATCTACGACGCCAAGCACCGCAAGGTGTGCGAGATCCAATTCGAACGGGGCGAACGCCAGGGACGAGCCAGTTGGTATTACCCGAATGGGCAAAAGTTGCGTGAGATGCGCTACGAGCAGGGCATTTTGCACGGCGATGTAACCGACTACAAGCCCGATGGCTCGGTGGCCCGAGTGGATACATACGATCTCGGCCGCAAGCAAGCGGAACAGGTGACCTATCACCAGGGCAAGGGCAACATCAAGAAAACGGTCAGCCAGGTGCTCGAGCCGGCTCTGCAACCAAAAACGCTGGATGACTGGCATCAAGGCGCCATGGCCACCTATCAACCGCAGGGCGTGGCCGTGAAGCACGGGCTCTTTACGGCCTGGCACCCCAACGGCCAAATCAAGATGCAGGGCGAATACCGATTCGATCTGCCGGTTGGCGTCTTCGTCTGGCATTTCGCCAACGGGCAAAAAGCGATCGAAGGCGCCTACGAGGACGGCCTGCAAACCGGCGAGTGGTGCTGGTGGCACGAAAACGGCCTCCGCTCGATCCGCGGCGATTATCAGGCCGGCACGCCCCACGACGCCTGGACCTGGTGGAACACCGATGGCAAGGTCACCCAGGCCACCCGGTTCTCTGACGCCGACGGCGCTGTGGTGAATAACCCGACCGGCAGCGAAGAACCACGCCAGGCCAAGTTCCCCAGCTTGTTTCCCCTTCGATGAAACAGCCGCAAGCCGCCGTGCGCCACCAGCCATTCCCAGCGAAGCCTTGTGAGAGGGCCAATGGATTCGCTAGCTAGCCGAGTCCCGCTGGACGCCGATACCCCCTGTCTCGCCAACAGGGGGTATTTTCGTGGCTGGCCGCCGCGGGGTATCCTGATGAAATGACCGTGACTTGGGATGGTTGCGGAAAACAGGGTGTTGCGCGTTGATCGTCACTTGCGCTCAACCCTGCCGGCAAATCCAAAGCACATGGCCTGCACGCCGCATTGGATTGCAAATTGAAAATTGAAAGACGTAAGAGTTTGCCCCGATGAAATTTTCAATTTGCATTTTTCAATTTTCTGATATGTAGTTGAGGTCGTGGGCCATACGGGATCGATTCGCTCGAACCCGATCCAATGCCGAGCGGCGCAAGTACCCGCCGCCGCGCAACAAAACCTGGGCATGCCAGCAACCGTTTTTATCAAGCCAGCCTGCCTCTGGCCTCCAACCAACTGCACCGAGTGTTCCCCGTATGAATGACGGCCCCCGCCGCGCTTCGCTGTTCGTGCTGTTTCTGACGGTCTTTATCGACCTGCTGGGCTTTGGCATCGTGCTGCCGCTGCTGCCGATTTACGCCGACCAAATGACCTCGCATAAGTGGATGGTGGGCGTGCTGATGGCCAGCTTTTCGGCCATGCAGTTCTTGTTTGCCCCCGTGTGGGGACGCATTTCCGATCGCATTGGCCGGCGGCCGGTGATCATGATCGGCCTGGCAGGCTCGGTGGTGTTCTATGCCCTGTTTGGTTACGCCACGTGGGCCAAAGACCTGACGCTGCTCTTCGTTTCGCGGATCGGGGCAGGCATTGCCGGGGCCACCATCGCCACGGCCCAGGCCTATATTGCCGACACCACCAGCACCCACGGCCGCACCAAAGGCATGGCCCTGATCGGGGCCGCCTTTGGTTTGGGATTCACCTTCGGCCCGTTGGTCGGAATGCTGGCCCTGCCCAGCGGGACCGGCGACCCGGGGCCAGGGCCGGGCCTGTTTGCCGCGGGGCTTTCCGCCATCGCCCTGCTGATGGCCGTCTTCAAACTGCCTGAGTCGCTGCACGCGCGCGGCGAAGCCACGGCCAAGCCCAGTTCGCACGGCTTTCGCCTGGCTGCCTTGCGGCAGGCGATGTCGATCCCTTCGGTGGGCATGTTGCTGCTGGCCTCGCTGATTTGCGTGTTCTCGTTCGGCAACTTTGAAGCCACGCTGTCGCTGCTCGTGCGAGGCACCACCGAAGAAGTCGCTGAAGCCGCGCCCCCGGAGCTTGTGCCCTCGGCAACCGCGGCTTCGCGGCCAGAGGTTCGGGGGCCATTTCAGTTTTCGTTTCGCGAAGTCTGCTTGACGTTTGCCTACATTGGGCTCACGCTGACCATTGCCCAAGGGGTACTGGTGCGGCGCTTGGCCGGACGGCTTTCGGAAGGCGCCCTGGGGGGAATTGGCGCCACGCTGGAAGTGGCCGGTTTTATCCACCTGATCTACGCCATCAACGAGACATCGTCCACCCAGTTGTTCATTGCGCTGGGCGTGGTGGTCACCGGCTTCTCGTTCATGACGCCGGCCGTGAATTCACTGATCTCGCGGCGCAGCGATCCCGAGCAACAAGGCAGCGTGCTGGGCGTGCTGCAAAGCGTGAACTCGCTGGCCCGAATTCTAGGACCGATGATTGGCATCACCCTCTTCTACCGCGACAGCCGCTGGCCCTTCATGCTAGCCGCGGGCCTGATGGCACTCGGAGGAATCTTGATTGTTGTGGCCGCGAAGACAGGGAAAGACTATGAGGCGAGTGAGGAACAGACATAGTGCGGAGCAGACATAGTTCGGAGTTGAAGAGTGATGGTTCCTTGCCGGAAAATGACCGCTGATAGTTGAGCTGTGTTTCTGGCCGGTTTCGATTGCAAATTGAAAAATGCAAATTGAGAATTGGGGAGATAGAGAATAGCTCTTCCCAAATTTGCATTTTGCAATCGATAGTTTGCAATTTTTCTCGCGCTACCGTTTTCTAGATGCACTCCATTGTTGCGGGTTTTTCGCGGCCAGCCGGCTGCTATTCGCAACCCGACGCGTTAGCGAGGGAGTCCACGAACGTCCCTCGCTAACGCGTCGGGTTATGATCGTGCGAATCCAAATCGATATAAAATGGAGCGTCCTCAACTCCCCACTCCGAATTCCGAACTCCGAATTCCCCACTCCGCACTCCGCTATGCCCGTTCCTTTTCGTCCCGAGCTCGTTCATCCTTCGGCCTTCATCGCCCCCGGCGCTGTGGTGGTGGGCGAGGTGGTCTTGGCGGAGCGGGCCAGTGTATGGTTCAACGCCGTGCTGCGCGGCGATACGGCGGCCATTACCGTGGGGGCCGGCAGCAATGTGCAAGATGGCGCGGTGCTGCATGCCGACCCTGGCTTTCCCTGCACGCTGGGCGAGAACGTGACCGTAGGGCATTTGGCCATCGTGCATGGCGCCACCGTGCAATCGAACGCGATGATCGGGATGCGGTCGATCGTGATGAACGGCGCGGTGATTGGCGCGCATAGCCTGGTGGGCGCCGGGGCCGTGGTGACCGAAGGAACCATTGTGCCAGCAGGCTCACTCGTGCTGGGCATGCCAGGCAAAGTGGTCCGAGCCTTGAAGCCAGAAGAGATGGAACGCATTGCCCAGGCTGCCGCGCACTATGTGGCCAATGCCGAGCGGCATCGATTCTAGAGTTTGGTGCGCGGACAACGGCCTGTTTGCCGAGGGGCAACTTCACCCGCGCGCGCTATCTCTGGACTGGCGGGGGCGTACACGCCTGCCTGGGATTGCAATTGGCTGACGCTAAGGGATTCTAGGTGCGCCCCGTTCGCGGGGAATGCGAGCCTTCGCCGCTAATTCATAACCCGACGCGTTAGCGAGGGAGCCCCCCCGAACGTCCCTCGCTAACCAGCATTATGCAAGTGCTAGCATATCGTCCGATTCGTAAGGAT
>CAYUMU010000043.1:0-54967 GCA_964445985.1 uncultured Pirellulales bacterium | reverse complement strand
GTTGGATAAGGGACTTGCACCCTCAGGGTGGCAGACATGCCTGGCAAACATAGAAATGCCGCCGGGCAAAGGCTTGCCCGGCGGCCAAAAACATTTGGGGAGGCTCGCTTGCAGAAAGAACCGTCGAAGTCAGACGGGGTAACTGCCTTACGGCAGATCGTACGGCTGGCCATCACTGCGGCCGCCCATCGACACCAGCGCCGCCGCCGAGGCGTAATTCTTCACGGCCTGCACCCGCGTGTCGCCAAACACAAATTGCGCGATCCCAGGGTGCCAACTGCCGTAAAAGTAGTTGTTGCGGGCCAAGGGATCGGTCTGCGGGTTCTGTTCCGTGACCGTCATGACGGGAGTATCCGGCCGCGACGCCAATCCAAGTCCGAGCACGCACACACCGCCCTCGCTGTAACGCTGGACCGTTAGGGCCGAGGGCGGGTAGTCATAGTTGTTCGTGCCCAAACGCGTGGGCGTAATGTGCTTCTCACCCACAAAGGCCGTGTAGCTCATGCCGTCGGTCACGCCGCCGATCGTCACCTTCGAGCGAATGACGGGGGCCGCCGGCGCGGCGGCAAAGGCTGTCGACATGGCGACGATCGGACCATTCAGGTAGGCATGGCCCGAGCCTCGCGTCATCACGTGGTGATTGTTGGGCGAGGTCGGCCAGTCGCTGGGCATGCTGGTCATGCCCACCGCCACGTAATCAATCGCCTGGCCATTCCAGGCAGGTGTGGTCCGAAAACCACGGGTGGGGCATAACAGCGCCGGCGAGCGATACGCCCGATTCACGTCTCGATTGGTATTGCCGTTGGCGTTGGCCGTGGCGCTGTCGATCTGCAGTTGAATCTGCAACGCGTCGTAGGTGGGCGCGCCTTCCATCACCGGCAGCATGGCGCCCACCCAGCCGATGTTCCATTCCCAGTCGTTGGTGCCCAAGCCATAGGGAGGGACCTGTTCCCCATTACGGTCGGCATACAACAAAATGCCGTTGCCCAACTGCTTCAAATTACTCGCACAATTGGCGCGCCGCGCCGCTTCGCGCGCGGCCTGAATGGCCGGCAGCAACATCGCAATCAGAATGCCAATGATGGCAATCACCACCAGCAACTCAACGAGGGTGAATCCTTGCCTATGGGCGTGACGTTCGATCATCCAAGAACCTCCAGGCGGGAAAAAACAGGCGGGAGTCGGGGAGGCTGTCGCTAAAAAGCGACCCATGGAATGATTGCGACAAGTCTCCCCCAAAGACAAACGTCCAAACCTACCCAGCGGGCGACTGTTGGTCAATAAAAATCATTGGATTAGTGGCAATATATTCTTTTGCATGACAGCCTGTTCCGCTGTCCAGAAAAGGTCCGCCAGGCCAATCGCCCGCCTCCCCGAAACAGCGGTCGTTAAGCCAAATTTTCCCGTGTTTTAAGCAATTTTCATTCTGCTGTTTCGCCGCGTTCGCCGCCTGGAGGGCACCTTATTCCACTGCGGCCCCGATCAGATTTCTTCTCTAGTGACGAGATATTTTTCTTGAATGAACCCCGCTTGCTAGAGGTGTTTCATGCCCCCCACAATGGGCGCCCCAAAACGATCCAGGCCGGGCATCGAGTCATGCTCGACGTCCGGCCTGGCGGTTTCGACGCAGTTCCCACCGAGGGCGGCGAATCGCTCTCGATGTGCATGCCGCGATGGCGATTGGATGGAAGTGCTATTTGGGGTCGAGTTCGAAGGGGGGGATCGTGTTATCGCCCGGCTTGACCGTCGCCTTCAGGCCAGCAGAGGCGTTGCCGTACTTGGCCGGAACGGCCCCCACCACCGGTTGGCCTTCGCCGGCCGACTTGCCGCCGCCCGTGATGGTCACGGTGTACTCGCCAGCGGGGGCGCCGTCGTCGCCTCCGGTAATCAAAACGTATTTGCCGGTGGCGTCGGTTCCCTCTTTGCCCACCGAGGCGTGACTGGCGCCCACGGCAGTGAAGGTTACGCGGGCGTTCTCCACGGGAGTTCCATCCTTGAACTTCACCTGGCCGACCACGGGGTGCGTGTCCATGCCGATGCCTTCATCGCCACCGCACCCGGCGGCCGTCAATACCAGCCCCAGCATCCCGCCCCACACAACTGTCCGAATCATCGAAGCACCTCGCTGCTATGGAATGAGCAAAGTCCGCGCCGCCATCACATCGGACGGGCAGACAATTGAACCAAAGCACAAGTTTACCAACGGCGAAATGGTTATGGCAAATGGCATCGCGGATGATTTTATTGAGCGTGGCCCGGCGCGCCCATCTCTGCGCACGTGCGTCTTCCCGCAGCCACGAAAAACGCTGCCGGGGGAGTGTCAAACCCACGGCGGCCGCAGCCATTCTTACCGCTCTCCATCACCGGCCACATCAGGGCAATGAAACTGTGGCGATTGTAATTCGAGGGCGGAAGCTGTTCGCTGTTGCGGTTTCCGAACAGCAAGATGCCAGTGCCCAATTGCTTCAAATTGCTGGCACAATTGGCCCGGCGGGCCGCTTGAACGGCGGGCAACAACATGGCGATCAAGATTCCAATGATCGCAATCACAACGAGGATCTCCACCAAGGGTTGGTCCCCCTAACCGTGTGGAATTAACTGGCGAGCCGAAGAAGGCCGTAACCCTGCTGCCAATCCGCGCCGGTAGACGCCCCCCCGTGATAGAATCTCTCCTCATGATCGAGCTTGAGCCACATGCTTTGGGTGCGGTACTTCCGGTGCGCGTGAGCCCCGCGGCCAGGCGGAACGGCGTCACCGGCGTTCACGCGGGCCAGCTCAAAGTATCGGTGACTGCCGCTCCCGAGCGCGGCAAAGCCAACGAGGCCGTGCGGGCGTTGCTCGTCAAAGAATTGGGAGTCCGCCGTTCTCAGGTGGAGTTGCTCCAGGGCGAAACGTCCTCGCAAAAGCGATTTCTCATTCGCGACGTTTCGGTCGCCGAGCTAACGCTGGCGGTTACGCGCCTGTTGGCACGGCCCGGCGAGTAGCCGGACACCATCCGTCCAGCCCGCGGCGGCGCGTCTCTTTCGCGGCCCCCGGTTTACAGCGAGGGCAATGTTTGGTTCAAAAGGGAGATTCAGCACGCTTGTCTCTCATTCATTGGTGCGAGGAACGCTCATGGCTCACGGCGACAACGATCTTTCGATGCGATGGGATCTCTCCAATATCTACTCCAGCCTGGAGGGGAACGACTATCGCGCCGCCGTCAGCGATTTGGAGCAGCAACTCGCCAACCTGGCGACCTATTTCGATAAGCAAGGCGTGCGCCGGCTGGCCGAACCGCCCCAGGCCAGTTCGCAACTGGCCGCCATGGTGAACGAGGCCATCGACCGCGTGAACCGCCTCGTCAAACAGGCAGGCACGCTCGAATCGTTCGTGTACGCCTACGTCACCACCAACAGTTACGACGCCGTGGCGGCCGGCGAGCTTTCCAAGCTGGAACTGCTCGATACGCGCCGCCGGCAATTGAGCGTGCGTCTCACGGCTTGGATCGGTTCGCTGGCGCCGTGCCTGAATTCGCTGCTCGAGAGCGAAGCATCGCTGGCCGCTCACCGCTTCTTCTTGACCGATACGGCCGAGCAAAGCCGCTACTTAATGGACGAAGCCTTGGAGGCTTTGGCGGCCGAGCTCTGCGTGGATGGCGGCGCCGCGTTCGGCAAGTTGCAGGGCAACGTCACCAGCCAGCTCAAGGCCAGCATCGAACGCGACGGCAAGCTGGAGCAGCTACCCATCACGGTCATTCGCAACCTCAGCTACGACCCCAGCGCCGACGTTCGCCGCCGCGCCTACGAAGTGGAGATTGCCGCTTGGGCCAGCATTCGCACCACGGTGGCGGCCTCGCTCAATGCGGTCAAAGGCACGGCGATTACCCTTGCCCGCCGTCGCGGCCGCAAGAGCGTGCTCGAAGCGGCCCTGGTGCAAAACCGCATCAACCAAGACACGCTCGACGCCCTGCTGGGCGCCATCCGCGAATCGTTCCCCACGTTTCGCAAATACTTGCAAAGCAAGGCCGCCAAACTAGGGCATAAAAACCGTCCGCTCCCCTGGTGGGATCTCTTCGCGCCCTTGGGCGAAGCCGATCGGCGGTTTACCTGGCAGGAGGCCCGCGATTTTATCGGCGAAAAGTTCGGCACGTTTTCCACGGAACTGGGCGACTACGCCCGCACGGCCTTTGATCAGCGCTGGATCGATGCCGAGCCCCGCGACGGCAAACGGGGCGGCGCTTATTGCATGGAAGTGCTGGGCACCGACGAAAGCCGCATTTTGGCCAACTTCGATGGCAGCTTCGATCAGCTCTCGACCCTGGCCCACGAGCTAGGGCATGGCTTTCACAATCACTGCCAGATTGGCTTGGAACCCCTCCGCCGCGGAGCCCCCAGCACGCTGGCCGAAACGGCCAGCATCTTTTGCGAAACCCTGGTGGCCGAGGCGGCCATGAAAAACGCCGCGCCCGCCGAGCAGCTCATGATCCTCGAAGCCCAACTGAGCGGCGCCACGCAGGTTTGCCTGGACATCAGCTCGCGCTACTTGTTCGAGTCGCGCTTCATTGAACAGCGCGCGGCCACCGAGATCTCGCCCGACGAAATCTGCGAACTCATGCTGGCGGCCCAGGCCGAGACCTATGGCGACGGCGTGGACCGCGAGACCTATCATCCCTACATGTGGCTCTGGAAGCCGCATTACTACTCGCACGACCACAACTTCTACAACTTCCCTTACGCGTTCGGCCACCTGTTCGGCTTGGGGCTGTATGCCGTGTATCAGCGCGAAGGCGACGCCTTCATTCCCAACTACAAGTCGCTCCTGCGAGAGACGGGCCAGGACTACGCCCGCCCCCTCGCCGCCCGGTTCGGCATCGACATCGCCCAGATCGATTTCTGGCGCGACAGCCTGAAGGTTGTGGCGGCCCAAGTGGAACGCTTTGCGGCACTCGACTAACCGCGGCAACCGCCCGCCACGCGAAGCGTCTTCCAGGCTGGCCAGGCCGCCGTCGGCGGGGTTTCTGGCAATCCGTTTTCTTCGTCGCCCCCCTTGGAGTACATTCCCAAGTCGGTGGTGGCCCGCTCTCATCTTGATCTCGTTGGCTGGTTCTCGCATGCAGCACGATGGTTCCCGCATCGACGGTGTTTCGCGCAATGGCTTTGCACCTCAGGCCGTCGTGCCCCCTTACGAGCAGTTGCAAGCGGCAGTGGCCGCCGTGCGTAGCCGCTGGTCGTGCCGGCCCAAGGTGGCCATCGTGCTGGGAACCGGGCTCGGCTCCCTGGCCAACCAAATCGAGGTGGAAGCCACGGTGCGGTACGAAGACGTGCCCTACCTGCCGGTTTCCACGGCCGAAAGCCACGTAGGGCAGTTTGTGTGTGGCACCCTGGCCGGCGTGCCGGTCGCCGCCATGCAGGGAAGAATGCACGGCTACGAAGGCTACCCTCTCTGGCAAACCACCCTGGCCGTGCGCGTGCTCCGCGAGTTGGGAGCCCAAGTCCTCGTGCTTTCGAGCGCCGTCGGAGGGCTGAATCCGCAATACGCCGGCGGGGACCTGATGCTGGTCGATGATCACATCAACCTGATGGGCGATAATCCGCTCATCGGAATCAACGACGACCGTCTGGGGCCGCGGTTCCCCGATATGAGCGAGGCCTACGATCGCACCCTGGCAGAAGCAGCCTGGTCGCTGGCCCGCCGCGAGCAAATTCGGCTGCACCGCGGCGTGCTCGTCGCCCTGCGCGGACCGAATCTGGAAACCCGCGGCGAGTATCGGTTTCTGCGGCGGATTGGGGCCGACGTGGTTGGCATGTCGATGCCGCCGGAAACCATCGTCGCCCGACATTGTGGGATGCGCGTGCTGGGCTTTGCCGTGGTCACCAATGTGTGCCTGCCCGACGAATTGGACCCGGTTCACATCAAGGAAATCGTCGATACGGCAGGCCGGGCCGAACCGCAATTGCGGCGACTGCTGCTCAACCTGCTCCAAGAGTGGTCAAAAGCCGGCTGCCTGGAGTCGCCATCACCCTCCTTGGTACAACCGGCACTCGCCGCGGCCTTGGCCCGGCTGTAAGCGTCCGTGTGCCCTGCGAGTGTGCCCTGCGAGCGTGCCCCGTGAGCGTGCCATTCCCGTGTGCCCTGCTTACGCCCGTGGCGTAAGCAGGCACGCGCGGATCGATACTCCGCGCTACGCTCGCACCATCCAATGGTTATGCGCGTTATAGTTTTCGGAATGCCTGGAACGCGGCTTTCAAAGCTGTTCCCTTCGACCGCTACAAACGAACCGCCGCGCCTGCCCTCGGGGCGCGTTGCGTGGTTCACGCTGAACGCTGCCTGCCGCGCATTCCGAAATCAGTAGTCAGGGGCGCAATGATTGCGCCCCATCGCTCGCTCGAAACTCGGCAGCCGCGGCAGGAACGGAAACCATGGCCAGAACCGCAAGACGCGTCCCACCCAAATTGGCGAAAACGCCAGCTGCCGCTACCCAACCGCTAAAACCGGTTGCTCAAGAATTGCCGCGATACCTGGAGCAGTCGCGGCAGCCGCTCTCCAGCTTGATCTTCATTGCGCCGCCACTGCTGCTGTACGAGCTCGGCGTGTTGTATTGGGCCCAGCCCGGCAGTCGCAACGGCGCCGACATTTGGCTGCGCGATTGTTTGCAGAGCGTGGGCGTGAGCCAGGTGTATTTGCTGCCCTGGATCACCGGCCTGGCCCTGCTGGCCTGGCACTTTCTGATGCGCGGCTCGTGGCGTTGGTCCCCCGGCATCTTGTGCAGCATGTGGGTGGAGTGCCTGGCGCTCGCGGCGGCCTTGGTGGTGGTGGCCGAAGCCCAAGGGGCGGTGGTGCAATCCATCACCGGCGAAGCTCGCGGCGTGGTGCGATTGCAAACGGGCGAGCCCACCGCCGGCAGTCTCGTGGTGGCCTACCTCGGGGCAGGCATTTATGAAGAGACGCTATTCCGACTGCTCTGCCTGCCGCTGCTGTGGGCAGCCGGCTGGGGCCTGGGCATGAGCAAGGGTTGGAGTCTGGCGGTGGCGGTCGTCGCCGCGAGTTGCTTGTTCTCGGGCGCGCATCACTTTGGACCTCACGGCGAAGCCTTCAGTTGGTACTGCTTTGGCTTTCGCGCCGCGGCCGGCTTGTGCTTCGCCATGATCTTCTTGTTTCGCGGCTTCGGCATCGCGGCCGGCACCCATGCGCTGTACGACGTGCTGGTGGTGTTCGTGTAACCAAAGTTGTTGTGGCATCCGGCAAGTGCGGCGGTTCGTCGTGCCAGCGACGGGTGGCCCGATTGTGCGGCCAGCGCGTGTTTTCACGCGCGCGAGTCTTCACCGCATCACTTCGCGTGGGCGCGTCGCCCGCCGGTTGTTGCTCAGGTGGCTTCGTTGTTGTCAAGACGAAGTTGAGTAGTTGCTCGACCTTGAAAGAATCCCTCTTTGTTGAACCCATTGTTGCCTTCTATAATGCCGCCTGTGGTGAGCAATCACCTGCATTGGTTGGAAGAGGCACATCGGGCTTCGCACGCGTTGCCCGTTTCACGCGTTGAGGGCTTTGTCGCCGTGTTGTCCGTTCGTCCGAAAGTTGCAGAGCTGGTCTTTCAGCTCTACGGCCGACCACTGCATCCGGAACTGTTCGAAACCTACTCTTCGCGCACCGTGGAGCGAGGCGAGTATCAAGCTCGCATCGATATCACCAGCGCGGGGCACATGGTCACCTGGCGATACCAGGGCATTACCCTGACCGAAGTCGCGACCGCGTCGCACCATCCGTTGCCCCAGAAACGCCGGTTACTATCGTACCGGCTGAAGGGCGAACGCAATGATCGCGTGGATTGCCGCGGCGGCGCCTTGTACCAGGTGAGCTTCCAGCTCGAGCCGGTCGACCCCGAAGTCTTCTGGACCTTCCAGCAAGAACTGCGCGTGGATAGCCAGCGGCAAGGCATGTTCCATAGTTTTGCCTCCAGCGGCCGCATGGCCCTGGGCGCCCTCAGCTATATCAATGTGGAAACCCGCAACAGCAGCCTGCTGGTGCAAGCCTTTCACACCTTTCCCGACGATTACGCCATCGTCAAAAGCCAGTCGCTGTTTGAAATCCCCAAGAAGTCGCGCGGCTGATCCAATCGCGTAGGGTGCGCAGCCCTCTGCGTACCACCCGCGCCGCCGATCGTTCGCCGCCGCACCTACTCTGGGGCATTGCTTAAGCAACCTCGGCGATCTTGCGAGTAACGCACACTCCAGCGCCGCGGCCTTATTCTTCGACGCCAGCTAGCCAGCCCGCCGCGGAGCTAAACCCGCCTGGCCAACATCGGGTTTCACCGGACTGCCTGCCACGCCGGCCAGAAAGTTCAGCAGTTCCCGTTCATACCGCGCCGTGGCGAATCGTTCCGCTTGTCGCCGCGCGCGTGCAGGGCAGAATTGCTCGGTGTGTTGTTCGAGCCAACCCATGGCGTCAGCTAACGACGATGACGTAGCCTCGGCGAAGAAGCGGCCGGCCCCCGGTTGTTTCTCGGTCGCGGCTAGCACCGTTTCGGTAGCCCCGCCAGCTTGCAACGCCAGCACCGGCGTACCGCAGGCTTGCGCCTCCAGCGGCACAATCCCAAAGTCCTCGCATCCCGGGAACAGCAGAGCCCTGCAGCGTTGCAGGTGGTGCCGAATGACCTCGTTGGATTGCCAACCTAAGAAGGTCACCTTGGCTCCCTGGGCCAGGCTTTTCAACTTGCGATACTCAGGACCGGTGCCGATCACCACCAACCGGCGATTTCTTTGCCGACAGGCTTCAATCGCCAGGTCGATCCGCTTGTAAGGCGCCAGGGCAGACACCACCAGGTAATAGTCGTCGCGCTTCACCGCGGCCGGTTCGTAGAAGTGAGTGTCGACCGGTGGATAGATAATGGTGCTGTCGCGCCCATAGCATTCGCCAATTCGGTCGGCCACGGTTTGGCTGATCGCCACAAAATGGGACACGCGTTGGCTCGCTTGCCGATCCCAGTCGCGAATGCCGTCCAGCAAATAATTCCGCAGCGCCGACAACGGTCGTGGTCGCGCCCAGCGACTCGTGGCCTGGCCGAAATAGGCCGCTCTCATGTGCCAGGCGTAGCGCATGGGCGTAAAGCAGTAACACACATGCGGCACCCCCGGCGGCGGCGCGGCGCGACCCGCCACGGCATGGCTAAAACTCAACACCACATCGGTGCCGATCGGCAAGCGAAGGCCATCGATCACGCGCGGCATGGCCGGCAGCAAGTAGCGGTAGTACCGCGCCACGCCCGGCAACCGTTGCAGCGCGCTGGTCCGGATTGGCATCCGCTCGATCGCGGGGCAAGTGGATCCGGCCCGATGCAGCAGCGTGTACAGCGGCGCATCGGGAAATCTTCGACAAACGACCTCCAGACATTTTTCGCCGCCGCGCATGCCGGTTAGCCAGTCGTGTACTAGCGTGAGGCGCATGGAAAACGACCCCCCAGCAAAGGATCAAACCCGTGGTTCCCGCGCGGAGCCTGCCCCCCGTGAAGACGGGGGCGGGAATCCAGTCCGTGAATGGCGGGCGCGGCATAAATTCTCCGGCGCGGCTCGCAAGCGAGCGGCGAGCATCCACCGCGCCCCTTACGGGCGCAATCGATGGATGCATTCGCCGTTTGCTCATCAAGCCATTGCGCCGCAACCTGTCGCCCAGCGACTAGCGGGGGAACGCAGGCGTGGTAACCGGCTCGCGCGAAGGGCGAAAGAAGCCGATGCTTTCGAGCGATTTATAGACCTCTTCCAAGGTCTTCTCGCCAAAGTTCGAAATCGAAAGCAGATCTTCGCGACGGCAGTTCAACAGGTCGCGAACCGTAAAGATGCCCCGCTCTTCCAGGCAGTTGGTGGTTCGCACCGTCAGGCCGATTTCGGCGGTGCTCATATCCAAGCGATCTTGCAGGCTCTTGGCTTCGCCTTCCGCTTGATTCACGGGGATGCGTGTACGGGCCATGCAGTTACCCTCCTTGGTAAATAAATAATCAATCCATTGGTCATGCAGATCTTCTGCATCGAAGTGTGATGAGAAAGTATAGCAATCGTTCCTCAATCACCAAGCAATTTTCGGTGCGGAGAATCTGTTTTATCATGCTAGCAACGCTAGCGTTAAGGGGTTCTACCGCCTGCTCTCCGCCGCTGCCCGCGTGCTCAACCGCCGGCTACTGGCTGAAATTGCCATTCCAGGCTTAAGGGGGTACATGAGTTGTCGGCGCGCTTTTAATCGCGCGCTGTGCCAGGTGGAAGCTTGGAGCGGAAAGAGTTCGTGGCCACCAGCTTGGAAGGCACCTGAAATTAAGACATGGAATTGAGACAGGTCATTTGTCCCCCCCATTTCATCGTGCTACGCTACGCACAATCCTCCTGCTTCTCAGCTGAATTCAACAACGAACTGGCCCTGCCAGGGAGCAACATCGCGATGGGTATCATCGACCGCTTTCGTCTCGATGGCCGGCGGGCCGTCATCACTGGCGGCAGCCGAGGGCTAGGTTTGGCAATGGCCCAGGCCCTGGCCGAGGCCGGCGCGTCGCTGGTCATTGGCGGCCGCAGTCAGGAACACCTCGAAGAAGCCCGCGCCCACTTGGCGCCCTATGCCACTCAGGTCGATACCATCGTGGCCGATATCGGCACGCCCGACGCCGCCACGGCATTTTGCGAGCAGGTGCTGGAGCGCTTCGGTCCCGTCGATATTCTCATCAACAATGTCGGCGGCCGCAGGGTGAATTTTCCCACCGAAGACATGCCGCTCGACCAATGGCAACAGATCGTCGATCTGAATCTCACCCAGGCCTTCATTTGCACCAAAATGATCGGCGGAGCCATGCTGCCGCGGAAGCATGGCCGCGTGATCAATATCGCTTCGATCTCGGGCCTGGTCGCTGGCGCTCACATGCGTGGCCGCGGTTACGAAACCTGCAAAGCCGCCCTGGCCATGTTTACCAAGGCCGTGGCCGCGGATTGGGCGCCGCATGGTGTAACCGTTAATGCCATTGCCCCCGGCACATTCCTCACCGATGCCAACAAACGCTGGTTCCAGCAAAAGCCGGAACTCAAAATCGAAATCGAAAGCACCGTGCCCATGGGCCGCCTGGGCGATCCCGACGAAATCGGCGGCCTGGCACTCTACCTGGCCAGCGACCTTTCCAGCTATATGACCGGTTCGCTCATCGTGATCGATGGCGGCCGAATTCTCTGGTAAGAGGGGCAGCGACTGTTTTTTTCCTCCGCGGGGGCGGAAGGTTGCAAGCTACAGTTGCTTCACCGTCCCCCGGTTTTGGGTCGGTGGTTCATGGTTCGGCGCGAGGCATCCATGCCAGTGGAAGAAGTAGAAGAAACAAGAATCTCGCCATCCGCGCGCCTCCGCGCCATGCAACTGGTCACGGCCGTCCTCACGGCAGGGCCGGTCAGCTTTGGCGTGCTGGCGATCTTCATGGCCTTGGGCGAAGAACCCCAGTTGGATCCGCAGTGGACCGCCATCGGAGCCGCGGCCTCGGCGCTGGCCATTTTGGCTTCCCTGGTGATGCCCTCGGCCATCACCAAGGCCGCGCGACAAAAACTGGCCGCTCAAGCGGAAGGATCGCCCCAGGAGCAAGAAGCCTGGCGGATCGGGCACCTGTATGCAATCTATCAAATAAAGCACATCGTGGGCCTGGCGCTGTTGGAAGGGGCCGCGTTGATTAACATTGTGTTCTTCATGCTGACGGGCCAGATGTGGATGTTGGCCATGGCCGCGGCCCCAATTGCCATGATGGCCGCCAGCTTTCCCTGGAAAGAGCGCGTGGAACTTTGGGTACAAGAGCAATCGCATTTGATCGAAATGCGCCGCTGATGTTTGGCTGCGTCTTCCCCTTGCCGGCAAGCGGGCCGGAAAGCGGGCCGGCGAAGTTCTGCCGCGATTCCCGGTATTCCGGTTCCCGACCAACCCGCCATCGCAATCCGATGTGACCCACTTAATAGGATTTGACACTGGCCCGGCCACGCGCCAGATTCAGGAACTTAACGTACCTTTACATTGTTTGGCGGTTGGCGTCCGGCTGGATTTTGACGCCGCGCGACGCACCCACACTTTCCCCCTCGAGGAGTTTTCCCATGAATCGTATGGCCCCAGGCGCCTTCCTGCTGGCGGCGGCCACGTTGCTTTGCGGCAACTTGGCCTTGGCTCAAGACAAGACCGAGGAGCAAACCAAGTCGAGCAATGAGCTGTTCCGCGAAGCCTATCAACTCACCCAAGGCCCCCGCGACGAAGCTTCGCTCAATAAGGTCATTGAGCTGTGCGAAGCCGGCCTCAAAGAGGCCAACGATCCCAAGTTCGTGGCTTACGGCAAGAACCTGGCCGCCTGGGCCTACAACGCCCGCGGCGAAAAACTGCTCGATGCCGGCAATGCCGACGAGGCAGGCAAAGATTTTGAAATCGCCGTCGAATACGATCCCTCGCAAATCAAATATCTGCATAACCGCGGCTTCGTGCTGGCTTCGCAGGGCGAACTGGATAAGGCCATCGCCGACTTCACCAAGGTGCTGGCCGAAAACCCCGAGCATGCCAAGGCCCGCTTCAACCGTGGCGAGGCGTACTTCGTGACCAACGACCTTGACAAGGCCAAGGTGGATTACACCGCGGCGATCCGGTTAGACGACAAGAACCCGAGCGCCTACAACGCGCGTGGCTTTGTGTTCTATCTGCAAGGTGATTACAAGGCGGCGTTCAACGACTACAACCAGGCGCTGCGGATCAACAATCGCCACGTCGGCGCTCTGACCAACCGCGGTGACGCCTACGCCGACACGGGACAATACGACGCCGCCCTCAGCGATTACAACGGCGCCCTGGCCGTCGATCCCGAGTATCATCGCGCGTACGCCAGCGCCGCCTGGCTGCGGGCAACCTGCCCCGATACCCGCACCCGCCGCGCCGATCTGGCCCTGCGTTCGGCCCAACGAGCGCTCGAAATGGGCGGCGACAGTGCTCGCTACCAGTCTATTCTGGCCGCCGCGCTCGCCCGTAGCGGCAACTACGAAGAGGCCGTGGCCGCGCAGAAAAAAGCCCTAGGGCTCGCGAAAGACGAATCGGTGTCGGAAGACCAAATGAAACGCTACCAGTTCCAGCTCGAACGGTACGAAGCTGGCAAGCCCTACACCGACGTGCTCGAAGGCCAACCGCAGCCCGAGTAACCACCGGCCGCGAACGCCCATCAAAATAGCAGGACCGCCTCCGCGGTCCATCCGAGCCTCCGGGAAGACCCCTCGGAGGCTTTTCTATTGGCCGCCTGTGGCAACCGGTGGCTTGGCCGTCTCGCCCAAGTGTATTTCGACCGCGGGGGCCGCGGTGGTTGGCGCCGCGCGAATTCCCAGCCGAGCCACGTCCGCACTGCATTTCGCAGATGCCCCGCTTAACGAGCCGGAGTCGGTTCTTGCGCCCCAGTGGGCTCGTTCCCCGCCGGAATGGGCATGGGTCGGGCCGCCGACGATTGCGTGAACGGATCCACCGCAGGCGTCAGCCGCCCCGCATCGCTCGCGGCCGGATCGACGCGACGCGACGACGTTGCCCGCGAGCTTACCCCAGGCATCGGTTCGTCGGCCGGCGTCGGCACGTTGGGCGCCGCTTCGCTGGAAGACGGCGAGTAGGGCAAAACCTGAATCGGTGTGCGAAGCGCCGAGTTGGGATGCCCCGGAACCACCCCAGGGCTTTCCACCGAGGGCGTCGGCGCCGGTCGTTCCGTCGCAAACGGAGCAGCCGCCGGCTGAGGTTCGCTTCGCGTGTTCAATGCCCCTTGGGGCATGTTTGAGTAGGGCGTTGCCGCGCTGGGCGTCGCAGGTTGCGGCATCGCCGGCTGGGGGGTCGCGTAACGCGGCGTTTCCACCCTCGGGCTCGCAGGCATCGGGTAACGGCTCCCCTGTTCGCCTGCTCGCGGTGCGGCAGGAGCAGGCAACGAGCTATCCGTAGCGGCCTTGCCTTCGCCGTAGTAACGCGTGGTCCCTTGTTGCGAGAGCCGCACATCGAGTGCGTCGCAGCGGACCTCAATCCGGAACTCGTGATTGCCCGGCGTGTTGGCCCGCACGTTCACCTGAGCCCGGAATTCTTCGCCAGGCCCCAGCAACCGCACCGGCCCCAGCACGACCGTCTGAGGTTCGATTTCGAAAGCCGCTCCGGTAACCGACAGCGGTTGCAGCCCCGACGAGAACACCGCGCTCAACTGAATTCCATCGGCCGCTTTGGTTCCCCGATTCTTCAGCACAATGTCATATTGCACGTCTTCGCCCACCGGCAGCGGACCGCGGGGATCTTTCACGTCGAGCACCAACTCAGCCACGGCTTCCACTTCGGTGGTCATAAAGTTGGTGTCGCGCAGGTCGCCATCGGCCACCGCCACGGCCTGCACGCGGCACAAACCCGGCTGGTCGAGGTTGCACATCACTTCCAACGTGGTGTTTTCACCCTCGGCCAGCGAAGGCAGAATCCAGCGCACCTGATCCTGGCCTGCCTCTTGCACCAGCTTGCCGTTATTCGAGGCACTCACAAAGCTCGCTCCGGCCGGCAGCATCATACCGACCTGCACGTTCTTGGCGGCCGAAGTCCCCGGGTTGCGCACATGCAGCGTATAGCCGCCTTCGGTGCGAGCATAGCGGAATTGCGGACCCACGATATCCAGCTTGAGCCCAGCCCGGCGAACCATCACGTCGTGCTGAACGTCGGATGTCAAACCGCCTTCGGCCGAAGCCTGGGCGCGAATCATTAAGATGCCTTCCTGCCGGGCAACCAGTTCAATCTCCACCACCTTGCGGCTCCCCGCGGCAATGGTGCCAATCTCGTGCGCGTCGGCCGAGTCGCCCGGATCGATGGGCATCAGCTTGACCATCACCCGCTCGGCGTCGGCCGTGCCGGGGTTGTCGAAGGTCAGTTCGTAAATGGCTCGCGCCCCGTATTCCACTTTCTCGGGCCCCTTCACGCTGAGAATCAGCTTGGGCTCCTGCACCTCCACATTGACCTGCGAGCTAACCGGAGCCGAGCTCCATTGCACGCCCAATTCCAACGAATGGCTTTCCTTGGGCAACAAGGTCAATTCCAGCGTGGCTTGCCCTTGAGCGGTTAACTCAGGCACGGTCCATACCAGGGGTTCGTCTTTGCGAGCCGCAGGCAAGGGCGAAGTGCCCAACGTGGGCGAGGCAGAAACCACGCCAGCCCAGGCGGGTACGTTCACCATCACCTTCACGTCACGCGCAGCGCTGTCGCCCGAGTTGCGAAGAATCAGCCGGTACTCGGCATTGCGGTGAATGGTAATCCGCTGCGGACCCACCGTCTCAACGCTCAGTTGCGGACCCGACCGGCGAAACAGCACGCCGTTGGCGGCCAGGCCGCGATTGGCGCCCACCCGAGGCTCAGGCGTGGCGACCTCGGCTGCGGCCGGCGATGTGCCTTCCACCTGGCTGGGTTCGTTCGCCATGGGCGCCAGGCGTTCGCCGTTGTCTGTAGGTTTGGCGCTGAGGGGGCTTGGATTCACTCGCGACGAAGCGGCCGCCAGCGATTTTGGCTCGTTCGAACTGGCTTCCGGCTTGGCGATCGCGGTCGCTCGCGAACTGCCTTGAGCGATCGACCCACCGTAACCCGGAGACGTCGCCGGCTTTTTCGGAGCGTCCTTCGAAGTCCAGCCCTGCGTGGAACGGCTCGAAACCACCCCTCGCGACAGGGCCGAAGCCCCCGTGGTGGCCCGCGACGGCGATCCAACCTCGGGCTCCACGGCCACCGGTTCCGGCGGCTCTTCTCGAATCGGCGCCAAGCGACCGCCGCCATCGGCAACATCTTCTTCCGACGAATCCGACGAGCCCGGCCGCACCGAGGTGCTTACGCTCGCGGGGCTGCGTCGCGACGAATAACCCCGACCGTCGTCTTCGGCCGGCGTGGGCGATTTTTCATAGGTCGCCGAACTGGGGCGATTGCTGCTGCTCGCGGTATAGGTCGGCGAGTTGCTCCGCGTGCCGCTGCTTTGTCCTTGGGCGTAACCCGAAGTGGCGCGGCTCGAATTGCTGGCCGACGACGACGCCGTGCCCTGGGCAACATCCGTGGAGGGCCGTGTGGACCGCAACGCCGAATGCGCGTTCGAGGGCGACGGCGACCCTTGCGACATTTGCGCCGGGGTGGGCTGCCGCGGCGCGTTCGACGACGAATGCGACATGCCCTGTCCGCCCCCCGGGTTGCCCGGGGTCTGGGCATAATTGTATTGAGGCGGCGTCGGCGGCCCCATTTGTTGCCGGGGCGTGCGCTGCATGTGCGAACTGCCACCATTGCTCGCAGCCTGCTGCGGCGAGCGATTGTTGCTCCCGCCGAACAAGCCTTGCAGTCGCTCTGCTAGCGTTCTGGGCTGCTGGGAATATTGTTGCGCGTAAATGAACGATGCGCTCGCAGCAACCATGGCCAGCGACAGCAGAATTCGACGAAGCATGTGCGAGCTCCCGAAGAAGGGGCTTTAGACCTGTTCTCGCTCTTTGTTTCGGCAGTCCGGGTAGTGAGGGTTTAATCGAATTGAACGACTTTTCCGATCGGGAGGGTTGATGAGAGCGATCCCCACCTGCGCTGGACCAACTCAGGCCAGTTCTCAGACAGCAATTGCAGGAGTGCTGGCAACAGCCAGGGTGCCATGCTTACGCCCGTGGCGTAAGCATGCATCAGGTTCACTCAATCAGCCAGCCGTTGAACGCGAGAGACACCGTTCCAACGCCTTGCACCCCAGCTGGCGAATCATCCCCGTTTCTCCCCGCTCGGCGGCGAAACTGGCCGTTGCTGGTTGCATTCCTGGCCCGGGGCTGGTTTATTGCAACACCGTTGGCTGTCTTTCTTGCAGCCCCATTGCCCCTGCGCGCCCAGCCCCCTCATCGGTGAGCTGCGCGAGGTTGGGGCTCCGGCCGCCATTTCCTTTGCTTCTACCCGCTGCATTTTGTTCCTCTTGAGGTCGCCATGGCGGACCAGCGTCCGAACATCATCTTCATCATCACCGACCAGCAACGCTTCGATACGATCCGCGCCCTCGGCTTCGACTACGTCGATACCCCCCACATCGATCGCCTGGTCCGCGAAGGTGTCTCCTTTACCAACTGCCACATCACCGCTCCCAGCTGCGCCCCCTCCCGCGCCAGCCTGTTCACCGGCTATTTTCCCCACACCACCGGCATTCTTAAAAATGCCGACCAGTGGCGGCGGAGTTGGATCGAGCTCCTAGGGCAATCCGGCTATCACTGCGTGAACGTCGGCAAGATGCACACCTTCCCCTACGAAACCTCGCTCGGCTTCCACGAACGCTACGTGGTGGAAAACAAAGACCGCTATCTTGAAGGCCGCTATTACTTCGACGAATGGGATAAAGGGCTCCGTGCCCGCGGCCTGGTCAAGCAGCAGCGCGAGCTCTATCGCCAACTGCCCGACTACGCCGAGCGACTGGGGGCCTTCGAATGGCTGCTGCCCGAAGAAACCCATCCCGACTTCTTCGTGGGCGACATGGCCAGTTGGTGGCTCGACACCCACCCCCTGCAACAACCGCTGTTCATGGAGATTGGCTTTCCCGGCCCGCATCCGCCCTACGACCCCGTGCCCCGTTACGCCGAGCCCTACCTCAACCGCGAGTTGCCGCTGCCGCAGGTCACCCCAGAAGAGCTGGCTTCGCAGCCACCGCCGTTCCAGGCCATGCGGGTGCATAACACCGAGGTTGATCACGATTCGGTCATTCACCTGCTCAACCCCACCAGGGCACAGTTGCAACGCCAGCGAGCTTACTACCTGGCCAACGTCACCATGATCGACGAGAAGGTCGGCAAGCTGCTCGACACGCTGGAGCGCCGCGGCTACCTGGAGAACTCCGTCGTCATCTTCACTTCCGACCACGGCGATTGCCTCGGCGACCATGGCCATAGTCAAAAATGGACCATGTACGACATCATCTTGAAAATGCCCATGATCGTGTGGGCTCCCGGCCGGTTCTCCGGCGGCCGCAGCCTCGACGGCCTCTGCCAGCACATGGATATCGGCCCCGCCATTCTGGAAATGGCCGGCATCGAACCTCCGCCCACCATCGAAGCCCGCTCGCTGCTCCCCGCCTTGCGGGGTGAAGCCTGGGAAGGTCGCCCCTACGTGTACGCCGAACATGCCCGCGACGGCATCCTGCAAGAAACGGCCTTCATGACCATGATCCGCGGCCACGATTGGAAACTGGTGCACTTCCTCGACGAGCCCTTTGGCCAACTGTTCAATCTCAAGGATGATCCGGGCGAAGTGCGCAACCTGTGGGACGACCCCGCCAGTGCAAACGCCAAACAGCAACTCCTGGCCGAACTGCGCGAATGGCGAATCCGCAGCCAACTGCACACCGCCGACTGGCCCAAAGAATGGCGATAAATAACGCGTCATCCCCGTGCAGACGGGGATCCAACAAATCTTCCCAACCTAGATTTCACTTCCTTCTGAATGTTCTGATAGAGAAAGGACCGGCGAATGCAGGAACGAACCCCTCAAGAAGTACTGGCCCTCTGCCGCGACCAGGGCGTGAAAGCCGTGGACCTGCGGTTCATGGACTTCCCCGGCTTGTGGCAGCACTTCACCATCCCCGTGACCAAGCTCGATGAAGAGGTCTTCGAAAACGGACTCGGCTTCGATGGCTCCAGCATTCGCGGCTGGCAGGCAATCAACGAGAGCGACATGCTCGTCGTGCCCGTTCCCGAAACCGCCTTCATCGACCCCTTCTGCGATATTCCCACGCTGGTCATGGTCTGCAACATTCAAGACCCCATCACCCGCGAAGACTATAGCCGCGACCCGCGGAACGTGGCCCGCAAGGCCGTCAACTACATGAAGAGCACCGGCGTGGCCGATACCTGCTTCATTGGCCCCGAGGCCGAGTTCTTCATTTTCGACGACGTGCGGTTCGATCAGAACGCCCACGAAGGCTACTATCATCTCGATAGTATCGAGGGCGAGTGGAACCGGGGCCGCGTCGAAAGCCCCAACCTGGGCTACAAGCTGCGCTACAAGGAAGGCTACTTCCCCGTGCCGCCGGCCGACCAGTTCATGAACCTCCGCAACGAAATGATGCAAACGCTGATCGACAGCGGCATCGATATCGAGGCCCAGCATCACGAAGTGGCCACCGGCGGCCAATCCGAAATCGATATGCGATTTCAAGAACTGGTGCAGATGGGCGACCAGATGATGATCTTCAAATACATCATCAAAAACGTCGCCAAAAAGTGGGGCAAGACCGTCACCTTCATGCCCAAGCCGCTCTATGCCGATAACGGCTCCGGCATGCATACCCACATCTCGCTGTGGAAAGATAGCAATCCGCTGTTTGCCGGCGGCGGCTACGCGGGCCTCAGCGATATGGCCCTGCACGCCATCGGCGGCATTCTGAAGCACGCCCCGGCCATCCTGGCCTTTAGCAACCCCACTACCAACAGCTACAAGCGGTTGGTGCCTGGTTACGAAGCCCCCGTGAATTTGGCCTATTCGCAGCGGAACCGTTCCGCCGCCTGCCGCATTCCCATGTACAGCCCCAGCCCCAAGGCCAAGCGGGTGGAGTTCCGCTGCCCCGATCCCAGCTGCAATCCGTACCTTTCGTTCGCGGCCCTGCTGATGGCGGCCCTCGACGGCATTCAGAACAAGATCAGCCCCGGCGAACCGCTCGATAAGGATATTTACGACCTCGAGCCCGAAGAGTTGGCCAAGGTGCCCAAAACGCCCGGCTCGCTGGACGAAGCGCTCGACGCCCTCCGCGAAGACCACGAGTTCCTGCTCCGCGGCGACGTGTTCACGTCCGACGTGATCGACACCTGGATCTGGTACAAGAAAACCAAAGAGGCCGACGCCATGCGCCTCCGCCCCCACCCCTACGAATTCTGCCTGTACTACGACATCTAACAGACGATTCGCGATGAGGCAGCGGGACGCCCAACAAAGTGGCACGGGGCGTCCCGCCCGTGAATCCGCGCCGCTCCCAACAACAACCGCCAACCCGCAAACACAGCTCAAACCCTTAAGCACGCTTGGCCGAGGGCGGCCAAGAAGTGGCTTGGCCGTCTCGCCCAAGAATCCGCGTCGTAGCGAATTCCACCCCGCGCGTTTCGCTGCCGCGTCGAAAGCCAATAACAGCTCGGGATCCCAGAACCACAACTTTACAAGCATGGGCGATTCCAAAAAAATCCGGCCTCGCGCGTGTGGCGTAAAGCGATCTCGTTTAGACTTTTCCCTGGGGCTCGGCCATTCGCCCACAACACCTCCCGCGTTTTCGCTCTCCATCAGGGGCCTAGGGCATGTCCATCCGGCTAACCTGCAACAGATGCAGTCAAGTTTACGAAGCCCCGCCGCAACTGGCGGGCAAAAACATCAAGTGTCGCAAGTGCGGTCAACTGATTGCCGTGCCAGGCCCTGCCGCCGCCCCCCACGCCATACCCGCGCCGACCGATCCCTGGAGCACGGCCAATTCGGCAAACGATCCCCTCAGCGGCTTTGCCGCGCCGCCAGCCACCGCGCCAACTGCCGCGGCCTATGGCAGTCCGTCATCCCCGCCAGCCTACGGGGGTCCGCCGTCGGCTTACGGCGGAGCGCCGCTCGGTCAGCCCGGCGGCATTCCCCAGCGCCGGGGCGGCAAACGCAACCAGGTGAAATGGAAACTGATCGCCCTCGGCACATCGTTGGCGCTCGTCGTGCTCCTTAAAATCATCCTCCCCGCGTTTCGCAATCGGCCGTTCGAACTCGATACCTCCGGCCTGAAGGTCATCCAACTCGAAGCCGACGGCCGCCGACTGCTGCCGCCGCTCGACCCCGTGGCGATTCCTCTGGGGACCGAAGTTCGTGAGGTCTCCCAAATTTTGCTGGCCCCCGGCGAACCGCCCCTGGCGGTGATCGGCAATTACAACCGAGAGCGTCTGGAGTGCTACGACCTGAAGTCGGGCCAGCGGCTCATGGTCACGAATAAGCTGCCCAAGAGCAGCATCGTGGTTGCGGTTGCTCCCAATCGGAAGCATGTCTTGATCACCCCCCGCACCCTGGGCTTTCGCGGCTCGTTCGAACTCCTGGCCATCGATAAAGCGGCGGAAACCATCGAACCGCTGCTGGTAAGCAAAACCACAAACCGATCATTCCAAGTCGATTGGGCCGACTTCACCGCCGACGGCGATCTCTTGGCCTGCAACGACAACGGTTACCTCAGCCAATTCAAAGTCCCCACGGGCGAACAGGTCTACGAGCTCAAACTCAATCCCTTCACCCACATCGCTCTCTCCCCCGGCAAACGCTACCTCGTGGCCATCAAGAAACAGGTACTGGTCATCGATGTCGCCTCCGGCGTCATGCTTGGCATGCTGCCAACCCCCGCAGGCTGGGAAGAACAGAGCCAAGAGGTCAATTCCGCCGAGTTCTCTCCCAACGGTCGTTGGCTGGCGGCACTCTCCGGCAATCGTCAAGGCCGACATCTCACCGTGTGGGACGTGACCACCGGGGAAACCCGGCAAGTCACCCTCGCACTCGATGGGCCGGTCACCTGGCTGCAAGATGATCTGATCGTTTACGAAAAAGCGCGCTACGGACAAAGCAGCAGGGAAATGAGCGGAATGAAGTTTGGTGAACTCGAACCCGAGCACGCCCTGCGGTTCGATCCGGCAACGCTCAATCAGCGGGGCGAGATCTATGTGGTGGGCTGGCCCGTCTTCGGCAGCTTCAACAACCAGTTCTGGTACGCCGGAGGGCTGGGGGGTCCCATCGGCCGAAAGAGTCCTCCGGCGACACTATTTAACGCCAACATCTTGCCAGATAAAGCGGCGCCCAAGGGCCCTCTGCTGCTCAAGCGGGGCGACAGCGTGGCCCTGCGCTTGCAAACCAGCGGCGCGCCGCCCGAGCTGAACTTTGCCGCCGAAGTCGACCGCGCCCTGCGCGAGAAACTCGCCGCCAACGGCATCACCGTCAGCGACCAGGCGCCGGTCACGCTCACCCTCGGCATGCAGACCGAAAGCAGTGGGCCGGAGCGCGCCTATAAAATGCGGAACTCTAGCGAAACCGTTTCGGTCCTCGCCACCAAGGTCAAATACGTGCTGGCCTTGGTCCATCGCGAGCACGGCGAAATCTGGCGACAGACAGGCAGCGAGTCGAATTCCTTCCCCACCTTTGAGTTGGAAAGCGGGCAAGACGCGGCCAGCGTCCTGCGGCTCAAACAATGGTCGGCCCTCCTGAGAAAAATCACCTCCCTGAGCCTGCCCGCCGAAGTTAGCGAACAAATGAGCCAGGGCGTCGGACTCACCGAAAACGGCCAGGTTCTGCCGATCTCCAGCAAGTCCCCGGCAGCCAACCCAGCCCCAGGCGAACCGTAGAACGCAGCGAACGGTGGCTGGGGGCGTCCTCGTCCAAGAATCCGCGTGGCAGCGAGCCAAACGCCGAGTGTGTCGCTTAGTGGTCGAAAGCGAATATCGGCTCGGGTTCGCTTCAGCCGCCAGTTCCGCTCCCACGTCAACCGGCCCCCAGCAACGCGGCTCTTGGGCAACGCCAGAGTGAGTTATTTCCAAAAAAACCGGTCTTTCGCGTGTCGCGCCACGTCACCTCGTTTAGACTTTGCCCTGCGGCTCGGCCATTCGCCGACAACACTTCCCGCGAATCTGCCAACTACGAGGGACCCAGGGCATGTCCATCCGGCTAACCTGCAACAGATGCAGTCAAGTTTACGAAGCCCCGCCGCAACTGGCGGGCAAGAACATCCAATGCCGCAAGTGCGGTCAATTGATTCCCGTGCCAGGTCATCAGGCTGCCCCCCAGGCAGCGCCGGCCGATCCCTTGGGGAACCCCGCGGCCGACATCGATCCGTTAGCAGGCTTGGTGGGTCCACCAACCACCTCGGCGAGCGCGGGGCCGCCAGCCCCCGGGGGCTATGGCGGTCCGCCCACCGCATTCGGTGGCCCGACGATGGGGCCATCCGGCACGCGACCCAAGTCCAGGTCGCGAGGCATGTCGCTCAAAGGTAAGCTTATCGCCCTGGGACTTGGGCTTGGGATGGCGGTGTTCATGAAAATCATCCTTCCCAGTTTTCGCCAAAAGCCGTCCGATGCCGACACCGCCCCGCCACCACCGGCTATTCAATTGGAAGCCGATGGCCGCAGGCCTCTGCCAAAGCTGGAGCCCGTCACGCTTTCGCTCGGCGACGAAATCCGAGAAATCTCGCAGGTTGTGCTGGTAGGCGGCTCTCCGCCGCGGGCCCTCGTCACCAAGTACGCCAAGCACACCTTGGAGTGCTACGACTTGAAGTCGGGGCAACAACTGATGAGCACCAGGTTCTCCGACAAGTTCATGATTGCCGACGTTTCTCCCAACCAGAAACAGGCCCTGATTCTCCCCCGAGGCTCTAAGGAGGGCGACTCCTTCCAGCTGCAGGCGATCGACGCAGCTTCGGAACCTATTGAGCCCCGCTTGCGAAGCGGTGGGCGAAGCCGAGTCGGCTCCACCGATTGGGCCGCCTTTGCCGGCGATGGCGATGTCCTGGTCTACAGCCAAAGAGGATCATTGTGCAAATACCGGGTTTCCGGCGGCGATCCGGTGTATGAACTCGACTTGGAACATCAGGCCAGACTGGCCCTCTCTCCCGGCAGACGCTACTTGGCGGTCATCGAGTCCGAGGCAACGGTGGTCGATGTCGCCACCGGCAAAGTGCTCGGTCTGCTCCCAAGGGCCAAAGGAGCTCAATCCCTGGTCAATGACGTCTGGTACGCGGAATTCTCCCCCAACGGCCGTTGGCTGGCGGCCCTTATCAACAGCAACCAGAACCAAATCATCGTCGTCTGGGATGTCACCACAGGCGAGTTTCACCAGCACACCACGTCGTTCGAAGGGCCGCTCGCCTGGTTGCAAGACGAACTGCTCGTTTATGAAACGGCTCGCAAAGGACAACGAACCAGAGAATTATCCGGCAAGATATATGGACCCATCGTGCCCGAACACGCCCAGCGGTTCAACCCGGCCACGCTCGAGCCCTTGGGCGAAATCTATATCATGGGCTGGCCTGCCTTCGGCAGTTTCAACAGCCAGTTTTGGTACGCGGGCGGGCCAGCGACAGGCCCCGGCTTCCCTCCCAAAGTGCCTCCGGCAACGCTCTACAACGTCAACATCCCGCCCGGCAAAGTTACCGAACCAATGAGCCGGGGCGTCGGACTCACCGAAAACGGCCAAGTTCTGCCGATCGCCAACCAGCCCTAACCCAATCCATCCACCAACAACCACCAGCTACTATCCCAAGCCACCGCCCAACAACCACCAGCCCCCAATCCCCAGCCCCTAGCCCCGCCACCTACCTCGGCTTGCCCGGCCCCTCCGCCAACGCCTCGCCCCGAGCGCACAGCGGCGGCGTGGCCAGCGCGTACTCAGAAACTACCTCGCCGCCGATCAGGTGTTGCTGGATGATCCGTTCCAGCACCTCAGGCGTGCAATGCCCATACCAGGTGCCCTCGGGATACACCACGGCGATTGGGCCGCCGCGGCAAATGCCCCAGCAGAGCGTTTTGCTGCGGATGACGTTCCCCCGCCGGCTCAGCCCCAGTTCCTTCAACCGACTTTTCAAGTAGCTCCAGGCGTCGCGCATTTCCTGGCGACTGGCGCACTTGGCCGTGCTCTTATCCAGGCACAGCAGAATATGCCGCCGCGTCGATCCGAGCCCCATTTTCTCCGCCGTCCGTCGGGCCGAATGCAGCGCCTTGGAATCCTTCTCGGAATTGCTCATGCCAATTTTTCACGGGTGCCGGGTTACTGGGTTGCTACCGGGAGGAAGCCAGGGGGCGGTGATCCACGCGCCCCCGGCCACAGCCCAGGCTGTTTCCATCATACACCGCCCAGGGCGTGCCTGAAGATGCGGCAACCAGAACCGCCCCCGCCAATACCTACCCCAGCAGCCGGTAACCCGGTAGCATCCGGTTATGCGGCCGTGGCTTCTTCGGCCGCCAACACCGGCATCTGCTGGTAATGCCGGTTAATCAGGTCGTTCTGCAGCCAGAGCAGTTTGTTGAATGCCCGCACGGTGGCGACCTCCGCCTGGCGTTCGAGCCCCAGCCCCAGAATGGTGGCGGTGAGAGCGTCGGCCACGAAGCCCAGCAGGGCGTTCATTTGCACCAGCGGCACGACTAAATCGGCGGAACCGGCCTTGGGCGTGTGCATTTTCCCGACCATGTCCAGGTACGACACCAGCTTGTCGTCGTAGGGCCGCGTCACCAGCGCCACCAGGTAACGCCCCAGGTGATTCTTGCGGAACTGGATCATCTCGTGATCGGCCGTGAGCGTTTCAATATCGAGCGGGGTATCGCCTTCGTAGCCCGATTGCCGCGGCACAAAGTGACGTTTGGTGGCGTCGTAGCTAAAGAGCTTTTCGTAAACCGCGTCGACCAAACCAGGCACCAGCGGGGCAAGGGGTTCGGCCGCGGCATGCACGGCATCCACGTCGCTCGCATCAAACCCCACAAACTCTTGCACGTAAGCAAAACGATAGCCGAGGTCGCTTTCCAACCGTTCTTCGTCGATGCGTTGCATGGTACAACTCTCTCCGTGTCCAAAAAGGGTAAGCTTGACGATATGGCAGCGGCCCCTGCCGCCTGGGTAAGGCCTGGCCAAGCAGGGCGGTCGCTTAAAATGGATACCAATATCCACTTTGTCGGAATATACGTCGGCTAAACTGGATGTCAATATCCAGTTTTACGAAAAATCCGGATTGGAAAAAGTTTTTTTTGCGCAACGAGCCCGCCCCGGAGGGGTGGCCCAAAGCTCTTGGCTGAAGGGATGGAACGCGGATGTTTTCTCGAACGGTTGAATACGCCCTGCGGGCCGTCGTCCATTTGGCCGACCACGCGCCCGAAGCCCGCACCACCGACCAAATTGCCACCGCCACCCTGGTGCCCAAGCCCTATTTGTCGAAGGTGCTTCAAGCCCTCAATCGCGGCGGCGTGGTCCATTCGCAGCGGGGGGTCGGCGGCGGCGTCACCCTGCTCAAAACTCCGGCCGAACTCACCATTCTCGAAGTGGTGAACGCCGTGGAACCCATTCAACGGATCCGCGTTTGCCCGCTGGGCTTGGCCTCGCACGGCGTTCGGCTCTGCCCCCTGCATCGCCGGCTTGATAACGCCCTGGCTGGCGTGGAAGCGGCATTCGGCGGCACCACCTTGGCCGAAATCCTGGCCGAGCCCACCGATAGCAGGCCCTTGTGCGAAGTCCCCAGGGCCAAACCCGCCAAGACTTAGAGCCTGTCCAATTGCTCCCTCGCCCCTGGCGGGAGAGGGTCGGGGGTGAGCGGGAAACAGGGTTCTCAGCTAGGCTCTTCGTCCTGGCTGCCGCCCGCGGCAGCCAGCGCCGTTACCTGCTGCCAAAGTTGCGGGATGCCGGTGCCCGAAATCGCGGCCGTGGCCAAGACCGGCACCGCGGCTCGATCGGGGCTGAGATTAAGCGCTTGCAGAAGTTGCTCGCGCACCCGGTCGGCGCCCGGTTGATCCGCTTTATTCACCACCACCAGGTCCGCCAATTCAATCAGGCCGGCCTTTTCCCATTGCACTTCGTCGCCCGACATCGGCGTGACCACCAGCACCAGCACGTCCACGGCGCTCCGCACCGCAAATTGATCCTGTCCCACGCCCACCGTTTCCACCAATACCACGTCAAAGCCAAAAGCCTTGAGCCAGGCCACGCCTTCGGCCGCGCACGCCGCCACGCCGCCCGTCGCGCCGCGGGTCGAAAGGCTGCGAAAATACACGTCGTTGTCCGCGGGGTCCATCGTCACGCGGATTCGATCGCCCAGCAGCGACCCGCCACTGCGAGGGCTTTGCGGATCAAACGCCAACACGGCGACCCGTTTCCCCGCCTTCCGCAAAAAATCGATCAGCGCTCCCACCAGCGTGCTTTTGCCCGCCCCGCCGCTGCCGGTAATCCCCACCGCCAAACTCGGCCTGGCACTTGCCGGCGCCGCCTCTTCCCACTCGCCAGCTTGCACCAGCGACAAGATGCGCGAGAGAGCACGGCGGTCGCCCTGTTGAAACCGCGCCAAAATGTCTTGCTGCTGCATGTCAGGGGTGACCTCGGCTACCGCGCCAAACAGAAATCCAGAACCGGCCGGCTGGGTTGGCCGTAATCAACAGTGGCTATCGTCAAGAATGGCGCACTCCCCCAAGACGCCGCCCGTGTGCTTATGTTAGAATCGCCCGGATCAAGCGGCAACCGTCGTCGAGCGACGGCAGTCAAACGCTTACGCCCGCCCCCCTCCCAGAAAGGCCCGCATGAAACTCCTCGTCCTTCCCTGCCTGCTTGCGATGGCCGGCATTGCCGCGGCTGCTCCCCCCGACTTGAAAGACAACCGTCAAAAGGCGAGCTACATCATCGGCAACAATATCGGCGAAAACATCGCCGCCGACTTCAAAGATCGCGGCTTCAATGTCGATCCCGCCGCCGTCGTGCAAGGCATCCTCAACGGCCTGCAAGGCAAGGAATCTGGCTTCACCGACGAAGAGTCGCAAGCCGTCATCAAAGCCTTCATCGAAGAAGCCCAGGCCTCGCTAAAGAAGGTCGGCGAAGACTACCTGGCCCAAAACAAAACCAAAGAAGGCGTGCAAACCACCAAGTCGGGCTTGCAAATCAAAGTCCTCCAAGCGGGCCAAGGCGAAAGCCCCAAGCCCGATAGCATGGTCACCGTGCACTACAAAGGCACCCTCATCGACGGCACCGAATTCGACAGCTCCTACGCTCGCAACGAGCCCGCCAGCTTTCCCGTCAACGGCGTCATCGCCGGCTGGACCGAAGCCCTGCAACTGATGAAGCCAGGCAGCAAAGTCGAACTGGCCATTCCCTCCGACCTGGCCTACGGCGCCCAGCCGCCACAGCGCAGCCCCATTCCGCCGCACGCCGTGCTGCTGTTCACCGTCGAACTGCTCGACGTGAAACCGGGCCAGCCCGAGAAATAGTCATCATGTCCCCCCTCCCCCTGGCACGGGGGGAGGGCGGCGTGGGGGGGAAACAGGGTTCTCGGATAGGTTCTAAGTGCCCGCCGCTCCATTCAGCCGTTGCCGCAACTCGCGCACTTCAGCCTCCAGGTCTTGAATACGGCGTTCCAGCGCCTCAAGCCGCGCGGCATCGCTCCGCTGCACGGTAGGAGGCGGCTGCGGACGAGGTCCCACCGCCGGGTTGCCCTGCTCGGCTGGATCTGCGTTGGCCTGCGCAGCACCTGGATTGGCCTGCGCGGCACCTGGCACATTCGCCAAAATCTCCACCGGCCGGCCGCCCCGCAGCACCACCATGCCTGCTCTCTGGCCCGCCAGTTGGGTCAGCTGCGCCGCCAGCTCATCGGCGGAAATCAGGGCAATCCCGTTGATCGAAAGCAGCAGGTCGCCCGGCCGCAAACCGGCATCCGCAGCCGGAGTATTGGGCAACACTTCCACAATCAGCACGCCCTGCGCGTTCCCCAGCGCAAACTGCTCGCGGGCCTCCCTGGTCACAGCGCCAATGCTAATGCCAAAGACGCCGCGCGGCCGCGCTTCATTTCCAGGCCCCCCATTGCCGCCCCCTTCTCTCGGCCCGGCATTGCCCCCCTCAATTTCCACCGGCCCAAAATCCTCGAACCGCCGCTCTCCCGGAGCCGGACGCCGACCCAGCCTCACCGTTATGCGGGCAATGTCTCGACCGCGAAGCACGTCGAACACCACTTGCCCTCCCTCGGCCGTCCGTTCGATCACGCGGGCCAGGTCGTCCATTTGCCGCACGGCGCCGCCGTTGGCCATCAGAATCAGGTCGCCGATTTTCAAGCCGGCCGCGCCGGCGGGGCCGCCGTCAATCACTTCCGTCACCCGTACCCCTTGCCCCCCTTCGTTGCGGTCGTCGGTCACCACGCCCAAATAGCCCGGCTCCGCCGCCTGGGGCGGATTGGGCCTGGGAAGTTGATTCCGCTGAAGTTGCGATTCCAAGTCTTCCAGCGGCTGGGCGGCCAAAGAACCCGCGGCCCAAGAAATCGCGAAGCAACCAGTCCCACACAAACCACCGGCGAGTAGCAGCGCACCTAAACCGCGGCGCATGGTTCCACTCCCTGCATGCAAAGTTGAGCGGTGAAAACGGATGCGTTCCCGACCTCCTGGCATCCGCAAAATAGGGTTGCGGCGAAACAGTTTGCGAGCGGCGTCCCCAGGCACATCTCCCCAAGGTAAACCAGCCGCAAACAGCCCAAACATCGCCTGCAACATCTTCAGTATACCCCAGCCCGTTTCGCCGAGGAGAACCATTCTCGACTTTCAAACCCCCAGCCAACCCTCAGCCCCGGCAGCCCCCGGCCAGGGCGTGGATTGGGTTTGCCACGCTGGCGCGGCCCTGTACCATGGGGGGCGTCCATCGTTGCCAGCAGCGTCCCCAACCCGATTGCCACTAAATCAACAGAGTTGCCCCCCACGACTGGTATTTTCCTCGCGAAGCAGCGGCGAACCCTTTGCCATGATACGTTCGATCTATCCCTACCTGGCCCTCACGGCGCTCCTCGGCGCCGCTGCCTGGGCGCTTTCCTTCGGCGCCTTGCCGCCCGCCGACTTCACCTTCGGCAACGGCACCGAAATCGAATCGATCGACCCGGCGGTGGTAACCGGCCAGCCCGAAGGCCGCATCATTCAGGCCATTTACGAAGGCCTGGTCAATTACGACCCCCGCACCTTGGAGCCTACGCCCGGCGTGGCCGACAACTTCCAACAGGTGCTGGTTCGCAACCCCGAAGGCAAAGAAGAACCCAAGTGGGAGTTCCAGGGCATCTCCGCGGATGGCCTCACCTATACCTTCCACATTCGCGACACAGCCCGCTGGTCCGACGGCTCCCCCCTGACGGCCCACGATTTCGTCTACAGCTTTCGCCGCTTTCTCGACCCGATGACGGCGGCCAAATACGTCTATCAGCTCACGAGCTACGTCGAGGGCTCCGAGCGGTACTACTCGCCCTGGTCGCTCAAAGCAGGCGATCCGGTCGAAATCGAACTGCTTCCCGAGCGCGACCTGCTCGGCATCCGCGGCCAGGTGCTGCGTGGCCGCACATTCGTCGAACGTCTCAACCAAGACGGCACGCCCGCCACGCCTCCGCCGGCCGATGACGACAGCAATGAGCGTAAGAAGTACATCTTTGTTGTGGACTACCAGGGCAAGCAAGAACAATACCTGACCGGTGGCTACGCCAGCGACAGCACGCCCGAGAGACGCTCGGTGCGACAGGTCCTCTTGGATTTTGGGGAAGTCGGCATCAAGGCCCCCGACGATCATACCCTGGTCATCCAGCTCAAGAATCGCACGCCGTACTTCCTCAACCTGATGGGTTTCTATCCGTTGTTTCCCGTCCATGAGCGTTCGATTGAAACTCATGGCTATCCAGCCTGGACGCGCACCGAAAACCTGGTGACCAACGGGGCATTTTTTCTGCACGAGCGCAGGCTGCGCGACCGTATCCGGCTGGCCAAGAACCCCCATTACTGGGATCGCGACAACGTGCGTTTGAACACCATCGACGCTCTGGCGATCGAGTCTTATGTAACCATGCTCAATATGTATGAAGCGGGCTACGTCGACTGGATTCCCAACGTGCCGGCCACCAGCGTGACGGCGCTGCTCGCCCAAAACCGCGAAGACTTTCGGCCCAGCCCCGAGTTGACGAATTACTTCTATCGCATCAACGTCACTCGGCCCCCGCTCGATAATCCCCTGGTGCGGCAAGCGCTCTCGCTGGCTCTCAATCGGCAAGAAATCATCAATACGATCACCCAGGCGGGCGAAGTTCCGGCCTACAGCCTGGTTCCGCCCGGACTGGTCAATTACGAGCAGGCCACGACGGTCGAATACAATCCCGAGCGGGCCAAAGAACTGCTGGCGGAGGCCGGATTTCCCGGCGGCCGAGGATTCCGCCGGCTCGAAATCCTCTACAACAATTCGGAAGACCACGCCGCCGTGGCCGAAATGATCCTCCAACAGTGGCGCACCCACCTGGGCATCGACGTGCGGCTGCGAAACGAAGAGTGGGGTTCGTATCTCAAGAGCCAGGATCAATTGCGATTTGATGTGTGCCGGGCAGGCTGGGTGGGCGACTATCTCGACCCCAATACCTTTCTCGACTTGTTTGTGAGCGACGGACCCAATAATCAAACTGGCTGGCGAAACGAACGCTATACGCAACTGGTCAACGACGCCGCGGCCGGCCTCTCGGTTTTGCAGGTGGACAACATCAGCATTCTGACAGGCATCGCCGGGCCCATCGCCATTCCCACCCGCATGCAAATGCTGCATCAGGCCGAAACCATATTGATGGAAGAGTTGCCAATCATTCCGGTCTACTTTCGGGTCACCAAAAACATGGTTCGGCCCTATGTGCATGGTTTTTATGAAAACCTGCAAGACATCCATCCGCTCCGCGCTATCTGGGTCGATCAAGAAGCCAAACAGAAGTTTTGGAAGGAGCGCGGCCGCTGATGGGGTGGTTCATCATCAAACGCTTAGGGTGGATGCTGCTGACGTTATGGATCGTATTCACGATTTCATTCATGCTGATGCGCTCGGTGCCCGGCGGTCCGCTCACTTCCGAAAGAAAACTATCACCAGAAGTCGAGCAGAATGTCAAACGCCGATACAATCTGGACCTCCCTCCCTGGCAGCAGTATGTAACCGAACTGCAACGAGTGGTTTTTCACCTGGACCTGGGCGCCAGCGTGCGCCTGGCCGATTACAGCGTGAACGAAGTCATCGCGCAAGGACTCCCCGTTTCGGCGTCGCTGGGAATCTTGGCGCTGACTTTCGCGCTGGCCCTGGGCCTGACCGCGGGCATCATTTCTGCAATCCGCCGCGCGGGCCTGGCCGACTTTACCGTGATGACCATTGCCACGGTGGGCATTGCCCTACCCAACTTCGTGGTGGCCAGCATTGCGATCATTCTGTTTGTATTTGTCTGGCCGATCTTGCCGCCCGCCGGCTGGGGGCGGCTTTCCAATATTATTCTTCCTGCCTTCTGCCTGGGGGCGCCCTATGCGGCCTATATTGCCCGACTGACGAGAACGGGCATGCTCGATGTGCTGGGGCAGGATTACATTCGCACGGCCTTCGCCAAGGGGCTTTCCGAGCAAACGGTGATTCTGCGGCACGCGCTGCGAGGCGCATTGCTGCCGGTGGTGTCGTTCCTGGGGCCTGCCATCGCCGGCATCATTACCGGCTCGCTGGTCGTCGAAAAAATCTTCGGCATCCCCGGCCTGGGAGTTCACTTCGTCAAGTCAGCCCTCGATGGCGACTGGACACTCGCCATGGGCATGGTGCTGCTCTATACCGTGCTGCTTTCATCCATGAACCTACTCGTGGATATTTCGTACGCCGTGCTCGACCCACGCGTGAAACTGAAATGAGGGGATGAGTAGCTGGTGGCTAGGGAATAGGGAATAGGGAATAGCAATTTCCGTCATTCCCGCGAAGAGCCTACCCTTGTGAAGACGGGGGCGGGAATCCAGCAGCGGCGGATAGCGATCAACCATCAACACCGGCTCAAAACTAAAGCCTGAACAAAAACGCCACAACCAACAACCAACAACCAGCCACCACCCCCTATCCCCCAGCCCCTCCATGACCCCAGACCCGGCGCGCTACGAACGCTTGCTGGCCGAGGCCGAAAAGATCCAAGGCGTTTCGCTCTGGCGCGACGGCTGGCGGCGGCTGCGCAAAAATCGCGTGGCCATGGTTTCGCTCGGCTATCTAATCACCCTGGGCTTGCTGGCCTTCTTCACGCCGCTCCTGCCGCTGCAACCGCCGCGTCAGCAAAAAACCAAGCTGGCGTTCGCCGCGCCCACCGCTTCACCGCTGTTTATCGAAGCCTATCAGCTGGCCGATGATCCCAACTTGAGCAGCGACGAACGTCAGGCACTGCAAACCAAGACCGATGAAGACGATTTTGGCCAACTCAATTGGCTCGACCGAGGCCAATTGGCCATCCGCCGCGCCATCTTCAAGTCGTGGAGCATCAACTCCATCTGCGGCCGCGATCGACTCGGCCGCGATCTGTTTGCCCGACTGTTCTGGGGTGCCCGCGTTTCTCTTTTGGTTGGTGTGGTGGCCACGGCCGTGGCCCTGGTGATCGGTGTATCGTACGGCGCCATCTCCGGCTACCTGGGCGGACGGGCAGACAATATCATGATGCGAATCGTTGATATTCTGTATTCGATTCCTTTCATTTTTGTGGTTATCTATATCATCACCGTTTTGAGAGTCGAAGAAAATAAAGCCTGGCTGGCCAAATGGGGGATCGATAACTTGACCGTGTTCTTTGTGATGGTGGGCGCGATCTTTTGGCTCACCATGGCCCGCGTGGTCAGAGGGCAAGTCATGTCGCTCAAGAACGAGCAGTTCGTGGAGGCCGCCCGCGTGATCGGCGCCGGCCGCAATCGCATCATCTTCCGCCACCTGGTTCCCAATCTCATGAGCGTGGTCATTGTCTATCTCACGCTGACCATTCCCCAAGTCATGCTGTTCGAAGCCTTCCTCTCCTTCCTAGGGCTCGGCGTGGAACGCCCCGACGTCTCCTGGGGACTGCTGGCGAACGAAGGCGTGGAAGTGATTTCCCCCGTGCGCACCGTGTGGTGGATGGTCGTTTACCCCGGCCTGGCCCTCGGCGCAACCCTGTTCGCCCTCAACTTCCTCGGCGACGGCCTAAGAGACGCGCTCGACCCGAGAATGAAGAATAGGTAGCTGGTCGCTAGTGGCTGGGAACTGGGACTCGCAATGTCGTCATTCCCGCGGATGCGGGAATCCAGTGTACGAGAGAGACCGATTGAATCGCCACCATGCTCAAAACGATGTTTCGCGGTTTGGACATCGGGCCTCTTTCGTCTACTGCAGTTGGATTGACACGAAGGCAAAATAACAATCGGTTAACCTGGAGATGCTGCTCCATTCTCGTTCCCAACCCCCAGCTACCAGCTACCAACCACCAGCAACCAACCACCAGCAACTAGCCGCCAGCAACCAGCCACCAAACAACCATTCCCTATCCCCCAGCCCCTCCAATGCTTCTCGAGGTCGAAAACCTATCTGTCAGCTTCAAGACCGATGCCGGCGACGTCCGCGCCGTCGACGGCATCAGCTTTGCCTTACAGGCCGGCGAAACCCTTGGCATCGTGGGCGAGTCAGGCTCGGGCAAGAGCGTCACCAACCTGGCCTTGCTCGATCTCATCCCCAAGCCGCCCGGCAAGGTCACGGCCGATCGCGTGCAATTTCAAAATCGCGACTTGCTCAAGCTCTCGCGTCGCGAAATGCAGCAGATTCGCGGCAATCGCATCGCGATGATCTTTCAAGACCCCATGACTTCGCTGAACCCGTTCCTGACCATCGCCCAGCAACTCACCGAAGTCACCATGCTGCACCGCCGCTGGAAATACAAACCGGCCCTGGCGCACGCGATTGAGATGCTGGAGCGCGTCGGCATTCCCGCCGCCGGCCGCCGGGTGCACGAATACCCCTACCAGTTTTCCGGCGGCATGCGGCAGCGCGTCATGATCGCCATGGCCCTCAGTTGCCAGCCCGACCTGCTCATCGCCGACGAACCCACCACGGCCCTCGATGTCACCATTCAGGCTCAAATTCTCGAACTGATTCAACAATTGCAGCGCGAAGAAGGGACGGCCGTGATTCTCATCACGCACGACCTCGGCGTGGTGGCCAATGTTTGCCAGCGGGTGAACGTGATGTACGCCGGCCGGTTTGTCGAAGAGGCCGATGTCGATTCGCTGTTCGCCCAACCGCGTCATCCTTACACGCTGGGCCTGTTGAACAGCTTGCCGCGCCTCGATGAAGCTCGCGGGGCCAGGCTCCACCCCATCGCCGGCCAACCCCCCGATCTGTCGCGGGTGCCCACCGGCTGCGTGTTTCATCCGCGCTGCCCCTTCCGCGTCGATCGCTGCCTTGCGGAGCCGCCCGCCTTAACCGAGCGCATCGCCGACCGCCGCTACGCCTGCTTTGTGGATGTGGAACATCAACCTCAAGCCAGCCTGTTGGATCATTGATGAACATCGCTGAAAACAATGCTGCCTCGCTGGCCACGGAAGCCCGCCCTCCGCGCCCCCAGGGCCAGAACCCGCTGTTGCGCGTCACCGACCTCCGCGTCCATTTCCCCTTCAAGCGGGGACCCTTCTGGCGGCGCGCGCGGGGTATGGTTCGCGCCGTCGATGGCGTTTCCTTCGACGTGGCCCCCGGCGAAACCCTCGGCCTGGTCGGCGAATCCGGCTGCGGAAAGTCCACCACCGCCAGGGCCATCTTGAACCTCATCCCCGCCACCAGCGGCGAAGTCCACCTCGAGGGCAACCGCGTCGACCGCCTCAGCGACGCCGCCATGCTCCCCTATCGCCGCCACATGCAAATGATCTTTCAAGATCCCTTCGCCTCGCTCAACCCCCGCATGACCGTGGGAGCCATCATCAGCGAGCCCATGGGCATCTTCTGCCTCGGCTCCCCACGCGATCGCCGGATGGAAGTCCTCCGGCTTCTGGAACTCGTCGGCCTGAACCCGCGCTTCTTGAACCGCTATCCGCACGAATTCTCCGGCGGCCAGCGGCAGCGGATCGGCATCGCCCGCGCCTTGGCCGTGCAACCCAAACTGATTGTGTGCGATGAACCCGTCTCGGCGCTCGATGTTTCCATTCAAGCGCAAGTCGTCAATCTGCTGATGGAACTGCAGCAACAACTCGGCCTGGCCTACGTATTCATCGCCCACGATCTATCCGTGGTGCGTCATATATCGCATCGCATCGGTGTGATGTACTTGGGCAAATTGGTGGAATTGTCTCCGGCCGACGAGCTCTATGCCCAGCCGCGGCATCCCTACACCCAGGCCCTGTTGTCGGCCGTTCCCATCCCCGACCCTCGGCAAGAGCGGCAAAGAAAACGGCAAATTCTCACAGGCGATGTCCCCTCACCCGATCGCGTTTATGCCGGTTGTTCCTTCGCGGATCGGTGTCCACGGGTAGAATCGCGCTGCCGCGAACGCGAACCCCTGCTGGCCGGCAAACCCCACCCGGCAGCCTGCTTTGTGGCAAACGATCCCATCCCCCCGCGAGGCGGATAGTCTTCCACAGCGGCCGGCCATACAATACAACTTGGTAGTGGTGCCCAGCCACCGCAGGCAGGATTCCTCTGATTTTCTCGCACTGCGGATGCCAGGTGGCCGGAACAGGAACAAGACACAGAGGCATCCTCAGCAGGTTGATGTAAATTTAACCGCCGCACCGCAACCCGCATGGCAATTCATCGGTGATAGCATTGCTAGTGCTTAATTTATGAGCCCCGCGGGTTAAAATTGCAGGTAGGTTCTTCAATCTGGCGCAATCCCTGGCTAGAATAGTAGGCGAATCTGACGTGTTCCCGTTCTGGGAACATATTCATGATTGTCGCACCTCTATGAAAAAGATGCCGGAACCAGGGGCGCATGTCTCGTAAGAATGGGATCGCTCGCATGTAGACGACAGCTCGCGTTTAATACGCGCGGGTGGATGGATTCGCGTCTGGTGAGCCTCGTTTGTCGACACCTCCAAATGTCGCTGACGGTCTGCGCTGATCAGGTGCGCGTCGCCACGTCGGTGGAGTCGCTGACTGTACCCGACGGTTGGCTTACATCCATACCGTGCCCGTCTTTCCGCACATCGATAAGGACTAGGGATGATCACTCAAATGCTTGACCAAGCTGACCTCTTTACCGGGAACGGCAATATGCCCGAGGTTTCCGACAGTTCTCTCAAGAACTTAGTACAGGTATTCAAGCTGCTGTCCGATGAAACTCGGCTCCGCGTCTTGTTTTACTTGTCGCGACAAGAAGAACTCCACGTCAGGGCTCTCTGCGAACTGCTGGGACAAAGCCAGCCCGCCGTTAGCCACCACTTGGCGCTGCTCCGCGTGGCAGGGCTGATCGAGCCTCGCCGCGAAGGCAAGCACAACTTCTATCGCTTGCTGCCAGGGCGGTTCGATAAAGTCTTCGAAATGCTCTTCGCCGTCATGGCCAATGGCAACCACCAAATTCGCTTCGAAGACTACGTTCTCACGTACGATCCCAGCGAAGGCGAAACTGCCAGCATTTAACCATCTCGCCGGCTGGGATGCTCGGCCGCGAGTCGTCGAGCATCCCACCCCCAACTATCTGGGAGAGGATGGGCCAAGGCGGCCAACATCCTCCCACCTCTCGCTCCCTTCTCTGAGCGGCTTACGTCTCCCCTCCGGAATCATTGGCTGGGAAGGCAGTTCGCTTTTCGCCCCTTCGCTGGCTATTTCGCCAGCGGAACTCCGTTCGTCGCTGCGCGCAGGGCATTACCTGTCGTCCTGGGAACGCCCCCCCTCTACGACCAGGCTCAACGCATTGCGTCCGCGGCCCAAATGCCTATCTTTGGGAGAAAGTGGAACACGCCTTTGCCTTTTGCACCCTCCGGGGAGAAGCCGCCGAAATGGAACTGCTCGAGAAGCTCACGCAAACTCCCTCGGTCCCCGGTCGCGAAGAACGCATCCGCGACGTGATCGAACAGCACGTCACCCAGGCCAAGCTGTTCGACGAAATTCGCACCGACGCCCTCGGCTCGCTCATCGGCGTCCGCAAACCGCGCCCCAAGAAAGGCAAGCCGGCCGCCGAGCCCAAGCGCGTGATGCTCGCCGCGCACATGGATCAAATTGGCTTCCTGGTGTGCTATGTCAGCGAAGATGGCTTTCTCCGTGTGAACCCCGTCGGCGGCTTCGACCGCCGCAATCTGTTCGCCCGCCGCGTGCGCGTCTGCGCCTCCAGCGGCGATCTCCCCGGCGTAATGAACCCCTCCGGCCGCCCCATCCATATCGCCAAAGAAGACGAAAAAAACAAAGTGCCCGAGATTACCGAGTTCTTCATCGACCTCGGCTTGCCGGGCGACGAAGTCAAAGGCCGCGTGAAAATTGGCGACATGGTCGTCCTCGATGGGCCGTTCAGCGTGGTCGGCAACAGCGTCGTCTCGCAATGTCTCGATAACCGCGTTGGCTGCTGGGCTCAAATCCGCGCCATCGAACGGCTCACGCACCACGATTGCGAGATCCACGCCGCCTGGACCGTACAAGAAGAGGTCGGCCTCCGCGGCGCCCAAGCCGCCGCCTACGGCATCAACCCCGATATCGGCATCTCCTGCGACACCACCCTCTGCTGCAAACTGCCCGGCGTGCCCGACGAAGAACGGGTGACCGTGCCCGGCGACGGCGTCTGCCTCAAAATCATGGACTCGTCCACCATTGCCGACCTCAAGCTGCTCGAGCAACTGGAAGGCATCGCCCAAGAGCGCGGCATCAAGTGCCAGCGCGGCGTGCTACCCCGCGGCGGCCAAGACGGCGCCATGATGCAACGCACCCGCGCCGGCGTGCGTACCGCCGTGTTCGCTTGCCCCGTCAAATACATCCACACCATCACCGAAATGGTCCATCAGCTCGACCTGGAAAGCTACCCAGCCCTATTAGCGGCCTACTTGGAACAAGCTTAAGAGTACCCCCCTCGCCCTGGCGGGAGAGGGGGGAAATAGCGCTAGGCCCTCTGGAAACCCGGGGGGGCGGCCAGCCTTCCTCAAAACAACCGCATTTGCCCCGAGCTCGCCCGCGGAGGCCGAAACTGCGATACGTCGTACGCCGGCAATGGCCCTTCCAACCCAAATCGCTTCTTGAAGACCTGAAACATCTGCCCAATCTGCTCCGCGATCGGGCCGGTTCCCCGCATCCGCTGGCCAAACGCCGAGTTGTACAACTCGCCGCCACGCACGGCGCGAATCAGACCCTCCACCTTCGCTTGGCTCAACGCCTGCGTGCGCTCCAGCCATTCCAAAAACACCGGCTTCACCGACAACGGCAACCTCAGCATGGTATAAGCGGCGTTCATCGCGCCGGCTTCGCTCGCCGCGCGCAAAATCGCGGGAATCTCCACATCGTTCAGCCCCGGAATGATCGGCGCCACCATCACCCGCACCGGCACCCCAGCCTGGCGAAGCGCCGCCACCGCCCGCAGCCGGGCCGCCGGCGTGCTCGTCCGCGGCTCCATCGCTCGGGCCAGCCCCGCATCGAGCGTGGTGATGCTCATATTCACATGCACCAACCGCCGCGCCGCCAAATCGGCCAGAAGATCCAGATCGCGCGCCACCAGCGCGTTCTTGGTCACAATCCCCATCGGCTGCCCCGCCTCGGCCGCCACCTGCAAACAGGCCCGGGTCAACTGGAACTGCCGCTCCGCCGGCTGATACGGATCGGTCACGCCCGACATCACAATCACCTCCGGCTGCCAGGCAGGCCGATTGAGAAAATCTCGCAGCAACCGCGCCGCGTCGTGCTTGACCATGATCTTGGACTCAAAATCCAAGCCGGCATTGAACCCCAAATACTCATGCGAAGGACGAGCATAACAATAAGCGCACCCATGACTGCACCCCCGATACGCATTGAGGCTATACCGAAAGTTCACATCCGGACTGTCGTTCTCGCTGATGATGCTCCGCGATTGGTCAGGCAAATACTCCGTGGGCGTGCTGCGTAAACTCTCCAACAAATCCTCATCATGCTCAACCTGCTCCAAATCGAGCTCCTGCCGCACCGACTCGAATCGATTCGGAGGCGAAATCTGCGACCCGCGACCCTTGGCATGTGGACGTTTGTTCATGCAACAATTATAGCGGGCCGCGGCACCTTCGGAAGGGCAGGGGGCGAAATAGCAACCTTCAAAAAGGCCGTCATCCCCGCGAAGAGCCTGCCCTCGTGAAGACGGGGGCGGGGATCCAGAGCACAAGAATAGCCGCTCGAATTGCAACCATGGTCAAAACGATCTATCCGCCCCCACCCATTCCCGCCATCCCGCTACCGCGAAGCCGGCAACAACCCAGCGGCAATCAACCCCGTCTTGATAGCCGCAATCTCCTTTGGCGGCAGCTTCACCAGCGGCGGCCGCACATATGCCGACTTCAACCGCCCCAGCAACACCAGCGCTTCCTTCATGCGATTGTGCATATCGCACCACGGCTCACAATAAAACACCCGCGTGGTCGGGTAAATGCGGTCGGCCCATTCTCGCGCCGCCAGCAAGTCGCCGCGCTGCACGGCTTCCCACAACCCAACCTGCAATTCGGCAATCACGCTCCCCGCGCCCGAAAGCACGCCGTCGCAGCCCAGCGCCAGCGAGGCCAACAGCCACGCGCTATGCGTCGAAAGCACCTTCACCGGCCGGCTCAACCCATGCAGTTCGCGAATCTGCCGCTCGTGCAGCGGCGGGTCGTGCGACCAGTCTTTGATCGCCACAATATTCGGAAACCGTTCGCACAGCCCAAGGAGCGTTTCCAACCGATAGCCCAAGCCCGACGCCAGCGGATACTGGAACAACACGATCGGCAAATCGGCCGCACTGGCAATCGCGTCCAAATGGGCCACGGCCATCTCAGGCCGTAGCTGCCCGCCAAGCGCGAGCACGTCGTTGGGAAAGACCAGCAAGGCCGCGGCGCCTTCCCGCCGGGCCATCCTCGCCAAGGCCGCCGCTTGCCGACAGTTGCTGGTATAAATGCCCGCGATGATCGGCAACCGGCCGCGCGCTTCATCCACGGCAATCGCCAAAGCCTGCTGCTGCTCATCAACCGCCAGCGCATGCGCTTCGGCCGCGTGTCCATTCACGGTGATCGCGGTCACGCCCCGCACCGCGGCCAAATCACCCAAGTGGCTCCGATACGCCGGCTCATCAATCTCCAGCGCCTCGTCAAACGGCAACAGGCAGGCGGGAATCACCCCCGTGGGCAGATACATGCTCATGCTTTCAAATCTCATCAGGCGTTCAACCCGTCATTCTCGCGAAGGCGGGAATCCAGTTGCGGCGGATACGACTCTGCAAGCACCAACGGCTAGGACGCGAACTGCATGGCGGGAAGTTGTACTTCGGCTCGCACGGGTGTAGCAAGCGACATAGCAGCAATACTCAATTCACTTACATAGATAGTCCAACACCGTTCACAACCAAGTCCCGCGCGTCATCTTCGCGGCTGCGCCACCTATTCCCGATACCTCTCCCAAGCAATCCCCAACTTACGCATCCGCGCCCGCAAAGTGTGAGGGTTGATCTCCAACAACTTGGCGGCCCCCTTATTGCCTTCAATCTTCCCGCCCGTCGCTTGCAGGGCCAATTCAATATGCTGCCGCATGGCGTCGTCCAGCGACACCACCATCTCGGGCCTGGCAGGCGTCTTCGGCGCCGCGACCGCCGTCTTCCGCCCCGGGTGGGCCGTGTTCATGCCCAGCGCCGTGGCCACTTCCAGCGTACGACCTTCGCCCAAAATGGCCGCCCGATCAATCACCGCGCCCAACTCGCGAATATTGCCAGGCCAATCATAACGCTGCAACAACGATATATTCTCAGGGCTGGGCGTCACCGGCGGCAAGCCAAACCGCGTGGCCGCGCGTTGGGCAAAGTGCCGCGCCAGTTGGGCAATGTCATCGCTCCGCTCGCGCAGCGGCGGCAACAAAATGGGAAACACCGCGATCCGATACCACAAGTCCTCGCGAAACTGGCCGTCGCGAACCATCGCCGACAGATCGCGATGCGTGGCCGCCACCACCCGCACGTCCACATGCACCGGCTGCGCCGAGCCCACCCGCTCCACATAACCATCTTGCAGCACCCGCAGAAACCGCACTTGGGCTTCCAGCGGCAACTCGCCAATCTCGTCCAGCAACAGCGTCCCGCCATTCGCCCGCTCGAACCAGCCTTGCCGCGATTCGTTGGCCCCCGTGAAACTCCCCTTCTCGTGCCCAAACAATTGCGAGTCGATCAGCTCGGCCGGAATGGCGCCGCAGTTCACCCGAATGAAGGGGCCCAGCGCGCGCTCGCTCCGCTGATGAATGGCTCGGGCCACGAGCTCCTTGCCGGTGCCCGTTTCCCCCAGAATCAAGGCCGGCACATCCGAACGTGAAACCAACTCCACCCGGTCCATCACCTGCTTCAACCCCGACTCCTCGCCCACAATCGTGTCGGCGTTCTTCTCTCGCCCCAGCTTGATGAGCAGCGACCGTCGCTCGGCTTCGGCCGCTTCGCGCAGGGCATCCATTTCATGCAGCCGGCGATCGTTCTCCAGCACCACGGAGAAAGGTTCCAGCAAAGCTTCCCCCAGGGTTCGATGCGCCCCGTCAAAGTCGTGCCTGGCCTTGGCCAATAGCAGCAACACGCCGGTAAACGCCCCGCCGCTGCGCAGCGGTAAAGCCAGCGCCGCATAAGGGCAGCCCTCCGGCAACACCAGCGATATATTGCCCACCGGGCGCCGATCCGCCGGCCGATGCAACAGCCTCCCCGAGCGCGCCCACCGCCCCAATTGCTCAATGCTTTCTTCGCCCAGCGAGATCACCCCCGGGGGCTTCCAATCATCGGCGAAAGGGGGCCAGGAAGAAATGGTGGCCAACCAGCGATGCTGCGATTCAAACCGCAACACCACGATCTGCCCCAGCGGCATTTTGGCCGCCAGCATGCCTCCCAGCACCTGCGACGACTCGCCAATTTCGATGTGTCGGCACGCTTCCCGCCAAATATCCAACAAAAGTTGCCGGAACGGTTCCATCTCAGCCTCCCCGCATATGTCATGGCTGTCCATCATATGACAAGGACTCCTTCCAGTAAATACCACGGGATTGGCCCCGCTAGCGGCGTTAAAGGTTGCCTCAACCCCGGTTCTTGATCGCGCGGGTCGAACTCTCGCTTCCGGCACGCGAAATGCGTACCAAGAAACCAACTCCCGCACGGATTGTTCTCCAGCAAGCCCAGCACTCACTCTCCCCCACGGGCTCCCCCGCCCCGCCCCCCCCAAAGGATTGCCAGCTATGGATTCCGCCCGATTATCCCGCCACCTTGGCTTGGCGTTACTGCTGGCAGCGGCCCCCCTGGTACTGCCTGGCTGCGGTCCAGCCAATGGTTCGCCTTCCAATTCGGTCACGCTGCTCAACGTCTCTTACGATCCCACCCGCGAACTCTATGCGGCGTACAACGAGCTGTTTGCCCGCCACTGGCAAACCAAAACGGGGCAAACCGTCACCGTGAACCAATCGCACGGCGGGGCTGGCAAACAGGCCCGCGCGGTGATCGACGGCCTCAAGGCCGACGTCGTCACCCTCGCCCTGGCCCACGATATCGACGCCATTGCCCACCGCACCGGCGGCTTGCCGGCCGATTGGCAAACCAAACTCCCCCACAACAGTTCCCCCTACACCTCCACCATTGTGTTCCTGGTGCGCAAGGGCAATCCTCGCCACATTCGCGATTGGAACGACCTGGTGAAGCCCGGTATCGGCGTCATCACGCCCAACCCCAAAACGTCGGGCGGAGCCCGTTGGAATTACCTCGCCGCCTGGGCCTACGCCCTCCACCAGCAACCGGGCGACGAAGCCCATGCCGAGCGATTCGTGGCCGCGCTCTTCAAGAATGTGAAGGTGCTCGATTCCGGCGCCCGCGGCTCCACCACCACCTTCGCCCAGCGCGGCATCGGCGACGTGCTGCTCACCTGGGAAAACGAAGCCTTCCTCGCCATCAAGGAACTCGGCAGCCAAGACCTGGAACTGGTCGTGCCCAGCATGAGCATTCGCGCCGAACCGCCAGTGGCCGTCATGGAGCGCAACGCCCAAGACCATGGCGCCCTGAATGCGGCTCAAGAATATCTAAGTTATCTCTATTCGCCCGAGGCTCAAAAACTGATTGCCCGATTCTACTATCGACCCGCTTCCCCCGAGCATGCCGACCCCGCCGACCTGGCCCGGTTTGCCGACCTCCAGCTGGTCTCCATCGAAGAACTCGGTGGCTGGGAAGCCGCGCACGCCCGCCACTTTGCCGAAGGCGGCCTGTTCGACCAAATCTATCTTCCGGGCAATTGACGGCTGGAAAGGATTCCCTGTCATGAAATTTCGCTTTCGCCAACCGACCGTGCTGCCAGGCTTTGGTCTCACGCTTGGCTATACTGTTTTCTATCTCTCTCTGGTTGTCATTCTGCCACTTTCGGCGTTGTTCTTTCAGGCAGCCCGACTCAGCGGCCAGCAATTCTGGCAAACCGTGGCCAGCCCCAGGGCGTTGGCCTCCTACCAACTAACCCTCACCGCGTCGCTGGCCGCCGCCTGCGTCAATGCCCTGTTTGGCTCTCTCGTCGCCTGGGTGCTCGTTCGCTATCGCTTCCCAGGCCGCCGCCTGATCGATGCCCTCGTCGACCTGCCATTCGCCCTGCCCACGGCCGTTTCCGGAATTGCCCTGGCCACGGTTTACGCCCATGGCGGCTGGTTGGGCCAGTACCTGGAACCGCTCGGCATCAAGGTGCTCCATACGCCGCTGGGTATCACGCTGGCCCTGGCTTTCATCGGCCTGCCGTTTGTGGTTCGCACCTTGCAACCGGCGCTCGAAGAATTAGATCGCCAGCACGAAGAAGCCGCGGCCAGCCTCGGCGCCAGCCGCCTGCAAACCTTCCGCCGCGTGATCCTGCCCGCGGTCATGCCTGCCTTGCTGACCGGCTTTGCCCTATCGTTCGCCCGCGCCCTGGGTGAATACGGATCGGTCATCTTCATTGCCGGCAACATGCCCATGCACACCGAAATCACCTCGCTGCTGATCGTGATTCGCCTCGAAGAATACGATACCGCCGGCGCGACGGCAATCGCCGTGGTGATGCTGCTCGCCTCCTTCGCCATGCTGCTCGCCATCAACCTGCTCCAACGCTGGAACAGCGCCCGCCACCTGGGAGTTGCCTGACACCATGAGCACCACCAGCACGCCCGACACTCCCAGCCGCTCTCGAACCCGTCTCGGTTGCACCACCATGAACAACCAGCTCGCCGGCGCCGCCACGCCGGCTTCGCCCACCGTCACGCGGCCCCCGCGACCACGTGCGGCCACCGACGATCCTCTCTGGCTCAAAGTCACCCTCATCACCATCGCCCTGGGCTTCTTGAGCCTGTTCTTGCTCGCGCCCCTGGCCGCCGTATTTTGGGAAGCCCTCCGCAAAGGATTCGGCGTATATCTGAGCAGCTTCAGCGATCCGGCCGCGCTCGCCGCCATTGGGCTCACGCTGCTCACCGCCGCGATTGCCGTGCCGGTGAACCTGGTCTTTGGCGTGGCCGCCGCTTGGGCCATCGCCAAGTTTGAGTTCCGCGGCAAGGCCCTGTTGATCACGCTGATCGACCTCCCGTTCGCCGTTTCGCCCGTCATCTCCGGCCTGATTTTTGTGCTCCTCTTCGGCGCCCAGAGCTGGCTCGGCCCTTGGCTCGATTCGCTCGGTATTCAAATTCTGTTCGCGGTGCCAGGCATCGTCCTCGCCACGATCTTCGTCACGTTTCCCTTCATCGCCCGCGAGCTGATCCCGCTGATGCAAGAGCAGGGCATCGAAGAAGAAGAGGCCGCCGTGTCGCTCGGCGCCGGCGGCTGGCAAGTCTTCCGCCGCGTGACGCTCCCCAATATCAAGTGGGGCCTGCTCTATGGCGTGATTCTGTGCAACGCCCGCGCCATGGGCGAATTCGGAGCGGTCTCGGTCGTTTCCGGCCACATCCGAGGTAAAACCAACACCATGCCGCTGCAGATCGAAGTCCTCTACAACGAATACAACTTCGTCGCCGCCTTCGCCGTGGCCTCGCTGCTCGCCCTGCTGGCCCTCGTCACGCTGGCCATCAAAACCGTCATCGAACGCCGCATCGCGCGCCCAGCGGAGGAACCTTCCTAAGGCGCGCACTGCAAAACGTCGCCTCCGTCATTCCCACGAACCCGTCATTCCCGCGCATGCGGGAATCCAGAGAGCGGCGGATGCGACTCCACGATAGGAAACATGCGTTAAAGCAAACCCTGAATACAAATCTATCTCGCGCCAGGCCGCGATCATTCCCAAACCGTCAGAAAGTTCTTCCCATGAGCATCGAAATCAACCATATCCACAAAACCTTCGGCAACTATCAGGCCCTGCAAGATGTCAGTCTGAAGATTGCCGAAGGCGAACTGGTCGCGCTGCTCGGACCCTCAGGCTCCGGCAAAACCACGCTGCTCCGCATCATCGCCGGACTGGAAACCCCCGACGACCGCCACCCCAGCTCCATCCGGTTCCACAACGAAGACGTCGCGGGGCAAACGGTGGGCGAGCGCCAGATCGGCTTTGTCTTCCAACACTACGCCCTGTTCCGCCACATGAGCGTGTTCGAAAACGTCGCCTTTGGACTGCGGGTCCGCCCGCGCCGCGAACGCCCCACCTCCAGTCAGATAACCGACCGCGTGCTCCATTTGCTCGAACTGGTGCAACTCTCAGGCCTCGGAGGGCGATTCCCCTCCCAGCTTTCGGGAGGCCAACGACAGCGCGTCGCCCTGGCCCGCGCCCTGGCCGTGCAACCGCGCATCCTCTTGCTCGACGAACCCTTTGGCGCCCTCGATGCCCAAGTACGCAAAGGGCTTCGCGCCTGGCTGCGCAAGCTGCATGAAGAAATCCATGTCACCAGCGTGCTCGTCACCCACGACCAGGAAGAAGCCCTGGAAGTTGCCGATCGCGTGGTGGTCATGAACAACGCCCGCATCGAACAACAAGGCACCCCCGCCGAAGTTTTCCATCACCCCAACTCCGAGTTCGTGATGAAATTCCTCGGCCAGGTCAACGTGTTCCACGGCCGCGTGGCCAACGGCAAAGCGCTGGTGGGCCAGACCGCCATTGAATACCCGGCCTATGCCTCCAGCCACGAACGCCCGGCGGCCGTGTACATGCGGCCGCACGAACTCGATATCCGCCTGGCCCCCAACGGCGCTCCCAGCTTTCCCGCCTCCATCGTGCGGATCAACCCGGCCGGTTCCACGACGAAAATCTCGCTGCGCTCGGCCGATGGCCAAGACTTGCTGGTGGATCTGCCCGCCGAGCGGTTTCAGGAACTAACGCTGGAAACAGGGGATCAGGTTTATGTGTTCCCCAAAAATGCGAGAGTATTCGTGCCCGACTATGTTATCTGACGATAAAATTCTGCGAAGGCGATAGATCCTGACCTCGGTATGATTTGACTGCTAGCATGGATGCTGATCTACGGAGTGCTAGGTGTCACGACTGCCTATTTGACGATTGCGCCGCCAATGCCCGGAAGGCGACCAGCGGGAGCCTGGATTCGTGGGCTCTCGGCCCGCGACGTGGGACATTTGGGGCGCGGCGATCAATCACACGGCCCCGCGCGTGGAGCCGGTCAATGCGTTTGCTAGCAGTGGCAGCCCTATCGTTGCTAGGATGCGTTTCCACCGCCAGGGCGCAACCTGCCTGGTATCAACCGGCGGCGGCGCCACCCGGTGCGGTATCGCCGCCAGTGCCCGCGCTCGCGGCAGCGCCCGTGCCACTGCCGGCCCAGCCCAGCGAAGATTCGGCAACCGACCAACAAGCCGCCCTGCTGTCGCGGCTGGAGGCTTTGGAGCAGGAAGTACAACACCTGCGCTCGGCCAACGACAAGCTGGCCGAGCAAACCGAGTCCGATCGCGAGCAGGCCCAGCAAGACAAAGACCTGGCCAAGAAGCTCAGCCAGGCGCAGCCTTCCCTGCGCTTCACCATGCAGCTTCAGGCCGACGCCTACGCCTTTGGGCAAGACCAGGCCAATGTCGACAGCGTGGGCCCCATCGACAACGGCACCGCCTTCCGCCGCGCCCGCGTCGGCTGGCTCGGCGATTGGAAACAGACCGAATATCGCATCGAGTTCGACTTCGCCCTGCCGGGCCGCCCCAGCTTTCTCGACGTTTGGGCCGGTCTCAAAGAAGTGCCCGTCGTCAACTACATTCGCGTGGGGCATTTCTTCGAGCCCTTCAGCCTGGAGCGGCTCACCCCCAATCGCTATGTCACTTTCATGGAACGAAGTCTGCCCGACGCTCCCTTCGCGCCGGCCCGCAACTTGGGCATCGCCGCGTTCGACAACTCGGCCGACGAGCGGATGACTTGGGCCATGGGACTATTCGGCGACGGCAGCGATAACTTCGGCGACGATGTCGGCCAGCGGCGCGGCGTCGCCGCCACCGGACGCCTCACCTGGTTGCCCTATTGGAACGACAGCACCGATGGCCGCCAGTACGTGCACCTGGGCCTGGCCGGCAGCATCCGCAAGCCCGACGCCGACCGCGTGCGGTTCGCCTCGCAGCCCGAAGCAAGATTGGGCTCGGCCGTGCCCAACGTGCCGCTGTTCGTCAACACAGGCTTTTTCGATGCCGACCAAACCCGCCTGGTGGGAACCGAGTTCGCCTGGATTTCCGGGGCCTTCTCCCTGCAATCGGAGTTCATGCTCGATTCGGTTCACCGCACCCAAGGCGACGAAGCAACTTTCAGCGGTTGGTACGTGACCGGCAGTTGGTTTCTCACCGGCGAACATCGCCCCTACCGCCGCAAAATGCCGCAAGGCGGCGTCTTCGATCGCGTGCGGCCCTATCAAAACTTCTTTCTGGCCGATCACTGCGGCGATGGGCCGGGCGCCTGGGAACTGGCCTGCCGGCTATCGCACCTCGACTTCAACAGCGGCGGCATTCAAGGCGGCACGCTGACCGATTTCACGGTCGGCCTCAACTGGTATCTCACGCCCTACCTGCGCCTCACCAGCAACTACATCCGCGCCAACCTCAACGACCCCACGGTGGGCTCCAGCGCGGCCGACATTTTTGGCATCCGCGTCGGCTACGAGTTTTAGCGGGCGTCGATCATTTCCCACCAACTTGATAGACGGCGGAAGAGAGGGGTTCGCGGCCTCCCCCCTTAAAAAGAAGCACTGCGAATCGCCTGATGCCGTTGCGCAAGACGCGCAACAGCCAAAGAACTTGCCTGACTCTTGCGAAGGAGCAGACGCACGACCTGGAGAAAACTTCTCATGGAGTAGGTCGTCAGATCGTCACTCCGTTAATTCGCGAATCTCGGCCTTCATCTTCATTGCACTGGGCGTGGCCTGCCCCACGAGGTGGGGCGGCCTTCCCAACGAGGCGAACTGCCCAACTAGGAGGGCTTCACATTCTCAGCGCACGGGCCTTTCGGTCCGCGGCCTTCGGTGAAAGAAACTTTCTGCCCTTCGTGCAACTGGTCGAAGGTCGTTCCTTGAACACTGGAGGAATGAAAGAATAAGTCTTTTGCGCCACCGGTGTTGATGAAACCAAAACCTTTGTCCGTCAACTTCTTAATCGTGCCTTCGGCCATGTATCTACTTCCCAAAATAACTTGTGTTTGGAAAGACCCCACCCTCCCATTTGAGAGTGGATGGTCGATCCATTGACACAAATGTACCCGATACCCACGTTGCGATGCAATCCGATTGCTGGCCCCTAAGCCTCGGTTATTTTTCGAATCACCCGGCAAGGATTGCCCGCCGCGAACACGCCCGGCGGAATATTCCGCGTCGCCACGCTCCCCGCCCCGATCACCGTTCCCAATCCAATACACACGCCAGGGCACGCGATCGCTCCCCCGCCAACCCAAACATCTGAGCCAATTTCAATGGGTTTCGCGAATTCCTGGGTCCGCCGCAAGGCCGCCTCCATGGGGTGCGTCGCCGTGTAAATCTGCACGGCAGGGCCAAACTGCGAGTCGTCGCCAATCGTCACCCGGCACACGCCCAGCACCACGCAATTAAAATTGAAAAAAACCGCTCCCCCAACTCAATCTGGGCGCCGTAGTCGCAAAAAAAGGGGGGCTGCATCCAAACCGTGTCGCCCCCTTGGCCCAACAGCGTTCGTAAAATCTGCCGCCAGCGGGGCAGGCCAGGGCACCCATCCCGATGCTTCCCGGCAGCCCGTTTAGTGCTTGAGCAACAAACCCGGCCGTTTGGCCCGCAGTTTGGCAACCCCTGCCTCGCTGGCCAGCGTTTGTTCCACCGTCAGGGCTTCCAGCTTGGGCAGGGCCGCCAGCGTTTCCAAACCGCGGTCGCTAACGCGTGTGCCGGTCAGATCCAGCCGGGTTAAATGGGGAAGTTCCGCCAGAGTCAGCAATCCCTCGTCGGTAATCCCAGTCGCCGTCAGATCCAGCCAGCGAAGCCCTTGGCAGCGGTCCAGGTAAGCCAGGCCCTCGTCGGTAACGCCCGACCCTCCCAGCACCATGTAGGTAATATCCACCGAGGGCGACATCCGCGCCAGATCGTCGTCCGCAATAAAGGTCCACTGCTTGAAGTTGGCGTCGATCTGAGCCGGCTGCAAACCCGTGGTCACGCTCAGCGATCCCGGTCGATCCCGGCCCACATACACCATCAGCAAATATTCCACCAACCCATCGCGGTACGCGCCGCCCGAGTAAAACATCAGCAAATCGACGAGCGCCGCCGATTGCGCGTAGATCATGCCCAAATTCGGCTGCCGTTGCAGCCCGGTCACGCTGAACGCCGTCAACTGACCCGCCGGCAGTAAGAACTTTTCGCGGTGCATATAGTACCGCTGATCCTGCACCCGGTAAGCGTCGAGCCCGCCCAAGGTGATTGTCGAACCCCGAAAAGCCAGCGACTCCATGAAGCAGGCCACGCCCTCAATCACCCAGGCGTTGGCCCGGCTGCCAATCTGGCTGACCACCCGCCGGGCCTCGTTAAACAATTGATGCGTGGCCTCGTGGTTGAGCGTGGTATCGCCGCGGTTTTCGTCGGCGTAAAAGTACGAAACCTGCTGTTTGCCGAGATAAATGCCCGAGACCTCCAGGCCAGGCGGAATCTCCCCTTGCAGCAACCGTTGGAACTCGTCGCGGTCTTTCAAAAACATCACGCTGTGCCGACGACGCGGCAAGGCCGGCACGGCGCCGCCGGCAAACGCGGCCTTCCACTGCGAAGCGGTGCCATAGTAGCCGGCAAACAACTGCCGCCACACGCGATGCAGCCGTTCCAGCTTTTCGCCCAGCTCCACGCCCCCTTCCAGGCTGTGATTGGTGGTGATTGCGAAGTGCTCGGTCTCGATTTTCCACGCCGCATTCAAATTGGCATGCACCTCCGCGTCGCGCTCGGCCGAAATCCACTGCCCATTGTGATAGCGCTCGCCCGCCTCGTACCGCTCGACATGCGCCGCCGGCAGCCAGCCAAACCGGTTGTGCCACGCCAAACCCAGTCGCGTCTGCTCGGCCTCGTAAGGCGAACACCAGCCCTCGGCCGCCCGCACGTCGCCCACCAGCCGCCGGGCTGCCGCATGAGCAGGGTTTTCTCGCAGCGTGTCGTTCACCAATGCAAACGCCAACGACACCTTCCCCTCGCGGGCTGCCTGCTGTGCTAGCGTAAACAAGGCCTCGGCCTGCTGCTCGCGCAGCTGTGTCCACTGCTTGTGCCAGGCGGCCACCAGCGCGGCATTCCCGCTGGGCAATTCCGGCGTAGCCGCCCGCGTGGGCTCAAAGTAGGCCAGCCGTTCATGCGGAGGACGAAACCAGGCCCGGGTCACCGCGGCCGCCTCGTTCAAACCCTGCGACTCGGCAACCCCCGCCAACGTCGCCAGCTGCCGCTGATAACGGAGCGACTGCTCCACCCGTTGCGAAGATATATCGTCTTGCGCAACCGCTTCCCCACCAGGCCACGCGCCGACACCAACCAGGCCGCAAAACATCGCCGCACCGATGGCGCCGTGAACTGCCAGCCAATACCCGAGGGCTCGTGCTAAGTGCATCAAAACCGCCGCTCCTCTGTTTGCGAACGCGCCACCAGCCGATACGCCCGACGGCCGCGTGGGGGGGCGCGAGGCCCTTCTTTACTGAACCCAACGAAGCTGGCCTCGGCGGTTCCTCGTCCAGACGTGAATCCCCCCAATATAACCTACGACGCCGCGTCCTTGCGCGATCGAAGTCGAGCCACCAGTTTCTCCCACGCACTTTCACCGTTTTCCGTCCCACCGGCCGAGCGTTTAACGTGGTCGCCCGTTATAGCGCCGGTTAGCCCGATTGCGCCACCTGCGCCCCCCTCCAGGGTCACCGCGGCCGCCCGCTCCTCGTCGGTCAGCGGTTCTTGCTGCTTCCGTTGCTGTTCCAAAATCTCCAGGCTGGCGTCGGAGGGATCGCCCCCCGCTTCCTGCCGCCGCCGTACCCTTGCCCGCAGTTCCTCATCGGGCGCCACGCAATCCACAATCAACCACGGCACGCCCTGCTGGTCTGCCCAATCTTCGAACGGTCGCCGCTGGTCGCGCCGCAAAAAGGTCGCATCGACCACCGCCGTATATCCGGCGGCCAGAATGCCTTTCGCCAGGTCGAGCAGCCGCTCGTAAGTTCGGGCCGTTGCCTCGCCGCCATACAGCTCCTCATCCCCGCGAGTCGCCAGCGGCCCCAGGCTGGGGAAATCGCCGTGCAAACGCTTGCGCTCCACGTCCGACCGCACCCGCACCGCGCCCGCCTGTTCCACCAACCGGCCGCTCCACGTCGACTTGCCGCTGCCCGAAACACCATGCATCAGCACCAGGCTGGGCCGCGCCGGCCGGGTATATCCCCGCGCCAGGTGCACGTAGGTTTGCAGCTCGCGCTGGAGCCCCGCCAGCTCTGCTTGCCGCACATCGCCCTGGTGGCCGCGGATCGAAGCCACCTTGGCCCGAACCATGGCCCGATAGGTTTGAAAGACCGGCAGCACCGCCAGGCCGGCATAATCGCCCGTCGCTTCCAGATAACGATTCAGCACGCGAAACGCGGTGCCTGGCTCCCCTCGGTCTTGCAAGTCCATCACCAAAAAGGCAATCTCGCTCTGCACATCGAGCCACCGCAGCTCTTCGTTGAAGTCGATACAATCGAACGGCGCCAGTTTGTCGTTCAAGAAAACCAGGTTTCCCAAGTGCAAATCGCCGTGACACTCGCGCACCAAACCGGCCCTGCGACGCTCGGCCAGCACGTCCCCCAAGGCAACCAGTTGGTCCTCGGTCCAGGCGCGAAGCTCCTCCACCTGCCCCGCAAAATCGGCCCCACCATTTGCATTCCCCAACGCCTCAAAATTCGTCCGCATATACTTGGCCGCCGTTTCCCCCGTGCCCAGCGACCCAGCAAGCTCCACCGACGGTGAATCCGCGTGAAACTTTGCCAGGTCGTCGGCCAGGCCATCCCAATGCCGCGGCTCCAGTTCGCCCCGCTCCAAGGCCGCGGCGGCCAACTGCGACTGGTCAAACTGCTTCATCTTGACCGCGTACTCGCAGGCCTCGCCCTCGGCGGCCGCCACGTCTTCCACCCGAGGCGACTCCTGGCTGCCATAAACGCCCGCCACGCCCACATACAACCCCGGCGCCAACCGCCGATTGAGCCGGAGCTCTTCCTCGCAATAAAACCGCCGCTTCTCCAGCGTGCTGAAGTCCACAAACCCCAGATCGACCGGCTTCTTCAACTTGTACGCAAACGGCCCCGTCAGCAGCACCCACGAGATATGCGTTTGCAACACCTCAAACCGGCCCACCGGGTGCCCAAAAGCCTCCGGCCGCTGCAAAGCTTCGATCAATTGAAAATCACTCATAAGAATCAACCACAAAAAAAGCCCTCCCCGCAGGGCACCACCCCCAATTCATCACCCCCAATTCACCACCCCCAATTCATCATCCCCAATTCATCATCTCCGCGAAGAGCCTGCCCCCGTGAAGACGGGGGCGGGGATCCAGCCCACAAGAGACGACGTTCAAATTCAAATCACATTCCAAACGATGAACCGCGGTCGGCAACATCCGATTGGGCTCTGGATGGCCGGCTTGGTAAACTTGCTCCCTAAGCGGAACATTCGTCGCTGCCAGCCCCAGTAGGCTTGGGTTCAGCGTCATTCTACCCCAACCCGGCGAGTGGCGAATCCATCATTGACGAATCACTGGCCCACGAACCTTTCGCCTCGCCGGGCTCTCCTTGCCAGCAACCCTGCCGTTTTCGCCCTCTCCCCCACCCCGTTTGACTGCCAACCATGGACGACCCCCTTTCCTTCAACGACGTGCTCGCGGCCCAAACCCGCATTGCCCCCTACCTTTCTCCCACGCCGCTCTATCGTTGGCCCGGCCTGGCCCAGCAACTCGGTTGCGACTTCTGGCTCAAGCACGAAAACCACCAACCCACCGGGGCCTTCAAAGTCCGCGGGGGCGTGAACCTGGTCGCCGCTGCTTCTGCCGAGGATAGGGCCGCCGGCTTCATTGCCGTCTCCACCGGCAATCATGGGCAGTCCCTCGCCTTCGCCTGCCGCCAATTCAACGCGCCCCTCACCGTGATCACCCCCGCGGGCAACAACCCCGACAAAAATCGCGCCATCCGCAACTGGGGCGCCGAACTAATCGAGCACGGTCACGACTTCGACGCGGCCCGCGAATACTGCGAACAACTGGCCAGCCAGCGCGGCTGCCGCTACGTGCACTCGGCCAACGAACCGCTCCTCATCGCCGGCGTGGCCACTTGGGCCTGGGAAGTGCTCCAGCAAGGTCCGCCCCCCGACGTCCTGCTGGTCCCCATCGGCCTCGGCAGCAGCGCCGCGGGGGCCGCGCTCGTCGCCTCGTGGAACAGCCCCGCCACCCGCGTCATCGGCGTTCAGGCCGAAAACGCCGCCTCGGTGGCCCTCAGTTGGCAGCGGGGCCAAATGTTCTCCACCGGCTCGGCCAACACCTGGGCCGAAGGCCTGGCCACCCGCGTGCCCGCGGCCATGACCTTCAAAATCCTCCGCCGCCACTTGCACGACGTCGTCCTGGTCAGCGAAAACGAACTCCGCCAAGCCTGCCGACTCATCATCGAAGAAACCCATAACCTGGTGGAAGGCGCCGGCGCGGCAACCACGGCCGCCGCCCTCAAACTCAAACACACCCTGGCCGGCAAACGCGTGGTCGGCGTGCTCTCGGGAGGGAATCTCAATCTGAAAGAATTGCCAAGGATATTGGAGGGGCCGGGGACGGGAGGATAGGGGTTGGTGGCTCGTGGCCGCCGTGGCATGGGCGTCCTCGCCCATGAATCCGCGCCGCCTCACCATGCAGAATCGAACTGTTCTAACTCTATCGGATTCTAGGTGCGTCCCCTTTCGCGAGGAATGCGAGCCTTCGCCGCGGATTCATAACCCGACGCGTTAGCGAGGGAGTCCC
>CAYUMU010000042.1:0-55062 GCA_964445985.1 uncultured Pirellulales bacterium | reverse complement strand
ACCCCGCCATGATTCGAACAGAGATGTGGGGGATAAAGAGGGCGCCAGCCCAGGGTCGGCGTTCCCATCCATTCGTCAGTCCCGAAGGGACGGCAGGAAATGACGCGCCGGAATTGCGGTTCGTTCCTATCGTCCCTGCGGGACTTGGGGATTACGGCGTTCCCGTTTCCACGGGCTGGCGCCCGTGGCTACAATCTGCCGTCCCTTCGGGACTAGAGTTTCCACTGGCGCCCGTGGCTACAACCTGTCGTCCCTGCGGGACTAGTAAATGCAGGGCAGGCAAATGCCTGGCGATGGGGTTCGTTTCTGCCTTGAACCGCGCGCTGGCTCCATCGATAATGGAAGACTTGCACAACGCCCGCCTGCTAATCCGGCCGGTTCGATCGCCCTACTCCAGCCAGGAGCATGCCCCGCCATGCCAGTACGTTTGACCCGTCGCGACGCCCTCAAGACCACCGCCGCCATTGGGGCCGGCTACTTTATGTCTGGCAGCAGCCTGGCCGCTGATGAGTCGAAATCGCCCAACGAAAAGCTCAACATCGCGGTGATCGGCATTGGCGGGCGCGGCTCGGCCAACCTGGGCGGCGTGGCCGGCGAGAACATCGTGGCCTTGTGCGACGTGGACGACCTTCGCGCCGGCAAGGCTTACGAAAAGTTTCCCCAAGCCAAAAAGTTTTACGACTTCCGCGCCATGTACGACGAACTGGAAAACCAGATCGACGCCGTGGTGATCAGCACGCCCGACCATACGCACTTCCACCCGGCCATGCTGGCCATGCAGATGGGCAAGCATTGCTACTGCGAAAAGCCCATGGCGCATAGCGTGGGCGAAGTCCGCGCCATGACCGAAATGGCCCGCAAAATGAAGGTCGCCACGCAGCTCGGCGTGCAGCGGCACACCATCGAAAACATGCACCGCGTGGTGGAACTGATCCAGGCCGGCGCCATTGGCGAGGTGAAAGAATGCCATAGCTGGGTGGGCGGAAACCGCGGCATGCCGCCGCTCCCCAGCGACCAGGAACAGGTTCCCTCCACGTTGAAGTGGGATCTCTGGCTGGGCCCCGTGGCCGAGCGCCCCTACCACAAAACCTACGCCCCCTACGGCTGGCGTTTCTGGTGGGACTTTGGCACCGGCGAGATGGGCAACTGGGGCTGCCACATTCTCGATATTCCCTATTGGGCCCTGGGCCTGAAACACCCGACCAGCGTTTCGGCCTCCGGCCCTTCGCCCGACCCGCGCCGCACGCCGCAAGAAATGTCCACCCGGTTTGAGTTCCCGGCCGCCGAAGGCCGCGGCCCCGTCACGCTGCACTGGTCGCATACCAAAAGCCCCGCCATCCTCAAAGAGCACGGCCTGAGCGGCAGCGGCGCCAACAACCTGTTCATCGGCAGCAAAGGAATGTTGCTCTGCGGCTTTAGCATGCGAAAGTTGCTGCCCGAGCAAGAGTTCGCGGGCTACGAGGCCCCCGCTCCCACCATCGCCAAGAGCCCCGGCTTCTATAAGGAGTGGATCACGGCGTGCAAAGGAGGGCCGGCGGCCACGTGCGAATTTGATTACTCGGGGCCGATGAGCGAAACGGTACTGCTGGGCAACGCGGCGTTCCGCTCCGGCGGCGAAAGCTTTACGTGGGACGCGGCCCAGCTCAAGCCCAGCGGCAACGACCAGGTGGAAAAGTTCCTCCACAGCGAGTACCGCAAAGGCTGGGAACTTGGCTAAGAGCCACCAAGAAAGAAGTGCGGAGTTGAAGACTCAGACCACCAGCCACTAGCAACCAGCCCCCCAACTGATCTTGCCCCTCCCCAGCGATCCCATTATGATCCTCGGCGGTACAACTTAAAGAATCGCCGGTCGGCCCACCAACGGGACGGGCCTGACAGCGTTAATAGGGAAAACATTTAGTCCCACGCGTGGTCGCCGCGGGGGGAGTTGGGTGCGACAGGAGGTCGCCAGGGGGGGAACGCTGCTGGACTAACTTCCAACAGACTCGCCCTTTTCGCCGCACGCGAACACCACGCCGGCTGCTGACCTATTCCGCGTTATTAAGCACGCGGGGCGGGAGCGAGCCCGGTCCAAGGGAAGGGATTCCGATTCATGGCAGTTACGCTTGCCCAACTGGCAGAGCTTTGTGGCGGTGTGGTTCAAGGCGCCGCCTCGACCGCAATTTCGGGCGCGGCCACGCTTCTCGATGTCCGCGCCGGCCAGATCACGTTCATCGATAAGCCCGAGCGTTTGTCGCAATTGGAGCAGTCGCCGGCGGCGGCGGCCATTGTGCCCTCGGGCGTTCAGGTAACCGGCTTGCCCACCATTCAAGCCGATAAGGTTCACGCGGCCTTCCGCGCCGTGATGCTGCACTTTCACCCGCTCAAGCATTTCCGCCGCGTCGGCATCAGCCCGGCTGCCCACGTCAGCCCCTCGGCCCACTTGGGTTGCAATGTGGATGTTCACCCCGGCGCCACCATTGGCGAAGGCGCCACCGTTGGCGAAGACTGCACCATTCACGCCGGGGCTCATGTAGGCCCGGATTGCAAAATTGGCCGCGGCGTGACCATTCATGCGGGCGCCGTGCTCTACGCCAACACCGTGGTCGGCGATCACTGCACCATCCACTCGGGCGTGGTCATCGGCGCCGATGGCTTTGGTTACGAAGTGGTCAACGGCCGTCACCAGCTTGCCGCCCAGTTGGGCAACGTGGAAATCGGGGCCTATGTCGATATCGGCGCTGGCACCACCATCGACCGCGGCGCTTACGGACCCACCCGCATTGGCGAAGGCACCAAGATCGACGACCAGGTGATGATCGCCCACAACTGCCAGATCGGCCAGCACAACCTCATCTGCTCGCAAGTCGGCATCGCCGGCAGCACCCGCACCGGAGACTACGTGGTGCTGGCAGGCCAGGCCGGCGTGCGGGATCACGTGGAGATCGGCGACGGCGCGATCATCACCGCCATGGCCGGCGTAACCCAAGACGTGCCCTCGGGGGCTCAAATGATGGGCATCCCCGCCACGCCCGTTCGCGAACAACGCATCAAACAGGCCGCGCTTTCCAAACTGCCTGAAATGCGAAAACAGTTCAAAGCCCTGATGCAGCAAATGGAAGAACTGCGCTCCCAAATGGCCGCGTTCCAAGGGCAACAAAAGTCCGCCGCCTAGGCGCCCCGCAACCGCGCGCGCTCAGCTACATTCGCCAGAATTCACGGATGAACGATCAACAAGAAACGGTAGGTCTGGTCGCCGGCTGGGGAGATTATCCCCGCCTGATCGTCGAAGGTATCCACCGCCAGGGCCACCGCGCCGCGGTCGTCGGCATCAAGGGTCACGCCTGCCCCGAAATGGAAGAGGTCGCCGACGAGATCATCTGGATCGGGATGGGCAAGCTCGGCCGCGCCATCCGCTTCTTCAATAGTCACAACGTCCGCCGCGCCGCCATGGCCGGCAAGTTTCACAAAATCGTGTTGTATCAGCCCTGGGTCTGGTTCAAGCACCTGCCCGACTGGCGAGCCATTCGCCGGTTTGCCCCGCATTTTTTGTTTCGCCGCAAAGATTCGAAGGACGACACCCTATCGCAAGCGGTTATCGATGAGTTCGCCCTGGATGGCATCGACTTCGTGCCGCCGACCGATTTCGCGCCGGAGTTACTCGTGAAGTACGGAAAGCTCACCCGCCGCGGACCGAGTCAGGCTCACGCCAAAGATATTCACTTTGGCTGGGAACTGGCCCGCGAATTGGGCCGCCTGGATGTTGGCCAAACCGTGGTGGTGAAACGCCTGGCCGCCCTGGCGCTCGAGGCCATCGAAGGCACCGATGAATGCATTCGCCGAGCAGGGCAGCTTTGCCCCTCGGGGGGATTCACCGTCGTCAAAGTGGCCAAACCACAACAAGACATGCGGTTCGACGTGCCGACCATCGGCCTGCATACCCTGCAAACACTGGTGGCCGCCAAAGGCCGCGTGCTGGCCATCGAAGCCGGCAAAACCATCGTGGTCAACGAGGCCGAAGTGATCGACTTCGCCAACCGCCACGGCATCGCCATCGTGGCCCTCGAAGCCGACGGCAACTGCCAGCAACTGATCGATAACGAACCCACCTCGGTGGCCGCCTAGCGGCAACCGGCCAACACCATCCATAGGATTCAAACAACCCGGAGGCGGCGTGGCACAAGGGAAAGGTAGAAGAAGATCGGACGGCTGGGCCACTCCCGCGGCGCCACCGTCCTCCCCGCATCTTTCACACCAACTCTCATGTCCCAGTACCCCATTTCAACTCTTGCAAACGCTTGCCTCCGGGTTTGTTTTTCTTTAGGGGCTGGTGGCTAGGGGCTAGTAGCTGGCAGTCTTCCAATACTCCATTTGCAATCCAAACTGGCCCAGTCCCGGCAAAAAACAACCGGTCTGAGTCTTCAACTCCGAATTCCGAATTCCGCACTCCGAACTTCTTCCTTGCTGTTGGGCGGATTGCATGGTCTGGCCAAACCTCGCCTGATATGCCTGCCGTAACGGTTTCTCAAGCTCTGCCGTCTGCCGTCCGATAAGAATTGCGGAACGACCCTCGGTGAGGAGCAGACAGCATGACGCGACGGATAGCACTGGCAGCAGAAAAAGGCGGCGTTGGCAAAAGCACCACCACCATCAACCTGGCGGCCAATCTCGCCCAGCGCGAAGGCTTTCGGGTTCTCGTGGTCGACTGCGACCATCAGGCCAACGCCACGGCCGTGCTCATGGATTGGCAGCAACCCAAGCGTTCGCTGGCCGACGTGCTCGTGGGCGACTGCAAGGCCGAGCAGGCCATTGTGCCCACCATCCACAAAAACCTCCATCTGCTGCCGGCCGACGCCAGCCTGGCCGAGGTCAACGCCCTGCTTTCCGACTCGGCCGGCGAACTGGGCAAGTACCGCGAAGCTCGCCTCAGGGCAGCCCTGGAGCCGCTCGATCGCAGCTACGACTTCGTGCTCTGCGACACCGGCCCCAGCCGCTCGATCATGAACGTGAACGTGCTCAACTACGTGTACGACGTGCTGGTGTGCATCGAGCCAGGCAAGTTCTCCCTGGCCGGGGCTGGCAGCGTGATCGAGCTGGTCGAACAAATTCGCCAATACATGCAGCGCGACGTGCTCCAGGTGGGCGGCATCCTGCTGCTCCGCTGGCAAGACACGGCGATTGCCGCCGCGGTGGAAGAACAAGCCCGGCGCCACTTCAAAAACAAGGTTCTCCCCTCGGTGGTGCCGCTCTGCGCGGCGGTGGAAGAAGCCAACTGCCAAGGCCGCGCCGCGGCCGAATTCGCCCCCAACAGCCCCGGCGGCCGCGCCTACCTCAAGCTCACCACCGAGCTCCTGGCCCAAGAAAAATCTTCGACGGATCGCGCGGCCACGGCTCTCAAAGCCGCCTAGCCAATGGCTCGGGTGCTTCGTGTGCCATGCTTTAGTCGTGTGCCATGCCTTACGCCCGAGGCGTAAGCCTGCAATGCGTGGGGCAGCAAGGCTGGTCGGCAATCCTCCTTCTGTTCTTCGGGAGTGACTGGCCTGGAGAGGGTAAGTGCAAGTGCTTGCTGCGGAGTTGGAAGCGACTACCAAAACCGCCACCACGGCCTGCGGTATCCCTGGTTGGCTGAACGGCTACGATTCTATTGCTTATCGCAATGGTTCCAATTTGGGAATATCCGTTTCATCCCACTTGGTGTCCACGACCCGGCATCCAGGCAATGCCTGCTCAAGCAATTCCAACTCGTGAGCGTCCAGGTCGGCTGTCGAAACCCGTAGCTCTTTCAGTTGCTGCAAAGTTGATATGGCCTGGATCGTCGCGGAGGAGCGCAAGTCTATCTCGCCAATCTCAAGCACTTCAAGAGTTGGACATCCAGCCAACACCCGCAGCGTTTCGGCGTGCATCTCCGAAGAAATCAAGCGAAGACTTTGGAGTCGCGGTAACTTGCCCATCGCCTGCAAGGCGGCATCTGTAACTTTGGAATCTGAAATCAGTAGAACTTCAAGACGGCCAAGGCGATAAAGCTCCTGCGATGCGCTAACATCAAAGTCCGTGTCAGAAATAGATAGCCACTGTAACGCCTCGATACGGCAGATGTGTTGAATTGACTGTGAATCAAGATCTGACCTGGTAACTTGCAACCTTGAAAGTAGCTTCGCCGCAGGCAATCTGGCCACTAGGTAAGAAGCCCCTTTGAGGCGGTCGACGTACAGATTTCTCAGCTCTGGAATCTGCTCAACAAGCCTGGCGTCCTCGGCGTCGATACTACCGCCGATAAGTTCAATTGAATAAGGAAAATACGGGCGTCCCCCCAGAAAGCTCTCGGCGATGTCGTCAACCCACGTCTCACCCGGAAACATATCGTCGCTAAACATGAACGCCTGCGAGCAATCTTCAAGCCGTCGAACCGCGCCGTAGGCGTCTGCGGCTTCGCGTGCTCTGCGATTGGCTGTTAGATATACACCGATCACCGCAATGATTGTCAAGCCAGTCAATGCAATAACGACCCCATAAACAAAGGGCCGAACTGGATGCAGGCCACCAATCAATCGGCGTTTGGATTTCACGGCCGCATCACTCCTTGGTTTCCCGGTGCATGCAGGTTGTTGTTGCGTAAGGCATGCTGAGAGCGGTCTTGTCCACGGCAAACGTGCGGGAATCCCCGCTATTTGGGGCTCGCGTAGCAGAAACTCCTCAATTTCAAGGCCCCATGCTAAACTCTCAGCATTCCCCGAAAGGCTCTCGCGGCATAGTACGACTGCGCGCCGTTATGATAGGTAAACACATGCCCAAAGCGGCGATCGCAAAAGAGCGCGCCGCCCAGCTCTCGGATAGCGTCTGGCGTTTCTATCCAGCTCGACGTCTTCGTATCGAACTCGCCTAGTTTCTGTAGGTCGCGATACTGCTCTTCCGTCAGAATGTCAATGCCCATGGCGGCTGCCATTTCCAGGGCGCTATTCTTAGGCCGATGCTCCTTGCGGGAATCCAAGGCTTCACGATCATAACAAGTACTCGTGCGACCTTTGGGTGTTTCCGGCGAACAGTCAACAAAGAGATAGACGCCCGCCTTCTTGTCAAACCCTACCACGTCGGGCTGGCCGCCTGTGCTTTCCATCTCGTTAAGCGACCAGAGCTTTTCCGGTTGGGCTTCCAACCTGGCTTGCACTTTAGCCCAGGCGAGACTTTTATGGCGGTTCATGTACTTCTCGAAGCGGGCCTGCAATACTTCGAGAAGCTCTTGGGCTTGGTCTGGCGCCAATTCCTGCTTCGCCGGGGCGCGTTTCATTGAGGTTTTCCAGTTGCGTGAGAACTCAGCTCCCCAGCTGTCGCCGACAGGGGAGGGGCCGCGGCCGTGAAGACATCGGGGGTTACCATGGACCTCTTCCACCTGGCAGCCAATATCCGTGCGAGATGGCGGACATGTCAAGCTGCAACGCTCTGCCTGAGCGGGAGCGACACTTTCGCCCACCCGCGGCCCTCAACCCGGTACTTGAGGCATGTTCACGTCGGGTCCTATCAGGCCTTGCCGCGGAAGTGGAAAGATCTTAAGACCGAACTGGCCGCTCGCGGCGAAATCATCGACTCGCCAGCCCTCGAAGTCTATGGGCATCATTGCGAAGATCCCGACAAGTTGGAAACGACCATCCTGATTGGCCTTCAAACGAAACCAGCCTGAGCCCCCGGCCGGCCTGGCACATTGGCGTCCGAAAACCGCCAGACGACATTCGTCGCAGGGGTATGATGTTGGGTATGAAGCTTGACCCTGCCATCTGTTACCGGGCCGTGCAATCTCGCGACGAGCGTTTCGATGGCCGATTCTTTACCTGCGTGAACACCACGGGTATTTACTGTCGCCCAATCTGCCCCGCGCGACCGCCCAAGCTGGCCAATTGCCTGTTTGTGCCCACCGCGGCGGCCGCGCAGGAGTTGGGCTATCGTCCCTGCTTGCGGTGCCGGCCCGAAAGCTCGCCCACTCTGAACGCCTGGCACGGCACGCTGGCCACCGTTTCGAGGGCTTGGAAGTTGATCGAGGCCGGTGCCCTGGACGACGCCAACGTGGCTTCGCTCGCGGCTCGCTTGGGTGTGGGTGATCGGCAATTGCGGCGACTCTTCCGCCAACATGTCGGCGCCTCGCCGATCACGGTTGCCCAAACGCGGCGCGTGCTGCTGGCTAAACAGCTGATCCAACAGACAAACCTATCGATGATCGAGGTCGCGCTCGCCAGCGGTTTCGGCAGCGTGCGGCGGTTCAACGAGACCTTTCAGAAATTCTATCAGCGGTCGCCGGGCGACATCCGACGAGCTGCCTTGAAGCCAGCGCCCTCGCCGCGACTCTCCATTCTGTTGCCCTACCAACCTCCTTACGACTGGGACGCGTTGCTCGGTTTTTTCCGAGCCAGGGCGATCGAGGGCGTGGAAGTGGTGACCAACGACAGCTATCGGCGCGTGGTGGCGTTCGGCAGCGTGACGGGTGACGTGGAGGTAATGCATGCTCCCGAGCATCGTGCGGTGCGGGCATCGATTCGCATTTCGAGCTTGGAATACGTTCCTCAAATCATTGCCCGGCTTCGCAGGCAATTCGATCTGGGCGCCGACCCCGAGGCCATTGCCCAAGTGCTGTCGCGCGATGCGCTGCTGGCCCCGTTGGTGCGCGCCCGACCTGGCCTGCGCGTTCCTGGCGGTTGGGACGGCTTTGAGGTCGCGGTTCGGGCTGTGCTGGGGCAGCAGGTCACTGTCAAAGGGGCCACTCGCCTGGCCGGCCGGCTCGTTGCCGCGCTGGGATCGCCTGTGAACGCGGACCTCGCTTCTGCTGGTCTCACCCATGGCTTCCCACGGCCCGAATGCGTTCGTAACGGGGCCTTGCAAGGTGTGGGGATAACCGGAGCGAGAGCTCAAACGCTCAGCGAGATTGCGCTCGCCGTGCAAACCAACCCACGGTGGCTGGAGGCTCAAGTTGATTTGGACCAGACCGTGGCTGCGCTGCGTAGATTCCGGGGAATTGGCGAATGGTCGGCCCAGTACATCGCCATGCGGGCGTTGGGGGAGAGCGATGCTTTCCTGGCCGGAGATCTGGGCCTGCAACGCAGCCTGTTGGAGCTGGGCCAACCGCTGTCGCCTGCCGCCACGCTAGCCCGGGCCGAGCAGTGGCGACCGTGGCGCGCCTATGCCCTGCTTCATTTGTGGAACAGCCTGCCCGATCCTTCTCATGGCACTTCGCTCAGGAACCACCCCCATGCAACTCCAGCTTGACCACTACGACTCGCCCTTGGGGATCATCTTGCTGATGACCGATGGAGAGGGAGCATTGAGAGCTTTGGACTTTGCGGATCACGAAGCCCGGATGCGTCGCCTGCTGCGGCTTCACTATGGCAGCGTGGAACCGCGGCAGGGCGTGCCGCCGCGGGCGATCATGCGAGCGCTCGATGCCTATTTTGCGGGCGACTGGAACGCGATCAACGGACTGGTCGTGCGAACCGCGGGGACGCCCTTCCAGCGCGCTGTGTGGGAGGCGCTCCGCAAGATCCCCGCGGGGCAGCCCATCAGTTATGGGCAACTTGCGGCCCGGCTGGGTCGACCGGCGGCAAGCCGGGCGGTGGGCGCGGCCAACGGCGCGAACCCGGTGGCCATTGTGGTGCCCTGCCATCGGGTGATCGGGGCCGATGGTTCGCTGACGGGCTACGGGGGCAGCCTGCCCAGAAAACGCTGGCTGCTCGATCATGAGTGCGGCGGAGTTGGTGCGTCGGTTGCCCAGGGGGCTGGGGAAATCGTGACCGGAATGTCGCTAACCTGAGCAGTTTTCCATGCCAATGCTTACCTGGATTCCAATATTCTCATCAGGCCAGGGTCAGGGCCGGGGGAGGATTGGGGGGGCAGAACCGGGCACACGCTCCACCATCGCCAACTGCAGGCGTGGATTCCCCGAAAAAGCTACCCACAAATCTGAAGCTCGCAGCCCCCGGCAGTGACGTACATTTCCCATGGCCGCTGCGCGGCACGGAAGCAATTTCCATCAGCACAATCGCTCCCACCCGCACACTCCCCACCGCGATTCATCCAACAAAGTCGCCTTTCGCTCCGCGAAAGGATCCGCCTTGGCAGAGTGGAAGCCGAACGGACCCCTGCCATTCCCTATAAACCCAAAAAGCCCAGACGCAATCCCATCCCCCCAGCAAAGCCATGCTGCGTCGCCTGTTTCCATTTCCTGTGATTCTGTTCCTGGCCCTGTGGGTGGCGCTGGCGGTGGTGGGCCGCGCGCGGATGTTCTCCGACCCCGGCACCTTTTGGCATACCGTGCTAGGGCAGAAAATTCTCGTTCAGCACCAGCTTACCGAGCACGACAGCTTTAGCTACACCTACGCAAACCAACCCTGGTTGGCCCTGCAATGGCTGGCCGAATGGGCCATGGCCGCCGTGCATGCCTGGGGCGGCTTCGATACCCTGCTCCTGGCCACCACCGCCCTGCTCGCCGCCTTTTACGCCTGGCTTGGCACGCGGCTTACCGCGCGGGGTATGCACCCGATTCTGGCCGTGTTTGTGGTGGCCCTGACCGTGGCGGCCAGCAGTCACCATTTCTTAATCCGCCCTCACCTGGGCTCCATCATCCTCACCGGCTTCTTCTTTACCCTGCTGTGCGACATCGACGAGGGCCGCGTGAAACCCATCCGCCTGGCCTGGCTCGTGCCGCTCACCGCCATCTGGACCAATATCCACGGCGGCGTGCTGGCCGGAGTCGCCACGCTGGGCCTGGCGGTCGCCGGTTGGGTCGTCTGGAAGATGACCGCCTGGCTCTGGCCGGGCAAAAATCACCAGCCTTCCGCAGATGGCGGCAACCTGGCCCCTTCCCCCACGCCGTTCCTTGAACGCGTTCCCACCCCCTGGCCGACGCCGTTTGCGTCGCGGGAAGCCCTGATTTTTCCACTCGCCGTCGGCCTCGCCTGCCTGGGGGCATTGCTATTCAATCCCTTTGGCGCAGACATGGTCGAGGCCTGGCTCGCCATCTTGCGAATGCCCCTCACCGGACTGATCGAAGAACATCGCCCGCTCGACATTACCCGCCCCGAAGGCTTCATCACCATCGCCCTGGGCTTTGCTTACCTGGCCCTGCTGTGGAACGTGATTCGCACCGGTGGCTGGCGGCGACTGCGTGTTACCTGGCTGGTGCCGCTGGTCTGGTTTCTGTTGGCGGCCAGCCGCATCCGGCACGCCCCGCTGTTCGCCGTGGTCGGCGCCCTCGGCACGGCCGAACTGGTTCCCTATTCGCAACTGGCCGCCTGGTTGGCCCGGTTCGAACTCTTCGGCGCTACGCCCGAATGCCAGCGGCCCTTGCGCTGGCGCGAGAAACCGTGGGCTGGCATCGTTCCCGCATCGCTGATCATGGCGGGGCTCGCGCTGCAAGCCGCGCACGCGCCGGTCCCCGTTCTAGGAAGCCATTGGGCGCGGCTCGATGCCCACCGCTGGCCCATCGACCTGCTGCCCGAGTTGAAAGAACTCGAAGCCTCGATGGTTGCGACCACAAATCCGGCCGATCCAGACGGCACGCCGCGCGCGGCTGGCGAGCCAGCCCAACGGCGGCCGCGATTGTTCCACGCCCTCGATTATGGCGGGTTCTTGATCTACTTCACGCCTGGCCTCAAGACCTTCATCGACGATCGCTGCGAGTTGTACGGCGCCGATTTTCTGCGGCAATACGTCGCGGCCGAAAAAGCCGATCCCCAGCAAATCGCCGCTTGGGATGCGCGGTATCACTTCGACGCGGCCTTGGTGCCCACCGCTTCGCCGTTCGACCGCTACCTGGAAAAATCGCCCACCTGGCAACTGCAGCGCCGCGCCGGCGGGGCCGCCTTGTATCGACGCCGCCAAATATCCGCGGAGCAGGCCGTCATCGGCGGAAATGCGCCAGGTGTTCCCCGACCCATCGCGCACAGCCCACCGGCAAACGGCTAAGACGAGGTTGCTGCCCGACTGCCGGGCGCCCCGCAGCACTTTTTGAACTTCTTGCCGCTACCGCAAGGGCAGGGATCATTCCGGCCCACGTGCTCCTGGTGGTTGACGACCGTAGCGTGGCGGGGATCGTACGGAGCCGGCGTTTCCTCGAGATCGTTGTCGCGGGCGCCGAGGAGGAACCCAAACCGGCTCTCCGGATCATCCTCGAATTCGTCGTCAAAATCGTCTTCCAGGTCCTCGATGTCCATGTCCTCGTCGTCTGAGCGAAGCCCCGCCATAATTGCGTCCACATTCTCAAATGGAACGCTCGCTGATGACTGCTCGTTCATACTGCTTGATCCCCAGGAAGTACCGACCTCAAACGCCTCTCACCCAATCTCCCCGGTCGCCAGTCTGACGAGCTTGTGCCATTCCTTCAACTCTTCCCCACCCGAACACCCCCTTTAAGTTCACCCCACCACTCAATCCCCCCTGCCCGCAATGCGCCCCGGCACGGGCCTCCGCTAAAAAATGGTTTTCTTGCACCCCCAACCCCGCACCAAAATCGGCCCTGAAAAAACAACCGAAGCACTGCCATGGTATACCGTTACGACATTTTCAACCCCGCCACCATCCCTGCGGTCTGGCCCGCGACCCGCTGGGCAAATCAAAAATAATCCGACGAATCCGCGTAACGGTTGCCGACCCACCTACAAATCTTCTAAGCAATCTCTGTTGAGGTAGCTAGCTAACCCAACGAGTGCACCCCCCAGTGCAAGCACCCGCTGCCGGGGGGAATTGCCTCGCCCGCCCAACTTGGCTGAGAAAACTTTTGACATTGATTTTGCAACTGGATATCCTCACCCAATACTACCACCCCTAGTTTTCCGAAGTTCGACTCCGTACCGTCGCCCGGCGGAACGGGAGCTTTCCTTAGTTGGCTCTCTTTCCCCATAACCGTGCCGCGTTAGGTTGTCCCGCCCCCAAGATTCCTGCCGCGAGAGTATGAAGCTGCCGCGATGGCTAGGCTTTCTCGCGGCGGTATTTCCGACCGACTTTCCAGGTTGCGTGTTGCGCGAAGTTCGCCCGTGGCTTGATGCCGGATAAGTAACCCCTCACAAGAGTTTGACTGCAACGATCCAGGAGAGACTTGCAATGGCAAAGCGTTCGTTCGATTCTAGCCGCCGTGGTTTTTTGACGGTCGGCGCCCTGGCGGGCGTTGGCATCACCTTGGCCGATTTCCTTCGCGTGAAGGAAGCCCGTGCTGAGCAAAAACATTACGACTTCATTCCCGCCAAGGCCGAAAGCGTCATTCACATTTATCTTCCCGGCGGCATGGCCCACCAGGAATCGTTCGATCCCAAGCCCTTCGCCCCCATCGAATATCGTGGCGACTTGGGCATGATCAAAACCAAGATCCCCGGCGAAGTGTTCCGCGAAACGGTGCCCAAGCTGGCCGCCATTTCCGATAAGTTCACCGTCATTCGCTCGCTCTCGCACGGTGAAGCCGCCCACGAACGCGGCACGCACAACATGTTCACCGGCTACCGGCCGAGCCCCGCCCTTAACTTCCCCAGCATGGGCAGCGTGGTCAGCCACGAGTACGGGCCGCGTAACAACCTCCCCCCCTACGTGTGTATCCCCAACAAGCCCAACGAATTCGCCGGCACGGGCTACCTCAGCTCGTCGTTCGCCCCCTTCAGTCTGGGCGCCGACCCCGCCAGCGGTGGTTTCAAGGTTCGCGACCTCACCCTGGCCGATGGCGTGGACGACAACCGCTTCACCCGTCGCCGTAGCGCTTTGGACGCCATCAACTCGTACTTCGCCGAGAAGGAAAAGTCGGACAGCGTCAAGGCCATGGACACGTTCTATCAACGTGCCTACGCCATGGTTAGCTCGCAAAGCGCCCGCGAAGCCTTCGACCTCGAAAAGGAGCCCGCCAAGCTCCGCGACGAATACGGCCGCAACACCGCTGGCCAGCGGATGTTGATGGCTCGCCGCCTGGTCGAAGCTGGCGTGCGGTTTGTCAGCCTGACTTACGGTGGCTGGGACATGCACTCCGGCATCAGCGCCAGCTTCCAACGCCAAATGCCCGACCTCGACACGGCCCTGAGCACCCTGATCAACGACCTCGATTCCCGCGGTATGTTGGACAGCACCCTGATCATGGTCTCCAGCGAATTCGGCCGTACGCCCAAGATCAACAAAGACGCCGGTCGCGATCACTGGCCCAAGGTCTTCAGCGTGCTGATGGCCGGTGGCGGCGTGAAACGCGGTCTGATCTACGGTGCCTCCGACCCCACCGCCAGCGAGCCCGAAGAAAAGGCCGTCAGCCACTCCGACCTGGCCACCACCATGTACCACCAGCTCGGTATCGTGGCCGACAAAGAACTGATGGCGCCGGGCAACCGTCCCATCGAAATCGTCGATGGCGGCAAAGTGGTCAAAGGCATCCTCGCCTAATCCCGTTGCCGCTGTCCCGTTGCCGCTGTCCCGTTGACACTGTCCAATTGCCGCTTGAATCCATCCTCGCCGTTGGCAATGATGGATGAGTTCTGAGATTTTTCCTGCCGGCGAGTGCTCCTCAAGGTCACTCGCCGGCAGATTGATATTTGTGAACAGCCCAGCTCGGCGACCAACTGCCAGCTTGGCTTTTCCAGCAGCCGTTGGCTCGATTCACCTGCCTGCTTTGCCCTTCCAAAGTTTGGGCTTACCGCAAGATGCGGCAAGCTACTCGAAACGCCTTCGTGCCGGGCCAATCGCAAGGATTGCTGGCCCCGGGGAACCCCGCCATGACCTTCAGGAACCCGGTCGTTCCTGCACGGTGCGCACTTTCCACGGTAGGAGTGTGGCCTCGCCAAACCGCCACCCGCGGGCTTTGGCCAACCACTTTCGTTTTTCCTCCGCCTGTATCCTGAGAGGTTTCAAGTTATGCGGTCGATCGTGATCCTCGGTTTGGCGCTGAGCTGGCTGGCGGCGTTGGCGAACACTTCCGTGGCGGCGAATCCCGCCCTCAGCAGTATCCGGCCCATCGGCGCCCAGCGAGGCGCCGAGGTGGAAGTCGTGTTCGCCGGCAGTCGCCTGAGCGATGCCCAAGAACTCATGCTGTATTACCCTGGCATTGAGGTCAAAAAGCTCGAAGCCACCGCGGACAACAAAGTCACGGCCACCCTGGCACTCGCCCAAGACTGCCGCCCCGGCATCCATGCCATGCGAATTCGCACCGCTTCGGGCGTGAGCAACCTGCAAACATTCATGGTCGGCGTACTCCCCGACGTTCAAGAAAAAGAGCCCAATAACGACTTCGCCGAGCCGCAACCGATAGAAATGAACGTTACCGTGAACGGCGTAACTCAAGCCGAAGACGTGGATTACTTCGTGGTTCAGGCCAAAAAAGGCCAGCGCATCAATGTCGAAGTCGAAGGCATGCGGCTCGGCTCCACCTTCTACGATCCATTCGTGGCCATCCTCGACATGCGCCGGTTTGAGCTTTCGGTTTCCGACGACGACTCCCTGGTCTGGCAAGATGGCATCGCCTCGATCATCGCGCCCGAAGATGGCCCCTATGTGATTCAAGTTCGCGAAAGCTCGTTCGGCGGCAACGGGGCTTCGGTCTACCGCCTGCACGTGGGCGATTACCCCCGTCCCAAGGCCGCACTCCCCGCCGGCGGCAAGCCGGGCGAATCGCTCGAAGTCCAATTCCTGGGCGATATCGCCGGCCCCTACAGTCAAAAGATTACCCTCCCCACCCAAGCGCCCCGCATGTTTGGGCTGTTTCCCGAAGGCAAACATGGTCTGCCCCCCTCGCCCGTCCCCTTCCGCATTGTCGACCTTGACAATTACCTCGAAAAAGAACCCAACAACGAACTCGCGCAAGCCTCGGCGGGCGCCTTTCCCGGTGCCCTCAACGGCGTGATCTCCGAGCCGGGGGATATCGATTTCTTCAAAATCCCCTGCAAGAAGGGCCAGGTTTGGGAGGTCCAGGTGTTCGCCCGCGAATTGCGTTCACCGCTCGATTCCATCATTCGCGTGCTGCGTGCCAACGGCGGCCAAATCGCCACCAATGACGACAATCGCGGCAGCCCCGACAGCTATGTTCGCTTCACCGCGCCCGCCGACGAAGATTGTTTCATCACCATTGCCGACCACCTGAGCTCGGGCGGCGAAGATTTCATGTATCGCATCGAAGTTACCCCGATCGTGCCCAGCGTAGGCACCTCGCTCCCCGAAGTCCGTCGCTACGAAGACACCGTCATCGCCGTGCCAGCCGGTAACCGCATGGCCGTGATGGCCAGCGCCGCGCGTGCCAATGTGGCCGGCGACATGCAGCTGCTTGCCCCCGGCTTGCCCGAAGGCCTGCAGCTGGAAACCCCGCTGCTCGCCGCCAATCAATCGCAGGTGCCCCTGCTGTTTGAAGCCAAGGCCGGAGCCAAGCCGGCCGGAAGCCTCCCGCCGCTGGTGGCCCAGGCCGTCAAGCCCGAGGGCCCCGCGGAACAGCTGCCGGGCGGCTTCGCGCAAACCACCTGGTTAGTGCGAGGGCAAAATCAAAACCTGGTTTGGGGACATACCGCCGACCGCCTGCCGGTCGTGCTCACCGAAGAAGCCCCTTACTCCATCGAAATCGTCCAGCCCAAGGTGCCGCTGGTTCGCCGGGGCACCATGGAATTGAAGGTCAAGGTCAATCGGAAGGGCGACTTCAAAGCCCCCGTGCAGCTCCGAATGCTCTACAACCCCGCCGGCGTCGGCGCCTCGTCGGTGGTCAATGTGCCGGCCGATAAAGACGAAGGCATCTTCACGCTCAACGCCGCCGCCACCGCCGAACTGCGAACCTGGAAAATCGCCATCATCGGCACCGCGACGGTCGGCAACGGTCCCATCCAGGTTTCCACCCAATTGGCCGACCTCGATGTGGCCGAAAGCTTCTTCACGTTCGAGTTCGAACGTGCCGCCACCGAGCAAGGCAAAGAGGCCGAGGTGATCGTCAAAATCACGCACCTCGCCCCCTTCGAAGGCGTCGCCAAAGTAGAAATGGTGGGCCTGCCCAACGAAGCCGCCACCACGCCCACCGAGTTCACCAAAGACACCGAGCAAATGGTGTTCAAGGTGACCACCACCGATAAGACCCCCGCCGGACGGCACCGCACCGTAATGTGCAAGGCCGTCATCGAACAGCACGGCGAGCCCATCTTGCACAACCTGGGCTCGGGCGAGTTGCGCGTCGATACGCCGCTGCCCGTCAAACCCGTGGTTGCCAAGGTGGAACCCAAGCCGGCTCCCAAGCCCGCCGAGCAGCCCAAGGCCAAACCGCTGTCGCGGTTGGAACAGTTGCGACTCGCCGCCGAAGCAGCCAAGGCCGCCGAGGCGGGTCAAGCTCCGGCAGAACCCAAAAAGTAACACGATCCGAACTCGGGCATTGGGCTTTCCCCCCGTTCCAGCCAGCGGCGGCTGCGAACCAAAGCCGGAAAAGCCGCCCGATTCGGTTGAAACACTGCAAGAACTTTAAGAAATACCCCACGCCGCTGTTCCCCCCGCGAGGAGTTGACTGTGAACCGTGCGTTGACCTGGATCTTGGCCTGCGTTGGCCTGCTGCTCAGCACGTCGGCCCAAGCCGCCGATTCGCCTTTCTCAAAAATTGACGTCTATCCGCCCGATATCAACCTGCAAACGCTGCGAGATCGGCAGTCGTTCATCGTGGTCGGCACCTATCCCGACGGCGTCACCGTGGATCTCACGGCCAAGGCCGAAGCCAGCCTGGCCGATGGCAAACTCGCCAGGCTGGAAGGCCACACCCTGCACCCCGTCGCCGACGGCCAAACCACGTTGAATATCAAAGTGGCTGGTCACCAGGCCAGCGTGCCGGTGCATGTGGAAAAGGCCACCGAAGAACGGCCCATCAGCTTCAAGCTCGATGTCATGCCGATCTTCCTTCGCACCGGCTGCAATGTCGGTAGCTGCCACGGCGCCGCCCGCGGCAAAGACGGTTTCATGCTGTCGCTCTTCGGCTACGACCCCAATGGCGACCATTTCCGGCTCACGCGCGAATGGGGAACGCGCCGCATCAACCTGGCCACGCCCGCCGAATGCCTGCTGATCGAAAAATCGGTCGGCGCGGTTCCGCACACCGGCGGCAAGCGGTTCGATGTCGGCAGCGAATATTACGACACCATCATCCGCTGGCTCGAAGCCCGCGCCCCCCTCGATGCGGGCGATATCCCCACGGTGGTTGCCGTGGACCTCTACCCGCCCCGCATGGTCCTCCAAGGCGAAGGCGCCACCCAGCAACTGGTTGCCAGGGCCCGTTACTCCGACGGCACCGACCGCGACATCACCTCCTTGGCGGTGTTCGCCACCAGCAACGATAACTCGGCCCAAACCACGGCCGATGGCCTGATCACCGCTTCCAATCGCGGTGAAGCCTTCCTCACCGCCCGCCACGACACCATCACCGTGGGCGTGCAAGCGATCGTGCTCCCCGCCGAACTCAAGTACCAGAAGCCCCAAGAACCGGGCGCCAATTACATCGATGAATTGGTCGCCGCCAAACTGCACGACCTGCGCGTCACCCCCAGCGAGATCTGCAGCGACGAGGTCTTCCTCCGTCGGGCCACCCTCGACATCACCGGCCTGCTCCCCACCGAAGAAGAGTTCCACGCCTTCATGGGCGATTCCGATCCCAACAAACGCTCCCAACTGGTCGACCGGTTGCTCGAGCGGAAAGAGTTCTCCGAAATTTGGGCCATGAAGTGGTCCGAAATTCTGATGCTCAAGTCCACGCAGCAAGTCAGCTACAAGTCGGTCTACCTGTACTACAACTGGCTCACCGACAAAATTTCCAACAACGTACCCCTCGATAAGATGGTGCAAGAACTGCTGTCCGCCAACGGCGGCACCTTCAAAAACCCCGCCACCAACTTCTATCAAATCGAACGCGATACGCTGAAGACCTCCGAAAACGTGGCCCAAATCTTCATGGGCATCCGTACCCAATGCGCCCAGTGCCACAACCATCCGTTCGATCGCTGGACGATGGACGACTACTACGGCTTCGCCGCCTTCTTCGCGCAAATTGGCCGCAAGCGAGGTGAAGACTACCGCGAAACGATCGTTTTCAACTCGGGCAGCGGCGAAGTTCGCAACCCGGTCAGCAACCAGGTCATGACCCCCAAGTTCCTCGGTGGCGAAACCCCCGATAGCAAGGGCAAAGACCGCCGCGAGTTGCTGTCCAAATGGATTACCTCGGCCGACAATCCATACTTCTCCACCAGCGTGGCCAACCGCATCTGGGAGCACTTTTTCGGCGTGGGCGTTGTCGATCCGGTGGACGACATTCGCATCAGCAATCCGGCCTCGAACCCCGCCCTGTTTGAAGCCCTGGCCAAAAAGCTGGTGGAGTACAATTACGACTTCAAGCAACTGGTGCGCGATATCTGCAACAGCAACGCCTACCAGCGCACCACCAACACCAACGAAAGCAACGAGACCGATTCCAAGAATTTCGCCCACGCCCGCTTCCGGCGGATTCGGGCCGAAAGCCTGCTCGATTGCATCTCGCAAGTCACGGCCACCAAAGAAAAATTCCGCGGCCTGCCGCTGGGCGCCACCGCGGTGCAAGTTGCCGATGGCGGCACCAGCAATTACTTCCTCGATACCTTCGGCCGCAGCCCTCGCCTCACCGCCTGTGCCTGCGAAGTCGCCACCGACCCCACCCTCAGCCAGTCGCTGCACCTGCTCAACGGCGCCACCGTCGAAGGCAAAATTCGCTCCGGCGGCCTGGTCAAGAATATGGTGAAAGAAGGCAAGACCCCCGAACAGGTTATCGAAAGCCTGTACGTTCGGGCCTTGTCGCGCATGCCCACCGAGGACGAACGGCAAAAGCTGATGGCCCTGTTCGCCGAAGGTGTGGATTCCAACCAAGTATTGGAAGACGTGTTTTGGGCCGTGCTCAATTCACGCGAGTTCATGTTTAATCACTAGTAGCACGGCCGCTGCTGATTATTTGGAATTGGTTCTCTAAACCCCCTGACGGTGCTCGCCGCGCTCGGCTCCCTAACATTGGCCGGCGCGGGCGGCACAAGGTATCAGATACTATGCGGATTTTCTGGATGGCTCTGTTGGCGGCCGGTTGCTCTTTCGGCAGCGTCGGGTCGGTCTCTGCCCTGGCCCAAGATAAGCCCAAAGAAGAGCCAAAGAAAAAGCTCAATTTTGATGAGCACGTCCGGCCCATCTTTCGCAATCGCTGCTTTAGCTGCCACAACCAGGACGCCGCCAAGGGCGATCTGGCCGTGGATAGCTACAGTTCCCTGATGCAGGGCGGCGCCGGTGGCGAAGTGGTGTTTGCCGGTGACCTGGAAAGCTCGCGCCTCTGGTCGTTGGTCAACCACGAAGATTCGCCCAAAATGCCGCCCGAGCAAGACAAACTGCCCGAGGTCGAACTGGCCTCGATCAAGCAGTGGATTCTCGATGGCGCCCTGGAAAACGCCGGCAGCAAGGCCGTGGCCAAAAAGCCGAGCGTCGATCTCAGCGTGACCGGTGGATTCCGCAAGCCCGCTGGCCCGGCCGCCATGCCCGAGAAGCTGTCGAAGGCTGGCCTCCGAACCGAGCAGTCAGGCTCCGTCACTTCGATCGCCTCTAGCCCTTGGGCCCCTCTGATTGCCGTGGCCGGCGTCAAGCAAGTGCTCCTCTATAACTCCGACAGCGGCGACCTGCTGGGCGTGTTGCCCTTCCCCGAAGGCGTGCCCCACGTGGTTCGCTTTAGCCGCAGCGGCACCTTGCTGCTGGTGGGCGGCGGCAGGGCAGGCTTGCTCGGCAAAGTGGTGGTCTACGACGTCACGACCGGCCAGCGCGTGTTCGAAGTCGGCGATGAGCTCGACTCCGTACTCGCGGCCGACATCAATTCCGATCACAGCTTGATCGCCCTCGGCGGACCCAAACGCACCATCAAGGTCTTCTCCACCGCCGATGGCTCGCTGGTTCATGAAATCAAGAAACACACCGACTGGGTGTTCGGCGTGGAGTTCAGCCCCGATGGCGTGCTCCTGGCCACCAGCGATCGCTCCAACGGTCTGTTTGTGTGGGAAGCCGCCACCGGCCGCGAATACCTCAACCTCAGCGGCCACACCAAGGCCGTCACCGATGTCGGCTTTAGGGCCGATTCCAACGTGCTCGCCAGCGCCAGCGAAGATGGCTCGGTCAAGCTGTGGGAAATGAACAACGGCACCATGGTCAAAACCTTCAACGCCCACGGCGGCGGCGTGTGCTCGGTGGAGTTCACCCACGACGGCAAACTGGTGACCGCCGGCCGCGACAAAACCGTGAAAACCTGGGACGGCAACGGCACCGCCATCCGCGCCTTCGAAGCGTTTGGCGATCTGGCCCTCCAGGCCTGCTTCAGCCACGACGGCAAACGCGTGGTGGGCGGCGACTGGAACGGCGAAGTTCGCCTGTGGGACGCCGCCGATGGCAAACGGATTGCCGACCTTTCCAACAATCCTCCCACCCTGGCCATGATTGCCGACCGCAAGGCCAGCCTGGCTGCCGTGGCCGAACAGGCTTCCGCCCAACTGGCCGCCGAACTGGCCGCGGCCAAGAAGCAAGCAGACGATAAAGCCGCCGCCCTGACCGCCAGCGCCGCCAAGAGCAAAGCCCTGAACGATGCCAAAGCGAAAGCCCAGGCAGATACGGTAGCCGCTCAAAAAACGATGCAAGAATCCACCGCCACCATCACCAAGGCCACCGCCGAAGCCAAGGCCGCCAAAGAACTGGCCGACAAGCTCAACGCGGAAAAGACCAAGCTCCAGAAAGAGCTTGAAAAGGAAATCGCCGAAAAGACCAAGGCTGCCGAAGCGGCCATGGCCAAGGTCGCCGAAGCCACGAAAGCAGCGGAAGCCGCCCAGGCAGCCAAGGCCGCCGCCGAAAAGACCATGCAAACCGCCGCGGCTACCCTGAAAGACGCCGACGCCAAGCTGGCCGCCGAGAAAACGGCCGCCGAAAAACTCACCGCCGAAGCGGCTGAACTCAAGAAAACGCTCGCCGAAAAAGAAGCCGCCGCCAAAACGGCCGCCGCCCAGGCCGCCGAAGCCAAGGCCGCCAGCGAACGAGCCGCCGCCGAGGTCAAAGCCCCGGCCGACGCCAGCGCCAGCAAGTAGTGTAGAAGCCGCTCACCCGATGCCATTCGCTGGCAACGCAAGAGAATCCATTCAACTGCCGGGGCCAACCAACCCGGCAGTTTTTTACGCGCCGGTCAGTTCCCGTTCGCGCCGCCGAATCGCCTCTTCCATGCAGATGGGGGCGCGGGCCGACAACGAGTAGAGTTCGCGAGCCGTCCGAGTACCCCAAACTTACCCGATGGCCAAGCTCACCCCTGCCGGGCTGCCAGGCGGGGCCAGCCCACCCTCCGCGGCCCGTCGCCGTTCCTGTCGTTCGTTAGTCGGTGAGCACCAAGATCGGAAGGAAGATGAACGGCAGGAACATCATTCCGACCGCGAGCGAGGAATCACGCCCCAGGGCGTTGGTAATCCCGACGCAGAGCATCCACCACACGATCAGCGGACCAACCAAGGGAATAAATAGCACCAACAGCAGCCACCATTCCTGGCCGGTGATTTCCAGCAAGATGAAGAAGCTGGCGATGGGAATGAGCGAAAGCCAAGGGTTGTGCCCGGCTCGGTGGAAGATGATCGCCATCGGCACGTTGATGCTAGCCGTGAATAGAAACATGAACATGCCGAATACCAGGCCCACCACGTCGTGCGGCTCTGCAATGAACATCATCACCGGAAAGAACGCGCCGGCGACAAAGCCCGGTAGTGCCCCATCAAACCGGCCTTCTCCGCCGCGACTCCGTTTCCGTTTCTGAGGCGCCACGGAACCATACCCGCCCCCCATGCCAGGGCTGCCGTACGGATTGCCCGCCCCCGGAGGTGGGCCATACGCTGGATGACCTCCCCCATACGGTTGCCCCGGCGGCGATCCGTAGGCCGGGTGGCCATAAGCAGGCTGGCCATAGGCTGGTTGCCCATAAGCAGGCTGGCCGTAACCCGCAGGCTGAGCAGGCGTTCCTTGTACCGGTTGACCGCCATAGGGCGGAGCACCATAGGGTTGCGCACCGTAGGGTTGCGCGGCGCCGCTTGGCCAGCCAGCAATGCCTTGCCCCGCAGTCCCCTGGCCCGCCGCGCCCTGCCCCGAGGGAGCAGGCGAACCCAGCAACCCGCCGAAGGGGTCGTCGCTGGCGGCGGCAGCCGTGGCGTTGGAAGCAACGGCTTTCGGAGCCGCGGCTTGGATCAGCACCTTCTCGCCGCAGATGCACTTGGCCTTCTTGCCCACAAACTTGGCATCAACCGAAAATCGCCGCCGGCACGTGCCGCACTCAATTTCGATATTCATATATGCTCCCGAGAAGGATGGTGAGGTGTGAGGCTCAATGGAACAAAGTTGCTCCGCGGTCGCCAATTTCCTTGTTCCACTCCTCTTTTAGCTGGGAGCCCCGAGCCGTTCAATGGAATTTCGCCGTTTTCGTGGGCAGCGTCGCTCGTCCAGGGAACAAGAACGCCCGCTCTACTCGGCTCGCTTTTCCCAGGCCACGTCGCCCGCCCCCTGGGCCTGATTCACCGCCCTGGCCAGCACAAACAGCAGGTCGCTTAGCCGGTTCAAGTACACGATGACCGGAGCGTTGACGCTTTCGCCCGGCTGATGGGCCAGATGAATCACCGCCCTCTCCGCCCGCCGGCAAACCGTGCGGGCCACATGCAACAGGGCAGCCGCCCGCGCCCCGCCCGGCAGAATAAAGGTTTTCAGCGGCGGCAGGCTGGCCTCGTAGCGATCAATCTCCCCTTCCAAAGCCGATATCTGCGCCGGGCCGGCGTGCGGCACGCGCGGTTCGGCCGGGTCGGGTGTGGCAAGCTCGGCCCCCAGGTCAAACAGCTCGTTCTGCACGCGGGCCAGCAGTCGATCGAGCGGCGGATCGAGCGGCTCGCAGCGGATCAAACCCAGTTGGGCATTGAGCTCGTCCACCTGCCCATAGGCTTCTATCCGGGGGTGATCCTTGCGCACGCGCGGGGCGTTGAACAACCCGGTTTGCCCCGCGTCTCCGGTCTTGGTGTAGATCTTCATGGGGACTTCTTTATGAGCGGAGGCGAAGGGGGGCGGCGGTCGTGGTACAATGTGAACTGGGGCCGGCGTGGATGCCTGACAACTGGGCCATGGAAGCTTCTGTTCGCCTTCCATCGCACCGGCCTCGAACCTCTGCCCTCAACATCTGGAGCGGAAGCCCACCCCCCCCCATGAAAACCAAAGCCGAACTGCAGGACATTATCGAGCAGATCGCCAGCGCCGCCAGCCCCGTTGGCATGGACGCCGTGTACGTTCACGCCCTCATCTTAGACAAGCTAGGGCAATTGGAGCGTCGGCTGGAAGCCATCGAGGCCCAACTTCCCACAGCCGCCGAGCGGGAATAGATCACCACAGACCCAACAGCCAACCAGCGGAGGGCGTGCCTGCCGCTAGTAGCGGATCACCTTCCGCATATCCCACAGCCCCCACACCAGCAGAATGGCATTTCCCATCCACACGCAGTCGGGTGGCAGCGAGCCGCTTTTGGCCTGATCGACGCCGAAGGCCAGAAACGGATAGTACACGATCAAGATCGGCAAGAAGCAGATAAAGAAGCTGCTGAGCATGCTGGCATTGCGGCGGCGAATGGCGACCACGCTCCCCACCAGCGTGAAAAACAGGCAACTAAAGCCGTTGGACCAGCGACGGGGCGGCTCGGTGCACAGCCGGAAGTACTCGTTGAGCAGGTCCTGGTGCCCCGCCTTTTCGGTGTTCCATTCGGGGGCCGCCAGCGCGTTGAAGTCGCCGCCCACAATCTGAAACGCGGCCTTCACGGCCATGTCTTGCTCGTTGTTGGCAATGATCTCCGTCCGTTCGCCGATCTGCGTGCGAATGTCGCGCAGCGCTCGGGCCGAGGGGGAAACGTCGCCCGTACTTTGCCGGCGGCTCACGTCGGAGAGTTCCAACTCGCGGATCTCGTAATCGGGAAAGCGATACGACAGCCCTCCCTGCACGTCGACCACGCCGTTGAAACACTTGACCGTCAGCACGTGGTCGTTGGAACTGAGCGTGGCAAACTCCGCCCGCACCGTGACGTTGGGTTGGTCCTTCCCCCCGCGAAAGGTGAAGGTGGGCTGCACCAGCTTGCGGCCGTCCACCTTCTTCACATTGATCGAGAAATTGGGCGTGCTGTAGGAATGCCGCGATTGCAGGCGACTGTAGGCGATCTCTTCCACCGCGCTAATCACCACCCGGGTTACGCCGTTGCGGCCCCACGATACGGCCAGGTCGTTGAGCCAGACCGTGAGCAGGCTGAGGAAAAAGGCCAGCACATACACGGGCCAAATCACCACCAGCGGCGAAATGCCCATCGCCTTGAGGGCCACGATCTCGTTGGAGCCCGACATCCGTCCGAACACCGTGCTGGCCGCAAACAGCACCGTGGCCGGCATGGTAAATCGCAGCGAGTCGGGCAGAATGTAGGGCAGCAGCTGCAAAACCTGCGTGATGCCCAGCCCTTCGTCCAAGGCCTCGCGCATGACGCCCACCAGCAGCATGAGCGCCGTCAGGCAGCCCAGCGCAACGGTGAACACCTTGAGGAGTTCGGCCAGAACGTAGCGTGTGAGAATAGGCATGGCGAGGGTACTGTCGCGAGTCGGCGGGGAAGGGTCAAGATCAGTCGCCTCCCCAGCGGCCCCTGGCAGCGCTAGCATCACTGGCAAGGGGAGCCAGAAGTGGCAGCGGCCACCAAGAATTTGCCGGGCCAATCCAGTATGCTGGTCGCTCGGCGGCAGGCTGGAAGCGAGCGGACGAAGAACGACCTTCAGGCATAGTCGTCTTTCGCTCCGCGAAAGAATTCGCTTTCGCGGAGCGAAAGACGACATTGTGTTTCGTGCGATCCCTCTGCGACAGTTTGGCCTCGAAAACTCGCCGGCGAAAGCGGCGTGAGAAGCCACCCCGCGCGGTGCGGCACAGGATCTCCTGGCGTGAAACGGCCCCCCATGAAACTCGACTGTTTAAGTGCTGGCATTCTGGTGGCGGACCACCTGTGCGCGCCGATTGCCCGGCTGCCCGAGGCCGGCGAACTGGTGCTGGCCGACACGCTCCCGCTGCAAATTGGCGGCTGCGCGGCGAATACCGGCGTGGACCTGGCCCGGCTGGGCGTGCAGGTGGCCATCCTCGGCTGCGTGGGCGACGACGTGTTCGGCCGCTTCATTGTGGAGCAGCTAGCCAGCCAGGGCGTGAACACCCGCCAGATTCGGTCCCTGCCCGGAGTCGGCACGTCGGGAACCCTCATCATCAACGTGGCCGGGCAAGATCGGCGATTCATCCATACCATTGGCGCCAACGCCTGCCTCAAGGCCGAAGACATCTCGCTCGACCTCGTCACTTCGGCCAAGGTGTTTTACGTGGGCGGGTATTTGCTGATGCCCGGCCTCCAACAGCAGCCGCTGTTCGAAACCTTTCGGGCTGCCCGCGCCGCCGGCGTGAAAACCGTGCTCGACGTCGTCCTGCCCGGCCCCGGCCCTCACGCCCAGGCCCTGGAGCAGTTGCTGACCGAGACCGATGTCTTCCTGCCCAACAGCGACGAGGCCGCGGCCCTGACGGGCATCCGCGACCCGCGGCAGCAGGCCGAAGCCTTTGTGGCCGCCGGCGTGGGCACGGCCGTGGTGACCAGCGGCGAGCAGGGAACCTGGCTGGCCACGGCCCGGCAAACGCTGCGGGCCGACGTGTACCATGTGCCCTACGTGGGCGGTACTGGAGCGGGCGATGCCTTTGTGGCCGGCTACATCACAGGCCTGCTCGCCGAAGAAGACGCCGCGGGATGCCTGCGATGGGGCAGCGCCCTGGGCGCCAGCTGCGTGCGCGGCGTGGGGGCCACCGAGACCGTATTCACGCGGGACGAAGCGTTGGCCTTCATGGCGGATCAACCGCTGACGATTGAGAGCGCGCGATGGCGCCCTTAGCGGAGTCGATGCCAAAACCAAGGTGGGGTTGCGAGAGTTTGGTGAGTTCCGGTCTGTTTGAGCAGCAAGGGTCGGGCCTATGACGCATGAAGACGTTTCGACCGGTCTCAAAATCGCCTTGGCGATCACCATCGTGGTGTACATGATTGGCATGTACGCGCTGGGATTCTATGCGCAGGGCAAGATCCACAACGCCACCGACTTTGTGGTGGCCGGCCGGCGATTGCCGCTGTCGCTGGCCTGGATGACGCTGATGGCCACCTGGTTTGGCGCGGGGGCCATGCTGACCGCGACCGACACCGTGCGCGAGGAAGGGCTAGCCGGGGCGGGGCTCGATCCGCTGGGGGCCGGGTTCTGCTTGTTGCTGGCAGGGCTGATCATTGCCAAGCCGCTGTGGCGGATGAACCTGCTTACGGTCAGCGATTTCTTCCGCCGCAAGTTTGGCTCGGCCGCCGAGCTGCTCTCGGCCCTGATCTTGGTGCCCAGCTATTTTGGCTGGATCGCCGCCCAATTCGTGGCCCTCGCCGAAATGCTGCACTTGTACTTTGGCCTGGAGCTGGGCTGGGGAATTTTGATCGTGGCCATCGCGGGCATGGGCTACACGCTGCTGGGCGGCATGTGGTCGGTCACGCTCACCGACGCCGTGCAACTGGGCATTGTGCTCATCGGCCTGGTGGTGCTGGGCTTCACGGCCCTGGCCGATTTCGGCGCGGGCAGCGCCATCGCGGGCATCGAAAAACTATCCACGCATACGCCCGCTGAAAAATTGATCATCATCCCCACCGAAACCCTCACGGTTTTTCTGCTGTGGTTGGGAGTATTCTGCGCCGGTTCGCTCGGCAACTTGCCAGGGCAGGATCTCACCCAGCGCATCTTCGCCGCCAAGAGCGAAAAGGTGGCGCAGTATGCCTGTTATATTGCCGGCGGCATGTATCTGCTGTTTGGGTTGTTTCCCGTGATGATGGGCTTGCTGGCTCATCACCATTGGGAAGATGGCCAAACCACATCCATCTTGGCCGCCATGGCGCATTCGTTTCTTACGCCCACCGGAGTGATCATTTTCACGCTGGCCCTGATCTCGGCGGTGCTGTCGACCATCGATAGCGCCATCCTCTCGCCGGCCAGCGTGCTTTCGCAAAATGTCTTTCCGTGGCTCGGTTTGAAGAACTTCTCCATGTTGGCCGTGAACCGCATGGCCGTGGTGCTGGTAACCGCGGCCAGTTTGGGCATGGCGTACTGGGGGACGGGTGCTTACGAATTGCTCTCCGACGCCTACGAAATCATTCAAGTTACGCTGTTCGTGCCGCTGGTGCTGGGCATTTACTTGCCGCCCCGCGGCGGAGCGCCCGCCATGGCGTGCATGCTGGTCGGCAGCGGGCTGTGGCTCGGGCATAAGATCGCCGGCTGGGACTTCTTCTTGCAACCTTGGTTGGCATCGCCGGCCAACATTACCGAAGATACTTTGCCCAAAGCTATCTCCGGCATGCCAATGGGCCTGGCGATTACGGTGCTGGGGTTGTTCGTCTATCTGGCCTGGCACTTGCTATTGAAATGGCGCGGCGTACCCGTGCGCGTGGATGTGGAGGCGGCGGCAGCCAGCGCGGACGCACAGCCTGCGGTGGATGGCTCGACCGCCCCCTGATCCGCCCCTGGGAACGGAAGGAATGACCATGACATCGGACAGTACCCCTGGCAGCGAGCCCACCCCCGAGGAGGAAGGTCCGCTTTGCGCGGCGGGCGAACCGCGCGGCCCCTCGCTGGGGAAGTTGCTGGCGAGGAAAGCCCGGCGGTTCAAAATGCCGCGCTTTCATCGCGGCCCCACGGCGCACCTGGGCGTGGAGCGCACCCAGAGCGTGGCTCCCCAGCAATTGGCGGACGGCGCTGAAGTCACCTGCATTGATTATGGTCCCGATCATATGGATCGCCACGACAACGTGGAGCGCGACTTGCAGGGCTTCTTGCGGAACCATCGTCCTGAATGGACGCAGGTGCGGTGGATCAATGTCGACGACCTGCACGACGGGGCCACCATTCATGCGCTGGCCGAAAAATATGGACTGCACCCGCTGGCGATCGAAGACGTGCAACACGTGCCCCAGCGGCCCAAGGTCGATCAATATCCGGGCGAGGGGGACCAGCCTCCGCGGCTGTTCATTGTGCTGCGCATGCTGAAGATGGTTGACGGCCACCTCCGCTCGGAACAGGTGAGCATCTTTCTGGGCCGCCGCACGGTGATTACCTTTCAAGAAGGTCTGCCGGGAGACGTTTGGGAGTCCATTCGGCAGCGGTTGACCCATAAAGACGCGCGGCTGCGAAAAAATGACGCTAGTTTTTTGCTCTATACATTGCTCGACGCGGTTGTTGACGAATGTTTCCCCATTCTTGATTATTACGGTGACCGGCTTGAGGAGCTGGAAGCGGAGATTCTGACAGATGCCCGTCGCGATAGCATGCTGAAAGTGCATGAGATTCGCCGCGAACTATTGTTGCTACATCGTCAGATCCGGCCCATGCGCGAGCTGATTCATGGCCTCGCGCGCGAAGCGCACCCCTGTCTCAGCGACGAAACCCGCGTGTTCTTGCGAGATGTTTACGACCATGTGATTCAATCGGTGGAGTTCCTGGAAACCTATCACGAGTTGGCCATGAACCTGGCCGACATGGTCAACGCCAACATCGCCAATCGCGTGAACGACGTAATGAAGGTGCTGACGATGATCGCGACGATCTTCATTCCGATTTCATTCCTGACAGGTTTATTCGGCATGAATTTCGACGACCTGCCCGGCCAGCACTGGCGACCCTCGTTCTATGTATTCCTGGGCGGCTGCGCGACCATTGCGGTGGGCATGCTGGCTTACTTCAAGAGCAAACGCTGGTTGTGAGGGGGAGCGGAGTTCGGAGTTCGGAGTTCGGAGTGGGATGAGGTTGTGTCTTGGTGGCGCGGCTTGGCTTTGGGTTGACCCGCAATGGCAGGCGGGGACGGTCGTGCCGCCCGTGGAGATCGCTGGGCTAGGGGTCGCGCAGCATGCGGCCGCCCGCGCGTTTTTGCGCTTCGGCGAATTCCCTGGCCGACATCAGGAGAATTTTGACGTTGAACGGCTTGTCGCCGCGCTGGACGACGAACTCGGTGAATTCGCCCGGCTTCCAATCTGGAAAACGCTCGCGCAGATCGTCAATGCCGTGAATCTCGTGGCCATCGACCGAAAGTACGGCGTCGCCGGGTCGCAGGCCGCCGCGATCCGCGGGACAGTCGGGCAAGATGGCCGTGATCACCACGGGCCGCGACGTGAGCTTCTCGTTGGGGTGCAGGTCGTATTCGAAGCCGATCAGGCCACGGTTGGGATCGATGGGCGTGATCGGCGGCGGGCCGCCTGCCGGTTCGGGTTGGCGGTCGCAGCCTGAGGTGAGGAGCAGAACAGCCAGCGTGAACGGGGCGAACCGAGTTAGATGCAATCGCATATTCTTCTGGGCGGCGTTGCCGCTGGGGGGACTTCTAAGAATCGTAGAGCCATGTCCGCCGCAGCTGGGTTCCCGCCCCCGTCTTCACGAGGGCAGGCTCTTCGCGGGAATGACGGCTTGAAGTAAATCATCAGCTTGCCCCTTTACCCTTTCACCACAAAGTTGACCATCCGGCCGGGCACGACCACGGTCTTGATCACCCGCGCCGCTTGCAGTTGCTCGGCGATGCGGGGTTCGGCCCTGGCGGCCGCTTCGAGCGTGGCTTTGTCGGCGTCGGGCGCCACGAGCACCTTGCCGCGAACCTTGCCGTTGATTTGCACGGGAATTTCGATCTGGCTTTCCTTGAGGCGGTCTTCGTCCCAGGCCGGCCAGGGGGCGTAGGCCAGCGTGTCGGCATGGCCGAGGAGTTGCCACAGTTCTTCGCACAGGTGCGGCGCGTAGGGAGAGAGCAGCAGCACGAAGGGTTCCATGCAATCGCGAGGGCGAACGTCTTCTTTGGTGAAGTGGTTGGTGAACTCCATCATGCGGGCAATCGCCGTATTGAAGCTCAGGTTTTGGATGTCTTCGGTCACTGCTTTGATGGTACGGTGCAGCACGCGGTATTGTTCTTCGCTGGGCTCCACATCCTGAATGGCCGCATTGAGCTCGATGGTTTCGGAGCGGTCGTTCACGATCATCCGCCAGGCGCGATCGAGGAAGCCGCGGACGCCGTTCACGCCGTCCATGCTCCAGGGCTTGGTGGCTTCGAGGGGACCCATGAACATTTCATACAGCCGGAGCGAGTCGGCGCCGTACTCGCGGACGACGACGTCGGGGTTGACCACGTTGCCTCGGCTCTTGCTCATTTTGTGAGCCCGACTCTCGACGCGGATTTTGGGGTGCTCTTTGAGGACGAAATGCACGCCCTGCTTTTCAACGTCGGTATCGGGCACGCGCACCCGCTGCACGGCCACGCTGTGCTGCCCATCGTGGAACAGCTCGGGGTAGCGGGAGTGATCGCTCACCGAAAGATGCCCGGCGGCGTCTTCCTCGACATCTTGGGCGGAGATCCAATGGTCGCCGCTGATGTAGCCGGAGAACTCGACTTCGCCGAGGATCATGCCCTGGTTGACGAGCTTGTGGAACGGCTCGGGCGAGCTGACAAAGCCGCGGTCAAAGAGCACCTTGTGCCAGAACCGCGAGTAGAGCAAGTGGAGCACGGCATGCTCGGCCCCGCCGATATACAGATCGACCGGCATCCAGGCTTGTTCGAGCTCGGGGTCGACGAAAGCCTGGCTGTTGGTGGGATCGATGAAGCGGAGGTAGTACCAGCAACTGCCAGCCCATTGGGGCATGGTGTTGGTTTCGCGCTTGTACCTCACGCCGTCGATGACCGGGTAGAGCCAGTCGTCGGGGGCCTTGTCGAGCGGCGGCTCGGGGCGGCCGTGCGGTTTGAAGTCTTCGAGATGCGGCAGGTCCACCGGCAATTGCTCGGCGGGCACCGTCCGCACGCGGCCGGTGGGTTGGCCGGCGTCGTCGAGCTCGTGCAGCACGGGGAAGGGCTCGCCCCAGAAGCGTTGCCGGCTAAAGAGCCAGTCGCGGAGCTTGTAGTTCACGGCTTCCCGGCCGCAACCTTGGTCGGCCAGGTCGGCCGTGATTTTGGTCTTGAAGGCGGCGGTGGTGAGACCGTTGTACGAACCGGAGTGGATGGCCGTGCCGTGTCCGCCGAAGCAAGCGAGGCCGTCGAGCACCGCTTCGCGGTCCACGGCGTGCTCAGGCTTGGTTTCCAGCACGCCTTCGCCCGGATCGACGACCGCGATGATGGGGATTTTGAACTTGGCGGCGAAGGCAAAGTCGCGCTCGTCGTGAGCGGGGACGGCCATGATGGCCCCGGTGCCGTAGCTGATGAGCACGTAGTCGGCAATCCAGATCGGCGTGGGCTCGCCATTGACCGGGTTGATGGCGTAGCTGCCGGTGAACACGCCGGTTTTGTCTTTGGCCAGCTCGGTGCGGTCGAGGTCGCTCTTGCGGCTGGCCTCGTCGCAATAGGCGGTCACGGCCGCCTGTTGGGCGGGCGTGGTGAGCCGGGCCACGGCCGGGTGCTCGGGGGCAATCACCATGTAGGTGGCGCCGAACAGCGTATCGGGCCTGGTGGTGTAAATGCGGAGGACATCGTCGGCGGGCTTGCGGGGGAAGCCGGCTTTGGCCCTCGCGGTTTTCCAGGTTGGGAAGCCGGCCTTAAGCTTGCTGGCGTCACCTCTTTCGCCGATAAAGAAATCAACCTCGGCCCCCGTGCTGCGGCCAATCCAGTTTCGCTGCAGGGCTTTCACGCTCTCCGGCCAGTCAAGCAGTTCGAGGTCTTTTTCGAGCCGCTCGGCGTAGGCGGTGATGCGGAGCATCCATTGCCGCAACGGCATCCGCACCACGGGGTGGCCGCCCCGTTCGCTCTTGCCGTCGATCACTTCTTCGTTGGCCAGCACGGTCCCCAGGGCGGGGCACCAGTTGACCGGTGCGAAGGATTGATACGCCAGGCGGTGTTCTTCCTGATACTGGCGGATGGCTTCTTCGCCAGCGGCTTGCACATTTGCCGGGATGGGCAGTTCGGCCAGGGGGCGGCCGCGTCCGGCGGTGGCGTCGTACCAGGTGTCGAACAGTTGAAGGAAGATCCACTGGGTCCAGCGGAAGTAATCGACATCGGTGGTGGCCAGCTCGCGGCTCCAGTCGTAACTGAAGCCGAGCATTTTGAGCTGGCGGCGGAAGGTGTCGATGTTCTTTTCGGTTTGCACGCGGGGAGGCGTGTTGGTTTTGATGGCGTGCTCTTCGGCCGGCAGGCCGAAGGCGTCGAAGCCCATCGGGTGGAGCACGCTGCCGCCGCGCATGCGGTGAAACCGGCACACAATGTCGGTGGCGGTGTAGCCTTCGGGATGGCCGACGTGCAGGCCGTCGCCGCTGGGGTAGGGGAACATGTCCAGCACGTACAGCTTGGGACCTCGCGGCAGGCGTGGGGATTGGAACGTGGCGTGCTCTTCCCAGTACTGTTGCCACTTGGGTTCGATCGTGCTGGGGTTGTAGCGGGGCATCCCAAGTACCTGAGAGGCAAGCGGTTGAGACCAACGAAGCTGGAGCGATCACGCGGAGCTTCAAAACGGGTCTTCGATAGGCCAGAAACGGCAGATTCTAACCCCTGCCCCTAGACAGGGCAAAGGGGCAGAAGGTTCGACGCGCGGAGGGGCGGCACGGTGGCGAGGGGAACGGCGAAACGGGTGGCCTGATAGAAAGTCTGCTCACTCTAACGGATTCTAGGTGTGTCCCTTTCGCGGGGAATGCGGGCATTCGCCGCGGATTCATAACCCGACGCGTTAGCGAGGGACGTTCGGGGGGGACTCCCTCGCTAACGCGTCGGGTTCCCTGGTAAGGGGGGACGGGTGGGGCCGAACGCAGCGGTAATACCCTTTACGGTTCGCTGCGTTTGGGCAGCGCCACCAGGTACGCCAGCAGGTCGGCCACTTCTTGCGCCGTCATGTCGCGGAGCATGAGGTCGGGCATCAGCGACTTTTGCTGGGGGGCCATGAACTCGATGTTGTCGGCGGCGATTCGCACCGGCTTGTCTTCGGCGGTGCGGAGCACGATGGCTTCCTCGGTCTTTTCGACGAGCAGGCCCACGTGGACGAAGCCGTCGCCCGTTTCGACCACGTAGGTGAGATACTTGGGATCGATCTTCTTGGAGGGCTCGATCATGCTGGCCAAGAGATCGCTCTTGGTTTGCTTGGCAGCGAGGCCATCGAAATCGGGGCCGAGGTTCTTGCCTTGGCCTTCGGCCCTGTGGCAGTTGCGGCACTGCAAGCCGGAGGCTTTGAGGTACAGATTTTTGCCGCGAGCCGCATCGCCCTGCAGCGAGAGAATGTCATCAGGGCGGATGTCGGCGCCCAGCCGCGCCACGCGGTCGCGCTCGGGCACAAAGCGTTCAAACAGATCGCGAATCCGCACGTCTTCGTGCTGGTAGGCCGTGGCCACAACCTGCTGGGGGTTGGGGAGTTTTTCCAAGTTGTTCAGCACGCGAAGGCCGCCGCTGGGGCTGGTGAAGAGCTGTTGCAGGGCGGCGGCTTGCCGCGCGCCGCCGGCCAGTGCGGTTTGCAACAGTTGGTCTTCTTGCTTTCGCCGGGCCGCGATGGCGGCGGGGGGTTCGGCCGCGGTCTTGGGAGCTTCGAGCGCGGCGATCCAGTCGTGGATCAGCTGGACGCCGGCTTCATCGACCAGCGTGGAACCGAAGTGCGGCATGTGCCCTCGGCCGAGCTTGGCCATGCGGTAATACAGCAGCGAGCGGTAAGGATCGCCGGGGGCCACGACCGCGGCCGCGAGAATTTCGAACGTGCCCTGGGTGGGGCGGGCATTCAGCATGTTGGCTTTGGCCAGGGGCATGGTGTAACGCACGTCGAAGGCCGCGGTGCCACCGCCGCCGCGACGATGGCAATGTCCACAATTCACATGCAGGTAGGTGCGAGCCCGGGCATCGAGATCGGCCGAATCGTCGTAAGGATCGACGAGCACGGGGTGCTCGGGCGGAACGGGCTGCTCGAACAGGCCGAGGGCGGCCATGAGTTCTAATTGATTGGCGGGGGGCTTTTCCTGGGGATGGTGGGCCTTAATTTGCGAGGCAAGTGAAGCGTCTTGGCGGTCGAGCTGCTCGAGCACAAAGCCGTGCACGGTGCCTGCCCTGGTGGTGTGGCACAGGATGCACTCGCTGCGGCTGGCGTGTCGCCAGGTTTGTTGGCGGGCGCCTTGCTGGGGGTCTTGAATGGCGAGCACGGTTTCGCTGGCTTCGGGACCGGCGAGGGTGGCGTCGGTCTGGTCTTCGTTCCAGAGGTAGTTGTAGGCTTTCCAGGTATCGCCATCGCGATGCAGAATTTGCGTTTCCAGGCGTCGCCACGACTGCGGATCGGCCGGGTTCGTGGCGATGCCAACGGTCTTGCCGAGCACGGCGTCGGAGGGGAATTTCCAGGCCCCTTTGATGTCGCCGACCTGTTCGTTTTGTTTCTCGTACACGCCGAGCGTGGAAGCGCCGGGCAGGCCGACGAAGGATTGGCCCGATGCGCCGTCGGCCCAAAGGGGGGCGATGATGTTGTAGGGAATCACGCCGGGCGCCAGCTCATGCGCGGCCACGTTGCTAAACAGGCCGGTTTCGGAAAGCTTTTGAGGGAAGCTGGCGTTGGCCTGTTGCTGGGGATTGGGCATGAGCCAATGGACGGCGCCGTTGTAGGAGACCACGTACAGCTCGCCGCTGGCATCGAGGCCAAACGTGACAATGTCTTCGGCCGAGTCGAGCAGTTCCTGTTTCCAGGTGACCTTTGTCCCGTCGTGCTTCACGCCCCAGATCTTGCCGGTGACATAATCGCCATACACGTAGGCGCCGTGAAGCTCGGGCAGGCGGTTGCCACGGTAGACCTGGCCGCCGGTGATGGAGCGGGCTTCGGTGTGATCGTGGGCCACGGTGGGTGGCAGGATGGGCGAAGGGCCGCGCTGGCGTTCGCGATGCACCACCTGGTCGGCTTCGACCAGGCTCCAGCCGTAGTTGCCACCCCGCTCGACGCGGTAGATCATTTCGAACATTTCCCAGCCCACATCGCCCACCCACAGATCGCCGGTGGCGCTATCGAAGGCCATCCGCCAGGGGTTGCGGAGGCCATAGGCCCAAACCTCGCCTCGGGCGCCGGGGGTGTTCACGTAGGGGTTGTCGGCAGGAATGGCGTAGGCTTTGTCGCCCTCGGCGCGGTTCACATCAATGCGGAGGATGGAAGCCAGCAAGTCCGAAATGTCTTGCCCTGTGTTGCGAACATCGGGCGGGAAGGGGCTGGAGCCGTCGCCAGTGGAGATATAGAGGTAGCCATCCGGCCCAAACTCGAGGCAGCCGCCGTTGTGGCCGCCGCAGTGCCAGGCGAGCACAATCTGTTCGCTCTCGGGCACGATCTTGGGGGCCGCGTTGTTCTGGGCGGCGGCGACCTTGAAACGGGAGACCCGCGACCCAACGGGATCGCCCTCATCGAGCACATAGCAGAGGTAAACCTGCCGGTTGTGCTCGAAGTTGGGATCGAAGGCAATGCCGTAGGCGCGGCGGAATTTGGGGATGGTGGTCAGGTCGAAGAACAGCTCGGGCTGGGGCGTTTTCACCGCGGGGTCGAAGCTGAGAATCTTCCCTCGCAGCTCCATCACGAACACGCGATTGGAGCCAGGCGAGGTGACCAGGCTGACCGGCTGATCGAAGGCCAGCCCTGCGAAAGCGCGCTCCAACACATAGGGGGCCGGCGGATCGGGCGAGCCGGTGATCTTGGACGTCGTCCAAGGGACGCGCGGCAAACCGGCCATGGGCGTCGTCGCCGTGACTTCGTTGGCCGTGGGACTATCGGCGGCGGCGTCTTGCGCATGCAAAGAAGCAGGCGGCGAAACGGCAGCCATCCAACCAAGCAGCGAGAAACAGAGCGTCCACAATCGAAGCCGCGGATGGACCATCATTCACCAGGCAGGAGGGGGAGTAGAGGAAGCCGGTCTGTCGTGCGGTGTGGGAAAGACCTGCCCTGCGCCACGGGCAAAGCTTGAACCTACTCACTTTGTGGTGAAAGCCGGGGCGAGTCAAGCTTTGAGCATAGCCGGACTCGCCCCCCCAATCGACTCGGAAGCCAGGCTGCGGCTTGCAGGCCAAGCTTCTGAGCGGGGGTGGCTTTAAAAATCGCAGCCGCGGAAGAATAGCAGGATGAGAATGATGGGCAGCGGCAGGCCGATGAGCCAGCCGAGCATGGCGTATTTGATTTTGCCGGCGCGGTGTTGTTGGTAACGAATTTGGCGACGCATAGCGACCTCGGAGATAATTGCCAAAGGGGGTCGAAAGAGTCGGCGCTGGCTCGCAGGGGCAGCAAGGTTTGCTTCCCCGCGGGGCCGAGATACCGATCGAGTTTGAAAAAACTTTCGTCGAGACAGAAAGCAAGTTCCGCGCCGCATTTTCGCAGGGCAGATGGATTCGCGCGCAAAGGCTGTGGCCGGCGATATCTACTGGCTTTGCACCCTGGGGGCGCGAGGGCGGTGGGAACCCCGCCGGGGGCTGGCCCTCTGAACCGGTTTGCTCCAGGTTGATTCCTCTGGTTGCATGGCCCAAACCGAGGCGGCCACGAGGGGCTACAACAAGGGGCGAGGAACAGCCGCTTGTCGGCGAGGGGAGGAGGCCGCTATGTTGAGCCCTATGAAGGAGCCAACCGTATATTTGAACGGCCAGTTTGTGCCGGCCTCGGCAGGCGCGCTGCCTTGGCACGACGCCGGCTTTGTGATGGGCGTGACGGTTGCCGAGCAGTTGCGAACCTTCGCAGGGCAATTGTTCCGGCTCGACGAACACCTGGCCCGCTTGCAGCGATCGCTCGAAATTGTGGGCGTGGCGCCGGAGCCGCCGCTGAGCGAGTTTCCGTTCGCGGCGACCGAGCTGGTGGAGCGCAATTACCCCTTGCTGCCCCCGGGGCGCGATCTGGGGTTGTGCATGTTTGTCACGCCGGGGCCCTACCTGGCGATGGCGGGCGAAGCGTCTCCCGCACCCACGGTCGGCATGCACACCTACCCACTCCCCTTCCACCTGTGGGCCAACAAGTACGACGACGGTCAGGCGCTGGCGAGTACGAGCGTGGCGCAGCCTTCCACGCGAAGCTGGCCCACCGAACTGAAGTGCCGCAGCCGGGTGCATTATCACCTGGCCGATCGCGAGGCGGCCGCGGCTTTTCCGGGGGCACGAGCCCTGCTGACCGATGAGGCGGGGAACGTGACCGAAACGGCCACGGCCAACATCCTGGTGGTTGTGGGCGATCGGCTGATCTCGCCGCCGCGCGAACGCATATTGCCTGGCATCAGCCTGGGGGCCACGCGCGAGCTGGCGGAAGAAGTTGGCTGGCACGTGGAAGAAGCCGACCTGAGCGTGGCCGAGATCGCGGCAGCCGAAGAAGTGTTGCTGACCAGCACCCCCTTCTGCTTGTTGCCAGCCACGCAACTCAACGGCCGCGCCATCGGGTCAGGCTTGCCGGGAGCCTGCTACAAGGCGTTGCTGCAAGCCTGGGGCGATTTGGTGGGCTTGGACGTGGTGGTGCAGGCCAAGAGCGCCGGTTGAGGGCCTCGCTATCTGGCTGCAACGCATTGCTGGCAGCCGCCCTCTGCAAAAAATGCAAACCCGATTGAAGAAGCGGGAACAGATGGCCGACCTCGGCAGCTCGCGGCCGGCACTTGAGAAAAAATATTTGCGGCTGCTAGCTGGGCATTTTGCGGCGGAAACGCCCGCTGGCGCGGACCAGGCTGGCCGCCTCCGTTGTGGCTGGTGCAAGTTTTGCTAAAGTTTTGGTCGACCCAGGTCGCTACCGCGGCGGCCCACCAGTTCTTCCAGGAATGGAATCCGGGAGTCTGCTCATGACGTTTACCATTTTCGTGGCCACCCTGGCCGCACTCAATGGGCTGGGCCTTGCCAGCAGTCTGATTGTTCGAGCCTGCCAGGGCACCCGCTGGCAAACGCTAGGGCATTGGTTCTTCTTGCTCTGCCTGCTGATGGTGGGCGTGCTCACGCCGCTGGCTTTCACCTGGGGAATCGCCTGGTGTTTGACCTGCGGCACCACGTTGGCCGTGATGTCGGTGGCCACCGTGGTCGATTTTGAAACCTCGCATCGCCGCGAGCGCTTCTTCGAAGCGAATCCGTTCGGCCGTTAAGTTCTTGCTCGTTAACATCTCTGTAAGCTGCAAAGAACTTGACTGCCTCGACGACCGTTTGCGGTTTACCCGCGTTAAGAATTGACGGGAAACGACTGCTGACGTGCATCCGCTGCTAACACGCCTGATCGCCGAACACCAAGGAAGGTTGCCGGCGGAAGTGTTCATGCAAGCGGCTTTGCACGACCCGCGGCACGGCTATTACGCCCAAACGGCAAGAATTGGCTCATCTGCTCCGGCGTCTTCCCGCGCCGGTTCGGGCGACTTCACCACCGCCCCGCAATTCCACGGGGCGTTGGCTCAGGCCCTTGCCCAGTGGGCTGGCAAGCACGCGGCCGAAGTCACGCGGCACGGCCGCTGGCATTTGATCGAAGTGGGGTCCGGCACGGGCAAGCTGGCGCTGGAAATCTGCCGCCACTTAACCTGGCGGCAACGCCGAGGGCTGCACTACCACCTGGTCGAAACCTCGCCGCGCCTCACGGCCCAGCAGCAACAAACGCTGGCCAGCTTTCGCAGCGCCGGTTCCTGGCCCGCGCGACTCCGCGCCAGGTTCGGTCCCGCGATTGCCTGGCATTGGCATACCGACGTGGCCGAAGCTTTGGGCTCGGCCGCGGGTGATAGCCCGTCGGCGGCGAACGGCGCGGCGCTCATCTTCTCCAACGAACTGGTCGATGCCTTCGCGGCCGTGATCCTGCGCGCCACGGGCGACCGCTGGCAAGAAGTCTGCTTGGAGCCGCACGGCGAAACGCTGCGTGAAGTGACGGCCGACTGCCGAACCGAGGTGATCGACCGCGTGCGACAATACGCTCCCAGCGTGTGGGATTCTCCGCTGCGCTCGCAATCGGGGCAGCAGGTGGAAGTTCACCTGGCCTATGCGGCCTGGCTGGAAGGTTGGGCCAGCTTGCTCACTCGCGGCCGGCTGCTGACCATCGATTACGGCGACACCTTGCCGGGTCTTTACCATCGCCGCCCCCGGGGCACGCTGCGGGGTTATTTCTATCAGCAGCGAATCGAAGGACCGGAATGCTTCGAACGCTTCGGCGGCCAAGACCTGACCTGCGACGTGAACTTTTCCGACCTGGAACACTGGGGCGAGCAGCACGGCCTGCGAACCATCGCCCTGCAATCACAAGCCGAGTTCATTGCCGCGCATGTTCCGTCGGCCCCGCGGCGAGCGCGGCGCGACCCTCGCCTGGCCTATCTGCTCGATCCCCACGGAATGGGCGGCGCCGTGCAGGTGTTAGAACAAGGCCCCGCTCGGTAGAATGAAGTTCGATGCAGGCACTTCTGCCCCCGCGGCACTGCATCTGCCGATTTCATTTGCCCAGGAAGCCGAGCGCCGCTGGCTGGGGAAACACGCAACTTCCAGGAGGCCGTTCATGCTCATCGCGCGAGGGATGCCCAGGCGAGTTATGTCGGCGCCTTGGTTGTGCCGCGCCGGCGCGCTGCTAGTCATTTCACTAGCAACCGCAACGAGTTCTCTGGCCGCCGCGGAAAAGTTCGATGTCCGCGTGGGCACGCTCAACCGCAATTACAAGGTGCATGTGCCGGCCTCGTACCGCCAGGGCCAGCCCATCCCGGTGGTGCTGGTCCTGCATGGGGCGGCGATCAACGCCGATATCATGGCCGCGTTTACCGGCATGAGCCACAAGGCCGACGAAGCCGGGTTCCTCGCGGTCTACCCCAACGGAACCGGCATCGCCAATGCCATGCTGGCCTTCAACACCGGCAACTTTCCGCCCGAGGTGCAGCAACACCTGGCCGACGACGTCGCCTACTTCCGCGCCCTGCTCGACGATTTAGAGCAGCGGTACACCGTCGACCGCCGCCGCATTTATGCCACGGGCCTGTCCAACGGCGGCATGATGTGTTACCGCCTGGCGGCCGAGCTCTCGGATCGCATCGCGGCCATCGCTCCGGTCGGCGGCACGCTCTGCTTGAACCGCGACCAATGCCAGCCGGTGCGGCCGGTTCCCATTCTGCACGTGCATGGGCTGGCCGACTGGATTGTGCCTTACGGCGGCGTGGACGAGCGGGCCAAAAAGATCTTGTCGTTCGTCAACTTCAAGTCGGTGGACGAGTCGATCGAGATCTGGTGCGATTTGAACGGCTGCGACAAGGAGCCGGTGATTGAGCCGCTGCCCGACAAACACGACGACGGCACGGAGGTCGCCCGCTGGACCTACCCACCGCGCCAAAACAAGAACGGCAAGCTCAACGATGGCGAGATCGTGCTGTACCGCATCGCGGGCGGCGGACACGTGTGGCCCGGCCACAAGGTGCCGCTGGCATTCCTGGGCGTGTCTACCGAGGAAATAGATGTGAACGACGTAATCTGGGAGTTCTTTCAGCGGCATACGTTACCGAACCCCCAGCCATAACCCATTCGAACGAAACTTCCTTCGGCAGGGCTCGCAGGTTGGACCGGGTGGTCAAACCGTGACGGGCAAATAGCCGAATACCAGGAGATGCACGGATGAAAAGCATGACCCATTGGACAGCTTGCGCAAGTCTGTTGACCGCCTGCTGCCTGCTGGCGGGTTGCGGCGAGAAGCCCGGCGGAGACACCCCGAACCCCAAGCCGCCGGTGACGGGCGACGACGTCAAACGCGAGCTGGGCGAGGCGGGCGACGCCGCGCTCCGCTACACCGAGCAGCAATCGGCCGAACTGCGCGAGCAGGTGAAAACCAAGCTGGCCGAAATGGATGTCGAGATCGAACGCATGAAGGCCAAGGCCGCGGAAATGTCGGGCGAAGCCAAGGTGCGCATGGAAGAGAAGATCAACGACCTGTCGGCCGAACGAGCCAAGGTGGAGGTCAAGCTGGAAGAACTTCGCAATGCCAGCGGCAAGGCCTGGACCGAGCTTAAATCGGGATTTGATAAATCGTGGGTCGAACTGAAGAGCTCGTTCCAAAAGGCCTCGGAAGAGTTTCGCTCGGCTCCGAAAGAATGAACGGGGGCAAGAGAGGTACAATCGTGGATTCCACTATCTCGGCTGAGTTGAAGACATGCTTACGCCACGGGCGTAAGCATGGCACCCTGGTTTTGCTCTGCTTGTTCATGGCCACCGCTTGTTGGCCAAGCTTGCTGGCTGCGGAGCCTTCGCCAGCCAAGCAGAAAGCCACCGTGAAAGTGGATGGGCTTCGCGGTGGCGAAGTGAGTTTTCACCAGGGCAAGCAAAAAGGCGAGCAACTGGAGTGCCGCATTCTCAGCCCCGAGGGCATTGGCCGCGTGGAGTTCGAGCGCGTGGATCGTTGGCCGAGCCCGCTGGTGTTGCGGCTCAACTTGAAGGGCTTGGAGTCGCTGACGCTGATGGCCGGCAAGCAGCGGTTCAACATCTTCGCCTCCAGTTCGCCGCCGCATGCGGTGACCGTAACGAAAGGGGAAGACGAACAGCCGGTGGCAGCCGACGCCGCCGATCGTCCTGCCGTGCGGGTGCTCGATGGCAAGTTCCGCGAGGTGGGGAAGGGGAAATTGCCGCCCGAAGGTGGCTGGTTTGAGATCACGGTGCCGGGCAACTTGCTGAAAGATCAGGAGCGGCTGCAGGTGCACTGGATTGATTTCTTTCGCGGATAGCCACAGGCGCGGCACGTGAATTTTGAGGAGCTTAGCCTGTTTTGACGTCTCATTCATCGACTGCCGACGACGCGGATTCGCCTCATGCCGATCCTTCCACTCCCGCCAGCAATGTCGCCTATCGACTGGATCGCGCGGCCAAAGCCGCGCCCCAGCGGGCAGCCGTGATTGTTCCCAGGGGCATTCGCGGTGGAAAACAGCAATATCAACAGCACTCGTTCGCCGAGTTGGCAACGGATAGCACCCACATTGCGCTGGGCCTGCTAGCCGCCGGCTTTGAGCCGGGCCAACGCGCGGCCCTGATGGTGCGGCCCGGCTTCGATTTCATTTCGCTGGTGTTCGCCCTGCTCAAGAGTGGCGTTGTTTCCATCCTCATCGACCCCGGCATGGGCCGCCGACGGCTGTTGAAATGCCTGGACGATGTCGAGCCGGAAGGTTTCATCGGCATCCCGCTGGTTCAGGCGATTCGCGCCGTGTTGCGCCGCCGTTACCCCCAGGCCACCAAGAACGTGACCGTAGGCAAGCGACTCTTTTGGGGCGGACCCACGCTCGACATGATCCGCGCCAGCGGTCGCGCGGCGGCGGCAACGGGCAAAACATGCCCCGCCGTGCGGCCCGACGATCCGGCGGCGATCATCTTCACCACGGGCAGCACCGGCCCTCCCAAAGGCGTGCTCTACGGCCACCGGCAATTTTCCCGTCAGGTGGAAGAGATCGGCGGCGCTTACGGCATCGCTGCCGGCGAGATCGACGTGGCCTGCTTCCCACTGTTCGCACTCTTCAACGCGGCCTTGGGTGTGACCACCGTTTTTCCCCAGATGGACTTTTCGCGCCCGGCGGCAGCCAGTCCCGAGCACATTGTGGGCTTGATTCGCGACCTGGGGGCCACGCAGTCGTTTGCCTCGCCCGCGGTGTGGAAGAATATTGGCACATGGTGCCAGTCCCAAGGGCAAACCATGCCCAGCCTGCGGCGGGTGCTTTCGGCCGGCGCCCCGGTGGCGGCCAACGTGCTGCGGCTGGTGCGCGACGCCATTCCCCCCGCGAACGGCGACGGCAATTGCCCCGCGAAAATCCACACGCCCTACGGAGCGACCGAAGCGTTGCCCGTGGCCTCCATCGAAGCCAGCGAAGTGCTGAATGAAACGGCGGCGGCCACGGCCCAAGGGGCCGGCGTCTGCGTGGGCCGGCGGTTCCCCGGCATTGCCTGGAAGGTGATCCGCATTTTTGATGGGCCGCTGCCAACCATGGCATCCATTGAACCGCTGCCGGCCGGCGAAATTGGCGAATTGATCGTGACCGGCGACGTCGTCACGCGGCAGTACGTGTTGCCGGCGAACTTTGACCAGGCCAACGCGGGGAATGTTCACGCCCAGCGAGCGAACCCCAACGAGCTCGGCAAAATCATTGATGGCGACCGCATTTGGCACCGGATGGGCGATGTGGGTTATCTCGACGGCGCCGAGCGGTTCTGGTTCTGCGGACGCATGGCCCATCGCGTGAGCACGCCGCGGGGCGAGCTGTTCACCATCCCTTGCGAAGCCATCTTCAACACGCACCCGGCGGTGGCCCGCACGGCGCTGGTGGGCGTGGGACCGCGCGGCGCCCAGCAACCCGTGCTGGTGGTGGAACCGCATGCCACGGCGCAGGCCCAAGGCCGCTGGGGCTGGCAAACCCTGCTGCACGAGCTGAAGCAAATCGGCAGCCAGCACCCGCTGACGTCCCATATCCACACCTTCTTGCCGCACAAAAAATTCCCGGTCGATATCCGGCACAACGCGAAAATCTTCCGCGAGAAACTGGCCGTTTGGGCCGAAGGGGTGCTGAAGCAGGGGTAGGAAGCCGAACCAGTTGCTAGGCGCTGCGGCAACCATCTGGAGCTTGGCAGGGGGAATGTTAGACTGATTCCTGATTGATCGTTCCTTCCCCTTGCCGATCCTCGTTTCCACCGGTTTCCCCCCATGAAAGCTGCATTTATCAAACAGACTGGGCCGCCGGAGAAGATTCAATATGGCGACCTTCCCCAACCTACTCCCCAGGGCAAGCAGGTGCTGGTGAAGGTGGCCGCCGTGGCGGTGAACCCCATCGATACCTATCTGCGAAGCGGCGCGATTGCCATGCAGTTGCCCATGCCGTTTATTGTGGGCTGCGATCTGGCGGGCGTGGTGGAAGCCGTCGGCCCCGAGGCGAAACGGTTCAAGCCGGGCGACCGGGTGTGGGGAAGCAACCAGGGCCTGCTCGGCCGGCAAGGCACGTTCGCCGAGTACGCGGCCGTGGACGAAGACTGGCTGTACGCCACGCCCGACGGCGTGACCGATGAACACGCGGCGGCGATTGCCCTGGTGGGCATCACGGCCCATTTGGGCTTGTTTCGCGACGGCAAACTCAAGCCGGGCGAAACCGTCTTCATCAACGGCGGCTCGGGCGGGGTGGGTTCCACCGTGTTGCAAATGGCCAAGGCCGTGGGAGCCCGCGCGATTGTGACGGCCGGCAGCCCCGCCAAGCTGGAAAGCTGCCGCAAGCTGGGGGCCGACGTGGCCATCAATTACAAAGCAGACGACGTGGCCGCGAAGATCAACGAGGCCGCTCCCGGCGGCGTGAACCTGTGGTGGGAAACCACCCGCGAGCCTAACTTTGACCTGGTGGTGAGCAGCCTGGCCCCGCGCGGCCGCATGATCTTGATGGCCGGCCGCGAAGCTCGCCCGGCGTTCCCGGTGGGCCCCTTCTATGTGAAGGGATGCAGCCTGCACGGCTTTGCCATGTTCAATGCCACGGCCGACGAGCAACAAACCTGCGGGGCCGAGATTGGCCGCTGGCTGGCCGAAGGCAAGCTGCGTCCACACATCGACCGCGTGCTGCCACTGGCCGAAGCGGCCCAGGCTCATCGGCTGCAAGAAGAAAACACCCTGGGCAAGGCCAACACCTTGAACGGCAAAATCGTGCTGAAACCGTAGGGCTTGCCTCGCCTTTGGCTGCCCTCGAACCGGAAGCCGACCCACGCCGCCGGCCACTTTGACAGCAAGACGACGCGGCGAAATCCGCGGCTCGGCTCGCGTGGGGTGCCACTATCAAAAGACTATTTTTCGGGTGCCACTTCCCTGCCAGTGTGAATGGACGTGGAAGCTAACCACCACCGTTGATCTGCTCTTCCAACCGGGGGGCGAAGGTGCATCGTAAATGAGGGCAAGCACGCTCCCAAACCCGTGGCATTTGCAGGAGCTTCCCTATTTCATCGGCCTGCCACGGTTGAGCGGTTATGTTTGCCGAGGCGGTGGGCTGACGGCCCATGAGCACTGGGGCATGGCCAGTGGCGCCCAGAATGGGGAGCATGCCGGCGGTGCCCCCCCTTCACCCCGTTGCGGTGGTGCGGCAGGCAAGGGATAATCGAGAACCTGCCGTGGGCGGCGAGGCGCCGTCCTCGCGGGCAAGCGCCGATACATCTTGAGCATTAGCATTGCCGCATCCACCACCCCCGGCCGCTGGAAGCGGGGATGGAAAGCACCAGGGGCCCGATGGCCGAACGCCATAACGAATTCGACACGCGAATCGCGATCATCACGCCGGAGAACATCGCCTTCGATCATCGCGTGGCGGGTCCCTTCCAGCGGCTGCCTGCCTATTTGCTCGATCTGCTGATTCGCAGTATTTCGTTCCTGATTTTGTGCGTGGTCGGCGTGTTTGCCCTGGGCTTTCAGTTTGGCGTGGCCTGGAGCCTGGTGCTGTATTTTGTGCTGTACGTGTTCTACGGCGGCTTCTTCGAAACCGTGTGGAACGGGCAAACGCCGGGCAAACGCATGCTGCGGCTGCGGGTGGTCACCATCAACGGCGAACCGATCAACGGCACGCAAGCCGTGCTCCGCAATATCCTGCGAATTGTGGATGGCTTTCCGCCCGCCACGTTCTTGATTCCGCTGGCCGTCGGCGTCGATTTTCCGATCATCCTGCCTACGTTTCAGGTGGCCCTGTTCGCCACGATGATGAACTCGGGCTACCAGCGATTGGGCGACCTGGTGTGCGGCACCATGGTGGTGGCCGAGGAGCAAGAAGGCATGTACGGCGTGATGCGGGTGATGGAGCCCGAAGCCATTCGGCTGGCGGCCGACCTGCCTCCCCAGTTGGAAGTGCCCCGCTCGATGGGCCTGGCTCTCAGCAGCTACGTGCAACGCCGGGTGATGTTTGGCTGGGCGCGGCGGGAAGAAATTGCCCGGCATTTGGGCGAACCGCTTCGCCAGCGGCTGGGATTGATGTTCATTCCCAGTTACGATTTGCTGTTGTGCGCCGTGTATCACAAGGCGTTTGTGGAAGAACGGCCGGGAGACGCCCCGGTGATGGGCGTGGTTGCCGCGCCGGGCTTTCCGGCGATCAATACGGGGGGCGGACCCACGGCGGTGGGGCCGCCTGCCGCGGGCGGCGCCTGGGCGCCGCCCCAGTCGGGCTATGCCTATCGGGGCCAAAACGGCTGAGTCTTGTGAAGGTCCGCGGTTGTTTGCTTCGTGGCTCGCACGGTTTTAAACGCTTATGAAAGTTGCCGAGCTTCTCGCCCAGCGCCATCGCAATTGGAGCGAATTGCAGCGAATGTGCATGCAGATGCAGGGCCGCAGCCAGCGGAAATTTCCGCCCGACATGCTCACGCGATTCGCCGCCCTGTATCGTTCGGCCTGCGCCGATTTGGCGCTGGCCGACGCCTACCAGCTTCCGCCCAACACGGTGCAATATCTGCATCGCCTGGTGGCCAACGCCCACAACCAATTGTATCGCAGCCGGTCGTTCGATATCCGCTCATGGTCGCGCACGCTGCTGGTCGATGTGCCACAGCGGCTGTTCGGCGATAACTCATTGCGGGCCGCCTTTCTGCTGTTCTTTGGGCTGTTCGTGATTTCGTTTGTGCTGGCCGCGAATAGCCGCGACATGGCCGAAGTCATCTTGGGCGACATGGCCGCCGAACTCGAAGACGGGCATTCCACGCCCTTCGACCAGCGCGCGTCGATGGGTGGCGTGATGACCGGGTACTATATCCAGCACAACGCCTACATCGGCCTGCGCTGCTTTGCGATGGGCGTTTTGCTGCTGGGGCTGGGAGGGCTGATCGAAGTCAGCTTCAACGGCGTGGTGCTGGGGGCCGCCTTTGGATATATGTCCACCGTGCAAAGCGCCTCGAAGGAATACTTCTTTGAGTTCGTAACGGCCCACGGCCCCTTTGAACTCACGGCCATTGTGCTCTCGGCGGCGGCCGGCATTCGCCTGGGCTTTTCCATCGTGAATACCCGCGGGCTCACCCGGGCGGCCTCGTTGCGGCGGGCAGGCCGCGAAACCTTGCCGATCATGATGGCGGCCGTGATCCTGTTCTGCCTGGCGGCCCTGATCGAAGGCAACATTTCCCCCTCCACCATGCCCTACGTGGTGAAGACGCTGGTGGGAGCGCTGTCGTGCCTGCTGCTGATGGTCTACTTCGTGCTGCTGGGCCTGCCCCCCATGGGCCGCTCGGCAGCCGCCGACGGGAACGCAGAAGGCCGACCCCAACCAGGCACCTGGGAAGCGGCCATGGCCGAGGAAGAATGAGGGAAGAAGTGCGGAGTTCGGAATTCGGAGTGCGGAGCGAAGGAAGAAGTTCGGAATTCGGAATTTTGGGTCGGCGATTTGAGGCGAGATCTGTTGTGGATAGGCCTTTTGACCCGGTTTGGATTGCAAATTGAAAAATGAAAATTGCCAATTAAGCATTGGAACACTACCAGCTACCAACCACCAGCAACCAGCTACTAGCCCCCAATCCCCAGCCCCTCCCCATGCAACTTGACCGCACGCGTATCACGATTCGGGAACGAGGGTTGCTCGACATCCTCGACCTGGGGCTGCGCGTGATGTGGGTTTATGCCGGGCCGTTGTTGGGCGCGGCCGCCTTGGGCATGGCGCCGCTGTTGCTGCTCAACATGTGGTTGCTGGCCGACCTGATCCCCGATCCCGAACTCTACGACCTGACCGAATATTTCGACCGGGAAGAGTATTCCAGCAACATCATTCGCTACTTGTTCACGCTGTTGCTCCTGATTGCCTGGCAGATTCCGCTGGCCACCGCCCCGCTGACGCTCTACCTGGGCACGGCCGTGTTCGAAGAAAAGCCCAACTTCCGAGGGCTTTGGAAAACCTACTGGGAAATGTTCCCGCAGTTCTTACTGTCGCGCGTCATTCAGCGCGGCCTGTGGCTGGTGATCCCGGTGTTGATTCTGTTGGCCGACGTCGAACCGGGCGTATTTGTGCTGGCCATGCTCCTGTTGCCGGTGCCCTTTCTGGTGCGCCCGTATGCTTCGGAGGTAATCTTGCTGGAGCGCAATCCGCTGGTATCCAAGAGCCCCGACACGGTAACCACGGCCCGCCGCAATCGCATGCTGCACGCCCGCTCGTTTGCCGAACTGTTCGGCCGCTGGACCATGGTGCTGGCGGTGAGCGTGGTGTGGACGCTGGCGCTGTGGTTCTCGCTGGAATGGTTGGTAGAGCTGCTGTTCGGCCACGCGCCGGCCGAGTGGTATCTGTACGGCTGGATTTTGCAGGCCGTGGTGTGGTTTGTGGTGGGTTACGCGGCCGTGGTGCGGTTCTTGAGTTACCTGGACCTGCGGATTCGCCGGGAAGGCTGGGAAGTGGAACTTCGCATGCGAGCCGAAGGAAACCGAATCGCTCGCCAATTAACGTGAAGCCAAGGTAAGTTTGCTGATATGAAGCCTGTTCACCGCCAACGCCCGACGGGATTGCCCGGCTCGCCGCGGACGCCGGAGCGCGACTCGCTCCGAGCGTCGCTGGCGCTGGCGCTCGGCTGGGGCCTGGCGGCTGGGTTGGCTTGGGCGGGGTTGGCCGGTCTCGCGTTGAGCTTCATTCATTGTTCTGCTCTCGTGCCCTGGATTCCCGCATGCGCGGGAATGACGAGCATTCTCCCCAGTTCTAAAGGTTTTGCCGGCAACGATCTGCTGGCCCAGATCGAGCCCGACGAGGCCGTGGAAACCGGGCGAGAAACGCTTTCCAAAGGGCTCTTCGAGCGGCACCCCTGGTACGACAGGCAGGCCGACGACCTGAAACTCATTCCCCTGGCCCCGCCCCCCGCGACGCCCTCGCAATCGACGCAATGGGACTGGCCCGACTGGGACTGGGACTTCAGCCTGCTGGGCAATGCCTTGTCGGTCAATTTGTTCACCCTCCTGGCCTGGGCCATTGTGTTGGTGCTGGCCTTTTTCCTGGTTCGCTACTTGCTCAAGCTGTACGAAGGCCGCGAACGCGAAGAAGACGAAGAAGACGAGCCAGAAGAAGCGACGCCCGCCGACCGCGTGGAAGCCTTGCCGGCTCAAGCCCAAAAGAACATTCACGATCTCCTGGCCGAAGCCCAGCGGCAATACGAGGCCGGCAACTACAATGAGGCCATCGTGTACTTGTATAGCCATCTGCTGGTGCAACTCGATCGGCGTCAGCGGATTCGCCTCGCCAAGGGCAAGACCAACCGTCAATACCTGGCCGAGGCCGGCAGCGAGCCCGACCTCAGGGCCATTTTGCAGCGGGCCATGGTGGCTTTTGAAGACGCTTACTTTGGCAAGCACACCCTGAGCCAGGCCCGCTTTGAAGCCTGCTGGCACGATGTACCCCGGTTCGAGGCCCGCTTGGGTTTGCAGGAGGTGGCCGTATGAGTTGGCAACTTCGATGGCTCACCCTCACGGCGCTGCTGGCGGCCGGCTGCGGCGGCATTCCCGGTGGAACCCGGCTCGAAACCGAGTACGGCTCGCGGCAACAACTGCGCGGCGGCAGCGGCAGCGTGAACGGCTTGGGCGTGCTGGCCGAAATGTTCGAGTCCGCGGGCGATGTGGTGAGTAGTGCCCGCAAGTTGAGTCCGCGGGTGAAGCAGGCGGACGTGATTATCTGGCCGGTGAACGACGGCGGTCCTCCCAGCCCGGCGGCAATCAAGTGGCTGGAAGACTGGCTCCAGGCCGACGTCGATCGCACGTTGATCATCATTCCGCGCGACTACGATGCGGCGCCGCTGTATTGGCGGAAGATGCAAAGCCAGGCCAGCGCGCGGCAACTGCCCGACGTGCAACAGGAGTTGGCCGACGCGGAGAACGAAGCCCGGCTGGAGCGGGCGCTGCTGCCCGCGGGCGTGAGCGACTGGCATTGGTTTGAGTTCGATTCCACCGATCGCCCCCGGCAGGTCACCACGCTGGCCGGCGACCCGGCTTGGACGCGCGGCGTGAACCCGGCCGATTTGGAAATTGAGCTGCACGGGCGGTTGATCGCCAAGAACGATTACGACCGGGTGGTGCTCTCCTCCGGCGCCGACAACCTGGTGATTTCGCGCGAGGTGGGCTATAGCCAGGTGCTGATCGTTACCAACGGTTCGTTTTTGCTGAATGTTCCGCTGGTGAATAAAGAACATCGCAAGCTGGCCGGGGCGCTGATCAACGAGGTGGGCGGGGTCGGCAACAAGGTGGTCTTTTTAGAGGCCTCGGGCGATGTGGAAGTGACCGCCGAGGACGAGGCGGGAGGCATGCCGAGCACCTGGGATTTTTTGAACGTGCCGCCGCTGAGTTACCTGCTGCGCTCGATGGCCCTGTTTTCGGTGGTGCTCATTTTTGCCATGTGGCCCATCTTTGGCATCCCTCGCGACGACGCTCCCACGCGGCTTTCCGATTTTGGCCGGCATATCGAGGCCCTGGGCAAGTTGCTGGCCCGCCGGGGAGATTCTCGCTTTGCCTGGAGCCGGGTCATGCAATATCGCAAATTGACAGAGCAAAGCGGCGCCTCGGCCCAGCGTGGCCCTGCCAAAGACGAACTGGCCATGGAAATTCGTTCCGCCTCTGGGGAGATCATCACGGCCCCGTTGGCAACCGATCCTCCACGCGGCCCCGACGCATGAGCGGCAACTCGCCAGCACTGCACCCCCCTTGGTTCCCATCCACGCTTCGCCATTCGCGGGGCCAAATAACGCGAGTCAACCGCCCACAAAAATTGACGCACTCAAGTTCCCTGCAAGCTTGCAGCCATGTTAACAACCAAAAACTCATACGCCAGAAACCATTGAGCCGTTGAACTTATGAATGAAGCTTTTGGCAACCCCGCCTCCGGCACCACCATCGAATTCCGCTGCGAGCAGTGCGGCAAACTGCTGCGCTCGGGCGGCACCTTTGCCGGCCGGCAATCGAAGTGCCCTAACTGCGGGGCCATGGTGCAGATTCCGCTCACCGGTTCCGAGGGGGGCAACGCGGCCTCCCAAGAAACGGCCACGCCCGTGCAAAGCCCCGCGGCTCTCGCGGCGAGCCCTCTCGCGGCGGGCCCTCCCGTGGCGGGAACGCCCATCGCGGGCGTGCAACCGCCCCCTCCGGTGCCGGGCGGCGCTTCGCCGTATGCCCCGCAGTCGCCGGGCTACGGCGTGCAACCGGCTCCCGCGCCCGGGGGCTATGCCGGAAACCCTCCCCAGGCGAACGCGGGCAACGTGCAACTGGGCCGGCCAGCGGGGCCCGGTCTCGGCGGTTGGCCGCAACAACCCCTGGGTCCGCCGCAGGGGGCTCCACCCCAGGGCATGCCGCCGCAGGGCTATGCCCCGCAGGGCGCGCCCCCAACGGGCAATCGCGGACGCTCGGATCGAATTCCCAAAATCAGCGCCGAGCATGCCGGCGGAGGGCAGGCCACGCATATACGCCAGGTCTTCGAGCGGGTGATGACGCAGATCCGCAAGATCTACGTGGGCCAGGACGAACTGGTGCTGGGCAGCCTGGTCGCCCTGTTCTCCGGCGGCCATGTGCTGATCGAAAGCTTTCCCGGCCTGGGCAAAACGCTGTTCGTGCGCACGCTGGGCGAAACCCTCGGCTGCAAGTTCGGCCGCATCCAGTTCACGGCCGACCTCATGCCGTCCGACATCACCGGTTCGCCGCTGTTCGACCTCAAAACTCAGGAGTTCCGCTTTCGGCCCGGCCCGGTGTTCACGCAGTTGCTGTTGGCCGACGAAATCAATCGTTCGCCGGCCAAAGCCCACGCGGCGCTGCTGGAAATCATGCAAGAGCGCACGGTCACGGTGGATGGTCTCACGCACAAGCTCGAGCCGCCGTTTCTGGTGATGGCCACGCAAAACCCGATCGAGTCGGAAGGCACCTACAACCTGCCAGAAGCCCAGCTCGACCGCTTCATGTTCAAGCTGGTGGTGGAATACCCCCAGGAGCAAGAAGAGGCCGAAATTCTGCGGATGCACAGCCAGCAAGTCGATGTCGAGCGACGGTTCCGCGAAGAAGTGGAAACCGTGACCTCGCCCCAAGAAATCATCCAGCTCACGCAGGAGTGTGGCAAGGTGCGCGTGGACGACCGCCTGCTGGGCTATATCAATCGGCTGGTGCGGTTAACCCGCAATTGGCCGCAGTTTCACCTGGGGGCTTCACCTCGGGCTGGCATCACGCTGATGCAGGGAGCCCGCACGTTGGCGGCATTCCGAGGGCGTGACTACGCCGTGCCCGACGACGTGGTGGAATTGGCCCTGCCCGCCTTGCGGCATCGCGTGATTCTCACGGCCGAGGCCGAGGTGGAAGGCCGCCAGGTGGACGAGGTGCTCACGCAGTTGATCCGCTCGCTTGAGGTGCCGCGGCTTTGAACGCTCTGCTGTTAACGCTGCTGCCGGTGCTGGTGGCGCTGCGCGTGCTGGCCCGGTTCCGCATATACCCCAGCCGGTTTCTGGCCGGCCTGGTGGCGGCGCCGCTGGTAATGTGCATTCCCGGCGTGTTCATCGAAGCCATCCACGCGCCGCTGGCGACCATTCAGTTTCAAAGCGTCACGCTCCACATCAGCTCGGTGGTGGTGGTCTCGCTGTTCATCGCGGGGCTGGCCCTGGCCGATTGCTTCACGGTTCCGCGCAAAGGGGCATTTTCGGCCGAGCGGCAGATGGGCCGCGTGGCTTCGCTCAAGCAAAAGCACCCCGTCACGCTCACGCTGCTCAACCATTCCAGCAAGGCCTGGACGGTGCAAGTTCGCGACGGCATTCCGGCCGACCTGCATCCTCGCCCCCGGCAACTCACGGTGCGGGTGCCAGCCCGCAGCCGCGCCTCCAAGCATTACTCGCTGCTCAGCACGCGCCGCGGGGCCTTCCAGTTGGAAAAGGTCTACGTGAGGGCGACCAGCCGGCTCCGCTTGTGGCAGCGCATGCTTTCCTACGAGGCCGAATCGACGCTGCACGTGTACCCCGACATGAAGCAGCTTTCGGAGTACGCGGTGCTGGCGCGGCTCAACCGGCTGAACCTGCTGGGCGTGCGCCGCACGCGAAAGATTGGCCAAGACAACGAATTTGAACGCCTGCGCGATTACATTTCGGGCGACAATTACAAGCAGATCGACTGGCGGAGCACGGCCCGGCGGCAAAAGCTGACCGTGAAAGAGTTCCAGCGCAACCAAAGCCAAACGCTGGTGTTCATGGTCGATTGCGGCCGGATGATGACCGGCCAGGTCGATGAGCTATCGCTGCTCGATCACGCCTTCAACGCCATGCTGATGCTGTCGTACGTGGCGATCAGCCACGGCGACTCGGTAGGGCTCATTTGTTTCTCGGACGAGGTGCATACCTACATTCCGCCCAAGCCAGGCCGCAGCCAGATGAACCGGCTGTTGCACGCTTGCTTCGACCGTTTTCCGCGGCTGGTGGAATCTCGTTACGACCAGGCGTTCTTGTATCTCAACGCCCATTGCCGCAAGCGGTCGCTGGTGATTTTCTTGAGCAACGTGATCGACGAAGTCAACTCGCTGCAGATTCAAAAGTACATGACCAACATGGTCGGCCGGCACTTGCCGCTGGCGGCCCTGCTCCGCGACCACCGCATGTACGACGCCGTGGAAACGGCCAAGCCAACAGGCGAATCACTCTACCGAGCCGCGGCGGCCGCCGACATTCTCATCTGGCGACACCAGGTGCTGGCCGACCTCACGGCCCGAGGCGTGCTGTCGGTGGACGCCTTCCCTGAAGAACTAACCGCCCCGCTGATCAACCGGTACATGGACGTAAAGGCCCGGCACTTGTTGTAGGTGGAAGCCACCCCCATTCGCGTGACGCTGGACCACGATTCAATCCAGTGCGAGTGCCCTCACATCGAACTCAAGGCCATGCGCTGGAGCGGGATCGAACGAGTCGTCCTCGCCACGACTTCCGATGGCCCCTGGGGTCAGCCAGATTGTTGGCTGATGTTCTTGAGCGACTCTGGAGATGAAATGTTCATCCCCACCGCGGCTGAAGGATTCGAGCAGGTATTTGACGCTGTACAGAAGCATTTGCCCGGCTTCGATTTCGAGCCCTTCATCATCGCGGGCACGGATGACGCCGTGTACGAATGCTGGAGTCGAAACTAATTCCCCGCCGCTAGCCCAAGTTCCCCAGTAGGGCTGAAAATTGGCGATTTTTGGAAATAATTTA
>CAYUMU010000041.1:0-55417 GCA_964445985.1 uncultured Pirellulales bacterium | reverse complement strand
CGACGGGCACGGAGAGCAGTTTGCCGGTGCTGCGGACTTCGTCGCCCTCGGCAATATTCAAATAGTCGCCCAGAATGACGACGCCGACGGCGTTTTCTTCGAGGTTGAAGGCCAGCCCGGTCACGCCACTGGAAAACTCCAGCATTTCGCCGGCCATCACGCCGGAGAGACCATAGATGCGGGCGATGCCGTCACCGACTTCCAACACCCGGCCGACTTCGCGCACGTCGACCTGGGATTCGTATTGTTCGATCTCGGCTTTAAGTACCGACGCGATCTCTTCGGCGTTCAATTTCATGAGAGCTCCTATCGATCAAGCGCGTTCGCATGTGTTCTAGTTGGGTGGTCACCGAGCCATCGTACACGGTATCTCCCACTTGTACGATCAGGCCGCCGATCAGCTTTTCGTCGATCCGGCGAATCAGAATGGGCTCGGCGCCCGTCGAGATTCGCAAGATGCTTTTGAGATTATCCACCTGGGCTTCGGCCAGCGGCGTGGCCGAAGTAACCTTCACGCGGATTCGCTTCCGCAACTTGTCGAATCGTTCGGTCGCGGCCAGAAAAATTGCCCTCAGGCAATACATCCGGTTGTGGTTCGTCAAAACCTTGAGGAAGTTCAACAGCAGCGGATGCACCTTGCCGCCCAATGCTTTCTGCAGCACCGCCAGCAGGTCGTCGCGAGGAATGCCACCGTAAATGAGCACGCCCGCGCCAGGCAGCAACGTATCGACCGCCTCGACCACCGTGCTGTATTCGGACAGCACCTGTTCGGAGACGCCCGCTTTTTCGGTAGCGCCGATCAGCGCCTTGGCATACACGTCGGCCACCTGCTGCCGGTCGTTATCCGCCGCCGTGGCATACTGGTATTCCTGCTCGTGTAGTGAAGGATCCACAGACGAACCGTTCCTGTTCTTAATTGGCGGTGTGCTTGGCTTGCACGAATTTACCCACGGCTTCTTGGATCAGATTGTTGTGATCCTCGGGCTGGAGCTGGGCGTGAATGATCTTGCCAGCCAGGTCGATGGCCAAATTCACGCTTTGCTCGGCCACCCGTTTGAGCGCCTGCTCGGTGGCGGTTTCGATATCGCGGAGTGCCCTGCGGCGCTCGACCTCGGCTTCATCGCGCGCTTTGGCAATGATCTCTGCTTGCGTGTGCTGGGCGTCGCGGCGAGCTTCGTCGAGCATTTCGCGGACTTCGTTCGCGGCGGCTTGCAGCTTCAGTTCGTAAGCCTTGAGCAGCTCGGCCGCCTGCCGGTTTTGCCGCTCGGCGGCGGCGATATTGTCGGTAATCCGCTGCTCGCGTTTCTCCAGCCCGGCGACGATTGGCCCCCAGGCAAACTTCCAGAGCACGGCCAGCACGATCACAAAGACCGCGAACGTCCAAACGGCCAGATCGGCGCGGATGTTGGTGGGATCGGTGGCGGCCTCGGACAATCCCTCGTGGAGGAAATGAGCGGCGTGCCCATGCCCCGCGGCATGCTCGGCATGATCGGCGGCACTTTCGCCCGCGGTGTCATGACCAGCTTCTCCGGTTTGATCGGCGCCGGCTTCGCTTGCCGGAGCCGCCTCCGCCGCCAAGGCGCGCATCGTGAACATGGGCGACCAGGCGCTGCTTGCCGCGGCAACCACAACGAGGCCCACCATCCATCGCAGTGGCAAAAAACGCCACGGGTTCGATTTCAGGGCTGCTTTACGCAAAGCCATAAATTCCACCTACGTTAAACGATCCACATCGAGCGAGTCTGACTGAATCCAACGCCACGCGCCTACCGCCGGCCGCGAGCATGCCTCGCAAGCCGGCAACTGCCTTTGCCTGGTCTTCCCGCGAACCCGGGGCAAAACGCCGTTACGGTCAGAACGGGTTCTGCTGCATGCAGATGAACAACGCAAAGAACGTGAAGCCTTCGATCAGGGCGGCCGCGATGATCATGGCCGTTTGAATCTGACTGGCAACCTCAGGCTGGCGGGCCATGCTTTCCAAAGCCGACGAAGCCAGCTTGCCGATGCCGTAGGCGGCGCCAATCGTCACCAAGGCGGCGCCGAAAGCACCAGAGAACTCAAATGGACGCGGCGCTTTGGCAGCGGCAGCCGTTGAACCCGGCGCACCCGTTGCGGCAGGCGCCTCGCCTTCGGCCGGCTGCGCGAAAGCGGGCGCGGCAACCGCGAACAATGCAATCAAACCCAGGGCAGCGAAACGACAAATCTTGTTCACGTGGTTCAAACTCCTCGCGATTAGGGGGCGATCCCCAGTGACAAACACTCGCCATGCTCCAGCAAACCCAAGCCACCAGCAGGGGGTGGCCCGAGCCGACTAGTGATGATGAATGGCCGCACCGATAAAGAGCGCCGTCAGGAAGGTAAAAATGTACGCTTGCAAAAACGCAACGAACAATTCCAGCATGGTAAACGCGGCGGAGCCAAGCACTCCCACCACGGCAACAACACCAAATTGAAAGTTCGTCGTCGTGGCGGCTTCGCCGGCCGCGACAATCAAACCGAGAACCGCCAACAACACCAAGTGGCCGGCCACCATGTTGGCCAGCAAGCGGATGCTAAGAATGGCGTGCTTGATCAGCAGCCCGAAAATTTCAATCACCCAAATAATGGGCTTGAGAAAGCCCATCCACCAGGGCAAGTCCATGGTGGGAATTTGATTGAGCCAGTAGCCCACCGGCCCAAACCGGGCAATGCCAGCCCCCACCACCACGGCGAACGTCATCAGGGCCAAGGTCAAGGTCACGGCCCACTCGGCGGTGGGATTGCCAACCCAGGGCACCAGCCCCATCAGGTTGCAACCGAGCACAAAGAAGAAGATCGTCCACAGCAGGGGCACAAAACGGTCGGCGTCGTGCGAGCCGATGGCCGGCTTGGCCACGTCTTCTCGCAAGAAAAACAAGAACGACTCAAAGAAGTTCGTGAAGCCGCCGCGAGGCGCGTCGCCCCGCTGAATCTTCTTCGCCACCCGTACAAAAATCGCGATCAAGACCAGCGCGATGAACACCTCCACGAGCATGAAGCGGGAGATGCAAAAGCCGGAGCCAGCCTCGTAGAGATTCTTGGGCGAACCAAAAGGCTGGGGGATCAGGATCTTGCCCGCCAAAGCCTCGTTCCATTCGTCCAAACTAAACCGCTGGCCTTTGACGTGATAGGCGTCGCGAACCCATGCGGGAATATCGGTCAGGCTTTGATAGTTGCCAGGCCACATGAACTGCGGCACTTCGAAGTAGTAGCTGTCGCGAATATGCAGCAGGGGATCAGCCATGGGATGCAGGCTCCTTATCCGCGGCAATTCGAGCGTTCGATTCGTGAGTCACGTTGCGTTCCGAAGAACCTGAAGAACGATGATCGGCGGACGATGATTCGGCAGACCCCGATTCGCCAGGCAGCGAAGACTTACTCGCTGGGCCGCCCCGCTTGGCGAGCCGAAGCACCAGCAAGGTTTCCACGACCAAGCCCACCAGATAGAGGAACATCATATTGGGAAGCACCCCAGCCTGAGCCAGGCCGCCCTTTTCCGATTGCAGAAACATTCCCACCCCCAGCGGCAAGCCCACCCGAAAGATCATGGTTCCCAACTGGGCATGGATGAAGTAGGGAGTAGCCCGCGCCAGCGAGGTGATGACCAGGGAGGCCGTAAAACCGGCCCCCACCACGGCAAAGGCCACCAGGGCCGACCACCAACCTTCGGCATGACTCTGGGCTCGCCAGGCCCCCAAGGGAACCGCGACGACCGCCAATGCCAAGACGAGAACCAACAAGCGCGCGCCCAGCCCCCAGAAAGAGACTTTAGCCGGACTTGAGCCAGGCGGGGTCACGATTGATCTTTCTCGCCAGAGGACGACTTATTGCGGGACGAACCAGGGGCGGATCCCTGCTGGCGAGTCATCACCAGCAAATGCACGAACCCCAGAGGAATGCCAATTGCGAATCCGAGCAGCCCGAGGAAGGAGACCCCCCAACGATCATCGAGCCACTGCCCAAGCAAACCAGGACCGACCATCTCGGCCGAAACCACCAAAATGCGGCTGACCCATTCCATGGCCAAGGCCATGGGGTGGGGGCTGTGAGGCTCTCGGGGCAAGTCACACCTGCCACCAGCTGCTGGTTGGAGACGACTTTAGTGAAAAATCAGTAACCTGCAAACCTGCTCGGAAATCGGATCGGCATTGGAAAGCTAAAACTTACCCAGCTATGCAGAGCAGTGTCAACTCACCGGGGGCCAGAATTCGTGATTTTTTTCCCGAAGTCAGGCGATGCAACGCAAGCTGTGTTATACCAATATTTTGCGCGCCAAGGTTTCTGGTGGGCCGGCGTTCGTGATGATGCCGCAGAGGGTTCTGAGCGACCGCGCCGAGCCTCGGGCGCTGGCCGCGGGGGGAAAGGTTTTTTGGGCGTGTTTACAAGGCTGGCAGGGGCCGAACGGAGGCGCCGGAACGCCGCCGGATGCCGGCGAACCACGCATAATGCGGGCCGCATGCAAGTCGCAACCCAATCAAAAATAGCGACTTACACACGCCTCGGCAGGTGGCGCTCTGGCGGACACTCCTACCAAAGGATTGCGTTTTGGCGGATGAACGATTATGATCCAACTTGTTGATGAAAACCGTTCCGCCGCCAATTTCCCGCAATGGGGGGTTCGCAGCAGCCAAAGAATAGTTAAAATCAGTCAAGGGCCTGTGCGGAGCGAACGACACGCGGAGCGGAATGGAATTTCGCCAAAAGTCGCTAAGAAACAAAGTCGCTAAGAAACTTCGTTCAGGCCTGGCAGAATGACCGGAAAGAGAGCCAAGGGGGGATCGAGCAAGCCTGGCCAGATGAATTCGGGTTCCATTGGGGACAGAATTCAGAGGGTGGAGGGGTGTTCGATTGCAAGACAGGTTTTGTCCGGTGATTGTGCTATCCGGCACGGCAAATGGATGGCCAGCGCGAATAGTTCAAACGCCTGGGGTTGAACACCCTGGAAATGTTGAGCTACCCACCCAAGTCGCTGAGCCTATTTGGAAGCTCTCGGGGTGCATGCACAACCGAAGGTTCCTGATGATCCGAGCAGCGTATTTCTAACATCATCCACCACTGTAATCGAGCGGCTGTAAATCAAAGAAGTACCCGGCGTTCAGGCGACGGTGATGATTCGCAACAACGAAGTCATCCCTCCAACTGACTGCCGGTGCCTGAAGATTGCAATTTGAACCTTTCTCTTCCCCATGACGTGGGAGGAAAAGGGGGCCAGCGACGGTAAAGCCTTTAGGCTATAGCAAGCGGCGCGCGAGTGGTTCGCCAGCTAAGCCGGGGCCGAGCGGTTGGAAGAATCGCGAACTTCTCTGGCGGGCGGAACGATTCCCTGCCGGAACTAAAGCGCTGTCATGGACGACGTTTACTCATGATTTGCCCCGGCCGCAGGCCCGCAATCCGGAGAACATCTTCCGATGACCGCTGAGCAGCTCAAGGGATATACCCTCAAGGTACTAGGGCAGATGGCGAAGGAGCACGGCGTGCCAGGTTGGCACGCCATGCGCAAGGACCAACTGGTCAAAGCGCTGCTGGGAGCCTCCCGCAAGGGAGCGACCGCCCCCAGTTCTCGCGGCAATTCCGCTCGCAATAACTCTACCCGCGCCGGCAAAGCGACTCCCCGCAACGCCAATCGTAGCGTTTCCGCCCGCTCCAAAACGCCCTCGGGCGCCAGCAAAAGCGCCCGCGGCGCCACGTCGCGGCGCAGCGTGCCAAGTGCCCCCGCTAGCCGCTCCACCATTCGGGCCGCCAGCCCCGCCAAGGCCAAAGCGAAATCGAAGCCAGCGGCCAAGCCCAAGAGTCGGGCCGTTGTCTCGCGGCGCTTGCAACAGGCCCGGCAGCAGCACAGCCAACTCAAAGACATCTCGGGCAAAGACGTTTCGGTAAACAAGGACCGTTTGGTCGTCATCGTCCGCGATCCGTATTGGCTGCAAGCCACCTGGCAACTCACCCGTCGCAGCGTGGAGCGCGCCGAGGTGGCCATGGGCCAAGACTGGCACGCCGCCCGACCGGTGTTGCGACTGCTTGAAGTGCAAACCGGCGCCAGCGCCGCCGAAACCGTGGTCCGCGATATCGAAATTCACGGCGGCGTGAACAACTGGTACGTGCCGGTGATGGATCCGCCCAAGAGCTACCGCATCGATATTGGCTATCTGGCGGAAAACGGGCGCATGTTCGTGCTGGCCCGCAGCAACGTGGTCAGCACGCCCCGGGCCGGCACGCTCGACGCCATCGACAACAACTGGACCGATGTGGCGCAGAACTACGAGAAAATCTACGCCATGAGCGGCGGTTATTCGACGGACGGCGCCAACGAAGAACTGCAAGAGCTGTTCGAAGAGCGGCTCCGCCGGCCCATGAGCTCGCCCACGCTGGGGTTGGCGAACAACGGCAACGGGAGCCGCAAGCAGCGAGAGTTTGGCTTCGAGCTCGACGCCGAGTTGATCGTGTACGGCAACACCGTGCCCGGCGCCCGCGTCACCCTGCAGGGCGACCCCGTCGACCTGCGCGCCGATGGCTCCTTCACCGTGCGATTCCGCCTGCCCAACTGCCGGCAGGTGATCCCCGCCGTGGCTTGCAGCAGCGATGGCATGGAACAGCGGACCATCGTGCTCGCCGTGGAACGCAACACCAAGGTGATGGAGCCGCTGGTGAAAGACTCCAGCGACCTGTAAACCTTCGCCACGCAGTACCATCTGGATGGAGGATTGCGTAGGGTACGCACCCCGTGCGTGCCTTCCGGGTGGAGCATCGCCAGACCGCCGCGGCTGCGCGCCCTTTGCCAAACAAGGGCCATCACTGCAGCCCGGCGAATTTTGACGGTTTTGATTCTGAATAACGTGCGCACGTTATTAAGAAACTTTCCGAATAAACAGTAGTTAGGTGTCACTTGAGGCAAGCCCATGACGCGCGATGAACTCCTCGTCGAACTTCGCTCGCTCGGTTGGAGTGACGAGGCCTTTGAGATTGGCCTTAGAGCCAAGTTCCACTGTGAGTACTGCGACCGCAATCTGCTTGCCTCGGTGGACGACTACGACGCGTGGCAGGTTGATCACATTGTTCCCGTATCGCGCAACGGCCTAAACCACATATCCAATTACGCACTTGCCTGTAAGACGTGCAACTTCCTGAAGCGCCACTCGAATCCGGCAGAGGCAGTGGACCCAGTCGCGAACCGACCGCACGCAATTGCAGCGGTGCGCGCGTTAGTCCAAGGCCGTCGTGACGCGAAGAATGAACGTGTTCGCAAGATGCGTGAAGTAATTCATGCCGCCGCAGAGGCTATTGGTCTGGGAGTGACACCTAACAAATCGCTCGAGCGGACGCGTGAGGGATAAAGTGCCAAGCTCAAACGTCGGCGCGCGCGCCGCTCAGCTCAACCGTTAGCCGGCAAGCCGTGGCTTTCGTCAGACTCGTTGTCCCGCGAACGCACCCCAGTTCCAGGGCGAGAGACGGCCGGTTCGCGCTTGCTTACGCACTGCGCGCCGCAAGTGAGATCTCGCGGGAACATCGCCAGGCTTGGGCCGCTCTTCCCGTGGCGCCCAAATGTGACTTCGTCGGACGTTTTGATATAATGGTCACGTAAACCGCTGCAACCCTCGGGTTCCTGGCCAACCTCCATCGCTTGCAAGCCGAACCACGTTGCTTGCAGGTTGCTGTCCCTTCCGAGCAATCGTCGGTATTTTTGGATTGGGGTCGGCGGAAATGCGCCGTTGGGTGACGAACACGATACCAACCTGCTTACGGTTTCCAACCTGAACGAGGAGCAACTCGGCGAAGGATGGGATTCGATGGGACTCGAACGACTACCCCCGGACTGTGGTTCCGTAACCCAGTTCTTCGGCCAACTTCGCACGGGCAGCCCCGCGGCGGCCGCGGCTCTCTGGGAGCGGTTCTTCCCGCGTCTGGTGGCGCTGGCCCGCAAAACGTTGGTGGGTCGGCCGCAACGGGTTGCCGACGCCGACGATGCCGCCCAGAGCGCCTTCGCTTCGTTCTGCCTGCGGGTACGGGCTGGTGAGTACGACGTCGGCAACCGCGCTGACCTCTGGAACCTGCTGGGCGCGATCACCGCCAACAAGGCCCGCATGCAAGCCCGACGTGAGGCCGCGGCGAAGCGCGGCGGCGGGCGAGTCGTCGGCGAAGATGCACTCGCCCAGCCCGACGGTTCACCTCTTCCGCTCGATGAAGCGGCGGTTCTGCCATCCGCGGATTTTGACATCCACTGCGAAGAGCTCCTCAGTCAACTTGAACCGGAACTGCGTGAGTTCGCCGTTCTGCGCCTTCTCGGATACCGCAACCGCGAAATCGCCGAGATGCACGACTGCACCGAACGGAAAATCGAGCGGAAACTCAACTTGATCCGACTCCGGTGGCAGGCGGCATGGCCAGGTGTGGCCGACGGGTAAAACTTTTTCCGAATCAATGTCGGGATGACGGGGAGCCTTGCAATGTACGGGGGGGGGAGGCCGACGAACCGGCCAGTTCTTCCGAACTTTGTGGGGCACCGCCATGAAAATCGTCTCGGGCATCGTTTGTCCAGTGGGTGCTGCCATGCTTTCCGGAGACCCGACCCTTTCCGTTGCCGAGCGTGTGGACGCCGCCTGTGACCGCTTCGAGGCCGAGTGGAAAGCGGGCAGCCAGCCGCGGATCGACGACTACCTCGCCGCCGCGCCGGAGTCCGACCATGTGGATCTCCGGCAGGCCCTGCGCGCCCTCGAACTCGAACTCCAGAGGCGTTCGGAGACAGACACCTCGATCAGCCAGAGCAGCGTGCGATCCGACGGCCAGGCGGTCCCGGATGCAACGATCCAGCATGTCGGGGGCATCGTACCGTCTCGCGCAGCGGTTGGCCGGTTTGAAATCCGGGGCGTGCTCGGGTCTGGAGCGTTCGGAAAGGTGTACCTGGCGTTCGACCCGCGGTTGGGGCGAGAGGTGGCGGTCAAAGTACCCCTGGAGTCAACGGTCAAGACGGAAAACGAGCGGACCCAATTCCTGAAGGAGGCCCGATCCGCCGCCACGATCAACCACCCCAACGTGTGCCAGGTCCACGAGGTTGGGGAGGCCGACGGCCGGCCGTACATCGTGATGGCCTTGGTCCGCGGCCAGTCGTTGGCGGACACACTCATAACCCGCCAGGAGCCACTGCCGGAGAAACAGGCCGCGCTCGTCGTCCGAAAGATCGCCCTGGCCCTGGCCGCGGCGCACGACAGCGGCATTGTCCACCGTGACCTGAAGCCCGCGAACGTGATGTTCGACCGGGAGCGGAAGGACATCGTCGTGATGGACTTCGGCCTGGCCCGCGGACCACGACTCGGCGACGCCCGCGGCACCCAGAGCGGCGTCATCATGGGCACCCCGGCGTACATGTCGCCAGAGCAGGCACGCGGCGATTCCAAGGGGGTAGGACCGCCAGGCGACATCTTCAGCCTGGGCGTCATCCTCTACGAACTGCTCGCCGGTGTCCGGCCGTTTTCCGGCACTGCGACTGAAGTGATTGGTCAGATCCTGCACGTGAGCCCGGAACCGCCTTCTCGTCACCGGTCGGGGATCGACCCGCGGCTGGAAGCGGCCTGTCTGAAAGCGATGGCCAAAGACCCGGCCGCCCGGTTCGCCACGATGAAGGAGTTCGCGGCGGCGGTCGATGCCGTGCTGCGTGCCCCGACTCCTGCCGGCCCGGCAGCCGACACGGCGCGGGCGGGCACAACCCGTCAAGAGGGGGATAACCAAAGCACCAGTACCAGCAACAACCTCGCCGAGGTGTTCGCCGCCCTTTCGGACGACCGGAAGCAGGCGCGGGCCGAAACCGCGGCCGTGGTCGAAGCCGCGATCGCGAAACACCGCACCCCGCGGTGGATATTCCTGCTGGTCGGTCTGCTCTTTGTCGGTGGGTTGACGGCACTTGGCGGCATCGTGTTTTTTTCCCGATCCGACAAGGTCGAAGTAAGTCTGTCGCTCGTGCTCAAAGACGTGGACCTGTCGGACAAGTCGCTGGGTTTCTTCCTCGACGACGAGCCGGTGGCGGCGGACGCGCTGGCAGAGCCGGTGGAACTCAAACCCGGCGTTCACATCTTCACTGTCAAGCGCGGCAAGGACATCGTGAAGCGCGTGGAAATCCGTGTCGAAGGAGGAAAAAACCCCGGCATCCAGGTGGAGGACATCACGCCCCCGCCGGAGGAGCAACCTCATCATGCGGAACCGGTCATCGAGCCGCTACTCGAATTGCCGCAAAACAACTACAGCAACGCACCCTGGCTCTCACCGGACGGCCTCACCATTTACTTTCAATCCGCTCCCTTGGGAACGGGCGGCGCACGGCAGCTCTGGCAAGCGGAGAGGAAAAACCCCGGAGCCAAATTCGAGAACCTCCACAAGCTCTTTGTGGGGCACGATCCCGCGGTCGCTTCCGATGGCCTCGAAATGATCTTCGGGAACAAATTCACGCACTGGTCCGCGGTTCGCAACTCCACCAAGGAAGATTTCGGCCAGCCACGGGAAATTCAAGAGTTCGTCGATCTGGGCTTCGGGCAAAAAACGGAGAAGGGCCGCCTGGTAAGCTTCTGCCTCAGTGAAGATGGATTGTTTCTCTGGGCCGATCAGTTGAAAGATGGCAGATTGCTTGGCTCGGTGCGGTTGGAGCGAAAGTCGAGGATTGCGCCTTGGTCCAACCCCGTGACCGTGAATGCTCCCGCGGCGTCACGACTGTTCTTCATCTCCCCCAAAGACGGGCTGGGATTCTGCACAATGAATCTTCCTGATGGCGGTGACAATACGCTTGTGGTGATGTCCACAAATGATGGAGGATTGACTTTCACCAATCCCAAGCCCATCGAAGTCGGAAATAAGATCGTCCGGGGAAAGTCTCCTAGATACGTCAGCAAGACCAAGGAGTTGTTCTTTGCTGAAAATGACCGGAAAGAAGGAGGGCCGACGATTTTTTATGTCATCCGCAATTTTGAACCCAAGACTGAGCGGAAGGTCGCCATCGACGGCAAACTTCCGTGAGCGTTCCGCCAACCGCGTCTGTTCTCTTGGCTGCTGAAATGGCAGTCTGCTCGTTTTCCGAGTTCATCCTTGGAGGGCGTGCATGGCCGGGTTGACGCAGGGTGGGCAGGTTTTGAGCTACGTGCCGGCTTCCTTCAAAGTCTTGAAACATATTCGCCATGGCGGATACGGCGGCATCTATCCTAGCGGCGCTCATGAAGTCGCCTGTTGGGATTGCACGAAAAACAAAGTCGGCTTTCGCTCCGCGAAAGGCGACTATGCCCGAAAGCTATTCTTCATGGGTTCCTTGGGGCCATGCGCGGCGGAAGTTCTTTGACGCGCGAACGACCGATAGCCAGCGGGCCGCGCATCTATTGAGTCAGGGCGTCCGAGCAAGCGCGCGCTACTGCTCGGACACGCCCTCAATAGATGTCTCGTTGTGAGGTCAGCGGGTGCAATCGCCCCTGGCGGCGCCCTGGCTGTCGCCCATGGCGCTCGTTATGCTTGCGAAGCCTCGAAGAGAAACCAGGTTCGCCGTTCGGTTTCGTCGATCCAGTTCTCAATCAGACTCGCGGTCGCCACGTCGCGGTTTTCGTCGCACACCTCATGGGCGGCGCGGAGGAACTGCACGAGTTGCTGGTTGTCGGATGCGAGTTCCGCCAGCATTTTTGGGGGGGCCACAAAGGCTTCGTCGTTGTCCCGCAATCGCTGGCGCCGCCCGATGTCGCCAATCGATCGCAAGCTAGTCGCGCCAATCTTCCTCGCCCGCTCGGCGAGGTCGTCGGTCATGGCAAAGATTTGGTCGGCCTGTTCGTCGAGCAGCAGGTGGTAGTCGCGAAAGTGAGGCCCGCTCATGTGCCAGTGAAAGTTTTTGGTTTTCACATACAGCGTGAAGACATCCGCCAGCAGGGCGCGAAGCTCTTCGGCAATCGCCGAAACGCCCCCGGTGGAGAGATCCGTCGGCGTGGCCAAGGCGGGGTTCACGAGGGTTTCTTGAGGAACGGTGGTTGACGGCGTCATGGCATTTCCTTTCGTATAGGTAGTCCCCAATCGTGGATCATTCCACTGTAGCGAACGGCAATCACTTCCACACCATGAGATGGGGCACTCTCAAGGCGACGAGGCCCTTGAATCCGCGCCGCACAACCAAGCTCGCCTCGCGCCATCACCGCCACCTCAAGCGGTCCACGACAGCCTGGGTTGGCGCCGTCTCCCCGAGGATGAGGCCGCTCCCGGCGAGAACTGGCCTGAGGGCGGGTGGCCTGAGGGCGGGGGATAGGAGCGGCGGCCAAAAACGTTAAACTGATGGCGTGCGGGTTTGCCTGCATTCCATCGGTGATTGCGATTTCAAGATTTCCCGGTTCGCACGATTCAACCAAACTCCCCATGGCCACTCCCCGCGCTCTTGTCCTTCGTTCGCCCGGCACCAATTGCGATGAAGAAACGGCCTACGCCTTGACGCTGGCCGGGGCTCAGGCCGAGCGGATGCACGTCAACCAACTCCTGGCCGAGCCCGCTCGATTGGCTAACGCTCAAATTCTGTGCATCGCCGGCGGATTCAGCTACGGCGATGATATTGCCGCGGGCCGCATTTTTGGCAATCAAATTCGCCATCACCTGCGAGATTGGGTCGCCGAATTTATTGCGGCGGACAAACTGGTGCTCGGCATCTGCAACGGTTTTCAGGTCCTGCTCAAAACAGGGCTCCTCGTCGCCGATGGCGCCGAAGGCGAACCGCGCGCCACGCTCACCTGGAACACCTCGGGCATGTACGTCGATCGTTGGGTGGAGCTCGCCGTGGGCAATTCGCCTTCGCCGTTCTTCGCGGGACTGCAATCGTTGTACTTGCCGGTGGCTCACGCCGAAGGCCGGTTCATTGCCCGCGATGCCAACGTGCTGGAAGCGCTCGATGCCGCAGGCCAACTGCCGCTGCGTTACGCGGTTGGCGGGAAGACCGCGGCTCGCGAATTACTTCCCTATCCGCACAATCCCAACGGCGCCACCGCCAACGTGGCTGGCGTGTGCGACCCGACGGGCCGGGTCCTGGGGCTCATGCCACACCCCGAACGCCACATCGACCCCACGCAGCACCCGCATTGGACCCGGTTGAAAGCGGCTGGCACGCTTCCCAAAGAGGGGGACGGCTTGGCGGTCTTTAGGAATGCGGTGGGATATTTTGGCTAACCGCCACGAGGATTTTGGTTGAAGCAACCCGATGGACAACCTCGAAACCAACTCCGCATCCCACCGTCCAGCCAGGTGGCTTGCACTGCTGCCCGTCGTGCTGCTGGCGGCGGCCTGGGCGCTCTATTTTATCGGCCGCCAAGATACCTATGCGCGGGCACTCTCCGTTCATCACCACGACTTGGACATGGCCGACACTTTCCGGCGCGAAGGTTATGCCGCGAGGCTCTTCTTGCCATTCATGGCAACCGTGATGGTTCTCGACATCCTAGCCTGGGCCGCACTCATATATGCGAGGGGAAAGGACCTGTCCGCGGGTTGGTGGGGGACCGCCGTCACGATCGCCATCGTGCTTACTTTTCTGTTGCACGGTTTGGGTTTGCTGGGAACACTATTCCTCCGCATCTCTATAGCGGCGACGACTATGTGATCAGTCTCATTCAGTGTTCGCGGGTGGTAACAGGCAAGCCCAATCGCCGCGTCATGCGGCTGCGTCCACCGTGTTCTCCGTCCTTTGATCCAAAATCGCCGGCTCGCGTTGGCATTTCTCCCGGCCCCCGTCATGGGATACAATTTGGTGAACAGGGTCGTTCGCAAAGAGGGTCTGGCGGTTTGGCGTTTCCCGCCCTGTCGTCTGCGTCGCCAAATTAGCGAATCCCCGACCTTCGCTCCGATCATTACGCCCGCCAAACACGGCATTTAGCAAAGAATACTCGAACCGCACAACAGTCATATGAATTTCGACGAACAACTTCAGAACGCCATCGCGCGGGGGAAAAACCGGGCCGATGAAAAACACCGCGAGCAAGTCGCCAAGCAACTTACCGAAGAGGAGTACCAAAAGCTCCACTCGCAGTATCGCTTGCAAATCTCCGAGTACATTGAGCAGTGTGTGCATCGGCTGCCGAACCACTTCCCCGGTTTTCGCTTCGAGACGATTTACGGCGAACGGGGCTGGGGGGCCGCCTGCTATCGCGACGATCTTCGCGCGGTGGGGCCCAAACGCCGCGACAACGACTACAGCCGGCTCGAAATCACGGTTCGGCCGTTCAGCAAGTACCACGTGATCGATCTCACCGGCAAGGGCACCATCGGCAACAAAGAGGTCTTCAATCGCAATCACTACGAGAACCTCAACCAGGTCGACCCCAAACATTTCTTCGAACTGATCGACCGCTGGATTCTGGAATTCGCCGAAATGTACTCGGCCAGCAATTAGAGCCGCGCAATTCCTCAGGCGTTGCCACCTCGGGCCGTTTCCCCCTTCGTTTTCTGCCGGAGCTCTCCGCGGATGCTCGATTTTGAACAGCTCGGCGCCTTTTACCTGGGAAAGCAATACGACCTGCCGGCCCGCCAGTTGCAAGACGACTTGCTGCTCTACGATTCCAAAGACCTTACAACGCACGCCGTTTGCGTAGGCATGACCGGCAGCGGTAAGACGGGCCTGTGCCTGGCCCTGCTGGAAGAGGCCGCCATCGACGGCATCCCGGCCATCGCCATCGACCCCAAGGGCGACCTCGGCAACCTGTTGCTCACCTTTCCGGAGCTTCGCCCCGCGGATTTTGAGCCCTGGGTGGATTCGTCGGCCGCCGCCCAGGCCGGCAAGACCACCGCCGAGGTCGCGGCCGAAACCGCTGATCGCTGGCGGCAAGGCCTGGCCGATTGGGGACAACAGCCGGAGCGAATTGCCCGCTTTCGCGACGCGGTGGATATCGCGATCTACACGCCGGGCAGCACCGCCGGTTTGCCGCTGACCGTGCTCCGCTCGTTTGACGCTCCGCCCCCAGCGGTGCGTGACGATCTCGACCTGATGCGCGAACGCATTACCGCCGCGGTATCGGGCCTGTTGGGTTTGCTGGGCATTAACGCCGATCCCGTCCGCAGCCGCGAACATATCTTGCTTTCCAACCTGCTCGATCACCACTGGCGCAAGGGAGAAAGTCTCGATATCGCCGGGCTGATTCGGGCCATCCAATCGCCGCCCTTCGCAACCGTGGGCGTGATGGACCTCGAATCGTTCTACCCCAGCAAGGCCCGTGGCGAACTGGCCTTGGCCCTGAACAATCTGTTGGCTTCGCCCTCTTTCGCAGGCTGGATGGAAGGCGAGGCGCTCGATATTCAGCGGTTGCTATACACGGCCGAGGGCCAGCCGCGGCTGAGCATCATCAGCATCGCGCACCTTTCCGAACCCGAGCGGATGTTCTTTGTGACGTTGCTGCTCAGCGAAGTGCTGGCCTGGGTGCGCAGCCAAGGGGGCACATCGAGCCTCCGCGCGCTGCTCTACATGGACGAAATCTTCGGTTACTTTCCGCCCGTGGCCAACCCGCCCTCCAAACGTCCCATGCTCACCTTGCTCAAGCAGGCCAGGGCTTATGGAATGGGCGTGGTGCTGGCGACGCAAAACCCGGTCGATCTGGACTACAAGGGCCTCTCCAACACGGGCACCTGGTTCATTGGCCGGCTGCAAACCGAGCGCGACAAAGCTCGAGTTCTCGAAGGCCTGGAAGGGGCCTCCGCCGAAGCCGGCGCCAGCTTTGATCGAGCCCGAATGGAGCAAACCCTGGCCGGCCTGGGTCAGCGTGTGTTCCTGATGAACAATGTGCATGAAAATGCTCCGATCGTGTTCCAGACCCGCTGGGTGTTGTCCTATCTGCGCGGCCCGCTCACCCGCGATCAAATTCGCGCCTTGATGGAACCTCGCAAGGCCGCCCAACAACGATCCGACACCAAACCGCCGGTCCCCCCGATCCCACCAGGCGCGTCAGCATCGTCCGGCGATAAACCACAGGGGGCTTCACAGGGCGGTTTGCTGTTGCCAAACGATCTGTTCGACACGCCCTCGGCTGCCAGCGAAAGGGCCGCCGAAACGCCCGTGGCTTCTCCCGAAGCCTCGGCGGCAACCACTCAGACGTCGGCCGTTGTTCGGCCATTGCTCCCCATCGAAGCCAACGAACAGTTCGCGGCGTGCCCGACTTCCGGAGGGAATTCGGCGCCCCTGGTTTATTGCCCCGCTCTGTTCATGCAGGCCAAGCTGCATTACGTGAAGTCACCTTTCGATATCGATGCCTGGCAAACAGGAAGCTGGTTGCAACCGATCCGGGGAACGGAACTTCCCACGCCCACCTGGCAGGCGGCGGTTGCGATTGATCCCCAGAAATGGAAGCTGACGGAACAGCCCCAGGCGGGGGCTCAGTTTTCCGAAATGCCAGCCGAACTGCTCCGAGGCAAGACCTACGCCAGCCTGGTCCGTCAAGGCAAAGACTGGCTTTACCAAACCCAGAAGTTGACGGTCTGGCGGTCGTCTGACCTCGAGCAAACCTCCCGGCCAGGGGAAACCGAAAGCGAGTTTCGCATCCGGCTCTCGCAACTGGCCCGCGAAAAGCGAGACGAAGCCAAAGAACGCCTGCAGGAACGCTACTCCAGCAAGTTCACCACGCTCGCCGGACGCATCCGTACGGCCGAGGCCCGGGTGACGCGTGAGCAGGGCCAGTTCCAGCAAGCTTCGCTCGATACCACGGTCTCGCTCGGCGAGTCGATCTTTGGCTCGATATTCGGCCGCAAGATCTTCAGCCGCACCAACGCCAGTAAGGTCTCGCGCACGGTGCGGGGGGTGGGCAAAGCCCGCCAGCAACAGGCCGACGTGGCCAAGGCCGAAGCGGCCCTCGCCGATCTGCGCGAGCAGAAAGCCGAGCTTGAGCAACAACTGCGGGACGAATTAGCCCAGATCGCTCAACAATTTCAGCCAGACCAACTGGCACTGGCACAAGAGCGTCTTGGCCCTCGCAAGGGGGATCTGCTGGTGGAAAAAGTCAGCCTGGTGTGGGTTCCTGCCCATCTACCATTGTCGACGCTCTCGGAATGTTAAGAATATGTTAAGACACGAAAGGACGAGACGGTGAGGATCGCTGGGGGGGGGTGCGCAAATTTGTTATAGAATTTTTTCGGGGGCCTTGCTTCCCGGTTTTTCAGTGATAAGATCATTGGTGTTGGCGGTATCTGCCCCACCGCTAACGATCTTTGCCCCGTTGGCTCCTGCCCCGCCGACGGGGCTTTTTCGTTTTCATAGGCAAGCATTCGGCAGGGAACGACACCCGAACCTCGAGCAATGGTTGTTCTGCCTTCGGGCAATTCCGGCGGCGGTTGGAAGCAGGATGCCCGCTGTCAGGCACGGCGGATGAATCGCTTCCACCGTGAGGGCGGTCTTCGAGACACGCCCTGAGTTGAACGCGCGAGGTTAGCTGTCTGCTGGCAGATCGCCTAGCGTTTCTTCCAATCCACGCCCGCCATGCTGGCCAGGGCGAGTTCCAGGGCGTGGGTGCCATCGCGGCCGTGCCCTTGGGCTTTGAGGGACACATAAAGCTGATGGCTCAGCGCCAAGCCCGGCATGCACAGGCCCATCCGCTTCGATTCATCGAGGGCGATGCCCATATCCTTGATGAAGTGCTCGACGAAGAAGCCCGGGTCGAAGTTGTTGTTGATGATGCGGGGCGCCAGGTTGGAAAGCGACCAACTTCCGGCGGCGCCGCTGGCGACCGACTTCATCACGGTCTCCAGGTCCAGGCCCGCCTTGTATCCGTACAGCAGGGCTTCGCACACGCCAATCATGTTGCTGGCGATGAGAATCTGGTTCACCATTTTGGTGTGCTGGCCGGCGCCGGCTTCGCCTTGGTGCACGATGGTTTTGCCCATCGCATCCCAGCAAGGTTGCAGAGCGTCAACCACTTCTTTCTCGCCGCCAATCATGATTGAAAGCCGGGCTTCCTTGGCCCCCACGTCGCCGCCCGACACGGGGGCGTCCACGGAGTACACGCCCTGCTTCTTGGCTGCCGCGGCGATTTCCACGGCCAGCGAAGGCTCGCTGGTGGTCATATCGACCAGAATGGCGCCCTCTTTGCTGCCGGCCAGGGCGCCGTCTTTGCCCAGCAGAACTTCGCGAACGTCGCTGGGAAAACCCACGATGGAGAAGACCACGTCGGCAGCCTCGGCCACGGCGCGAGGGCTGTCGGCGAACTTGGCGCCTTGGGCAATCAGTCCTTCGGCCTTGCTCTTGCTGCGGTTATAAACCGTGGCCGAGAAGCCCGCGGCAATGAGGTGGCCACACATGCTGCTGCCCATCACGCCCGTGCCAATCCAGCCAATCCGGGTTTGTCCCGGCGCCACTTTGCGAACCGCCATAACTGCTGCTTTCCTTTTCAAGACGCGAATGCTGGCCCGGGGCGGAGCGGTGGGTGAGAACCTTGCCCAGGCGACTGTGCGAAGAACGATTTTGCCCGAGTATAGCGAAGGGGGTGGCGGCTGTCATTGCAGTCAACAGCATTGCATGGTGGAGCGGACACCCGCATGGGCGAGGGCCGACCGGCGCCGCGGGGCCGTGTTCTTTCGCCAGAAGCTGGCTTGCAGCCGCGGCGGGCCTTCGATATCTATGCGCCCTGCGCCGGGCGGAGATACCGGATGCCCCCTGGAGATGCCGGAAATACCACGCAGGCAATCCAAGCCGCACAGGCGTAGCATGGCTAGCAAGAACAGCGTGATTTTTCGTGAAAATAGGCGCAGTCGGCGTGAACGGGTCCGCGGTCTTACGCGTAGAAATCGAGGATAAGATCAAAACCAAATCTTATTCACGAAACGCGGCCATCCGGCCGATTGAGGATGGCATCTTCTCCGTGGCATGACTGCGAACCAATTCGGCTTTGCGGTCTCTGGTGCGATGGATCGCCCGGTCTTGTGATCAAGATCTGCCCAGGTGGTACAGGCCGTGTTGTGAACGCAACTGCGTTGATACCGGCAGGGCGCTATCCAATCCTTAAAGACAATTTTGTCCGATCCTCTCGTGAGGCCCCGCTCAAGCGGCCACGCGCGGAACAACGCACCCGATGATCCGACACGAATAACTTACCGACGATCCCTGATCTCTCCCCCGACTGAAACCTTTGGCCCCCCATCCAAAAAAGGAGTTGCAATGGCTCGGCACATTCTCACGCACCTGATTTCCGACCTGGAAAGCGCCTGCAAACTAACGGAAACCTTTGTACTGCGAACCAAGGCTGGTGAAGTCTATTCCGTCGAACTCGGCGAATCGCTGCTATCGGGCAGTCTGCCCTACGAGGCTCGGGTCACCCGCCTGTCGCCCAAGGCAAAGCATGTAGGCGTTTGCCAAGGTTCGACCGCCGATCAAGTTTTCAACACGGCTCAGAACCTGGTGGCGCGCGCGGTCGATGACCACGGCGCCGAGTTGGCCGCGGCTGCCATGCCCAAGCCCCATCGCCAACCGGTGGCTGCCATCTAGGCCGCTCGCCCGCCCCAGTTTTGCGACCCGACGCACACGCCCGTCTTGGCAGGCTGATTTTGCAGCTTGCGAAGCGGGCGTTTTCTGTTGCCCCACCACCAGCCAAGAGAAAACCTGAGGGAACCCCCTACATTAGGGAGAGCCCCTGGAACTTGCTTTACAAGCAGGCACTAGCGCGCGACAATGCCAGGTGATCGCCCCCCCCCGCGAGAGGGAACGCAGATTGCTCTTCGAAGTCGTGGGATTCCCAGCAAACCGCCCTGTTTCCTGCGACTTCCGGTACGCCCCCAATGGAGATGTACCGGAGGGTGGTCATGGCAGTATTAAGAATTTCAATTTTAATTTGCATTTTTTTATTTGCCGAGCGGCGCAAGTACACCCAGCCGCGCAACAAAAAACCCTCCCCGCCATGCCGTGGCACGTCGAGGAGGGTTGATTGCATCATTCGGCCTATATTGGCGACAACCAAATCTTGGCTCGCCGTTACGGCAGCACGTATACCAGTCCCGTGACCGCGGCCGCTTGCGACAGCGCCCCACGGATGCTCAAAGGAGCCTGATACCAGATCTTGGGAGCACAATCGCCAGGCCGGTAGTAGCCCAGCGGATAGATGCACTCGCCGGGCGGATGAACCCCCATCTGGTAGGGCAGCAACAAGATGGAGCCGAAGAAGTGCGCCCCCGAGACCACTGGCTGAGCGTAGCCCCAGCTATGCCCGTAGCGTTCGGCGGCCATCTCTTCAAAGTACAGCGGCTTGTGGCACAGGGCCGAGGCCTTCCAGCTATAGGTCAGGCAGGACCAGTGACGCGAGTAGACGTCGATGGGGTGATTCGGGAAAATCACGCTCTCGGGCAAAGGGCATTCCGGCGGACGGCTCTCGCCCGGCTCCACCGAGATATTGATGTTGATGCCTGCGAAGGGCGTGGGATCGAAAAATCGATTCAGGTCGTCGCAGTTCAGGGGGCCGGGAGTTCCGCCAAAGTTGTCGCCCGGCAGCGGGCGCGGCCCCATGGGCGAAGGCAATCCGCCGGGCATGGGCAGTCCGCGATCGTTGGGCATCGGCATGGGCTGCCGCACCGGAATGGGCCGCTGGTCCGGAAAGCTGTCGGTGTTGGCCCCAGAGCCGAACAATCCCCGAGGGCCGCTGTTTTCGGCGGAATGATCCGGATAGCGGGGCGGTTGCGATTCCTCGCCATACCTGGCTGGCGGCGCCTTCACTTCTTCCCAGCCGCCGGTGGGCGTTGTGAGTTGCAAGCCCTCGCCTTGGTGGTTTACCCGGCGAATCCGCAGGCGGCTGCCTTCGCTGGGGGCGTCGGCAGCGGTGGTAAACAAGGCCGGTTCGGCATGATCCTGACTGGCGCTACGTTGGCTGGCGCCCCGCGCGCCTTGGTAAGGAGCATACTCCACGCCCTTGGCCGCAGGCAGCCACGACATGCCGAGCAGGGCGGCGCCGAAGGCGGCCCGCGCTACCTGCTTGCCAAGCCGAGTGTTATTCGCCGTCTCCACTAAACTCCATGCTGTAGTTCGGAGACTCTTGAGTAATGGAGATGTCGTGCGGATGGCTTTCCCGCACGGTTGCCGCAGAGACTTGGATGAATCGCGCATCCTTTCGCAACTCCTCGATGTTTCGGGTTCCGCAATAGCCCATACCGGCGCGGAGCCCGCCCACTAGTTGATAAACGAACGGCCCCAGGGGGCCCTTGTACGGTACGCGTCCTTCGACTCCTTCTGGCACAAGCTTGTCTGGCCCTCGGCCAGGGGCTTGGCGATAACGCTCGCTGGAACCGGCCACCATCGCTCCGATGGAACCCATCCCGCGATAAACCTTGAACGTGCGGCCGTGGTACAGAATCCGCTGACCAGGGCTTTCTTCCAAACCGGCAAACAAGCCACCCAGCATGACGCAATGAGCGCCGGCCGCGAGGGCCTTGGTAATGTCTCCCGAATAACGAATTCCACCATCGGCAATGATGGGCGTGGCCGTTTCTTGCATGGCCTGGGCCACGTTGTACACGGCCGTAATCTGCGGAACGCCCACGCCCGAAATCACCCGCGTGGTGCAAATCGAGCCTGGACCGATGCCAACCTTTACGGCATCGACCCCGGCCGCCACCAAATCGCGAGCGCCTTCCGCCGTGGCCACGTTCCCCGCCACCACGTCAATGTCCCAGCGCTGCTTGATCTTGCGAACCGATTCCAACACGTTGGACGAATGACCATGGGCGCTATCCAGGATCAGCACGTCCACGTCTTTGGCAATCAGGCTTTCCACCCGCTCGTAATCGTGAACTCCCACGGCGGCGCCCACCCGCAACCGGCCTTGCGCATCTTTGCAGGCTTGCGGAAACCGCCGCATCATGTCGATGTCTTTGATCGTTATCAGCCCCGTCAGTTTGTAATTTTCGTCAACCAGCAAAAGTTTCTCGACCTTATTTTCCATCAAGATCGTTTCAGCTTCCGCAAGCGTTACCGTCCCCGTAGCCGTTACCAGCGGCTCACGCGTCATAACTTCCGAGACCGGCAGCTCATTATTTTCCAAAAACCGCAGGTCGCGGCGGGTAAGAATGCCGACCAGCCGGCCGCCGGCGGTGATGGGAACGCCCGAGACGTTGTGCTGGTCCATCATTTGCCGGGCTCGAGAGACCGAAGCGTCGGGCGGGAGGGTCACGGGGTCGAAGATAATGCCGTTGGCGCTCCGCTTAACCTTATCCACCTCTTCGGTTTGCCGTTCGATCGACATATTCCGATGGATCACGCCCAGCCCCCCTTCCTGGGCGAGCGAAATGGCCATTTCGGCCTCGGTGACGGTATCCATTGGCGAGCTGAGGAGGGGGATGTTGAGCGCGATTCGGTTCGTAAGCCGCGTCTTTACACACACTTCGGCCGGAACCACTTCGCTGTGTCGCGGCACCAGCAGCACATCGTCAAACGTAATGCCGGTTTCGGTAATCTTTTCCATTGTGCGGTCCCCTTCGCTGCTGAGCGGCGTATTTCTGAATCGGTGACCCGAATTATGACCCTCGACCCCTACGTTGGCAAACCACCCGCTAGCTGGCGGCTGCAAGCGGGCTGCGAGGACTCGCTTTGGGTAAAACGTGCCGTCTGGCCTCCCTGGGAACTTTGCGAGGCGGTTGGCGCAGCCCGCGAATTTTCTCGTCCCGGCCGGACAAATCGCCCGAACTTACTCCACATCTGGTTGGACCGGCCACGAGCAAGGAGGCTCAGGCGTATTTCGCCCTCCCCCCCGCAGGGAGGAGGATCACGTCAGGCTCGGCAAATCAGCGCAGCGCGACCCGCGGTTGCCTGCGATTCCACGCCCCCCTACGACGGATGGAGAGGTACGCGTGTCCTTCGCCGATCGACTCGGTTTTTTCTTTCTCTCCAGGTTCTCCCAGCCAGCCGCGGATCGTGCCGTTTATCGGCTGATTCGCCAGCACGGCCTGCGCTCGTTTGTGGAGGTCGGCATCGGCACGGGGTTGCGCACGGCCCGCATGATCCGGGTGGCCCAGCAGGCGTCTCCGGAGACCATGATTTGCTACACCGGCATCGACCTGTTCGAAATGGAGCCTGGCGGCATGAAGCTGAAAGACGCCTACCGGACCCTCAAGGCCACCGGTTCGCGGGTCCGCTTGATCCCTGGACAGGTGGCTTCGGCCCTGGCGGCCAAGGCCAACGATCTGGCAGGCACCGACCTGGTGCTGATCAGCGCCGCCCAGGCGCTGGAGCCAACCAGCACGGCCTGGTTTTATTTGCCGCGGATGTTGCACGCCCACAGCCATGTGCTGGTGGAAGAAGCCCAAGGGGAGAAAACCGCCTTCCGCGCGCTGAGCCGGCAGGAAATCGACCGGCTGGCCAGCCAGCACAACACCTACCAACGGGCCGCCTAAGGCGCAATCAACCCAGGGATAGGGTGCCATGCTTACGCCCACTGGCATAAGCATGTTTCGTGCCAGCCACCCAGTAGACCTCGGCACTCCATAAATCTCAAACTCCGCACTCCGCACTCCTCCCCGGCCCGGTTGCGCAAACCGAACCCACACGCTACATTGGGGGTCCATAGGTCGGCGACAACTCGTGGCGGCGTTCTTCGTCCCGCGGTTCTTCTGCCTGGCCGCACGCGCTGAAACTGTCTCAGGGAATGACTTCGATGGAAATGGACAAGCTGGTCTCGCTGTGTAAACGTCGCGGTTTTTTGTTCCAGTCCAGCGAGATCTACGGCGGCTTCAACGGCTTTTGGGATTACGGCCCGCTGGGTGTCGAGCTCAAACGCAATGTGAAGGACGCCTGGTGGCGTGACATGGTCACCGGCCACGACGACATCGCGCAGCTTTCCGGCGCCCCCAGCCCTTATGAAATGACGGGCCTCGACTGCACGATCATCATGCACCCCCAGGTGTGGAAGGTTTCCGGCCATTACGACTTGTTTCATGACTGGATGCAAACTTGTCGCGTTTGCAAACGGCTTGTACGTGCCGACCACGTTTGGTTCATGCTGCAAGAGGCAGATTGGGTCAAGTCGTTTGCCGAAACCATGGAACTTACCGCCTGGGACGACCTACTGAAGTTCAATAGCCTCCGCACGCTGCAATGGGCTGGTCGCAAAGGCAAGAAGCTGGCGCCCGGACTCGCCCTCGTGCGTAATCCCGAAGTAACGCTCTCGTGGCTTTCTGAAGATCTGCAGAACGATCCAGAAATGCGCCTCGACATTCCGACGCTGCTCAAATATTTGGCGACAGAACAGAAAAACCAAACGGGTTTGCAGACTCCCTGTCCGCATTGCGGCGGTGACCTCACCGAGCCCCGTGAATTTAATCTGATGTTTGAAACGCACGCTGGCGCCGTGCGAGACGACTCGAGCAAGGCCTTTCTCCGCCCCGAAACGGCCCAGGGTATCTTCGTCAATTTCAAGAACGTACTCGATAGCAGCCGCGTGCGGGTGCCGTTCGGCATAGCCCAAATTGGCAAGAGCTTTCGCAACGAGATCACGCCGCGCAACTTCACGTTCCGCAGCCGCGAATTCGAGCAGATGGAAATCGAGTTCTTCTGCCATCCCAACCAATCGCGTGAGTGGTACACCTTCTGGCGCGACCGCCGCTACCGCTGGTACACCGACCTGGGCCTGGCCGGCGAACGGCTTCGGCTCCGCGACCACGACCCGGACGAATTGAGTCACTATTCTGTGGGCACCGCCGACGTGGAGTACGCGTTCCCGTTCTTGCAACCCGGCGAGTACGGCGAGCTGGAAGGCATTGCCCATCGCGGCGATTTCGACCTGCGCAGTCACATGGAAGGCAAGCTGGCCCGCGATGAACATGGCAACCTGGCCGTGGAACTCGGCCCCGATGGCAAGCCTCGCCACAAGGGCAGCGGCCGCGATCTTTCTTACCGCGACGACCTGAGCGGCGAGAAGTTCGTGCCGCACGTGATCGAACCCTCGGCCGGCGCGGATCGGGCCACGCTCGCATTCCTGTGCGAAGCCTACACCGAGGACGAGGCTCCCGACGAGAACGGCAAGATGCAGTCCCGCACGCTGCTCAAGTTGCACCCGCGGATCGCCCCCATCAAGGCGGCCGTGTTCCCGCTGGTCAAGAAAGACGGCATGCCTGAGGTGGCCCAGGAGATCTACCGCGCGCTCAAGCAAGAGTGCAACGTGTTCTACGACGAAAAGGGCGCGGTCGGCCGCCGCTACCGCCGCCAGGACGAGGCCGGCACGCCGTACTGCATTACCGTCGACAGCGACTCGCTCACCGATAAAACCGTGACCATCCGCGACCGCGACTCGCTGCAACAAGACCGGGTGAAGATCGACGACGTGGTCGCCGAAATCCGCCGGCGCATTCGGTAGGACCACTCTTGCCAAGAGCGGGCGGCTGCAGCGAATCCGCGCCATTATGGAGCGTTTGAGCCTGAAGTGTAGCCAAGCTGCCGTAAATGGCGGCGCGGACGATCGAAAAACCCCCGCCGCGGCGGGCTTCAGAAACCAAGGCGGCCCGCGACTCCGGTGCAACAGATGATCGTAAGGATAAACAGGCGGTAGTTTCAGCCTCCCAGGATCGACAAGATCTGAGACGCATTGTTTGGCCGGTCTCTCTGCACGAGTTGCACTACGGTAAGGGCGCCGCTGTAGGCGGCACTTTGGGCTGTTGCGTTCGCGCCACGAGCCAAGAGAAGTTGCACCGTATGGAATTGGCCCATGAGCGCAGCGTGCATCAGCGGAGTCATTTCGCCATCGACAAGTGTTCTCGTCTCGATGTCGGCGCCGTGTTGTAACATCAACTCCACGACGGCCGTCAGCCCACAACCGGCCGCGCGATGCAGCGGCGTGGCTCCATTTATGCCGTGGAGGTTGGGATCGGCGCCGTGCATGAGCAAGCACTCCAAGATCGCAAGTGCCTCGGGTGACTCCGCGTGCTCGTCTGCCGTATCGACGGCGGTGTGCAAAAGTGTAAACCCATCATCGGCAGGCAGGGCAGGGCTTTCTCCCAACTCGATGAGCACCTGCACCGCGGCGCCATCGCAGATTTCCACGGCGCGTTCCAGCAAACTTTCGCTCGTCTTGGTCGGAAGACGATACCACGGCGTGGTAAGCACGTCCTGACGCAAGGCGTCTGCATTGCGATGGGACAGATAGGAGTGCCAGATGGGGTTGAACCAGTTGGATTTCACGTGGGGTTCACGAATGATGTGCCTACTAATAACCTGGACGATTTCCGGGGGTTAACGGTCTTCTCTCTTTGACCATTGCAGCGCTTCCGCATCGGAGTTTGGCTTTCCTGGTCGTGTTTCTTCATTCTGCTAGCGACAAAAGCCCAGTCACCGCCGCCAGAAACGCCCAGTCGGCTGCAACCGTCGATGACAAATTACGCTCCGTTGCGCTGCTCACGGCAAGCCGCGTCAAGTAAACGATATCACGAACGAAGCGAACGACCAAATTAAGGATGGCCTCATCGGCGGGCGACCGTGGCAAGCCGGAATCATTATGGGCTGTTGGACGTTGAATCGAGACGCAACGGTCGAATGGCGCTGCCGCGCGGATTCTTGGGCGGGGACGCCCAAGCCACGAATTTCCGCTCTTAGGGCAGCCTCGGCGAGGCTATGCCCTGCTGGGGGCTAGATGGTGTATCGCTTTCGCGCTCGTGAGGGGCGGCGCACTCGACAGGCGACGATGCCGATGTCGTCCCACAAGTCGCCTGACGGCAGTCGCACCATTTCAACGCAGTGGCGCGGGATTTCGTAGAGGTCGGACTGGGCTACCAGGGCAGTCAACTGTTCGCGTTTGACGTAGTTGCAAAAGCCATCGGTCGCCACGATGAGGGTGCCGTTTAACGGTGGGTGGGAAAACCGCAGGGGAGAAGCACGGCCCGAGCCAATGAGGGGCTTGCGCTTCTGGTTGGCGGTCAGATCGAGCAGGGTTCCGTCGTGAACGATCCACGCCTGACTATCGCCGACACTTGCTCCAACTATCGAATCCGCTCGCAGATCAACAACAACCGCCGTGGATTCGCCTGGGCCGACGCGGTAGTCGATCTGCCGCAACGTGGTTTCCCAGTCTTCGGCCGTGATGATTTTTGAATGATCGGCGGTGACTTCCCGGATCACGGTTTCCGCGGCCTGATCGCCGCTGCCCACGCCCCCCGCGCCGTCGGCCACGACGATGATGGTGCGTTCTGTGGTCTGGATGACAGCGACGCGGTCTTCGCAAACATGGCGAGACGACTGGGTCAGTTGAGTGATATCGTATTGTGCCATGGCATCGCGGATCGGCGAAAACAGGCATTTTACCTGTGCAAATCAGGCAAATTGAATCGCGAGATTGTACCATCGGTTCGGGTTATATACCTTCGTATGAGGTCGAGGACCATACGCCGGGATGGTCGCACCGACTCCGCTGATCTTAAATCGAGGATTGCACCAGTCGATATCCACTGTCAATGCCGTGACCGCCCGTCGCGGGGATCGCTGAAGGAATTGAAACTCGAGGTTGCACTCCCGTAGTAAATTCGACCTATTTGAATAGGGCTGAGTCGGCCAGTTCACGCCGACACCTGTGACGCGATAAAGTCGAGTCCCGGCAGCTAGCTGGTAATACATGGACCACCTACCGGCAGAGTGATGATCTACGGGTGGGTGTCAGCCGGAACTTCTTCGTGCGACACACGACCTTCGGGAGTAACGATTCGGACACCGCCAAGTCGCGTCCTAGCTTCTTCGGGAATGCCGGTAAGCAGAAACCCTCATGACAGTCCTCGTACGGCATCAGGACGAAAATCGCTTCGATCGACGACCTGCTGATTCGCGCAGATCCCGCCAACGTCACTCCACAACTCCCCATCCAAGAATGGCTCAACGGTCCATCTCTTTAGGAGATGCGGGCCACCGAATTCAGGAGTGTTCGGCCCACCCATACAATAAAATACCGCCAGTCGTTGGCACGGCCAATCCGGGAAGCGGCGATAGAAAGCCGGGGCATCACAGTGGTTAGACTTGGTGCTGTGCGAAGTCCAAGCCATCTTCCGGCATCTTGGCGCCGGACGCATTCGGTTGAATCACCCGTTGTTACCCGCCATTTCCAAGAGTCGAACCGATTTTTCAGTGTCGTGATGGCTGCCGGGGGCGCAACGCAGGCCCTGAAGAATATGCGGGAAGAGTATACATGCCCACCAGCAAACGGCATGACGATGAGACGCTCGGTCCTCAGCGGATCCTTCTTGGCAATCTCCCCAAACTCTTTCCAATCCGACAAACATTGGAACGCTGCGAGCCGTTACGAAAAAAACCGGAACGCTGGCGTGTGTCACCAGCGTTCCGGCGTTTCGTGTGCGTGCAGCCGTGTGTGGCGGCTACACTCGCGTGTTAAGTAGCGGGGACAGGATTCGAACCTGCGACCTCGAGGTTATGAGCCTCGCGAGCTACCGGGCTGCTCCACCCCGCGTCATGTGTGGTTGATTATAAGGAGAAGGGATCGGTTGGTCGAGGGGCCTGGCTTGAGTTTTTCTGGTTCGCCCTCTGCCTCGGGGATCTGTTTTAAGCCGTGGGGCGCCGCTGGTGCCAGGGGGTGGCTTGTTGGAACTGGTGGCCGGCTTGCAGCAGTTGCGCTTCGGCGAACGGTTTGCCTTGCAGGTGCAGGCCGATGGGGAGGCCGGCGGCGCTGAAGCCGCAGGGGAGGGACATGGCCGGGATGCCTGCCAGGTTGGCGCCGACGGTAAACAGGTCGACGAGGTACATGGCCAGCGGGTCGGCCGATTTTTCGCCCAACTTGAAGGCCGTGCTGGTGGTGACCGGGCCGGCAATGAGATCGACCTGCTGGAAGGCGGCGTCGTAATCTTGTTGGATCAAGCGTCGCACCTGCTGCGCCTTGCGATAATAGGCGTCGTAGTAGCCGGCGCTGAGGGCGTAGGTGCCCAGCATGATTCGCCGCTGCACTTCTGGCCCAAAGCCTTCGGAACGGCTCTTGCGATACATTCGTACCAGGGGGCTGTCGAGTTGGGCGATTGCCGACTCTTGGGCGGCCGAACTCAGGCTGGAAGCTTTGATCGCGGCCGCTTCTTGCTCCAGTTCGGCACGCACGGCTTTTTCGTCGGTGCGATGGCCGTAGTGGATGCCGTCGTAGCGGGCCAGGTTGCCCGAGGCTTCGCTGCTGGTGATCACGTAATAGGTGGCCACGGCGTACTGGCTGTGCGGCAGTTCCACCTCGTGCAGGGTGGCCCCCAGGTCTTTGTAGACCTGCAGGCTTTGCTGCACGGCGGTTTCCACGTCGGCATCGAGACCTTGCTCCCATTGCTGGGGAACCATGCCAATCCGCAAGCCTTTCAGCGGTTGGTTGAGGGTGGCCAGGTAATCTTGAGTGGGCCGGGGATCGGAGGTGGAATCAAGGGGATCGTGACCGGCGATGGCCTGGAGCAGCAGGGCGGCGTCTTGAGCGGTCCAGGCCAGGGGGCCAATCTGGTCGAGACTGCTGGCGAAGGCGACCAGCCCAAAGCGACTAACCCGGCCGTAGGTTGGCTTGAGGCCGGTAACCCCGCACAACGCGGCAGGCTGGCGGATGGAGCCGCCAGTATCGGTGCCCAACGAAAGCGGCGCCATGCAGGCTGCCACGGCCGCGGCCGCTCCCCCGCTCGATCCGCCCGGCACGCAACTCGGGTCCCAGGGATTCTTTGTGGCGCCGAACGCGGAGTTTTCGGTCGAGCCGCCCATGGCGAACTCGTCGAGATTGGTGCGGCCAATCACCACGCCGTCGGCCGCCTGCAACCGCTGGATGCAGGTGGACGTGTAGGGGGGCACAAAGTTTTCGAGCATCCGCGAAGCGCACGTATTCGGCGTGCCTTGCTCGCAGAGAATGTCTTTGACGGCGACGGGCAACCCGGCCAGGGGGCCGACTTGTTTGCCGGCCGCGCGGCGCTGGTCGATCGCCTCGGCCTGGCGAAGCGCGGCTTCGCCGGCCACCTGCAAGAACACGTTGAGCTGCTCATTGCCGCGGTCGATTTGGGCCAGGCAATCGGCAACCAGCTCGCGAGACGTAATTTCGCCGCGTTGAAGTTGCGGAAGCAATTCGGCGGCCGAACGGGAAGCGAGCGACATGAACTATTCCCCGAGCACGGCGGGCACCAAGAAAAACTCGCCATCGGTTCGCGGGGCGGCCGCCAAGGCTTGCTGCCGGGGAAGCGATGGCCGCAACTCGTCGGCGCGGAAAACGTCGGTCAGTTCGAACGGGTGCGCCAGCGGTTCCACGCCTGCGGTCGGCACGGCTTGCAGTTGGTCCACGTAACCCACGATTCGAGCCAATTGGGCCGCCATGGCGTCCAGTTCTGCGTCGTTAAGCTGCAGCCGGGCCAGCAACGACACCTTGAGAACATCATCGCGGGTGATCATCGAACGGGGTACTCCCAGCGGATACGCCAGCCAAGAAGGGAGGAACGACTCGCCCAGCGGAAAAGCGCGCGAAGCTTCAACGCTTCCAATGCAGTGAAACAAGCGTCCTCACCGAACGACGTCCATGCCGGCGCGGGCCGCATTCCCAAGTGAGCTGAAAAGCGGCGGTGCGAACACGATACGAAAGCCAGGCGGGCGAGTTACTTGCTGCCCTTGATGGCTTCGGTGGGCAAACGGAAGGGGGCGGTGCGAACCACGCGCTTCACCGCGCCGCTGCGCAGGCACTGCGTGCAGATTTTCATGCGCTTGTTGGAACCGGCGTCGGTGGTGACCCGCACACTTTGCAGGTTGGGTTTGAATTGCCGCCGGGTGATACCGGTGACCTTCGTGCCCACGCCGCCAAGATACTTGGCTTTACCGCGCGTGGTGATGGAGTTCCCCATCTGGACCTTTTTGCCACAGACTTCACAAGCTCGCGCCATGGGAGGCTTCCCGTCCAAATTCGTCCAAAATGTCGTCAAAAGTCGAAGTATAGCAGAAGCTTCCGACTACGCAAGACAGCGAAAGCGTTAGCTTGCCGGCAAAAGTGCTCCCCAACTGCGGTTGAGCTTCCCAAACCTTCGTTCCGGCTGCAAGTGGAAGCCTGGGCTGGGCTGCCTGGGCCGAGGGCAAGATCGGGGGGGCAGTTGCCGCGCACGCGCGACTAATGCCCCTGTGCTCGCGCCAGGGCTGCCACGGCCACTTCGATGGCGCCCTGCTTGAGCAGCACGCGCGAGGCTTCGTCGACCGTGGCGCCGGTTGTCACGACGTCGTCGACCAGCAACACCCGCGCGCCCTGGCAGCGGTAGCCGCGACGGAGGGCGAACACGCCCCGCATGTTTTCCTTTCTTGCCCGCCGCGACAAGTGATGCTGCGGCGCGGAGGGGCGGATTTGCCGGAGGAGGGGATAACAGGGCACGCCCAATTGCCGGCCGAGGCAGGCCGCGATGGTTTCCGACGCGTTGGCTCCCCGCAAGAACCGCCGACGCCAGTGCATGGGAATCGGCGCCACCACGTCGGGCTGAAACGCTTGCAAGCCGGGCGCGGAACGCAACCAAAGCTGTTCGGTGAGCGCGCGGGCCAGGTGTTCGTGCTGGCTATGCTTGGTTTTGAGCACGGCCGCGCGGAGGTCGCCCTGGTACAGGCCGGCGTGGGCAAGTTGCGTAAAGTTGAAGTTGCCCACGGCACATTCGCGACACTCAGCGGCGGTTCGCGGTATCCCACATTTAGGGCAAGACGGCAGCGGGGGCGGGAATAAACCGCGAAGACAGGCAGGACAAAGCCGGCAGACCAGGCCCGCCTTGGCTGCCAAGGGAGTGCCGGTCGACGACGATGGGATCTCCGCCAGATCGGCCGAGCAAAATGAGCAGCGCGGCGGCAACAGCAGCTCGATGGTGGTGGCGGCCCAGCCGAAGCCCCAAGGCCGGCGCCGTCTCTTAACGGGCGGCCCATCGACGATTGCCGGCGCCGCTTCTGGTTCGGAATTCATCGACCGGTTCCAGCATGCCCTGTCGGACCTGACCCCAGCGGCGGCGCCTTGGGGTCGGCTTTCACGGCGTCGGTTTTCACGGCATCGTCTGGCGCGGCGGCAGTGTCGGCAATGCCGCCGGGGGCGTCGTTACCCACCGCGCCGGCTTCGAGGAAGGCCGACAACAGAATTTGCGCCGCCAACATGTCACGCCGGGCTTTTCGCCGCTGGCTGGTGAGGCCGGCTTCTTGCAGCATTCGCTCGGCTTCTTGCGAGGTGAAACGCTCATCAAAGAACGTGGTTGGCACGCCGGTTTCGGCCGCCAGCCAGTGGCCAAACCGGCGGGCTTCGCGAGATTTCTGGCTTTCCCGCCCGTCCAAATGAACGGGCAGGCCCACCACAAACAAGTTCACTCTGCGTTCGGCCACCAAGGCGCGGAACCAGGCGGCATCGCGCTCGGGAGTTTTGCGCTCGTGGTTTTCAAGCGGCAATGCGAACCGCCGCTGGTCATCGCTGATGGCCACGCCGATTCGCACGGTGCCGAAGTCCACGGCGGCCACCACTCCCGGCGGCTCAACCATAACCGCGATCCTCAGGTTTTAAGGCAATGCTCACGATCATTGCTCACGAGCGATGAATTTCACGCAGACCGGGGCGGGAATGGCGACTTCGTCGCCCACCTGTTGCAGTCCGCCTGTTTTGGGATCGATCCGAAACACGAACAGGTTGTTGGTGCCCTGGTTGGCTGCCAGCAAGAATTTTCCGCTGGGGTCGATGCCAAAGTTTCGCGGGGATTTGCCACCGGAGGCCTGATGGCCGGACGCGGTCAGCTTGCCGTCTTTGCCAATCTGGAAGATGGCGATGCTGTCGTGGCCGCGGTTCGAGCCGTACAGGAACTTGCCGCTGGGGTGAACTTGAACTTCGGCGGTGCTGTTGTTGCCGGTGAAATCGCTCGGCAAGGAGGAGAGGGTTTGCAACTCGGTGAGCTTGCCTGCTTTGGCATCGTACTGAAATGCCGTGACCGTGGAATTCAGCTCATTGATCACGTAGGCGAACTTGCCGCTGGGGTGAAAGGCAAAGTGGCGAGGGCCAGCGCCGGGGGCCACCTCGGCTGCCGGCGGATCGTGGGGCGTAAGCGTTCCGGTTTTGGCGTCGAACTGGTAAATCAGCACCTTGTCCAAGCCCAAGTCGGCGGCGAAGGCCAAACGATTGGCCTTGTCGAGATTGATGGAGTGGGCGTGCGGTTCTTGCTGCCGCCGGGGATTCACGCTCGCTCCCTCGTGTTGAATGAAGGCCGTGCTTTCGCCCAGGCGACCCTGGGCGTCCACGGCGACGGCGGCCACGCTGCCTCCGCCATAATTGGCCAGGAGCACGTGCTGGCCCCCGGCATCCATCACAATGTGGCAGGGCCCTGCGCCGACCGCCGAGGCCCGATTGAGCGGGGTCAGCGCGCCCGACTTGCGATCCACGGCATAGGCCGAAACTTCGCCGGCGATTTTTTGTTTGGTATTGCCGGTTTCGTTGGCGGCATACAGGTAATTGCCGCTGGGGTGCACGGCCAGGAACGTGGGGTTGGAGCCAGCGTCGGTCTCGGAAAGCGGCGTGAGCGCTCCCGTTTTTGCGTCGAGGGCGAAACCAAAAATGCCAGGCGCGCCCGGCTTGGTATAGGTGCCCACGTAAACCAGCCACTGGTCAGGAGACGATTTTGCCGTCGCTTGATCCGCGGCGTTGGCGACCGTTCCCAGCAGGGCGACTCCCCACCCGAACCAGGCAGCCAATCCTAGCCAACCAAAACAAAACCGATGCGCCTGCAACATTGGGGGGGCCTCACGTCTACGAACGGCGGGGAATTAAATTGAGATCGCTGTGAGCAGGGGCTTGCCAGGCGGGATGGACCTTCGGCAAAGCAAGAACTGCTCCCGGCGGCGATTATACCCTCAGCCAACGGGGCGGGGGGAAACTGGCATCGAAAGAATTCCCCCGTTGGACTGTGACGCGGCGGGGGAACCTTCGGCAGCGATCCGCCGCGGGCGACCGCGGGAGTCATCCATTCGGGGGAACGAACCTCCAACTTGGGCCGTCGTTGGCGGTGCTGCCCTCCATTATCTACTATTTGCCCCGGCAGCCCCGCGGCTTACAGTGACGGCCAGTACGCCTCCCCCCCCAGCAGGCTTTTCCGCTAATGGGGAGGAGTACGCGTCGAATTGCCCCCTGTTGGTTCTTTTTACTGTTTACTTACTCGCGGAATGGTCCCCCCGTTCTCTCGGCTATATGAACACGCCCTCCCAGGTTGACGAGCCCTACGAACCGCTGGGCGACACCGCTTTCGCCGAGCGGGGCGAAGCGGGTCTCGAGGCCGAGCTTCAACTGCGCATCGCCAAATTGGAACGACAGTTGCGGCTATTGAGGGCCGACATGCGCCAACTGCCCGCGGATAAGGCCGAAGCCTATCAGCGGCTGGAGTGGCAGCTTCTCGAAATCACGTCGGCCGCGGCCCGATTGCGGCCCGAGCTCAGCGGGTCGCAAGGCCATCCACTGTTGGCCGAGATCTCCGAGTGGCACACCCTCTGCGCCGGCATGGGCGGAGGCGAGGCGGTCTCCACCAGCGAAGACCTGTCACGCCTCTTGATCGAAGACGAAGTAACGGCTTGGGAAACCGAAGCCGACTGCATCTGCACGCGCGGCGCCGATACAGAAGCCACGGCCCGCGCCGATAATCGGCCGCCGGGGAAGGGGGGCGAACCGAACGAGAGTGAGGATGGCGACGCTTGTTTCGAATGCCTGATGCGGACCACGCTGCTGGAATTCGAGCTCGAAGCCCATCCGGCCGATATCGATGCCATCCATGAGCGATTCGCAGCGGTTCGCCGCCTCCTTCGGGAGCGATTTCTTGAACAGGCCACGGCCCATCCGCCTACCGCGGCGCGAGTTGAAGCCTGGACGAAGCGCTTAACCGATCGGGCCGAAACCATGCTGGCCGCGATCGACGACCTACCGCCGCACCGCGGGGCCTTGCAGCTTCGCCAGGTGGCCGACGATCTTTCCTGGTTCTTGCAACATCTCGATTTCCCCTGGTGGCAGCGGCGACGGCTCAAACGCAAGTTGTGGCGGCTGCAAAGCGAATACCAGGAACGCGCGCTGCAAGACAAATTGGAGCGACAGTTCGGCAAACGCTTGGTGGGCTGGTTCGATACCCTGATTGTGCTGCTCATCTTTGTGGTGCTGGGGTTGCTCGTTGCCGAAATGACGATGAATCTCAGCCCCACCACGGTGCTCTGGCTGCAGATCGTGGATGCGGCCTGCTGCGCGGTATTTTTGTGGGAGTTCTTCTATCGGTTGGCGCTGGCGCCGGGCAAAGTTCGCTGGTTTTTGCGGCACTTCTTGATCGACTTGGTTCCCTCGATTCCATTGGGCCTGATTTTTTCGGCCCAGCTTGCCGACACCACGCGCGGCGTGCGGGCCGTGCGTCTGGCGCGTATCGCTCGCTTTGCGCGATATTTTCGCGTGCTGGGTTTCATGACCCGCGGCATTGATCGGTTGGCGCGGCAGTACGGGCGCTTGCTCAATCGCAACGTGATTCTTTATCCCACGCGATTCGAACGCGCGCGTGCCCGGCTCGACGCTCAGAGCGCCGCGCCGCGAGCCCTGCGACTTCGCGCGCAATTGCGTGAATCGTGGAAACGGCTGCTCGCCCAGTCCGATGAAGCCACGCAAGCGGAGATCATGCTCGTCCGCCTGTGCGGCTGGCATGCAGCGCGGGCCGCGGGACTAGCGCGGCGTCCGCCGCAGCGGGAATTGCGGGCTGGCGCCGGTCGCGAGATACCCGCGGAAGCCATGCTGCGGCGATTGGCGGCGATCAGCCCTGCCGATGTGGAAGATTCGCTCGGCGAAGACCTGGCCTCGCGAATTGCGCGGATCGCGCGGATTTTGGCCCGGGCGCCGTTTCGCTGGATGCCGGTCATTCGGGCCTACGTGCCACGGATCAACTCGCACATGAGCGATACCGAGGTTGCCGCGGCGGCAGCCCGCAGCGTGGCCGCTGGCTTGCGCCGTCACCACGATCGCTGGCTGTGGTTTGCCGACTTGTATGGCACCGTTAGCCCTTCACAATTTGTCGATCGCGTGGGCACCATGCTGGTGAAAAGCTCGTTCCGGCCGGCCTACCGCCTGGCGCTGTTCGGCGGCATCTTTCTGATCGTGGAACAACTCATCGGCTACATCAACGGGCTGCGACCGATCTACGACTTCCTCAACCGCACGGTCGGCCCCACGCTGATGCTGCTGGGCGGCGTTTGCTTTGTGGTGCTGGGCGTGGGCTGGTACCTGAAACGCCTGGCGCGCGAAGCCACGGAGTTTTACGAACGAGCCGTGCAGGCCCAGTTTCTGCACCTCACCGAACAAATTCGCAGCCGCAACACGGAGCGGGCTGCCCAGGCCTTGCATCGCCGGGTGCTCAAGCCCGAGTGGCGGCTCCAGCGGTCGTCGCTCACCGCTGCCGAAAATGACGAATGCTTGCAACTGTTTCGCGATCGAATTCAAGCTTCGCTGCTGGGCACCGAGTCGCAAGATACGCGCGGCGCTTTCGAGGCTTTGGATCGCGTGGTGTTGCTCTATCGCGACTCGCTCGACGGCGCGCTGTATGTCGACAACGACACCCGCACCACCAGCCAACTGCTGGGGAATCCTTCGGTGGAACAAGCCTTGAGCCTGAGCGCGCGCGTAACCCGCCAGCTGCGCAAACAGCTCTCGCTGCTCGATCTCGACCGGCAGAAATCGCTGCTGGGCGGACCCTATTTGTGGTTCAACTTTATTTCGCGATCGATTGCCCACTCGGTGGCTTGTTTGATTGTGGACTACAATCGGCACGCGGTGCCGCTGCACGAATTGCCGCTGGTAACCGGCGAAGAACGCCAGCGGTACGAAGCCTGGCTCAGAACCAGCGGCAACGAATCGGCCGAAGTGGCCCCCGACGAAGTTGCCGTGGCAAGTGCCACGATGTATGTGACCACGGCTTTTACGGCGCTGCATTTTTTGGATTTTGACACCGCCCGCGATCGCGAGGCCGAACAGCGTTTTGGACCCGCGGTGCTGGCCCGGTTGCGGCGCGATCGCAGCCAATTGATCCGCCGCGTGTTCGGTACCTATCCGCTGCATCGACTGCCCAAAGATCAGCGGATGCTCAACATGTATGCCGTGTACGAGAACTGGCTCTCGGGCGGCCGGGCCCTGTTCTTGCCGCTGTTCGTGCTGTGGCGATTCGCGCAGTACGTGGGCAAGTTCTTCAAGCTCATCTCCAAAGCGGTCGGTGAAGTGCGCCACCTGAACCGCCGGAGCGGCAACGAAGTTTCGCCCGAGGCCGACTTTGTGACCGCCGTGCGCAAGATCGGCCGGATGCGCTCGCCGGTGGTCTTGGCCGCGATTCGCCTGCGGGCGATGATGGATGCCGAGTTTCTGGGCGTGAGCTTGCCGGGCGAAACGCGGGTGTTGCTCGATCCCCAGTTGGATGCCGATCTGCGGTTTTTGGATGCCGAGCCCGAGGATGTGCTGCCGCTGCGTCAAGAACGCCGCCGGGTGGAAGCCGATGTGCGCCGCCTGACACGTTTGTTCGAGGAGGGACTGCTGGGTCGGGCGGCCGCGGCGGTTGGTTTGCCAGGGGATGCGTTCGCCGCCAAGGAACATCGTCGCGCGGCGACCGTCGCCTACCTGGCCGACTACCGGCGGGCGCGCAGTCTGCTGTCGGCCCGCGAGATTCTCACCGAAGTCTTTTCGCTGGCCCAGCTCGATCACCTGGCGCCGCCCCGTTATTTCCCTCGCCCGCGGCTGTGGCGGAAGTTTTGCCGATTCTGGCGCGACCATCACTCCGAGAAATCGGAGGCCGAGTCCGGCGCCAAAGACGCCGCCTGGACAGCGGTGGTGCTTAACCGCGATGGAGCCCGCACGGCGCTCGAAGCCTGGGATCAATTCGGCGACCGAGGGCCCACCGAAGGCGAGACGGTGCTGGGCAACCTGCTCCGCCACCCCTCGCGCATCAGCGAGCAGTTGATCACGGTGCGAACCATTCAAACCCTGGCCATGCTCGACGTGCTCGCTTACCGCGAACATGTGTTCGAATTAGGGCAATACGCCGAAACGGGCGACGAGCCGGGCGAATTGCTCACCTGGGACGCCGTGGAACTATCACCCACGGCCGAACTGGGTGACATGCAACCGAGCCCGGTGGAATTGAAAACGCCGGTGGTATGACGGAAGCAAATTGCCGCAAGCGGTTGAAACCGTTAATTGCCACGGAATCGACTCTGGACAACGGTTGGACCTCAATACCCCCCTTCAAGCGGTGAAATTGAACAATCCTTGCTGCCTTTCACCGTTCTCTTGCGGTACTTGGAATCTCAACTCCGAATCGGCAGCATAACCAGCATCTTTTTCGATCGTTATCCAACGTCGTCCCAGTTGCTCGGCAACGGCTCCCGTGGTGTTGGAGCCAGCGAACGGGTCTAAAACCAAATCCCCTGGCTCAGTCAGAAACTCCATGAAAAACCGGGGGAGTTCAGCCGGAAACCTCGCGGGATGCACTTTCCGGCCTTGGGCTTTGCTTTCCTTGATATAACGGCTGTTCGATTCGTTGTTCCCACATTCAATCAGATTGGGCGGGATGGAACCACCTTTATCGGCGGCAAATGTTCCCTTGATATTATGCCCTGACGGCCGCTTAGTGTCCTTAATGCCACGCTTAATCAGCCGTTGCATATCCTTGCTGTATGGTTGAAGAACCTTGGAATTATTCGCGCGCGGGAACTTGGATGGCGAGAGCCAAAAAATGTATTCCACGGAATCCTTAACCCGCATCCGGCGGACGTTTACCCATTCGGCCGGGGCCGGCATCTTGGCTGGGTTGTACCAGAAAAACTCTTGGCACAAATTGAATTCACATTCGTCGCATAGCGCCAACAATAAGCGAAAGTGATAGAGAGACCTTGTGGGAGAGCCGGGTTGCCACGCCCCGCCCAGGTTGAGCACGAAGCTGCCTTCGGGCTTTAGAATTCGCTTGATCTGCTGGGCGAACGGCAGAAACCAGCCCACGTACTCTTCCTGACTGGCGTTCCCGTACTCTTTCTTGAAGTGCAGTGCATACGGCGGAGACGTAATCACCAGGTCCACGGATGTTTCCGGGAGTTTCTGCAGCAACTCCAAGCTGTCAGCGCAGTACGCCTTGCCGAGGTCCGTTTGGTAGAGAGGCTTGATCCGCATTGGTCACTTGAGAAACGTCGGTCACTTGAGAAATGTTTTGATTAGTTCGCCAAGGTCGGAATACCAGGGCGAAATGTTCTCGGTATCGGGGAGCGGTACGCGCTGTAGAACTGCCAGTTTGTGTGGGTGTAAGGTTTGGCGTAAGAGTTGATCCGTTCGCGCGAAGAGAAAGTCCGTCCAATCCCCTGTCTTCTTGCCCATGCAGACGCCAAGAATCTGGAAATGGTCAATGTTATAGTAGCGACTCGTCGGGTCTTCCTTTGAAGCTCTCGTCTTTTGCGTCTCAACCTTATAGGCAACGATTTTGCCTTTTTCGCGATAGGCTTCACCACCAACCTTCCCGCTTTCTCGGATGTTCTTGCATTCGGCAAGCAACGGCTTTGGCTCACCGGGAAGCCAAATCGAAAAGTCGGGATGTCCGTCCGTGTCGTGATCTTGATAGCTTTCAACCGCTGTGCCCACCAATCGCTTGATGTGCTTCTCCATTTGAACTTCGGCGACCGCGCCCTCAAGGGCAACTTTCAACCTGAATCGGGAATTCACAGCGTCTAGCAATTCGCTCGATGAAAGCGCATACGTCGTCTCAAGCTGATGCTTCTTGGCCATCCTTGGCCCCCCTCGGTGCGTGATCCGTCAATCCATTCCCCGGAACCTAACAGAACTTGGAACGCATGCCAACGCTAGCTGCGTTCAAATCACCCAAGCACATCCACCAACTGCGCCAACGATTTTGTGGGGTTGCAACGGTCGCCCAACCTGGGCTTCGCATTTGGAAAGCACCAATGAATGGGATGCCATCTCGATACATATGTATACATGAACAGGTGGCCACTGTCAAGCCATCGTTATCCCGTTTTTGCTGGTAGCCGAGATAATTCCTCGCGCGAATATTCGTTGTATTTTTCCCAGCTTATCGCCACCTTGACCGTTGCGCCACTTTTGCAGTTACGCTGGGGATTCAAGGCAGTTCTTCACTTATTTCCCCCGACGAGTACCGCCTGGCCGCGAATTGGAGCTTACTATTCCGCAATGCACCAAATTATTGGATGGATGTACTTGAGATGCCTGGCGACGACCTAGACTAGGTAAACGGGTTAATGTGCGTGGAATATTGAAAAACCAGCGACCAGGTGAGAAATTGTTCACGGCCGTGAAACCTTGAACGCCCTGCCCCCTACCTGCCGAAGTTTAAGAGGAAGGGTTACCCCACCCTCCTGCCTTTTCAGCATAGGTTGCCATGAGTAACAACATTGCCCAACTCGATCTACCGGCGGACTACCCCGCCAGTGCCGATCACACGGCCTATTTGCCGGTTTCGATGCCGGCCTTGCAGGAAGAGTTCGCCAATACGATCACCCATGGGGCCGGCGCCATCCTCAGCCTGGCGGCCCTGTATTACCTGATGGAAGCCGCGTCGGCGACGGGCTCCACCATTACCATGGTGGGCGTGGCCGTGTATGGGGTGACGCAATTGCTGCTGTACTCGGCTTCGACCTTGTATCACGGGGTGCAACAGCCTCGCGCCAAAGGCATATTCCGCAAGGCCGACCACGTTTGCATTTACCTGCTGATCGCCGGCACTTATACCCCGTTCTTGCTGACCTTCTTGCAAGGCCCTTGGGGATACTCGCTGCTGGCGCTCGTTTGGGGGTGTGCCCTGATGGGTGGCTACACGCGGATCGTGGCCAAACCGCAAGATGAGATGTCGTACGCCCCCTATATCGCCACCGGCTGGTTGGCCGTGTTGGCTGCCAAACCCATCTACGATTACGCGCCGGCGGGCGGCCTGCTGCTAATTCTGGCGGGCGGACTCTGCTTTACTATCGGCGTGTTCTTCCTGCTGCAGCATCGCCGGCCCTACTACCACACGATCTGGCACCTTTGGGTGTTGGCCGGCAGCACATGCCACTTCCTGGCCATCCTCTACTACGTGGTGCCAGCCGGGGCGGCGATGTAATTGCCGGGGCGGAAACCGCTGCCGGGCGCCGTTCCACTCAGCGGCGTCCTACCAACTTCGCAGCACTTCCAGCAAGCCCCGCACTTCTTCCGCCGTATTGTAGTGCAAAAAGCCAATCCGCACCGCGCCCTCGGGCTCCAGCCCCAGGGCTTGCGTTAACGGCAGGGCATAGTAATTGCCGTGCCACACAAAGAAGCCCCGCTCGGCCAGTCGCTGAGTCATTTCGACGGGCGACCATTTGCGGTGGGTAATGCAAAAGGTGGGCGCCCGTTCCGCCAGCCGATCGATGTCGGCGATTCCCCACAGCCGGAAATCGGGAAGCTCATTCAAGCCCGCGAGAAATTGCCGCGCCAGCTGTTGTTCATAGCGTGAGATACCGTCGAAGGCCGCCAGAATGGCTGGCCGCCGCTCAAGTGCGGCCCCCGAGCCTGAGGCATGGCGGCCCAAATCGGCCAGATAATCGACGGCCGCCGCGGTCCCGGCGATTCCTTCGTGGTTTTGCGTGCCCGTCATCCAGCGGCCGGGCAGTTCACTCGGCGCCGGCCGTAGCTTGTAAGCCGGCAGGGCTTCCAGATGCTCCCGCTTTCCCCACAGTACGCCCACGTGCGGCCCAAAGAATTTGTAGGCCGAACAGGCCAGGTAGTCGCAATCCCAAGCGGCCACGTCGATGGGCAAGTGCGGAGCGTAATGCACGGCGTCTAAAAACACCTGGGCTCCAGCGGCATGGGCGGCCTCAATGATTGCGCGCACGGGGTGAATCGTGCCCGTGGCGTTCGACGCACAACCGACCGCCACCAATCGCGTGGCGTCGCTCAGCTTGGAACGAAAGTCGTCCCAATCGAGCGTGGCGTCTTCAGCATGCAGCTCGATATGCCGCACGGTCACGCCGGCATCGCGGGCCGCCAGCACCCACGGGGTAACATTCGCGTCGTGGTCGCTGCGCGACACGATTATTTCATCGCCCTGCCGCCAAGTGCGGGCGATTGCCCGGCTTAACGCGAACGTGAGCGTGGTCATATTCGCGCCGAATGCAATCTCATCGGCATCGGTCGCCCCCACAAAATCGGCCAGCGTACGGTGGGCTTTGTCCAGCAACTGGTCGCTTTCTTGGCTGCTGGCAAACAGCCCGCCGTGGTTGGCGTTGGTGTTCGCCAGGTAGCCGGAAACGGCGTCGATCACGCGTTGAGGAACCTGGCTGCCCGCCGGGCCATCGAAGAAGGCCACCGGTTTGCCCTGGTGTTGGCGAGCCAAGGCGGGAAACTGATCGCGGGCGTAGGCAATGTCCCAAGTGTTGTTCATCGAAGCTGGCTTGGCGCAAGGTAGATTGAAGGAACAAGGTCCATGCAGCCGCGGGCGCGGGCAAGTGAAGCAAATCCGCGGTTTTTCGCCCCGGGGGTGGGCACTGGTCGAATAATATATCAAGTTGATATATTCATTGAGGGAAAGTTGCGGCCGCTTTCGAGCACGGCCTGGAAAATGTCTTCGGAGCCTCGATCGGCTCGCTTCGCATCGACTCGGCTCTCCTACTGGTTTTCCGCCGAACTCTTCATTCCTTGGTTGCTCGCTTCAGGTTGCGCTCATGGCCCGCACGCGTCGAAAATTTCACAAACGCTCCACCCCGGCGTCACCTGCCGCCGCCAGCGATGGTCGTCAGCGACTGCAAAAAATTCTCGCCTCCGCCGGATTCGGCAGCCGCCGGGCTTGCGAGGAGCTGATCACCGCCGGCCGCGTTGATGTCGACGGCGAAACGGTTACCGAGCTGGGGTCCAAAGCTCACCCCACGCAGCAAAAGATCCGCGTCGATGGCGAATCGATTCGCGCCGCGCGCTTCTGCTACCTGGCCCTCAACAAACCGCCTGGCGTGGTCACCACGGCCAGCGATCCCAGTGGCCGGCCGCGGGTGGTGGACATGGTTCCTGGCGATATTCGCGTGTTCCCCGTTGGCCGCTTGGATATGAGCAGCGAGGGCCTGATCCTGCTGACCAACGATGGCGCGCTGGCCAACGGCCTCACGCATCCGCGATTTGGGGTTCGCAAGGTTTACCACGTGCTGGTGGCCGGCAATATCACCCAAGAAACCCTGGATACGCTCAAGCAGGGCATGTACCTGGCCGAGGGTTTTGCCAAGGTGGTCAACGCCCGCATCAAATCGGCCGAAGGCCGCTCCAGTTGGCTGGAGATGATCCTCGATGAAGGCAAGAACCGCGAAATCCGCCGCCTGCTGGCCAAAGTCGGCCACAAGGTGCTGCGACTGATGCGCGTGGAGATGGGCGGCGTGCGGCTGGGCGAAATGCCCTTGGGCGCGTACCGGCAGCTGACTTCGCTCGAAATTCAAAAGCTCAAAACGGCCGTGCGCGAAAGTCGGCAGAAGAAGGACGAAGCCGCCGAACAAACCGGGGCCGAGACGCAGCATCCCCGCAAGTCCAGCAAAACCGCGCAAGACTCGGGGAACAAGCCGGAGCGTCGCGGGTCCGCGGAGCGCATCACGGCTTTGCCGGAGCGTCGCGGCAAGTCGTCCGACCGTCCCGCGAAATCTTCTGATCGTGCCGCGGCGCCCTCCGAGGGTCGCAAGCCTTCGCGCTCCGTAGGCAGTGCCAGTTCGGCGAGGCCGCTTCGCAAGAAGACCGCCAAACGAACCTCCGCGGCCCGGTCTTCCGTGAACGCATCCGAGCGCGACGCGCGACGTGAGAGCCAACGGGGAGCCAAGCGCCCCGCCACATCGCAGGGCGGTAAGCCACCCACCGGAAAGGGAACGCGCTCGGCCGGTGGCCGTTCCAAAGCGCCAGCCCAACGCCCGCCTCGCGCCGGCAGCGTGATTGGCGGCGACGATTACTACAATGTGACCCCGGCGGCATCCGAGCCCGAAGCGCCCCCCAGTCGTCCGGTCAAACCAAGCCGCGCGGGTAAGCCCTCTGGCGGTGGCAAGCCCGCGCGTGAAGATGCGCGCGGCGGTCAACGATCCGCGATTGGTGGCAAACGCAAGAAAATGTTGCCCGGCGGCCCCCGCCCGCGAGGAAAGCGCAAAGGAAAGCGGTAATGCACCAGGATGCTGTTTGCTTCGCCGACCAGGCCTGGCATGGCGCGGCCGAGGTTATTGAGAACGTGCGGTTGGCCCGAGACACCTACCGGTTGCGGATCGAATGCCCGGAGATTGCCCGCCGGATTGTGCCAGGGCAATTTGTGATGGTTCGCCTGGCCGGTTGCGATGATCCGCTCTTGGGTCGTCCGCTGGCCTTGTACGACATTTACCATTCCCCTGCTGGCGAGCCGCAGGGCATCGATCTGGTCTACCTGGTGATTGGCCGCATGACGCGGCGTTTCTCCCTGTTGCAGCCCGGTCAACAGACGGAAGTCTGGGGACCGCTGGGCAACGGGTTCCCCGCCGCCAACGTCGACCATCTGATTTTGGTCGCCGGCGGCATTGGCCAGACGCCATTTCCCGCCGTCGCTCAGCAGTACCTGGGGCATCGCCAATACGGTGACCCGCCGCGAACTTCACCGCAAGCTTTACCGTGGGCCGGACGTGTCACGCTGTGCTATGGCGTGCGAACCGCCGAATACCTGGCGGGCGTGGAGGACTTCGAAAAGCGTGGCGTGGAAGTCAAAATCGCCACCGACGACGGTTCGGCCGGCCACCATGGGCTGGTGACCGACCTGCTCAAGCAAGCATTGGATGGCAGCCCGGCAGCAACTTCGGTAGCTTCACCCGCTTCATCAAATCGCACCGCCGTACGAATCCTGTGCTGCGGCCCTGAGAAAATGATGGAAGCAGTGGCCCAGCTGGCTTTGGCCCGCGACATTCCGTGCGATGTTTCGCTGGAAACACCGATGGCCTGCGGGATTGGCATCTGCTTTAGCTGCGTGGCCAAAGTTCGCCAGGAGGACGGCGGCTGGGACTATCGCCGCACCTGCGTGGAAGGCCCGGTGTTTGCCGCTAGCAGCCTGGCCTGGGATTGAGTTTCCCTCGCCCGGCGCCCCCCCGCAACTCCGCAATCGCGCTCGTTCAACCTGTCTTGACGACCCGTGGCAAGTTTGTCACACTCCCGCCCCGTTTATCGCCGGAACTTCGATCTGAAAGCGGCGCGAACCGTCAACCAGCTTCTGAGGAGGGAACAATGACTTGCGGGCGTTGGAAGATAGCAGGCGCCGTGGCCGCCGTGGCATTTTGTGTGGGTTGCGGCAGCGAACAGCCCGCCGTGAACGTGGAAAACGGCGGTGAACAGCAAACGGTCAAGCACGATGGCCGCACGCCGCAACAAATTGTGGAAACCTTCCTGGGCGCCGTCAAAGCGGGCGACGATCGCACCGCCGAAGGTCTGCTCACCAAGACGGCGCTCAAGGAAACCAGCGCTCGCGAACTCCGCGTGGCCCCGCCGGGCAGCAATACGGCCCAGTTCGTGGTGCAAGGCGTGGAAACCATCGGCGATGGCGAGGGCGCGCACGTGCTGAGCACCTGGACCGAAGGTGAAGGCGAAGACCAATACAGCGACGACTACATTTGGGTGCTGCGCAACGATCCCGAAGGTTGGCGGATTGCCGGCATGATCACCAAGCCCTTCGAAGACCTGGCCCCGGTGGCCCTCGACTTCGAAGACCCCGACCACATGCTTCAACAGCAAGAAATAGTGGAACAAGAAGCCATTCGCCGAGCTCAGCAAACCGCCATTCAAATGCAACCGCCAGCCGGCGGCCAAACCCCGGTGGGCACCGAGGCGCCTGGCGATCAAACCCAATTCAGCGATCCCAACTCGGGCGTGCTGCAAGCCAACGCCCCCGGCACGCCGGGTAGCCGTCCGCCGCTGCAACGCTAACAGCACGGGGACAGGCGGAATTCCTACCATGCCTGCGAAAGGTCAATCCGGCCAACTCCATTCGGCGTGCCACTGCTTGCGGTCGAATCCGGTATCCCTTGCAAAGCACGCTTGTCACGACCGCAAGCAGTGCGCGGCGGAGGCGGGCGTGCCACTTTGTTGGCCAACTCGAGGGCGGTTCGGCACTGCTTGCGAGCGTGGATAGCGAATGGGATGGTGGTGGGCCGATTCGCTCGCAAACTGGCACACTTTTGTTGCCTAGGTACATCTGCAACATGAGCAAGGGCACCCGTGCGGCAAAGTTCAATCCCCACTCTGCCTAGCGAGTTGGCGTCCACTCCCGCATCGCCGCCCGCCACCGTTGCTCAAAGGCCGCGCGATCTTCGCCGACCACGCGGGCAAATCGCTCCGCGGCATCGTAGGTTTCGCCCTTTTCTTCGGGGCGCACCAATTGGGCAAACTGGTCGACGGTCCACCCTTGCTGTTCGTCGAACAACAGAAACCAGGTCAGGCCCCAGGCGTAGGCGTAGAGTCGGCGCGACGATTCTCGATCGTCGGGGGTTGTGACCAAGAAGTCGGCATTCTGGGCTCGCAGCAGTTGCTCCAACGGCAGCGGTTCGCCGCGGAGGTCGGCTTGCAGCTGTTTCAGCACCTCCGGATCGGGGGCATCGACCCGGAGCAGGCCGTCTTCCAAAATGCCATGCGCCAAGACCTGGGCCAGGCCTTCGTGCAACCAGGTGGGCACCCGGTATCGCTGCAACGGAAACAGATAGTTTTGCACGTAGGCGTGGCAGGCTTCGTGTCGCAGCGTTTTGAGCCAGGCGGCGGTCTGCTCGTCGATCCGCTGCTGTTTCTGGCGATTCGCGCGGTCCATCGCGCCTTTCAGCGCGTCGATCCGCTTATTCAGCTCGGAACGCAGCCGCACCAGGTACTGCCGAACTTCGGCCTCGGGACGCTGCGCCATTTCCAACTTGGCGCGTTCGTCTTTCAAACGCTCAGGCAACTCCTTCCGTAGCGTTTCCAGTTGGATGCGCCACTCGTCGTATGTTTGCGAGGCCGCTTCCGACTCGAGAGTAATGCGCTCCAACTGCGAGTGCATTGCGATTATGTTCTGCTCCGCGTCGAAATAGGCCGTGTGCTCCAAGTCCAGGCCCGCCTGGCGCGAGAAACGCACGTATTCGTCGCGCTGGGAAAATAGCCGCACCGTAAGCCGGTGTTCGGGAAGCTGAGGTTGCGGGGGCAGCAAGTGACGCAGGGCGGCAAAGGTTTGTTCCAGGTGGGCAATCGTTTGCCGCGTCGCGGCTTCTTCGGCCTGGGCCGTGAGAGCAAACCACGCGCCTTGATACTGGAACGCCGGAGGCTCCGTGGCGGCGCTCACTCGCTGCAACTCAAGCTGGTCGAGTCGCTCGGAATCGATGCGGGCACGCCGCAAATGCCGATGCCAATGAGCCCTGAATGCGTCGCGATCGGCCGGGCTGAGCGTCTCCAGCGAGCGAATCTCGGAGAGCGGGTAGGGGCGACGAACGGCAAACATCGGCCGGCCGGGGGGGCGAACAAGCTCCAGAAACACCACCCGCTCCGCGTCGCGCAGCTCCGTCAATCCTTCATGAACTTTGCCGTTGGTGGTGACCAAGCGCTCGGTCTTCCAGGCAGATTGCGAGCGAACGGGGGGCGGTGATTCGTCCGCGTGAGCCAGACCAACCATCCAAATGGCCAACCATGGGCTCAAAAATTTTAGCCAGCGGGAAGGTTCCATCAACCCGGTTTCGCAAATGAGAAGTGCCCCCCGCCCGACGCCTACCTATCAACTTCGTGATCGAAACCGCTGATGTCAAGAAAACTTGTGCGAAACGGTCCACCGCTGGGGGGGCAAGGCCTTCCGCAGGCCAAGCGGGGCGTTACGCCCAGCTTGTGTGGCCCCCCCTTCGATAACCGGCGGAACCCAGGCGAGTGGAATTCGCGGGCATGGCTACGGGAAAGAAAGCGCTAGCGGCCTGACGGGCCAGGCCACCAGGGCGAACACCGACACCAACGCTTGAAAGGCGGCCAGGAGCCCCGGATGACAAACAGGCCGGGGCGGAGCCAGCAGAATCCAGTTTTCGCGGCGTTCCCAGCCTTGAGCCGTGCGGCGCCACTCGGGTTCGGCGGCAACGCCATCGGGCTCGGCGTGTACGAAATCGATCGACAAACGTACGGATGAGTCGCGTACCGGGTGATCTTGACCGCTCACCGCATGGCCAGGGTGAAGTACGCCCAGCATAAGCGGCGCTAATCCTAACAACCAGAAATCCAAAACCGCCGAGCGAATCGGCCACGGGCGCGAACCGCCCCCTGCGTGTGGTTCCTTCGTCGCGGGGCACTCGCCCGTGGCCTGGGCCGATCCGGCTTTCATCGTCTAACTCCGCCGTTAACGCCGCGGGGGCGGGCACACGACTCGAAATGTTCGCGTGCGAGTCTCCCTGCCTGGGGCTCAATGCAGGCCCTGGGCCGAAGTGGAAAACGCCGATCGCCCGGATCGCCTAAAGCTTTTCTTGGAAATGACTTGAGTTTGGCGAGCGGGGAAACGCCTGCTCCCAACCTGTTGCGTTCTGGCCTCAATGGGGAGCACCCCCTGTTGCGGGCTGGCAACCGTGTTGAGGAATGTCAACATTGCGGAACCGGGGGGCCGGTCGGCTGCCCGACCCAATGGGAGGTAAGCCAGCCGGGGGGCCATCGGGAACGGGGGCGATTGGCCGGAGGGCCAGCGGCATTTTGGCAGCCGGCCTTTTTTGCCTTTGAACGGATGTGACCTATAGGTTCTGTAGATGGGGATATTGCGGCGAAAGGCTCATCGATGACCAGGGAAAGCTTTCATCGCGTGGGACGAAATCCCCGAGGAACCTAGGTCTTGGAGAGGACGCAGCTCATGGCGACGGCAACACTTGATATCAAACGCATGATCTCTGGCGGACAATTGCCGGCGCTCCCGCAAAGCGCGATCAGCTTGCTTCAGCTCTCCAAAGATCCCAACTGCGGTCCCGCCCAGTTTGCGATGCCGATCGAAATTGATCCCGGCCTGACCAGTCAGGTGCTGCGGTTCGTGAACTCCTCGTACTTTGGATTTCCGCGTGAGATTTCGAACGTCAAATCCGCGATCACCTTGGTTGGCATGCGCACCATCAAGAACTTCGCGCTCTGGAGCGCCGTGTTCAGCTTGATGCCCAACCCCAAGTGCGGCCCCTTCGAACTGCGTTGTCTGTGGCAAGATTCGCTCCGCCGGGCGCTGTTTGCCCGCAAGCTGGCCAAGCAGTTGGGTTCGAAAGAAGTGGAAGAACCGTTTGCCGCTGCCTTGCTGCAAGACATGGCGGTTCCCTTGCTGGCCAAGGAATTGCCTCAAGAGTACTTGGAACTGCTCACCACGCGAGAGGGCGGCCACTGCCGGCTGTCGTCGCTGGAACGCGAACGGTTTGGCTGCTCGCATGGTGACGTGGCCGCCGAAATGGCCCGGCAGTGGAACCTTCCCGAAGCCATGGCGAAGCTCATCGAGCATCACACCGATATCGATGATCTGGTGGCCAATGCCAGCAATCAGCCCGGCGAAGTTGCCGTGGCGCTCTCCGCCCTGCTGCCTGCGAACCACGACAATCAATGGTCGGAATGCCAGGCGTTCTCGGCGATTTATGGGCAGTTGCCGCTGAAAGAACAGCAGTCGCTGGAAAGCCTGCTGGGCGAAGTCGATGTGGAATTCGCCGACTTTGCTCCGGTGCTCAAGATCAGCGCCCCCAAGAAATCGCTCGTCGATTCGTGGACCGAATCCGAGCACGGTTAAGCTCGCCTAGAAACCAGGCAGCGGAACAGCGGATGGGCTGAAGAGTTGGCTGCAAGGCTACCCGCTAAACGATGATGGCGGTTAGAGCCTGGAATTCCGCGTTGTTTCGCAGCCCATCGAAGTCGCGCTCGGTGGAAATCGCCTCGCGATATTGGCTATCGCGATCCAGCGCCATGGCGAGCAGACTCAATGTCTTTCGGACTTTGCCGCACAAGCTAAACGCTCGAGCCAGGTCATAGAGCAGTTCGGGATTGTCTGGTTCGATCAACAGCGCTTGTTCCAAGGTGGCAATCGCCGAGGGCAGCCGGCCAACCCGGCGGTAGCACCATGCCAGCGCGGCCGCCACGCCGGTGTTGCTCGGAGCCAGATCAGCGGCCTCCTCGAGCAGGGGAATCGCGTCTTCGTACAATTCCAACTGCTTGTAGGCTTCGCCTTTCAACCAGGAAGTTTGACTGCGAAAAGTGCCTGGATCGGTAACCCGCCCCAAGGCTAGGAGCGCTTGCTGCGGCATTTTCAGTTCCAGGTACCCTTCGGCTTCCCGCAACGTCCGCTGCACTCGTACTTTTCGGCTACCGGTCATCACGATCGTTGTCTTCCTCGGCAAAAGTTCACGCCGTGCCCGCCTTGGACACCCATCCGTCCGGCCCTGCAATTTCATTCTACGCAGGAGAGGCAAGCGGCCCAACGCCAGCCTGGCAAATCTGCTCCAAAATACCGCGGATTCAGGTAGAGTAGCACGGGCTGGGTGAAGCCTGCTTTCCGCGGCATTTACGCGGGATAATGCGGATTCTGTCGAGGTTGCCAGCAAAAAAAACCGGCCGGGCCGGACCCGCCAATCTGCCAGCAGGTGTCTTAATCTCTTCGACCAGCGGGAAATTCGTGCGCCCCGCTGGCGAACCTTTGTCAGCATTGACTCGTAACGACACCGGCATTGGGTATACTAATAAGGCGGGGCGACAAACCACGATCAGGGCTGTTTGGGTCGTGTTTCCGCTTGTCCGCCCGAAGTACCGCCTGGGGAGCATCCGCGCCTCCGGCGGCCGGCATTTTCCGTTTCGCAATCGATTTTTTTTCCCGACGGAGTCCGTGGGATGAGCGTGGACGTTTCTCCAAGCTATTCACAGCCGCTGGCCTCCGAACCCTTGGACTCGGAAGTTTTGTACCGCGCCATTTCCAAGTGGGCGGTCATCAGTTTGGTCCTCGGCATCCTTAGCATTGTCGCTTTCTTGGATCCATACCTCACCCTGGTGCCCATCATCGGCATCCTGCTGGGATGGACCGGTTACCGGCAAATTGCCAGCCAACCTCGCGACTATACCGGCCGGCCGCTAGCGCTGGCCGGAATCACCCTTTCGGCCTTCATGCTGATTGCTGGCGTGGCAACTCAGGCTTACATTTACCAGACCGAAGTTCCGGAAGGTTACAGCCGCATTTCGTACACCGAGCTACAGCCGCCGCCCTTTGCCCCCGAGGGCTCGGTACCCAAGTCGGCCCTGTCGCTCGATGGAAAGCAAGTATTCATTAAGGGTTACGTGTACCCGACTCGCCAGCAGACCAACATCAAAAAGTTCGTGCTCTGCCGCGATAATGGAGATTGCTGCTTCGGCGGTGAACCGAAACTGACCGATAAAATCCTGGTGGAGCTCAAAGAGCCGCTGGAGTTGACCTACTCCATGCGACAATTCAAACTAGCAGGCACCTTCAAAGTGCTGCCAGCCGACTCGGATGTTGTCGGCCAGGTTGTCTACCAACTCGAGGCGGATCATCTTCAATGAAGATCACTGGCTGCCTGATCGCGATTGCACTCTGCCTCTGCCTAGGCTGCGGAAAAAGCGATCCGAGTTCGCCAGCGGCGACCACGCCAGCAACCAATGCTGCCCATGACGCCGCGGTGGAAGCCTACATGGCTAAGTTCGAGCGTTCCCCCAAAACGCAGCCCGATGCAGTCACTGACGCCTCGGCCAGCGAACAGGCTGGCGAGCCAGCACCCGATTTCGATCCTCGGTTTACCTCCACGCCTGGCGTCGCCCCGGCTAATTCCGAGGCCATGAACCGCGAAATGGTGGCCGCGGCGCTAGCGGCTTCTCCTCCGCCGGCCTCGGCAGAAACGGCCCCCACCGAAGATCCGCGCCAAGCAACCGCTGAAAAACCGCCGCTGGTGATTCCCGTGGCTCGCCGGGGCCGCGATGGAATGTTCGATATCACGTTCGACCACATCAAGTTCGAAATGGAGAAAGAGTCGCCCTTCGATCGCAGCCTGCTCACTTCGCAGGTTGAAAGCCTTGATGGCGAGCCCATCCGGCTACGGGGTTACATCCTCAACACGGCCTATCAGGAGTTGAGCCAGTTTGTGCTGGTGCGAGACAACCTGGAGTGCTGCTTTGGGAAGGGCGCCGCTCTCTACGACTGCGTGGTGGTCAAAATGGAACGCGGCAGAACGGCCAATTTCACCGTCCGCCCCGTCACGGTCGAAGGCGTGTTTCGCGTGAGCGAAATGAAAGACCCCTTCGACGACACCAAGACCGTGGCCATCTACGAAATGGTCGGCAAATCGGTTCGCTAAGGCGACAAGCAACTTCTTTCCAAACCGCATCGTCACCCCCGCGCAGCGCTACCGTCACCCCCGCGCAGCGCTACCGTCACCCCCGCGCAGCGCTACCGTCATCCCGCGCAGCGCTACCGTCATCCCCGCGCAGGCGGGGATCCAGTCAAATCGCGCACACCCCCAAGCGAGGCAATTCGCCATCGGCTCGTGGTGCTTCCACCATCCGAAATCGCCTCAACACCCCAAGACGGTTGAGTTCCGCGATCGGAGCAGCCAAACTAGCGTCGTGTCTGTCAGCCAAACACGGCGGGTGACGGCCACCAGTCGCATGGCCACGTTGCAACGGTGATTGAGCTTGCGGGGGAGGAACCACATTTTGAATCGCACTTGTCTGACTTTGCTGGCGGCCTATGCCGCTGGAGTCGTCTTCAATTCCGGCTCACACGCCGCGGCCGCCGAAGTCGCGCGTCCCAACGTGCTGTTCCTGTTTACCGACGATCAAAGGGCCGACACCATCGCCGCCCTGGGCAACCCGGCGATCAAAACGCCTCATCTCGATCGGCTGGTTCAAACGGGTTTCACCTTTCGCAACGCCTACTGCCTGGGCAGCAACGTGGGGGCGGTATGCTTGCCCAGCCGCAACATGCTGCTCAGCGGCCGAGCTTATTTTCGTTTTCGCCAGATGGCCGAGCGGAGCGAGCCCAACTTTGCCCGTAGCATGCGCGAAGCTGGCTATGAAACCTACCACCACGGCAAGTCGGGCAACACGGCCAAAGAGTTGCACAAGGAGTTCGACCACAGCCATTACCTGCAGGATCTCGAAGCTCGCACGTGCGGCGAGCCTGGCCAGGAAGTGGTGGACGACGCCGTGAGTTTCTTGAAAACGCGGAAGAATGAAAAGCCGTTCTTCATGTACCTGGCCTTCGCCACTCCGCACGATCCGCGCGTGGCCGCCCAGAAGTACCTGGATCAGTATCAACGCCAGGACATTCCACTCCCGGCCAACTACTTGCCGGTTCATCCGTTCGATAACGGCGAAATGACCGTTCGCGACGAGCAGTTGGCGCCCTGGCCGCGCACCGAGGAAACCGTTCGCCAACATCTGCACGACTATTACGCCGTGATCACGGGCCTCGACCACCACATCGGCCGTTTGCTGGCCCATCTCAAAGAAACGGGCCAATACGACAACACCCTCATCATCTTTTCTTCCGATCATGGTCTGGCCGTCGGCAGCCATGGGCTCTTTGGCAAACAAAGCCTGTACGAGCACAGCATGAAGCCCCCCTTGGTCTTCGCGGGGCCTGGCATCCCGCATGGCGAAACCCAGGCCTTGGCCTATCTGCTCGACATCTTTCCCACCACCTGTGCCCTGGTGGGGGCTGAGATCCCCGCCGGGCTCGACGGCCAAAACCTGGCGCCCATCATTCAAGGCAAACAGCCCAGCGTGCGCGATACCCTGTTCACCTCGTATCGCAACGTGCAAAGGGCGGTGCGCGACGATCGGTGGAAGCTCATCCAATATCCCCAGATCAACAAAACGCAGCTATTCGATCTGCAAGCCGATCCTCAGGAACGCCACAACCTGGCCGACGACGCCACTCAAGCGCCGCGGATCGCCGAGTTGATGAAGCACATGCACGCCTGGCAAACCAGGCTAGGCGACACCGCCGCGCTCACATCCGAGAACCCGGCCCCGCAAGCTTGGACGCCGCCAGACAACAAGCCCGACGGGAATAAGCCTGGTAAAAAGTAACCCAGCGCCTGGCAGTTGGCCGCCCAGCCCATCGGCCCCCAGCGCAGCGACAACTCCGGGGGAGAAGGGAGCAAGAAAGCCGCGAGCCTCGCGGCTATTCATAACCCGACGCGTTAGCGAGGGAGTCCCTCCGAACGTCCCTCGCTAACGCGTCGAGCTTGCAAAGAATCAGGCATTCACAACACCGGGGGGCCAGCCGAGAAAAGCCAGGAAAACTGCACCCCACCTAGAAAACGGTAGGGTGAGCAATTTTCAATATGCGGTTGAGGTCGCGGACCATTCAGGATCGATCCGCTCGAACCCGACCCAATGCCGAGCGGCGCAAGTACCCGCCGCCGCGCAACAGAACCCGAGCACGCCAGCAACCGTTTTTTATCAGCCCACACCCGACCCCTCTCCCCGGAAATACCGAGGAGAGGGGAGAAAAGGCGGCCGAAGGCCGATAAAAGTGGATCGAGCGCTGGCTTTCACCAGTAATACAGCCCGCTGTAGATTCGCTTGGGAACAGGCGAAACCACTTCCTCCACCGGCGCGTTTTCCAGCGGCGTTGGGCAATCTTGCGGTATGCCCTCCAGCATTGGCACGCCTGGCTGCCACGGCGCGCCCAAGGGCAGCCCGTCTGGGAATCCGGGGCCAAATATGCCACCTAACCCCCATCCGCCGCCAAACGGCCATCCAGAAACTCCCACCCCAAAGGGCCGGTACGAGCGATACCAGGGCCGGAAATAGTTGCTGTAGCCGTAATAGTAGTTGGGATAGTAAGGGCCGCGAAACCCCAAACCATATCTCAACGAATAGGGCAGCCCCGCTCCCCACGGCCAGCGAAAGTTCCAGCCGCCATACAACGCAGGCGTGGAATAGAGCGCATTCACATACGCCGAGGGCGAGAGCCGGCGGTAGTCGTAGTTCGACATCAGCCCCGAATAGTTTCTGGGACCATACAGATTGCTCGAGGGCGAATAGTCAGGACGGTAGGGCGACGTTCGATAGGGCGACGAGTGATAGGGTGAGCTGTTGTAGAGCGACGACTGAGCGTGCGCCCCGCGATTGCCCACCATTGCCAAGGCGCTTACCGCCAGCGCCAAACCGAGCGTCCGGCTAGATATCCGCATCATTGTCACCACCGTTGGCATCGGTCGCTCTCTGAAAGTCCCGTGATCGGAGTCGGCGAGAAAACCGACTGCGCTCCCCCCATCGCAGCTTCCTCGCCATCTTCCATGCTAAGCAGCCGCGAAAATACGCGTCAACCAAAAACGGCCGCTGGATCGCCCCCGGCTGGTCCCGCAAACCCCCGTTCAAAATCCATCGCTACGCTTGGTGATCGCCAACCCGCCAAAAAAAATCCCCCACTTCAGAAAAATACGTATAGGTAACGCACAACATTTTTGGCACATTGCACCCTGACTGCACTTTAGGCGGCTTCCTGTCATTCCGTTTTCTTCAAACGGCGAGGGACA
>CAYUMU010000040.1:0-55536 GCA_964445985.1 uncultured Pirellulales bacterium | reverse complement strand
AAAACCGCCGATTTTTTACGAGCCGAACGCGTTTCCGGACGCGCACTAGCTAAGGGATCGTCAAAACGCTCTCAGCGCCCGAGTCGGAACCACAATCTGCGCCGCGACGGGCTCGCCGCCAGCGCCGCGAAAGAGCCCACCCCTGACCTCCCGCGGCCAGTCACCGCAACGCCGTAGCGTGGTCACGCCCTCGATGAGTCACCACTGGCGACTTCTCTTGAACTCCCCACTCCGAACTCCGAATTCCGCACTCGCCGAACCCCTAGCCCCGGCGCGCATAGATTTTGGCTCTTAGACTGATCCGGCCATCGCTGCCAGCGCTTCGGGTTCGATGGTGACTCCCTTGGCCTGGCAGCCGGCCTTGGCCACGTCGGCCACGGCCGAGCGGATGGCCGCTTCCAACGAATCGGCCTCGCGGTGGAAGTCGATGGTGGTGATGCCATCGCAAGAACCCGGCGAGCCATCGTCGCAGCCCGCCTCGAACAGCCGGTTGGCCAAGTCATCCGTTAATTCGACTTCGCCGAGCAGCATGCAAAATTCATAAACCATCTTTCGGCCTCCTATTGGTGAGGGCACTTGTTGACCGCGCGGCGAATGTCCTTCGCGTGGCCCTGGGGGCTTCTCGGCGTGCTGTACACCGGGCGACGGCAGCCGTCGCGGTCCCCGCGGTCGCAGAACAGGGTGCCCCAGATATGGCCATTCGATTTTCGCAACCGCCAGCCACGCCCTAAAGCATAATCGACCGCGGCCCGGATTTCCTTGTTGGGGTGGCCAACACCTGCAACTGGACCGACAGCTTCGCCAGGCAGAGCTGGTTCAGGCTAATGCCCTCGGCCTCGGCCTCGGCCATCAGCGAGGCGTGGATCGACTTGGGCACGCGGAGCAGCATCTTGCCGCTCACGTCCGCCGGCGCCTTCGCGGTTTCGCCGGCCGGCAGCGAATGGATGAGCTCGTCAATCTTCGTGTAAACGTCCGTCTTGACGAATGCCGTGCGGTCATCCTTGACGGTTACTTCTGGCCCTAGTTGACGGGGCTGTTTTCCCATCGGTCTCCCGGCGCGACCTGATTTTGCAAGCTAACCTTGCCATAGGGACGGTTCGTTCCCGCGCTCAAGGTTCGCGCAGATTTCGTCCGAACGTTCGTTTCGCAGCCCTGATTCCGATGAACAGCACCCTAGCAGACGTGCCCGAAACCCCGGCCGCCCCGGCTTCCCAGCCCATGCCTGCAACCTCGCCTACAACCACCTTCCCCCCCAGTTCTCCGGAACAAGGAGACGGCTGGAAGGTTTGCCGCGTGACATCGGCTGCCGACCTCACCTTGCTCGAAACCGAATGGCGACGGCTGGGAGCAACGGCCGGCGGCCCCATCGAACAATACGATTGGGCGCTTGCCTGCGCCGAGACCGCCAAGGGCCAAGAGGTGGAAGCCGTGATGGTCAGCCGCGGCGACGAGCCGGCCGCCCTGGTTCCCCTCACGATCCGCCGATTCTACGGAGCCCGCCGCAAGGCCATGCTGGGGGTCGACGATCATCATGAGCCAATGCAGTTGCTCTACCGGAACGGCGGCGCCGCCGTGAAGTTGGCCGAGGCACTGGCCGCCAATCGCTGGCCTGTGCAGTTCGGCCGGCTGCCAGCAGAAACGGCCAGTTTGCCCGCCCTCAAAGAGGCGTTCGCGCGCGGCTACCTGGTTGTGGTTCGTCCCCAAGCCACGTTCCCGTTCATACCGCTCAACCCCGCGTGGCAAGAGCCCGAAAGCCAACTCAGCTCGCGCCGCCGCTCCGACTTCCGCCGTGCTCAACGCAAGGCCGAGAAAGTTGGCCTGATTACGTCGGAAATCATCGAACCCAAGTCCGACCAGATCGACGCGTTGCTCGACGAGGCCTTTGCCGTGGAGGCCCAAAGCTGGAAGGGCCTGGCTGGCACCGCCATGGCTTGCAATCCGGAGGAAGCCAATTTCTGTCGCCGCTACGCGCACGCCGCTTGCCGCTCAGGTATTTTGCGGTTGTGCTTTTTGCGGCTGGATGGGCAGGCGATCGCCATGCAAGTGGCCATGCTGCAGGGAGGGGGATTCTGGCTGCTCAAGATCGGCTACGACGCTCGCTACAGCCAATGTTCGCCCGGCCTGCTGCTGCTGCGGGAAGCCATTGCCTATGCGGCCGAGCAAGGACTGAAGACCTTCGAGTTCCTCGGCCAATCGGAGCCGTGGATCGAAGCCTGGACCGAGCACAAACGGGAGTGCGTTTCGTTTCGGGCCTACCCGTACAATTTGCGCGGGGCGGTCGCATTGACCGCCGATGCCGCGGCTCGCGCCGGCCATCAACTCCACACGGTGGCTGGCAAAGTGGCCGGCAAGCTGCGAGCGGTTGTGAAAGCGGCCGCGATTCCTGTGGCCCGTTGTGCCGCAAGGAAGTACATTTCGGGCGAGAAGCTAAGCGACGCCGTGCGGGCGAAAGAACAGCTTGCCGCTCAAGGCCTGGCCACCACCATTGGCTATTGGGATGCCGAGAACGAACAGCCTCGCCAGGTGGCCGATCAATACCTGGCCGGCTTGGAAGCCATCGCCGGCGACGACGACCAGAACTATCTCTCGATCAAGCTGCCGTCGTTGGGCTACTCCGCGGAACTGGTTCGCGAAATCGCCGAGAAAGCCGCGGCCACGGGTCGGCGGATTCATTTCGACGGCATGGCGCCCGATTCGGTCGATCGCACCAAGACCATCATCGAAGAAACCCTGGCCGCCGTGCCGGCGGCAATCATCAGCACCACGCTTCCCGGCCGTTGGCAACGCAGCGTGGAAGACGCCGCCTGGGTCGCCCGCTGGGGCTTGCCGGTTCGCGTGGTCAAAGGCGAGTGGTCCGACCCGCTGCACCCCCAGCGCGACTTGCGCAGCGGCTATTTGGAAGTCATCGACGCCCTGGCAGGTTCTCGCTGCCTGGTGAGCGTGGCCTCGCATGATCCACCGCTGGCCGTCGAAGCCATTCGCCGCTTGCAAGCCGCGGGCACGCCCTGCCAGCTGGAACTGCTATATGGCCTGCCGATGCGCGAGTCCATTCGCCAGGCCAAGCCGCTGGGCGTGGCCATTCGGGTTTATGTGCCGTACGGCGAAGCCTACATGCCCTACGCGCTTTCGAAAATTTGCAAGCGACCCCGCTTGCTGTGGTGGTTGGCAAGGGATCTGGTGTCTTCAGTTTTTCGCAAACGATAGTCGCCCTGGGCCGTGGCGATGGATTATGCTCTTGACTGGTGGCTGCCGGCGTTCGGTGGGCTGCCGCGGGGCATCCATCCATTGCAGAGCAGAGCGTTTGTCATGCAGCGAGCAGCCGCGACCCTGAGCCTGGCGGTTCTTCTTGGCTTGCTTTCCCATGCGCGCGGCGAGCCCACCCCCCTGGCCAAGGTGGCCTTCGGCGCTTGCGTGCATCAGGATCGCCCTCAACCTATCTGGGAGGCCGTGTGCGCGGCCCAGCCGCAGCTGTTTATCTTCTTGGGCGACAACATCTACGCGGACACCAACGATATCGACGTGATGTGGGCGAAGTACCAGCAGTTGGGCAACCAACCTGGCTACCAGCAACTGAAGAAAACATGCCCCATCCTCGCCACGTGGGATGACCACGATTTTGGCGTGAACGACGGCGGAGATGACTACCCTCAGAAGCGCGACGCTCAGAAGGTGTTCCTCAAGTTCTTCGAAGCCCCGCGCGATGATCCCCGCTGGACGCGTGAAGGCGTGTATTCCTCGTACACTTATGGTCCCGAGGGGAAAACGGTACAGGTCATCTTGCTCGATGCCCGCTACTTTCGCAGCCCACTCACCAAGGGGTTTGAACCGGGAGAGCCGGGAGAAGGCATCCGGGGCATCTACGCGCCCAACCGCAATCCGGCCACAACGGTGCTGGGCGAAGCTCAATGGCGCTGGCTCGAAGCCGAACTGAAAAAGCCGGCCCAACTGCGAATCATTGGCTCCGGCGTGCAAGCCGTGGCGAACGATCACGGTTGGGAGGCTTGGGCCAACTTCCCCCACGAACGCCAACGGCTGTTCGACCTGATTCGCGGCACGAAAGCCACGGGCGTGGTGCTGATCAGCGGCGATCGGCACCTGGCCGAAATCTCGCGGCTGGCCGCCGATGAACCCTCTGGCGTGGGCTATCCCCTGTACGACATCACCAGCAGCAGTCTGAACGCGCCTAGCGGCAACATCACCGCGGCCGGTACGCGGTTCACGAACGAAGTTAACTCGCATCGCATCGGCAACACCTACTTTGAAACCAATTTTGGCTTCATCGATATTGATTGGACCCCATCCGACCCACTGCTGCGGTTGCAAGTGCGCGACGCCAAAGGCGGCGTGGTCTTGCAACAGCGCGTTCGCTTGAGTGAACTCGCGCCGCAACGCTAATCCGTCCCCACCTGCTTCTCCCCGCCATCCCTCAAGCCAACGGGCTTTGCATCATGCGAACCTTTGCCTTCTTGTTTCTGCTCGTCGTTTGCCCTGCCGCGGTTCAGGCCGACCCCTGGCAAGTGCTGCCAGCCGATCAACAGCCGAAGCCGGCCGAGATGATGAAGAGTTATCTCACCGATCTGGCACATCAGGCGCTCGCGCAACGGCGCGTTCAATACGAACAACTCAAAACGCCGGAACAGCTAGCGGACTGGCAGGCGGCGCGCAAGCAATTCTTCATCGATCAGTTGGGCGGATTTCCTGAACGCACACCGCTCAACCCGCAGATTGTGGGCAAGAAAACCCTGGATGGTTATCGCCGCGAAAAGATCATTTTCGAAAGCCAGCCGCGACACTACGTCACCGCCATCTTGTACCTGCCCCTGGGCGAAGGACCGCACCCCGGCGTGATTCTTCCCTGCGGCCACAGCGCCAACGGCAAGGCGGCCGAAACCTACCAGCGAGCTTCGATCTTGCTGGCGAAAAACGGCATCGCCGTGCTGTGCTACGATCCCATTGCTCAAGGCGAGCGCACGCAGTGGATCCCTCCCACGCCGGAGGTGGCCAAGAGCAACACGGCCAGCCACACGGTCATTGGCCTCAGCTGCATTCCGCTGGGCACGAACACGGCCCGGTATCGCATCTGGGACGGGATTCGCGCTCTCGACTACTTGGCCAGTCGGCCCGAGATTGATCCCCAGCGACTGGGATGCACCGGTAATAGTGGCGGCGGCACGCTCACCAGCTACTTGATGGCGCTCGATGAGCGGATTCTCTGTGCCGCCCCCAGTTGTTACCTGACCACGTTCGACCGGTTGCTCGATACGATTGGTCCTCAAGACGCCGAGCAGAACATTTATGCGCAAGTTGGTTTTGGCATGGACCATGCCGATTATGTGCTGATGCGGGCGCCGCGTCCCACGCTGATGTGCGTGGCCACGCATGACTTCTTCGATATCAACGGAGCGTGGGATACGTTCCGCCAGGCCAAACGATTTTACACCCGGCTGGGCTACGCCGAACGGGTCGACCTGATCGAAACCGACGCCAAGCACGGCTTTAGCGTGCAGCTACGCGAAGGCGCCACGCGCTGGATGCGCCGCTGGCTACTCGACAAACACGACGCCATTTTTGAAAGCGAGTTCCCCATCGCCAGCGATGCCGACTTGCAATGTTCGCCAACCGGCCAGGTGATGGAGATCCCCGGTGCCCGCTCGGTGTTCGACCTCAACCGCGATTGGCTCGCCCGGCTCGAAACCGAGCGCAAAGGCCGTTGGTCGAAAGGCCCCACGCCCGAGGTGCTCAACGAAGTTCGCAAGTTGGCTGGCGTGCGTCCCCTGGATAAGATACCCGCCGCGAAAGCCACATCGGTCGGCAATCAGAACGAGAAGGAGTTGGCGGTCGAAAAGCTGATTCTCCATACCGAACAGGGAATCGATCTGCCGGCATTGAAGTTCGTGCCCAAGAATCCGGGAACCGATATCTATCTATACGTGCATGGCGAAGGCAAGCAGGCCGATGCCGGCGAAGATGGACCCATTCAAAAACTGGTAGCGGCCGGCAACACCGTCATTGCCGTCGATCTGCGCGGACTGGGCGAAACGGCATCGGGCGGCGCGGCTACCTCGCCGGCAGCGCGCTCGGTCGGCGCTGACTCCAAAGACTTCTTTCTGGCGTACCTGATCGGCAAGTCGTACGTGGGCATGCGCACCGAAGACATCTTGAGCTGCGCCAAGTGGCTGCAAGCGGCTGGCGCCAACAGTCCTGGCCAATTGCATCTGATTGCCGTGGGGCAAGCCGGCCCCGCCGCGCTGCACGCGGCAACCCTGGAGCCGCAACTGTTCGCCTCGGCCACCGTGCGTGACTCGCTCAACAGCTGGGCGGAAATCGTAATGGCCGAACTCCCAACCGGCCCCCTCACGGCCACGGTACATGGCGCCTTGAAGGTGTACGATTTGCCGAACCTGAGAGAAGCGATCCCCTCCCCGTAGGGCTACGCACCCCGTGCGTACCACCCGCGTGGACGATCGTTTGGCATTGAGCCTTCATATTCGCTTGGTGATGTCGGTATCACACGAAAAATAACTTCCGGTTTTGGCGTTAATGTTTTACCCAGGAGGATGCTGGTTTCCGTCACGAGGGGCGTTGACCAGGGAGGTCGTTCATGTATTCCTCAACGAGGGAAGTGTAGGACGGCGGGCCGCGCACCGCGGGTTGGGGGGCCGCGCGGCCGCGCCTCGTTGTTACGTCTGCCGAACAACGCCTACAAATTGTCCGCCACGGGCTGAATCTTGAGACATGGCGCGCACACCCGCGCCAAGGCCAGCAGCGGCGATGGCGTGGGCGCCAACTCAACCATACGTCACGTTCGGAAAAGTTCAAACGGCCGATGAGGTTGGCAATTGGCTTGAAGCGGTCTTGCGCGGTGATAGCGGTCGCTCGGGCGAAGGGGCGTTGACCGCAGTTGGCAGGCCCCATTGGACGACGAAGCTGATGGCGCGGCGCGCTGTTCTCGCGCGCCTGGCAAACGGCTCTCCCTCGAATCTGGCATCAATAAAAGGGGAGAGCAGGCAAGACCCTCGCGATGCGAAAGGACGCCATCATGTTTTTGGGACGATCCGCGACCATGCTGGCTTTGGCCGCTGGGGCCGTTGGCGTGCCGTACGCCGTGTCGGAGTCGGGCGTGGCCGACAAGACGCATGAAGTCGCGTCGATCGAGGACGAGTTTGCGCTGGAAACGCCTGGGCTGGCGCCGACGACTTCGCCCTTGTACCCCCCGATGGTGAGTTCGGGCGGTATCAAGCCCTCGCCCACGGGCACGTTGAGTGGCGACCTGGGAGAGCCGTTTCGCTTTGAGATCACGGCTGACTGGGTAATGCGGCGGTGGGAGCGGGTATCGACCGTTTCCAACCAGGCCGATCTGCAAGGGTATCGCGTGCCGCTGGTGACGGGAACCCGGGAGTACGACCTGGCCGGCTCGCTCACCTATTTCTTCGACCACAACAAAAAGCTGCAGCGAATCGTGTTTCATGGCCAGACCGGCAATGCCGTGCCGCTGACCAAAAAGCTGACCCAAATGTATGGGTTCAAACGCGAAAACAGCCCCGATCCGGGTTTGTATCTGTTTCGTGTACGCTGGGACGGCAAGCCAGTGAGCGAGTTGCAATTGCGATCGTCGACCATTGTGCACGCCGGCGATCCGCACGGTCGGGTAGATGTGCATTTGCTGATCGAGCGACCGGTGAAGAATGATATTTTTGGGAATTGAGTGGCGGGGCTGGGGGATAGTAGCTGGCGGCTAGTCGCTAGTGGTGGAGGGCGGGGCGGGTTTGTGTTCGACGGGAACGCGGCTTCTGATTTTTCTCTTGTGTTAACGGCTTGAAAGCCGGGGGCGTTGCAAGGGAGAATGGGCGGTTCGTACTTTGATTATCGAACTCAGGAGCGCGCTACGATGCTTACGCAGATGCTGGCCAGTTTGTTGTTTGGTTCGTTGGTGGTGGCGATGGTTCATGGCGAAGCCGGCGCTGCCGAGCCACAACTGGGGCACATGGTGTACTTCAAGCTGAAGGACGCTTCGGACTCGGCCAAAAAGAAAATGGTCGAGGCTTGCCACAAGTACCTTTCCAACCACGACGGCGTGGTGTACTTTTCCGCGGGCACGTTGGTTCCGGATCTCGATCGGGAAGTGAACCAACGCAATTGGGATGTCGCCCTGCACGTGGTGTTCGAAAATCGGGCCGCCCACGACACCTATCAAACGCACCCCCGCCACAAGCAGTTCATCGAAGAAAACCGCGAGAACTGGGAAAAGGTGCAGGTGTTCGATTCCTACCTGACGCCCGGCAAGTAGAACCCTACGCCGTTTCGTTCCGTCGCGGAGAAACATAGAGCGTGAATTGCAGCGTGGTGCTTTGGCCGCCGATGCGGATCGAGAGCGTGCGCTGGCCTTGAATGTTGCTCACGATGAGGTTTTCATTGAGTCGCACGGCCAGCGTGAGCGAGCGGCTGACCTGGTCCCATTCTTCGCGTTGCGATTCACGATCGACGCGAAAATAGGTCAGCCCTGGCTGCGCGGGCAACGAGCGGGGCGGGTGTTCGGCGTAGGTGAAGCGCAGCCCCGCGGCGCCTTGACGGAAGATTTCGTCCACCCGATCCGAACTGCCGATCTTCATGTCAAGCCCTCGGCTGAGGAGCTTCACGCATTGATCGGCCGGTAGCGGGCTGAGCACGCCGACATACATCTGCTGGCCTTCTTCGAGCCAGGCCGGTTCGAGGGCCACTTGCATGCGGAGGCCGGCGCCGATGAACGGCCGCTCTTTGTATTCAGGCTCAACCACGATATCGAGCAGGGCATCGATGTGCTGTTTGACTCGCCAGAAGCAGCCGCCTAGGTCATCGTGATCGTACTTGGGAAGCTCGGGCGGGCGTCGCTGGGCTCCAAAGATGGCCAGTTTGCCGACGAGCCTGCAGAGATCGACATACGCCGTGAGCGGATGGATGCCCTGGGCAAAGGCGAGCACATCGAGCGGAGCATAGGCTTCGTTGAGCACGCGGAGTTGCTCGAAGAGCAAGCGATCGCCCTGGCCGCCGCTATCGAAACTGATGCTGCGGGAAACAACCTGCGAGGTCAGCAGTTCGAGCTTCTTGCCAATGCGGTCGTAAACTTGCTGCATCACGCCCGCGCTCAATGGGTTCCAGCCGTCGCAGGCGAGGATCGGGGGAATGTAAGTCTCATCGAGTTGGGGAACCGCTTCAGCCCGGTCGGCGCGCTTGATGCGGGCGATGGGCAGAACTTCGTACCCGGCGTGCTCTTGGGCCGAGAGCAGCAGCTTGAGGTTGAGCCGGCGGATCTCGATGGGCTGGGCGTTGAGGCCGGTGTTTTCGTCTTCCAGCTCTTGAGCGTCAACGATGAACCGGGAGCCGTTGGTCGAGCCACCCGCGGAAATGTTGGCGCGGGCGATTTGGAACACGGGCACGCCCAGGTAAACGGTGAGGTTGTTCTCGCGGCCAAAGGCGTCTTTGAGGTCGAGCACGGGGAGGCTGCCGAACTCGGGCACGTCGACCAAGGTGCCGTCGCGGAGCCGAGCTTCGAGCGCGCGAACCACCAGCCGGAAGTTACCGAGGGCATCGAGATCGAGTTCGATGCGGCGGAGGCCCCAGTTGTAGTAGTTATCCCACTTGCCTTCCCGTTCGGCCACTTCGCGCGAATGCCGTTCCCAGGTTTGAAAGTGCTGGGGGCGCAGGAACATGCCTTCGTGCCAGTGAACCGCCTGCGTTGCCATACTCAACTCCCGGGACGTGGTAGGTCCCATGCGTCTTGAGGGGCTGAACGCTGGCACGCGCCAGGTGTGCAGCGTTAACCTTTACCTTCTTCGATGGTTGATCGGATGCGGAGCCGCCACGCCGCCACGCGGAGTGAAAGTTTGCGGATTGCCTGCACTTTGCCGATCGCAGGGAATGCTCCGCGTGCACCAGCCGTTAGCGAACAATGGTCGTACGCCTGGGGGGGATGTGGTTTCGTTCTCAAGCCGAAGCGTCAGCGAGGAATGGACGCGTCCCCCGCTCATCTCCCACCCCCCCCCAAAAAAAATGGCCCATTTCAAAAAAATATGTATCGGTTGTGCATAACATTTTTGGCACACTGCACCCTGACAGATACAACACATCAACTCGCCAACATCGCCGGTGTGCCATGTGCCATGTACCGGTGTGCCATGCTTACGCCCGTGGCGTAAGCATGCCGCGCTCCCAAACGCGCACCCATCTCAAAAAACCCCCAACAATCTCTCCCCCCAATTTTCAATTTGCATTTTTCAATTTGCAATTTGCAATCCAATCCGCGCAGCCCATCTATCACCTCCCGATCCGCCCTCTTCAACTCCGAACTCCGAACTCCGAATTCCGAACTCCCCATCCCCTAGCCCCCATCCCCTATGCCCTCCTTAGCCACCATCAAGTCCAAGCCGCTCCGCTGGCTCTGGCCCAACCACTTCCCTCTCGGCAAGCTCTCCCTGATCATCGCCGAGCAAGGACAAGGCAAATCCTTCCTGGCCCTCGACCTGGCGGCCCGCGTCTCCGCCGGCAAGCCCTGGCCGCTGCTCCCGGAAACGCCCAATCCAGCGGGCGGTGTGCTGATACTAACGGCAGCCGACGACCTGCCCGACATCGTCTGCCCGCGTCTCGCAGCGGCCGCCGCCGACCTCAATCAAATCTCGGCGCCAGAGTTCGCGGAACCCGCCGATGACCATCACAAAGACGATCACGACAACGACGAAAACCCAGCCCCGCCGTTCGACTTCGCAGCCCTCGAACAAGAAATCAAATCCATGCCCAACTGCCGCCTCGTCATCATCGACCCACTCAGCGAATTCCTGCCGCCGACGAAGAACAACCGCAAACAGCGCCCGGACTGGCCCGTGATCTTCAAAGCGCTCGCCGCCATCGCAGCCCGCGCCGCGATCGTCGCCACGCTGTCCTTCATCCCCAGCACCTCAGCCGCGGCGAACCACCGGGCAGTCGCCACCCTCGCCGCGCATCCCGGCCCGGCCTGCGTCTGGCGCATCGCCCAAGATCAGCAGCAGGAAAACCTCCGCCACCTGCTCCCGATCAAGAACAACCTCGCCCCGCGCAACGCCCCGCTGTCGTTCGAGCTCACTTCCCACCCAGACCAACCCACGGCAATAATCACCTGGAAAGACGCCCTTCTTCGGGTGCCACTGGCTCTGCCTGATTCAAAACACGATGCCTCTTCGGCAGCCCCAGAATCCCCTCCACCCGCCCCCTCTCAACTCCCCACTCCGAATTCCGAACTCCCCACTCCTAACGCGGGTAAACCGCAAACGAACACTGAGGCATTAAAGTTCTCCGCAGCTTGCAGAGATGATAACGAGCAAGAAACTATCTCCACTCCCCACCCGCAGCCACCTTGCCCAGAGCCCGAACCAGCCGTTGCCACCGCTTCCGCCTGGCTCGTCCATCGCTTGAAAAGCTGCGGAGGCCAACAGAGGGCTTCAACAATCCGCCGCGACGCCGACTTCAAATGCATCCCCGCTCACATCCTCACGCTGGCCAAAGACCACGCCAACATTCAGGCAACTCCCACCGATTCGCCTCCCGACGAACTCTGGAAACTTCCCGAACGCGGCTAAACCGCAATCCATCGTGGCAGGCATGAAGGTTCTCTGCGGCTGGGTCGCTTATTCGCGCAGCGGGTCGCTCATGGCCACGGCCACGGGCGCGAAAATCAGGAGGGGAATCCAAGCCGCCAGGTGGGGCGAGAGGACCACGGCCGAGCCGAGGAAGCGGGCGCCGTACACCGTCAGCAAAAAGATGGTGACCACGGCCAGGCAGAGACCGACCGCGACAAACACGTTGCGATTGTCGCGGCGAAGCACCAAGGGGAGCCCTAGGAATAAGAGGTTGATATCGAGCAACGGCCGCATCAGGCGACAGTGAATGCCCACCCGCACATTGGCCCCGAAGTCCAGGCTTTCGTTGTGCAAGCTGTGAATGAGCTCGGCGGTGCTCGAGAATTGGAGAAATCCGCGCGCGCCGGTGAGTTGTTCGAAATCGACTTCGCTAACCACGAACACTTCGTTGGGCTTGAGCCAGGGATAGTCGATGGGGGTGAGCACGGTTTTGTCGCCACCATGATCGTAGAGCGAGGGCTGCGACAGCAAATCGACCGGTTCGCTAACACCCTGCATCAAATAGCCGGCGGGTCGATCGCCTTCGGCAGGTTGAAAGATGGCAACGGCGGCCCGAATTTGCCGTCCGTAGCGGTCCATGCCGGTCGGGAGCAAGAAGTCGGGAGCGTCGATTCTTTTTTCCGCGGCCACCGTGGTCTGTCCGCGAAGCAAGATGTCGGACTTGTTGTCGTATTTGGGCCGCATTTCCTGGCTGGCTTCGCCCAGCAGGTCTTTGGCGTTGCGGCTCAGGTCGCCGCGAAAATGGGGGAGAATGAGCTCTCGGCTGGCGGCCGAGAGTCCGCTGATCACGCAAACACACAGAATTACCGGAAGCGCGATGCGAAACCGCGAAACACCAGCAGCCATCAGCGCGGTCATTTCATTATGACGTTGCAACCAGGTCATGGTGAACATGGCGGCAATCAGGCAGAGCACGCCACTGGTGAGATCAAAGAAGACCACCGCTTTGAACAGGTAGAAGGTGCCCATCAATTGCATCAGCCCTCCTTCCTTCTCGGCGCACTCCATGAAGTTGTCAAGATTGGAAAAGGCGTCGAAAACGATATAGAGCCCAGTGAGGCTGAAGAAGCAAATGAAGAGGACCGAGATAAACTGCCAGAGAATATAACGGTCGACAATTTTGGGATAGAATCTGGTCATTCCAAGTCTTCCTTGACCTGTGAACGTACACCGTGGCAAGCGGCGACATCCCCCTCCCCCTCGATGGGGGAGGGCCGGGTGGGGGTGATGCGGCGGTATCGATTCCGCTATGTCGATGGGTCTCGATCGTCATTCATAAATCGGGAAGTCATTCCACGGCCGGCCCCAAGGGTTGCAATCAACAAGCTGAAATCATTTCGCTAATCGCTTGCCCGAGCAGCTGCATGCCGGTTTGGATGCCGTGGGGCGTTTGCACGCCAAAGCTCAAGCGGATGCGATTGCGGCAAATGGGCTCGCCTTCGCTCGGGTAGCAATAGGCCCCGGGCACATAGATCACGCCCAGTTCGCGCGCCCGGCGGAACAGTGGGCCATCGGTGCCGGCATCGATATGCTCGGGCAGTTCCAGCCACACGTACAGACCACCTGTCGGCGCCTGCCAGCGAACTCCAGGCAAGTGGCCGAGGTGGCGGTCGGCGCTATCGAGCATCGCCTGCAATTTGACTCGGTACGCGGCCCTGAGCCGCTCGACATGGGGTTCGTACAGCCCCTTGGCCAGCACGGTATGCATGATGTGCTGTGCGAAGTGGGGCGAACCGAAGTCGATGTTTCCTTTTTGGTCGAGGACGGGCGCGAGCAGTCGTTGGGGAAGCACGCCCCAGCCCACCCGAACTCCGGGGGCGTACGACTTGGAAAAGGTTTGGGTGACGACGACCGTTTCACCCTCGGGATCGAAGGCCCGCAGGCTCGGCAAGTCTTCACCGGCATAACGAAGCTCGCGATACGCCGCGTCTTCGAGCAGGAACAGTTGGTGGTGTTTGGACCAGCGTTTCACCAGCTCCACAATTTGCGGTCGTCGCTCGGCGCTGAGCGTGATGCTACTGGGATTATCGAAATAAGTGGTGACATACACGGCCTTCACGCGAGGCAAGTCGCCGGCGGCTTCCAGGCGGTGAAAGGCCTCGTCGAGGGCCTCGGGGATGATGCCGTTTTCGTCGACCGCCACTCCCAGGCTGCGAACGCCCAGATTGGCCACCATGCCGAGGAACACAAAGTAGCTGGGGGCGGCACAGAGCACGATGTCGCCGGGATCGAAGAGCGTATCGGCAATGACGTGCAGCAGTTCATTGCTACCGGCGGTGACCATGACCTGGTCGAGGTTGACGTTCCAATCGCCAGGCTGCACACCATCGGCCTGCTGTAATCGAGACAGCAGCATTTCACGCAACAGCGGATTACCCGGCGTGCTGCCGTATTGCAGGGCGACTTTCGCGGCGGATGGATCAGATAGCAGCGCTTCGGCCGCTTCGCGGGTGGCTTCGACGGGTAAGCTCTCGGGATCCACGAAGCCCGCGGCGAGGGAAATCAGGCTGGGGTTATCCAGAGCCATTCGCATCAATTGGCTGATGGGCTGACCTTTAGCCCACTGGGCGCGTTGGCTGACTCCGCTGGTTTGATACATCCGGGCAACTTTCCACGTGTTGGAGGCCGCAAAACTGGCAGGCAGGGAATGGATTGGCTCCCTTGCGCATTGGCGGCAAAACTTTATAGGGGATGTTGGGCCTTGGCGTACAGAGGAACCCAAGGGTGCAAATTGCCTGAATCACCAATTTTGCGGTGACCGGCCGAGTTCGAGACAGTCTGCGGCCGGGGCGGGTTCGCTTGCCACGCTAGCAACCACGCGCCTCCGTGGTATGTGGTGCGTGGCCAGGCCCCGATTGCGAACCAATCGATACCAACGGAATAATCAGCGCGTTCGGCTGTTTTCGGCAAAAAACATGCAAACCATCGCCGCATGCGGTGATGGTACTGGCATGGAATTACGAAGAATAGGGTACTGAGGCGAACCGTAATGGTTGTGCTTCACTTGACGGGCCCAATCAGGGGTGGTTGAGCCTGTTGAGACGTGGGTGTCTGTGGACCTCGGTGGAAATTCGAGGCCTGGCAGCCGTAATCGTGTAGCGACCAAGCGAGATTTTTTGCTTCTCCCTCGCGCATCAGGGTCCAAAACGGTCGGCACGAGAGCCCGCCAGGCAACGAGTCCACCGAGGTCCTTTTTTGCGCTACCAGGGGGGAAACCCCGCCGCCTTTTGCGCCGGCGCCGCTTTTGCCGGCCGACATCCATTTTCGTTGTTGCCCGACGACAGGGTCGCTATCATCGGGGAGCCGCCGCGCAAGGTTGCTGCTCCACGCCCCGCGCCCCTGGAATGTTTGGCCATGTGCAACTTTCAAAGCATTTTGCCCACTGGGTTTAGACTACCGGTGCTGGTGGCGCTGCTGTATTGGGGTTTGCCGAATGCGGCACCGGCCGGCGACTCTCCGGCAGCGCCGGCAGCGCAGACGCCCATTGACTACGTTAAGCAGGTGAAGCCGCTGCTCGAAGCACGCTGTTATTCCTGCCACGGCGCCCTGCGTCAGCGGGGCGGGTTGCGACTGGATGCTGGCGTGCTGATCTTGAAGGGGGGCGATAGCGGTCCCGCGGTGCTAGCCCGAAACAGCGGCGAAAGCTTGCTGGTGGATGCGGTGACGACCGGCACGCAGGTTTCTCGGATGCCGCAAGAAGGGGAACCGCTCAAGCCCGACGAGGTGGCGGTGCTGAAGGGGTGGATCGACCAAGGGGCCAGCTATCCTTCCGAGGAAAAGATACCTGCTGACCCAGCGCGGCACTGGGCGTTTGTGCCGCCACGGCGGCCTGCGGTTCCGGTGCATCGTGCCGATCTGGCGACCGTGGCGGCCACGGCCTCCGTCGGCAATCCCATCGACGCTTTCTTGGGGGCGGCCCAGCGAGAACAGAATGTTCACGTGCTTCCTCGCGCCGACAAATTCACTCTGCTGCGCAGGGTCTATCTCGATCTGATTGGTTTGCCACCCACGCCAACTCAGTTGCAGGCGTTTCTCGATGACGCGTCGCCCGGCGCCTATCGCCGCGTGGTGCGGCAACTGCTCGAAGACCCTCGTTACGGTGAGCGGTGGGGCCGCCACTGGATGGATGTGTGGCGGTACAGCGATTGGGCCGGCTATCGAGCGGAGGTTCGCAATAGTCAAAAGCATATCTGGCATTGGCGTGATTACATTATTGAGTCGCTCAATCAGGACCGGCCTTATGACCGTATGATCCAGGACATGCTGGCGGCAGACGAGCTCACGCCAGCGGATCCCTTCGCCGTGAGCGCCACGGGTTTTCTGGCCCGCAATTGGTTCAAGTTCAATCGCAATACCTGGCTGGAAAATACGGTTGAGCACACGGGAAAAGCATTTCTGGGCCTGACGCTCAATTGCGCCCGGTGTCATGATCACATGTATGATCCGATCAGCCAGAAAGACTACTTCCGGTTCCGCGCCTTTTTTGAAACCCACGATATTCGCACCGATACCGTGGCGGGGCAGGCCAGCGTGGAAATGGATGGGATTCCCCGCGCGTATGACGGGCGTCTCGGCGATGTCACGTATTTGTTCGAGCGCGGCGACGAACGGAAGCCAGACAAGAGCCAGTCGCTTACCCCGGCGATTCCCGAACTATTTGGGGTCGCCGCGGATATTCGGCCGACGCCACTACCCGCCGAAGCCTATTACCCCGGCCTGCGGGCGCATGTTCAAGAGGAAGCGTTGCGCGGCGCCAAGGCGGCGGTTGAGGCAACGCAGAAATCGCTGGACGCCGCCGCTGTATCGCCCAGGGCCGATGAAGAGGTTGCGCCATTTCAGCCGCCGCAACAGACGCTGGCGCCCAGCACGCTGGAATTGGCCGCGGCCAAGCATGCCGTGGCACAGGCGCAGCTAGCGAATGTGATGGCAGTCATTGCGGCGGACGTAGCCCGGTTTGGAGAACAGCCCGCGCCCAATGCGGAGCAACTGGCCCAAGCGGCCCATGCGAGCGAGCGATTGCTGGCCGCCGCGCAAGCCCAGGAAAGTCACCTGCTGGCCGTGGGAGCCTTGGCGGAGGCGGAACAGAAGCAAGTCGTCGGAGCCGATGGCAAGGAGCCAGCGACCGTGAGCGAGGCTCGCAAAAAGCTGGCGGCGGCGGAAAAAGCTGTTGCCACCGCCAACACAGCGGTCGAACAGCCTGCGGGCGTTACCTATCGCGGACTGAGCTCCGTCTTCCCTTCCACCAGTACCGGCAGACGGACGGCGCTCGCCGCCTGGATCACTTCGCGGGAGAACCCGCTGACGGCTCGAGTGGCCGTGAACCACATTTGGATGCGGCATTTTGGCCAACCGCTGGTTGCCAGCGTGTTCGATTTCGGCCTCCATGGGTCCGTCCCCAGGCATCCGTGCTTGCTCGATTGGCTGGCGGTGGAATTCATGGAGTCGGGCTGGCGGATGAAGCAACTCCATGAGTTGATCCTCACGAGCGACGCCTATTGCCGAAGCGGTCTGTCGGCGCGCCACCCGGAGGGTAATCGAAACCAGCCAATCGATCCCGACAACCAGTTGCTGTGGCAATTCCCATCGCGTCGGCTCGAAGGCGAGCTCATTCGCGATAGCGTGTTGGCCGTGGCCGAGATGCTCGATCCGGCGATGGGCGGCCCGGAGATTGAACAGAATCTGGGGCAGGTATCGCCGCGGCGCAGCGTCTATTTTCGACATGCCCATGAAAAGCACATGGAGTTCCTCAAGCTGTACGACGCGGCCAACACCAATGAGTGCTACCGGCGCGAGGAGAGTATCATTCCGCAGCAAGCCCTCGCTCAAGCGAACAATGTGCTGACGCGGGAAGCCACGCGAACCACAGCGGCAATCCTGGCCCGAGGGCTCGGCCCGGCGGCCAGCGAAGAGGACTTTATTGTCGCGGCATTTGAACGCGTTCTGTTGCGGCGGCCCACAGATGATGAGCGGCAGGCATGCGCCGCCTACCTCAGTCGGCAGGCGGCCCTGCTCTCCAACATGGAAGAGTTGACGCCGTTTGCCGCGGGATCGACAGCGAAGCGGCAAGCCAGTGCTGATCCCCGGCAACGCGCCCAAGAAAGCCTGGTTCACGTGCTGTTCAACCACCACGAGTTCGTTACGATTCGCTAAGTTGAGAAGTTATGCGATTTCACACACGCAAAGCCCGCGCTGCTCGGTCGGGGGGGCTCGACAGGTTGAGCCGCGGTTGAACCGAGGCCACGAATCCTCAATAACACTTACTCCGATCCCAGCTTGCAATTATCACCACTGAGATCCGCCTTAAACGCTCCCGCTTCGCCCTAACTCGCTGCACACCCCGCGCCGGATTTTCCATCAATGTCTGCCAGCAAGACGCCAATTCGCCAGCCTTTGGACTTGGAGATCAAAGACGCCCAAGTCATTTTCAAGCCCGTCTGGAGCGAACTTGAGGAAGAGATAGGGCACGAGAATCTTCGGTTCCCCAAAGAACTCATTCTGCTAGGAGGTGCTCCGGGAGCGGGCAAGGGAACTCAGACGCGATTCATCATGAACACGCGTGGGCTGACATGCCCGCCGATTGTGGTCAGCGATTTGTTGGTGACTCCAGAAGCCCAAAAGATCAAAGATCAGGGGGGCATGGTTGGCGACAAGGAAGTGATCAGCATTTTGCTGCGGAAATTGTTGGAAGTGGAATTTCGCGATGGCGCGGTGCTCGACGGGTTTCCCCGCACGCGCGTGCAGGTGGAGTGCCTGAAGCTGCTGGTCGATCAGATCACCAACCTGCACAACGAATTCGAAAACACGCCGCTGGCAATTTGCTTTCGCCGCCCCACGATTCACGCGGTCGTGCTTTTTATTAGCGAACGCACCAGCATTGAGCGACAGATCAGCCGAGGTACTCAGATCGCCCGGCATAATCGAGAGGTCGAAGAAACTGGTCTGGGAAAGCCCTTGGAATTGCGGGCCACGGATCTGAATGAAGAGGCGGCGCGCCACCGGTATCGAGTCTTCAAGGAGCAAACCTGGGACGCGCTGACATCGCTCAAAGAAATCTATCACTATCACTATATCAATGCCGAAGGTTCGATCGACGAAGTCGAAGCGAACATTCTCAAGGAATTGCAGTATCAAAGTTCGCTCGAATTGGAAACGCGCACCTTTGACCGGTTGCGCGGCATTCCGCTCGCCGAGGAAATCACGCTGCACGCCCGGCAGGAGTTGGTGCGGCGCTTAGACGGCTACGAGCTGGAGCATACCGAGCTGTTTGAACGCATGACGGAAATCATTGCCGCCAAATTCATCCCGATCATCACGCGACATGCCATTTCAGGGCATGCGATTGTCAATTCGGAAGATCCCATTCTGCTCAACCCCTTGGCCCTGTCGATGCTGATCGATATCTTCTCTGAACGCGGTTTTCAAGCCGTGGTCGATAAGCAAATTCAAGAGATTCCCGAGCGGATCAATCTGCAAACAGGCGAGATCGAGCGGAGCGTGAAATCGGTGTTTCGGATTCAGATCCGCTTTAAGGGATCGGAAATTCGCCGCGGGTAGGCAACCCTCGGTCCATCTGCTGGCTGTCTGCCGCGCTTCCGCGCAGTCTCGGACATTTATTCACGCATCATCCGTTTGGCAACCGGAATATTGAGCTGAGGATAGTCGGGATTGGGAGGTCCCGGCACGGCAACGCTTCGCCCAGGGCAGCCAAGGGCAATTTGCCACGGGCAATTCGTTGATGTCACCGTGCAGCCTCGGCAAACTGGCTCAAGCGTGAAACGAACGATTTTCTGTTGGGAGGTGCCGGGAAATGAATCGAACCACCATGTTGATTGGGCTGTTGGTCGTGGGCGGAATCGCTGGTGCGGCCTGGAGCCAACGGCCCAGGGATGCAAGTCCCCCGGCAGCGGCGACCCCAGCCCCGCAACTTTCTGGCGCCCAAGCGGTGATCGAAGCTGCCCAATATCGCAGCTTGCAATTGGCCATCGACGCCGTGCCAGTGGGCGGCGGCGCGGTTCGTCTTCCACCGGGCGTTTTCGAAATCCACGAGCCGCTGGTGATTCGGCAATCCGACTTGCTGCTGGTAGGATCGGGTACGGCCACACACATCAGAAACCTGAATGAAGAAGGGCTGCCGGCCATTTTGATTGCCGACCCGCGGGGAGTCAAACTGTCGGCCAGCGAACGCATCTGGCGCGTGCAGATTGCCAACTTGAGGGTCACCGGAAATGCAAACAGCGGCCCCGGCATTTTGGCGGAACTGGTCAACGAGATTTTCTTGCAGGGCGTTACCGTGAGCTACCACGAGGGTGGCGGCATCAAGCTCGACCGTTGCTACGAGGACCCGAAGGCGGTGGAGACGGTGGGGACACCGAGCCGCCGGATATTGTTCAGCGGAAACGTGCTCACCGATGTGGAATCGGACCACGACACGCCGAAAGAATCTGTCATTGGTCCTTTGGTCAAGCCGGCTGGGTCCTGAGCCGACTGAGTCCGATCGAATCGTTGGCTTATGATCAGCAGCGCTACACATTGAACCGTGCCGGAGAAAAGGGAGTGGGCTCGGTAATGATGGCAAAATTTGGCGAAGAAAATGTGCGCGCTGGGCGGCCGGTATCTCAAAAATCGCGGCTTGAACAGGTCATCAGTCAGCCGCGCTAGTTAGCCAAGGCTGGCCCCATTTATTACGTTAACTACCTCGTGAAGCATGGTGATATCTTCTCGAGTGGCGATCACGAGGATTCTCCCCGATGACTTGGTGGTGGCGATGTCAGCGTCAGGCTGGCAATTCGCGTTGGCGTGGTCGTCTAACTCAAGGCCCAGGCATTGCAGGCCGGCGCACACGCGTGAGCGAACCTCTACGGAGTGCTCGCCGACTCCCGCCGTAAACACAACGGCATCGACTCCCCCCATCGTTACGGCCAGGGCGCCAATCGCCTGCCGCACTCGGCGGGTGTAGATCCCGATTGCCAACTGCGCCGCGGCGTGACCTTGTTCCGCGGCAGCCCGAAGTTCGCGCATATCGGCGGAAAGACCCGAGACGCCGAGCAAGCCCGACTGGCGATTTAAAATAGATTCAATTTCGTCGGATGTTAATCCGTGATGGGTTTGCACGTAGGGCAGAATTCCAGGATCAAGTGACCCGCTCCGCGTGGCCATCATCAGGCCTTCGAGCGGAGTAAATCCCATGGTGGTATCGACACTTTGTCCGCCCTGTACGGCCGTGGCCGAGCAACCATGCCCCAGATGACAGATGACCAGTCGCGAGGTCCTTTCGGATAGGTTCAGCATCTGCATGGCCCGCTTGGCGCAATAGGCATGGCTCAGGCCATGAAATCCATATCGGCGAATTCCCCAGTCGTTGGTCCAGTGCCGAGGAACGGCGTAGGTTCGAGCCTCCGCCGCAAGAGTAGCGTGAAACGCGGTATCGAAGACGGCCACCTGGGGCAGGTCAGGGAGAGTCGCCTCGGCCGCGGCCAGAGCATTCAGCGTTGGCGGATTATGCAGCGGCGCCAATTCTGCCAGATTGCTGATCCGCGCGCGAGTCTCAGGCGTGATGAGAACGGAAGACGTGAATGGGCCGCCTTGTACCACGCGGTGCCCCACGGCTGCCAGCGGCGACGCGCCCGGCGCGTCGATCAGGTGGGCCTGTTTGAGATCGCGCACCATCTGACGAACTGCCTCGGCATGGCCAGTCCACGACACGGACTCCGATGGCCTGCTCTGGTTTGCTCCCTGAAACTGATAGTCGGTTTGAGATCCAGCCCACTCAGCCGAGGCATGCGCCAGCACTATTGCCGATTGCGACTCCATGAGCGAACACTTCAGGCTGCTCGAACCTGCATTGAATAGCAAGACATTCATGAGGTATCGCTTTGTTATTCGGAGGATGGACGTCTGCCCCACCCGCGGGCTGGGATCGATTTCGCCATGGATGCCTTCAAAATAGGTCTGATACCAGGATCGTCGCAAGCGCCAGGCGGATTGGCCTCGTCTTGCTCGGGGAAACGTCGTTGCTGTTTGGCTTGCTCTTGCATGAGTTGTCGTTCTCCCAACTGCCGGTAGTGCGCGCGCTTCCGAGGGTGAGGATGCCTCTGGAGAAAGGTTTACCATCTTTGACATTCAGAGTACATTAGCGACTGTTGATGCGTCATCCTCCCGAGGGTCTTGAGATGCCAAGAATCGCGGGTCCGCAATCTCGAACTGGCGGAGCAAGGTCGCGACGACGCTGGTTGCAAATCGGTGGTCTGGCGATGGGAGGAATAGGGCTCCCCGACCTGTTGAGGGCGGAAGCTCAAAGCGGCGCGTGAAAACCGGCCAAAGGACTGATCATGGTCCTGCTGCCCACAAGTCTCTCGCTCTCAAAACCGGAACCAACTTCGATGCGACCACTGTTACTCGCACTCATTTCGCTCGCAGCCTACGCCAGCCACAATTGTTTCGCAGCGGACGAACCTGGCTTTTATGACCCGGTTGAAAAGGATATTGAAGGCTGGACAATCAAAGTCGATCCGCAACTGCTGGCAAAAGCCAACGCAGAGGTCGCCGCGCAAGCGTTCACGGCCTTGGCCAATCATCTGCAACGCGTCAAGTATATTGTGCCCAAAGACCGCTGCGCCCAGTTGCAAGAGCTACCGATCTGGCTCGAACTCGACGGAACGCTTGGCAACATGCAATACCATCCCGATCGAGGTTGGCTCATCGCCAACAAGCACGATCCCCGACTAGCGAAGCACGTGCATATTCCCCGGGCAAAAGCGCTCTACGACCCGCACACTTGGGCAAAGCATCCGTATGTGGTGCTGCACGAGTTGGCCCATGCCTATCACGATCAGGTCCTCCGGTTCGATAACGCCGAAGTCATTGCCGCCTACAATAACGCGGTGGAGAAAAAGCTGTATGAAGAAGTGCTGCTTTATACCGGCAAGAAGGTGCGGCACTATGGCCTGTCCAACCATAAAGAATATTTCGCTGAATCCACGGAAGCCTACCTGGGCGTGAATGATTTCTATCCATTCGTGAGGGCCGAGCTGAATGAACATGACCCCACCATGTTCACGCTGCTGGAAAAGATTTGGGGAACGGTGCGGTAGTTCGTGACCTTTCCGTCAAGAATGAAGTCCAGGAATCGCAAGGCGGCAAGGAGCGCGGGCGGAACCGCCCTGCATGGTCCACGGCTGGGTGGCCGCACTTTTCCCCTTCCCAGCAATTGCTTCAACCACGACCTATGGAACGGTCGTCTGTTATGGCGCTTAGAATGGCTTTCTTGCCGGTGGTTGTGCTCTTCTGCCGTGGACCGCTAGCCGCAAGGGATTACAGCCGGGGGAGCGCCTCATTGCTCTTCGGAACCGCCGGTCGCGGCTCATCCGTCACCATGAAGGCGTAAATCAAAACGAACGCGGCATAGAACGCAACGAAGAAGCACCAATAGCTGGCGGCGCTGTCGGTGAGCAGAAAGCCCACGACCGCCCAGCCCCAACCCCACGACACAATCAGCAAGGCCTGCCAGAAAGGTCGCCACCACAATAAGAACGGCGCGCCGATCACGGCCGCCCACAGGCCGTACGCCCAAGGCGAGAATACCGGTGGATTTTGCGGCGACCACCAGTTGAGATGCCCTTGGGGTGTGACTTGTGTAAAAGTTGGCTGGTAGAAAAGGCGAGCGGCCACCACCACGGTCAGACCGAGAGTCAACACGAGAAAAAATGCCCAGCGGCGGGGGCGAACCGGCTGATCAAACGTGGAACCGAACAGCGGTCCCCACGCCTGCGCCAACAGGGCCAGCGGAATCAGTCCGATCGTCAACAGTTGGTTCACGGCTCCGTGCGGTTGGGGTCCGTCCAGCCAGAGCAGGCCCTCGGCCCATTGCATGGCGGTAATGCCCATTAGGGCCAGCCCGCCCCACTTGAGCCGCGGGTGATCGCGCCGAAGCAGATAGGCCGCCGCCCCAAATGCAGCACCTCCGGCCAGCAGACTGGATGTTGCATTAAAGCAAATGGTCCATGCCCTCCGGGGATACCGATGAACAACACTCACAAAATCGAGTCTGGCGAGCGGGATGGTTTCTCTGATCCGCGGGAAAGCCGCGAAGCTTGTCTTCCTGGGGTGAAGCACCACCCTGTTGTACCCGCCAATCGACCAATATGCACAGCCGATCGCAACCGAAGGAAAACATCGGGCATGTAAACTTGAGCCACGCTGCGAATAAAGCGCACGCGCCTATTCCGAGGCACGCCAGCGATACGAGGGGGGGCACTTCACCACGGCGAGCCGTTCCTGTCGGCTGGGCAAAACGGGCCGGTTTGTATCCGGCTGTATCCGTTTCACGGTCGTGCCTTCAGGCCTCGCAACCGATTCGGCAACTACGCAACTTCGTGCGCGACCGAGAGATGGGGGAAAAGCGGGCGACGCGATTCGAACGCGCGACATCCAGCTTGGGAAGCTAGCGCTCTACCACTGAGCTACGCCCGCAAGGTGTTTCCAGAAGACCTGATTTTAGCACGGTTCAGGCAAACAGCAAGAACGGAGGAAGCCGCCGAAAGGGGATTGCGGCATGGTCTTCCCCCGCACCTCGATCCGCGGCCCGTTCCATCAGGTGAGCGCAAAGGTTTCGCCAATTTTTGGCGTTATTAGCTCCTTTTGCGGCGGCGCTTGGTCTGCCCACCAATCCTGCAATCGCTCCAGCGGTTCCATCAGCGGCTCATCGGTCATTTGAAATGTGCCGTAGTGCATGGGGATCATCCGTTGGGCCTGAACGGCCAGAAAGGCGTCGCCTGATTGCTCCGGCGTCATGTGGTGATTTTGCATGAACCACAGGGGTTCGTAGGCTCCGATCGGCATGAAGGCCGCGTCAATCTTTGGGAATCGAGCCGCGATTTCAGCAAAGCCCTCGAACCAGGCTGAATCTCCGGCGTGGTAAACGGTGTAGCCGTTACCCTGAATGATGTACCCACCCCAGCGCGATCGGTTGCGGCCGACGAGCAACCGACTCGACCAGTGCCGAGCCGGCACAAAAGTTATTTCCAATGGCCCCATGCGCGTGCTCTGCCACCAATCGAGTTCAACGATGGCCGCGTGGGGGCACCGCTTCCGCAGGTAGCCCTTCATGCCCTGCGGGGCAATGAGGGTCGCCTGCGGTTCAATAGCGCGTAGCGAAGCCAAATTCAAATGGTCGTAGTGGTTGTGGGAAATCAGGATGGCCCGGACGGGCGGTAATTGCTCTGGCAGCAAGCCCGGTTTACCGTGCCGGGCATAAGAGTAACCGACCTTCTCGGCAAACACCGGATCGATCAGCACCGCCTCACCGGCGATCGAAAGCAGGTACGAACTGTGACCAATCCAAGTGGCTTGGGGCGGTCCCGATAGCTGGCTAAGTTGCTTGAGATTTGCGGCGACCGCTGGGGCAGGTGGCCCCGGGTGGCGGATGTGTCGCTTGCCTCGCAGTCGATCCCACACGGCCCAGCGGAAAACCGAGGCCAGGTTTTGCGGTTGGTGTTCTGGATTTAGGTTCTGAAAACGCAGCATAACACCGAACCAAACGATCGATCGGCCCCAGTGGCTTTGGGAAAACAAGTGACTTTTGGAAAATCGGCCGCGCTGGCAGATCGCTCTCGTCAGGAGGCGTTCTTCTTCGACTTGGGCTCCACGGTCTGCGCTTGGAGCTTGATGTCGTCCCACTGCGTGGTGTCGTCGAACGAACCGATGCCGATCTGTCCCCAGGTAAAATGCTTGTCTTCGGCGGTCATCACCGGCTTTTCCATGTCGTCGAAGTAGACCGCGATCTTGCCGTCCGTGGCGTTGCGAACAATCTTCACGTTGTGCCAGTCGTCGGTCCAATTGGTGCCAGCGGTAGACGTCTTGGAAATCTTGGCGCGAGGGGCATCGTTCACAATGAAAATTTGGTTGGCGTGGTCGTCGGCTTTTTTGCCCAAGTGTACGTAGTAAAAATGAGCCGGATCCTGGTAGCCAAAGAACAGGCAGGCGTCGCGGTGCCCGTAATCGGGAATCGTGCTGCGGACCCGGGCGGTGAGCTCAAAATCGCCAACCGTAACATCCTTCAGCAGGGCAATGTTGTAAGGGCTGCGGTGCGGCGGTTCGTATTTGCTGCGTTTGGTGAATTGGCTGAAGACCGAATTGCCGTCGATTTTTTCGATTTTCCACGCCTGCGAATCGGTGGGACTCCAACGGTCGGCTCCGGCTTCAAAGTCCTCGGTGAGCAGGGTTTTTGCCTGGCGAGCGCGAGGCTTGGCTTTGGCCTCGCCTTTGTCGTCGGCAAAAACCGTACTGCCAGCAGCCACCGCCGCAAGACAAGCTCCAACACCAACGAGCGACCGCGCGAATTCAAAAATCATGTTTGCGAACCTTGTGGAGGGAGGGGCTGAAACTGTGTGCCCCGGTCACCTTTTCAGGTGGCGGGGTTAAAACCATTCGCAGATCCAGGTTGCCGTTTTGCGCGGCCAAACAGTAATATAGTTTGGTATCTGCTTTCCATCACCGCAAGCTTTCGAGAACTTTGTGGAGTTCGAGGAACCCGGCGCCGCTGATGTGTGACTTTGGTTGGCTCATGTTAGCATAATCACGCGGACCTGGCCTGCGGACGACCTGCCTCGACGAATACCTGGAAAACCGACCTATGCCCCGACGCAATGCGACGATCCTCTTCGTGGCCTTAGCGGCCGCTTTTTTTTGCTACCAGAAGGTCGATCGAACGTCCCATGGGGCTTTAACGCATACCTTTTCGAACGTGCTGACCGAGGTCCGCAAGAATTACGTGGAAAAGGTCGATGACCGGTCCCTTTTCGAAGCGGCCCTCAATGGCATGCTCGACAAGCTGGACAAGCACTCGCGCTACATCCCGCCGACCGAATACACCCACCTCAAAGAAAACCTCGATCAAAAGTTCGGAGGCATCGGCATTCATGTCTCTGTGGACAAACAAGACAACCGCCTGGTGGTTTCCAGCCCCCTCGTCGGCACGCCGGCCTTCGAGGCTGGACTCCGGGCTGGCGACAAGATCGTTGCCATCGACGGCCGCAACACGCAAGGCGTCACCCTGACCGAGGCCGTCGACTGGATGCGAGGCGGTCCTGGTGAACCGGTCACGCTCACGATCAGCCGCGAGCATACGCCCGAGCCACGGGAGTATGTCATTCATCGGGCGATCATCAACGTGCCGACCGTGCTCGGTGATCGCTATCGCCCCGACGGTTCGTGGGATTACCGCCTGGAAGCCGATCCTCGCCTGGGCTATATCCGCGTGCTCTCCTTTGGTGAGCAAACCGCCGAAGAACTGAAGACGGCCATCGAGTCCTTGCTGCGGCAGGGAACCGAGGGCATTGTGCTCGACCTGCGCTCCAACCCCGGCGGCTTGCTGCGCGGAGCGGTCGAAGTTTGCGATTTGTTTCTCTCGGAGGGTCGAATCGTAAGCACCCAAAGCCGCGATGCCTCGCACAACGAAACGTACAATGCCCATCAGAGCGGCACGCTACCCGACTTTCCGCTGGCGATCTTGATTAACGGAAACAGTGCCAGCGCCAGCGAGATTGTGGCCGCCTGCCTGCAAGACCACGGTCGCGCCGTGGTAATTGGTGAACGCACGTATGGCAAGGGGAGCGTGCAAAACATCATTCCGCTGGAAGGCGGCAAGAGCGCCTTGAAACTCACGGTTGCCAGTTACTGGCGGCCAAGCGGTAAGAATATCGATAAAGCCTTGGCAACCAAATCGCTGGATGGGGTTGAGCCAACGGAAAAAGAACTGGAAAGTTTTGAGTGGGGCGTGCGCCCCAACGACAGCTTTTTGGTCCCGCTCGAAGGCCGCGATCGCGAACGGGCCATTTCCTACCGTCACCTTCGCGATGTTTTTTACCGCTCGGGCGAGCCCCGCCCTCAAATCGGGTATAGCGACGATCAAACCGCCCCCACGCTCGATCCCAGAGACCCTTTACTCGATATCGAGCCGGGCCAACTCTATTTAGATGCACAGCTCAAAAAGGCCGTGGAACATCTTCAGCACACGATCCAACCGCCCGCGGCCGCCAAGGCTGCCTAGTTTGCGGAAGTGCTGGGGAAACACCTTTTAATGTTGGATGCTAAGGGGGCAAATTGCCTCGGTAACCCCATATTCCCCAATGAGGAAATGCTGTTTCCGGGCATTTTTGTGCATCCTTCCCGGTCTTCTCCTTTGGGAAATTTCATCCATTCCACCCATGGCATGCCATCTTAGCCAGTTTTCTATTTTTACTGTGCTTACCCATTCAACCAAGACGATCTAGTTGGTGTTGCCGCTAGCGTCGTTCGACAGCTAGGGGGTGGAAAAAACGCAATCGTGGTCGCAAGGGGTAACCTGTTGTTTCAGGTTTTCGTCTTGTGAGCGGCCTAGCTAGGAAGGTGAGGCCATGCAAGTAAACAGCAGTCGTTTCGGAGTCTTGGCCATTGCGGCCGAAGACGTTTTGTACTTTCCGTCGGGCATACCCGGACTAGAGGATTGTCGAAGTTGGGTGCTCCTGGCCGATGCGCGTAACGACGCATTGGCTTGGCTCCAATCGGTCTCGCAGCCGAATGTTTGCCTGGCGGTGGTAAATCCCAGCCGATTTGTGCCGGAGTATCGCCTCCGCGTCTCGCGCATGGAGTTGGCGCCGTTGGGATTGGAGTCGCCCAGCGAAGGTGAAGTATTGGCGATTGTGAGCAGCCATTGCGGGCAGCTCACGGCCAATCTGAAGGCCCCGCTGGTTATCCATCCCGAAAAACGGCTGGGACGGCAAGTCATTGCCAATGACGAGCAGCCACTGCGTTTTCCCTTGCCCCACCAAGAGCGACAACTGCGACGTTCGGCCTAAGAGCCTATCCAAATACTCCCTCGCCCCTGGCGGGAGAGGGCTGGGGTGAGGGGGAAACAGGGTTCTCGGATAGGCTCTAAAGTCGATCGCGCAACTGGCAACAATCCCATGAATGCCCCATCGGGCCGCTGCTGAACAAGGCTGGTCAGGTGCGGCGATGGCAGGGGCGGGCTGAGGGAAGATTCGGCAGCCTTCGCCCGGATTAATAAACGAAGGACAATCTGCACGGGCTGGGCCTCACGGAAGCAGGCTCGATCATTCGGTTCAACATCACCGCAATCATCGGTCGATTGGCGAAAAATCGGCGTTACCAAGGAAGGAGCCGTCGATGCTGGTTTTGTCGAGACAACGCGACGAAAGCATCATTATCGGAGATAACATTGTTATCACCGTTGTAGACATTCGAGGAGACAAGGTAAGGCTGGGAATTTCCGCTCCCACCGAAATCCCGGTCCATCGACAAGAAGTTTACGAAGCGATTCAACGCGAGAATCTCAAGGCAATGGGCGTGGACCCGGCCGAAGCGGAAGGGCTGGCCAAACCGCCGCAACGCCCACCGGGTCCCCGGCGCAGCTAAACCGACGCACGGTCAACCGGGGGGGCTGTACGCAGTTCTGTTGAGCGGGATGCCGGAGCAGTCGCGTCGGGCGGCATTGCGTTCCGCTTCCCACCTATGTCCAGTTTGGATTGGTCGGGAGGCGTCTCGACGCTGGCCCAAGTCTATTTTGCGTGTAGCGCAATATTTCAAGAGTCGCACGTCCCGCCCCGCCGGAACCAGGCTTTCCGGCGGGGCGAAATCCATTGAAATGGATACAACAACGTCATTTGCAAGCTGTCTCAGCCAACAGCCTTCACGAAAATCGCTAGCAATGCCGATTTTCAGTTGAATGGGAAATGGCGATTGTGGCGGGGCCTTTGGACAAAAGTTCTCCCCTAAACGACGGGTCTCTTGACAACCCAGCTTATTTAATTTTCCACCAAATTTGACGGGTCAACGTAAGTGACCTCTTTTTCCTAAAGGATGCAGTCTATTTGATCGAACCTATTCATTGTGAGTAGGCCGTTAGGATGGCGACGAATTCAATAGACGAGACGCTGGTGGAAGCGAAGGCAGGGACGTGAACAACCAGCGGGAAGATTCGGCACCACCACCGCGGTCCAAAGACATGCCAAACAAGCGATCATCGGCGCCACGGGCAGCAATGCCCTCACCAGGTCGCCGACCGGTATGCCAGGATCCCGAAGGCTTCCCGCATCTGGCCAGAACATACAGTTGCTCGTTCCAACCTGAGAGGAGTGTCCGAGTATGACACGCATTAACACCAACGTCAGTTCGCTTATCGCGCAGAAGAACCTGGCCCGGTCTAACGACTCCCTGGGCTTGGCGCTCACTCGACTTAGCACCGGTTTGCGTATCAACACCGGTAAAGACGATCCCGCCGGTTTGATTGCCAGCGAAGCCCTTCGCAGCGACATTATCAGCGTCGAACGTGCCATCACCAACAGCCAGCGCGCCAATCAGTTGATTGCCACCGCGGACAGCGCTCTGGGCCAGGTGAGCTCGCTGCTTAACGATATTCGTGGTCTGGTGACCGAAGCCGCGAACACCGGCGCCCTCAGCCCCGAGCAAATCGCCGCCAACCAGTTGCAGATCGACTCCTCGCTCGAAGCCATCGACCGCATCTCGCAAATCACTCAGTTCCAGGGCCGCCGCTTGCTCGATGGCAGCCTCGACTTCATCTCCAGCGGCGCCCCCTCGCAGGTCAAGAACTTGCAGATTGACCAGGCCAACCTGGGCACCGCTGGTTCAATTTCCGTGAGCGTGAAGATTGGCTCCGCGGCGACGCAGGCCCTGATTACCAACGACGGTTTCGCGTTCACCGCGGGCGCCGCGGCATCGGGCAACCTCACCTTCGCCGACGTGACCACGCCGGGAACCGAGTCTTCGGGCACGCTGACCTTCGGCACCGTCGCCACCCCCGGCTCGGCCGCCTCGGGCACGTTGACCTTCTCCGATATCACCACGCCGGCCGCGCAAGCCGCGGGTACGCTCACCTTGGCGAACGGTGCGATTGATATTGAAGCCGTCGCTGGCGGAGCAGCGGACGGCCTGGCAGGCAACGGTTTGGAAATCGAGATCATCGACGCCAACTCCGGCGATGAAGCGGTGTACGATGCCCTCAACAACAAGATCACGGTGACATTGGACTTCGCGGGCGGTGGTGGCGCCACGCTTGACGACATCGTCAACTTGATCAATAACGATTTGGGAGCGATCTTCGACGCAACTACTACCGACGGCGCGGAGGATGTCGATGCCGCCGATGAAGACAGCTTCCTCAACGTCACGTCGGGCGGTCTCGACGCGGTCACCGCCGACGACGAAATCACGATCACCGCCCTTAACAACGGCACCGGATTCAACGGCGCCATCAACGTGGTGACCGACGCCGGCGCCGCGCCCGGCTCGATCGTCGCCGACTTCACTGCCGGCGTCCTCACGATCACGCTCGACAATTCTTCGAACTATTCGCTCGCGAACATTGTCAGTGCGATCGATACCCAATTGGCGGGCGAGTTTGATGCCTCGTTGACCGCCACCGCGGGCGACGGCGACTTTTTGGCTAGCACCACTGCTCCGACCGGCACCTTGGCTGGCGGCGTGGACGACATTCTCGACGAGAACGTCGTCACCATCACCTCGCTGAATACTGGCACCCAGTTCAACGGCAACATTGCCGTGGTGACCGATGCTGCCGCCACCGCCGGCTCCATCACCGCCGCTTTCGCCGCGGGCACGTTGACGATCACGCTCGACAACGCGAGCAACTACGACATCAACGACATTGTCGATGCCATCAATACCCAGTTGGTCGACGACTTCGAGGCCGAACTGACCACGGCGGCCGGTAGCGAAGTCTTCCTCGCCGGCACCGACACCGATCCCACCGGTACTTTGGCCGGCGGCGTGAACGATATCACCACCGATGACGTGATTACCATCACTGCCCTCAACTCGGGCACGGCCTACAACGGCACGATCAACGTGGTGACCGATGCCGGCGCCGCCGCCGGCTCGATCACCGCCGCCTTTGCCAACGGTGCGTTGACGATCACGCTCGACAACAGCTCCACCTACGAGCTCGCCGACATTGTCGATGCGCTCAACACCCAGCTCGAAGGCGAGTTTGAAGCCGAGCTCTCCGCTTCCGCCAGCGACAGCCAATTCGTGGCCGGCGCCGATACCGACCCCACCGGCGCCTTGGCCGGCGGCACCGCCGACACCGATGGTGGCCTGGTGGCTTCCCTGGTCGTCAATGTCTCGGGCAAGTCGGGTTCGGAAGTCTTCAGCTTCCAAGCGGGAACCCAGCTAAGTGAGATCGTGGACGCGATCAACCTGGTGACCGACGCCACGGGCGTACAAGCCAGCATTGAAGACGAGGCCTTGTCGCTCAGTTCCACGGAGTATGGCAGCAGTGCCTTCGTGGATGTGAACGTCATTTCCGAAGGCGCCGGCGGCACCTTCTCCGCCGCTCTCAGCGCGGTGCGAACCAACGGCACCGACATCAATGCCACGGTGAATGGCGTGAAAGCCACCGGCGAAGGCAACAAGCTTTCGATCAACACGTCGCGGCTCGATCTGTCGCTGTCGGTGGAAGCCGGTTCGACGACCGACTTCACCTTCAATGTCACCGGCGGTGGCGCCCTGTTCCAACTCGGCCCCGATATCGTCAGCAATCAGCAAGCACGGATTGCCATCCAGAGCGTGAGCACGGCTCGGCTGGGTGGGATCAACGGCCGGTTGTTCGAACTGCGTTCGGGCGGCGACGCCGCCTTGGCGACCGACACCACCCGAGCCGCCAAGATTGTGGAAGAAACCATTGATGCCGTGACCTCGCTCCGCGGCCGATTGGGTGCTTTCCAGAAGACGACTTTGGAAACCAACATTTACACGCTCAACGAAACGCTCGCCAACCTGACGGAAGCGGAAAGCACGATCCGCGACGCCGACTTCGCCCAGGAAAGCGCTGCTCTCACGCGTGCTCAAATTCTGGTGCAATCGGGCACCTCGGTGTTGGGTATCGCCAACAGCAATCCGCAAAACGCCTTGGCTCTGCTGCGATAAGCCGCGAAGCTGACGCAAACGGATAGATAATTTACAAGGGCCGGGTGCGATGAAAATTGCACCCGGCCTTGTTTTATGCCTGCCCCGACGGAATTACCTTCGCTCACAGGCCGGGAAAATTCGGGATCCAATCTAGCCTGGCAGGTGTTCACTATGCTGGCGCAGTTAACCGGCGCTGCCATGCATCTATTGCTGCCAGGGCAATACTCATCGCCAAAAAAAGGGGAGGGTAACCTTACCGATTGTACGGATTGAATGAAGCCTGCCGCCTGTCGTGTCCGATCCAGTGCATAGATATCTCGCAGTTGCGGGAGCGGAACGGCCACTGGGGAGATCCGGACATGCATTTACGGCAGTGCGCACAGATTGCGGCAATGATGCCGGCACTTGTGCTCTCGCTCGCGTGTGCAAAAGCCGCGGATCGCGTGGCCGTGACCGAAATTTCCAACCAATTGACGGGCGATGCCAGCATTCAACCTGCTTCCTTTGCGGGAATTCCCGAACTGCCGCCGTCGCAGCAGCTGGAGGTCACCCAAGAACGTGCCTCCGAAGACTGGGAAGAAGCTGCCGGACAGCAATGGTGGCAAAAGCTGGACTACGACATTTCGGGCTACGCGCGTGGAACGTACCAATACGACCATCGAATTTGGTTCACCGGGCAGGCCTCGGATTTCAGTGTCGAAGGGGGCATGTACGGCTATTTGCAAACGACGGAATCGGCTTGGACCACGCGGCTGGATTGTGAGCTCTACCTGAACCAGCCGTTCGACAACAATCGCCTCGTGGATACACCCCAACGAGTATCCTACGATCACAACTTCAAGGTCGAAGCCTTACAGATCTCGCAACTGTTGCTTTCCACCAGGCACGAAGATTTCTTGCTGGCCGTGGGTAAAATGGTCACGCCCTTCGGAAGGTTTTACTTTCCGCTGATGACCAATCGTATGGACGATGCCCCGTTCATTCGATCCGAGGCCATCCTTTGGCGTGAAACCGGTCTGCTAGCACAATACGACCCGGGCATCTTTATCGCCACGGCCGCCCTGACCAATGGAGGACCCGATCGTGACGCCAACTCGTCCAAAGCGATTATTGGCCGAGTTGGTCTGCAAGAGGAAGACTGGGCCGTCGGAACATCGATCAAATGGCAAGATGGCATCGGGTCGGAAGGGCAGAAAGAAACCAACAATCACGCTGGCATCGACGCCATGTTTCGCCACGGTCCCTGGACCTTTTCTGGCGAGTTGATCTATGACGAATACGGTTTGCGGCGAGGCGATCTGGATCTGGACGACATCTTTTGGGGACGCAGCCTTTACAATCGCCAGATTGCGCAGGCAAAGTACGGCAAGCTCCATGGCGTGGGATACTATCTCGATGCCGGTTACTTTGTGGAACGCTGGCAGTTCAACCTGAACTATGGAGAATATCATCCCCACGCCGTGGGTGAACGAATTCACGATGCCGTGTCGCGACGGGGAATCTTCAAGGCGGCCTTCAATATCACCAGCAACTTTGCCTGGTATGGCATGCTGATGATCGAGAACACGGTTCCGGCATTTAAGTATGAGCACGATCGTGAAGGCCTGTACTTCCTGACAGGATTTCAGGCAATGCTGTGACGAATGGCCTTCTCCGCTTATTCTTAAATAAGAGAATGGCAGCGTGCAACGCTTATTCCCTGACCAGGTCTTGAACAAAAATTCGCGGCCCATGGCGCGCCGCCGCCGGCCGTGCTGACTGGCCGTCGTTGGCCCCTTGCTCCCTTTCGACAGCCGGGCGACGATAAGCTTATGCCCATTCCAGAGCCAGGCTCGTTGTCCGAATCCGTTTCTCGCCAGGAGCCGCAAACTTCGTTGCCTCCGTCTCAGCGGCAGGTTCTTGTTCGGACCTTGTGCTGGATGACCGTGGCGGCCGCGACCTTGACCGGGGCCTACTTGCAGCCTTCCATCCCTTTAGATGGACCGACGGCGCTCGTTTTTTTTGCGTTTACCGAAATGGCCGGAAAGTACGGCGCGACCGTGCTGATATGCCTGCTAACCGTTGTCGTGATTAGTCGCCCGAACATATCCGGCCGAACGAGGCTGCGGGAAGGGATCGTCATTTTGATCACGTTGGCGTTTTGTGCCAGCATTTCCGCCTATTTCAACGAGCATATTTTAAAGCCGTGGCTTTCCGTCCCTCGGCCGGTCGTTCTCCAACTGGTATTGGAGGGTCGTATTGATTTGGATGCCGAAGGCTTCTACGGCATTGGCGACAAGGTGCAGCGCAGTCTCTACCTGGCCGAACGCTTGCCTCCTGGCACGCCCGGCATGCACGACATCATTCGCCGGCACTGGATTCAGGAGACGGGCTATTCCTTCCCCTCCGGCCATTCCCTATCGGCGATGACCATCGCTACATATTTTCTTGCCTGGGGATTTGCCGCGCTCGCCAGGTGGCGGTGGCGGCTCATGCAGGCACTCGTGGTGTGGGCGGTGCTCGCCGCCTATTCGCGTCCCTTGTTGCGCGTTCATACGGCCACCGACATTCTCGTGGGAGCACTCGAAGGAATTCTCGTGGGACTGCTGGCCTTCATGTTGTCGCAGTTGCTGCTTCGTGACCCCAGTCGAAGTCGCAAAGCGGCCGACGGCGCGCCTCGAGTGGTGCTCGATTAGCTCTGGATCAAGTCCTTCATTTCTCGAACGGCTTGCGACATGCCGACCATAATCGCCCTCGCAACGATGCTATGGCCAATGTTCAACTCGTCCATGCCAGCAATGCGGGCCACCGGCACAACATTGTGATAGTTAAGCCCATGCCCCGCATGCAGCGTTAGCCCGGCAGCGAGCACGGCCTCGCCAGCTTGCTGCAACTTGGAAAGTTCCGTGGTTTGCGTTGGCTGCTTGTCCATCAGCGCGTACTGCCCTGTATGCAACTCCACGGCATTGGCGCCCAGTTCGGCGGCCGCGGCAATTTGCTCCAGATCGGGATCGAGAAACAGGCTGACCACAATGCTGGCTTCTTGCAACCGGAGGATGGCGTCGCGAATACGTGGTCGCTGTTTCAGCACATCCAAACCACCTTCGGTGGTGACCTCCTCCCGCCGCTCGGGCACCAGGGTGGCCTGGTCGGGTTGCGTTTCGCGGGCGATGGCAAGAATGGCGTCTTCGGCGGCCAATTCCAAGTTGAGCTTGATCTTCACCGTTTCGCGCAACACGCGCAAATCACGATCCTGGATGTGCCGGCGATCTTCGCGCAGATGAACCGTAATGCCATCGGCTCCCGCCAGTTCGGCAATCGCGGCGGCCCAAACCGGGTCGGGCTCGTAGGTTTTGCGAGCCTGTCGAACCGTGGCTACGTGGTCAATATTGACGCCTAGCTTCGCCATTTCCGCGCTTCGCCTCCAAAGATGAGCGACTCAAACCCCGGCAACATTGCCTGGCCATGATCTTAACAAGATACAAAGCCGCCGGGCATGGTTCGCGGTAAACCCAAAATAGGATTCCGTTCACCGAGGAAGAAGAGCGGGGGTTCGCCCACACTGGGTAAGGATTGCACGAAAAACAAAGTCGGCTTTCGCTCCGCGAAAGCAAATCCTTTCGCGGAGCGAAAGGCGACTATGCCCGAAAGTTATTCTTCATGGGTTCTTAAGCCCGCGCTGGCTAAGCCCGCCCTGGGTAAGAATGCCGAAAGGGGAGAACCGGTAGCGAATCCGGTCCTCCCCTTCATGCGGCAAGGGCGCTTCTGGCTTATCTCTTCAGGGCATCCGCCTGACGACCTGCGTAGGCAATTCGCCATTCCCCTCGATTTGTCGAGCAATGCTTGCCAAACCAGGAGCAGAGCAAATTCGCAGAAAGCCAGCAGCCAGCCTCGCGGGCAAGGCGCTACTTGATGAACAGCATTTCCTGGTAGGTGGGCAGCGGCCACAGGTTATCGGCCACGCAGCCTTCCAACTCGTCGGCATACTGGCGAACCGTTGCCATCGCGGGCAATACTTCGTCGCAATAATGACGGGCTTCGGCTTCCAGGCTAGCCGCACTGTGGTGAGCTACCGCCTTCTCCAAGACATTCGTGCCGTCTTGCAGGCATTTCACCAGTTCGGTGATTTTGTCCAGGGTGTCGGTATCGAACTCGTAACCCAGCGTCTTGAGGTTCACGCAGGCCGTGGCGAGCTCGCTTTGGTAGCGAACGGCCGCGGGGAAGATCAAGGTCCGGGCCATCTCCACGGTCTGCAGAGCTTCGGTTCGCACCGTCTTGCAGTACTGCTCAAGGTAGATGTCCAAGCGGCTTTCCAGCTCGCGTTCCGAGAGGACGTTGTACTTGGTGAACAACGCCCGAATCTCGGGAGCGCTGAGCACGGGCAGCGCGTCGGCAGCGGTCTTCAGGTTCAGCAAGCCGCGCTTGGCGGCTTCCTGATGCCAGGCTTCGGAGTAGCCGTCGCCGTTGAAGATAATCGCTTCACACTCTTTCATGACGTCGGAGAGCAGGGTCTGCACCGCGCCGTGCAAGGCATCGGGCTTGCCAGCGGTAGCTTCTTCCAACTTCTGGGCACAGTAATCGAGCGATTCACACACAATGGTGTTCATGGCCACCAGCGGTCCAGCGATGGACTGATTGGCGCCCACGGCACGGAACTCGAAGCGGTTGCCGGTAAAGGCAAACGGGCTGGTGCGGTTGCGATCGCCAGCATCTTTGGGAAGCGGCGGCAGTACGTCCACGCCCACCGTCAGCGTTCCCTTCTTGAGCGAAGAGTTGGCGCCCCCGGCCTTGATCTGCTGGAAGATATCGTTGAGCTGATCGCCCAAGAAGATCGAGATGATCGCTGGTGGAGCCTCGTTGGCGCCCAACCGGTGATCGTTGCCGGCCGAAGCAACCACGGCTCGCAGCAAACCTTGATACTTAAACACAGCACGAATGACGGCAGCGCAGAACACCAGGAACTGGGCATTCTCGTGCGGCGTGTCGCCCGGATCGAGCAGGTTGCCCTGGGTCTTGCTGCCTAGCGACCAGTTCACGTGTTTGCCCGAGCCGTTGACGCCCGCGAACGGCTTCTCGTGCGTCAAACAGGTCATGCCGTACTTTTCGGCCACCCGCTTCAGCGTGATCATCATCAATTGCTGATGGTCGGCGGCCATATTGGCCGTTTCGAAGGTCGGGGCAATTTCGTACTGACCGGGCGCGACTTCGTTGTGACGCGTCTTAACCGGCACGCCCAACTTAAACAACTCGCGTTCTGTTTCGAGCATGAAGGCCAGCACGCGCTCGGGAATGGCGCCGAAGTAATGGTCTTCGAACTCCTGGCCCTTGGGGGGCTTGGCCCCGAAGAGAGTACGCCCGCAGGTGAACAGGTCAGGACGCGAGAAGTAGAAGTGCCGATCGATCAAGAAGTATTCCTGCTCGGGACCCGCGGTCGAAGCCACGAAGGCGCCGTCCTTGTGACCGAACAGTTTCAGGATCCGCTGAGCCTGGGCGTTCAAAGCCTGCATCGAGCGAAGAACGGGGGTCTTCTTATCCAGCGCTTCGCCCGTCCACGAGACAAACGCCGTGGGGATGCACAGCGTGGTGCCGTTGGGGTTTTCTAGAATATAGGCAGGGCTGGTGACGTCCCAAATGGTGTAGCCGCGGGCTTCAAACGTGGCTCGAATGCCGCCGCTGGGGAAACTGGAGCCGTCGGGCTCGCCCTGAATTAGCTGCTTGCCGCTAAACTCGAAGATCGCTCCGCCATCGCCATCGGGCGAGAGAAAGCTGTCGTGCTTCTCGGCGGTGAGACCGGTCAACGGGTAAAAAACGTGTGCATAGTGGGTTGCGCCCTTCTCAATGGCCCAATCCTTCATCGCCGAAGCCACCATGTCGGCCACCGACGGATCGAGCTTTTCGCCGGAATCAATCGTCTTCATCACCGACTTGAAGACGGGCTTGGGAAGCCGCGATTTCATGACCGACGCGCTGAAAACATTCGAATTGAAAATCTCATGTGCCGGGGTATCGGCAAAGTTGAGCGGTGGCGAGATCGGGTGCCAAGTAGTCACCGCCGAAATGGCGGACATGCGGGGAGTTCCCCCCAAGCTTTGACTACTGATGCCACTCGTGGCCACACTGCCCGACGAAGCTCCCTTGGACGTGGTCGTGCTCACTGACTTTTTTCCTCTTGGACGAAAATTTGGATGACGCTTTCCGCCTGGTACGCCACCGATCAGTACAGGAAGACACTCACCCCTGGCTTGGCATGAGTTGCGGAATCTTCCCTGATTGAGTCGCATGTGTAAGCAAGCAGCGTGCCAACGCTGAGAGTTCATGCTCTCAGATCACCTCTGCCGGGGCGGAGGCACGCGCAGAGGGGAACCCAGCGCGCAGCCAATTGCCTGGCGGTAGGCCAGTAACCGCGGCTGACTCGCCATCCCACAGTTCTGAGGATGTTGAGCATAACGTGATTTTCGAGCGGAGAAAACCAGCCCAGGATGGCCTCCGCCATTTTCGAAGCGAGCATTTGGGCCTCCCTGGGGGCTGCCTATCGCAGGCACTCCATACGCCGACCTCCCCCTACGATAGGGAAGGCAATTTCTTGAGAGTTTTTTCATCCGCGCCGACTCCAAATATATCTAAAACCCCCCGGTAGGGTTGTGTGTGCCTTGCCTGATGGCAGTGCGTGCCTAAATAGCGGGCATGCAAAGAATTCGACCGGTCGTCGTTTGGTTTGGAAGTCTGAAGACGGCTGTTTCAGCCGGGCATTATCTGGTGAGCTTGAGGTCGCGACGACAGGGCCAGCGGAGTATAGATTACGGCTTGGCTGTCCCGTGTTTACTCTCTCGTTACGACGGACTGAGGAAGAAATGCCCGAGGTTCTCCGCGAGACGACCTCCAACGGCCGCTGGCAACGCGGCTCGGTTTGGGCACTGGTGCTCATTGCACTGGCGCTTCGCGCTCCGGGATTGAATCGTCCCCTGCTGGGAAATTTTGCCACCAAGAACGTGGCGTACGCCATGATTGCCCGCAATTGGGTTGCAGGACATGCCCCCGTTACCCTGCCCAAACTAGATGTTTTGCGAGGGGGTGAGCGAGGCCTGCATCTTCTGGAAGTTCCGATCTCGGCTTACCTTGCAGGTTTGTTGTGGTCTTTCTTGGGTGGATCGCTCGACTTCTGGGGAAGGGCCGTTTCGGTAGCGTGCAGCACGGGGGCGGTGCTGCTGTTGTATGTCTTTGCCTGCCGATGGTTTGGGCATCGGGCTGGGCTTGCCGCTGGCTGGTTCCTGGCGATTTCCCCCGTGGCCATCATCTTTGGCCAGAGCTTCATGCTCGAGGCGTCGGTGGTGCTGCTTAGCCTGGTGGCCCTGGACGCGGCCGATCGATTTGGCCGTACCCGCCGAGTGGGCTGGTGTATTTTGAGCGGAGTTGCGTTGTCGCTGCTGGTGCTGACAAAAATCTACATGCTCGTATTGCTGCTGCCGTTGGCCTGGCTGGTGTGGTTGGGCGGAGACGGGGGGCTGGCGAATACTTGGCCCCGGTGGCGGAGTCGTGCCGCGCTGTTGGGCATCGGGCTGTTGTGTTGGGGAATTGCCTGCCTCCCGGCAATTGCGTGGTGCATCCACGTACTTCGCATTAGCCAGGTGGGTTCTCCGCTCGCCGAGCACGTTTTCTATTCGTTGCGAAATAGCCAGCAAGCTCACCAATGGCCTCCGGCGCTGCTGGGCCAGCCCGATTTCTATTGCCAATTGCTGGATGACGCCGCGACGATTCTGCTTACCCCCATTGGCTTTACGTTGCTGCTGCTGGGGTTGTGCCGGCGAGAGGCTTGGATCTTGGTTCCCTGGTTGGCTGCCATGGCCGTGCTGGTGTTGGCGTTGCCGGCCAAGTTCCATGCCATGAACTATTATCTGTTCGTAATTCTACCGCCGCTTGCGATCCTGGCAGGCCTTGGCTGGAAATGCGTTTCGGATCGGGTTTCTGGCAAGTCTGCCGCCCTGTTGTTAGCGATGGTGACGCTGGCTTTTTCGCTGCGATACTCGGTTAAACCGGCCTTCGTTACTCCTGACGAAGATCGCAGCGTGTTGGCGGCCGCCGCGGCGTGTCGGCAGCATGTGCCGCGGGACGAACCGGTGGCCACCGTGCACGGAACCACTTTCGATCTGCTGTACTATTGCGATCGACGTGGTTGGGTGGCCCGAATGCCCTCGGCCCAATTGCGACAAGACTTGGAGAAAATGCACCGCGAGGGGGCGAACTATCTGGTCGTCGCCCACTTGCAAAGCATACCGGTTGAGAGCCAGCAGGTATTGAAACAGCTTCCAGTGGTCGTGCAGGGTGACGATTTCGCCCTATTTCGGCTCCCTCCGAATTCCGGTTTTGCCGAAGGTCCGGATTGAGCCGGCATGAAGCCGGGGCCTCGAATCGTTACCGCACGACGAAAAGTGACGTAAGTTTCGTTGAGGGGCCGATCGAAGCACTCCGGGGAGCGATCCACAATGAAGTACATGAATATCCTCCTGCGCTCAGTCAACGGCTGGGGTCTTTGGGAGTGGGTCCTCGTTGGCGGGGCGATTCTGCTGGTCGGCCTATTTTGCATGAAGGGGTTCGGTTCTCGGTCGAATTTCTGAGTTTCGGCCCCCCACGCGGCGAGTTTGGCTCGACGTATTCTCCACCTTGGCTGGGCGGAGCGCGCGCGTTCGCTCCTTTGCCGGGGGCTCCTCGCTTGGCACGCCGAAGATTCGCCGCGTTGCTCCCGGCAATCGCCGCGCGTATACTCAGATGAGCGAAAACAGCGGCGCGCCCTTGTTTTTGCGCTGTTGAATTGCCGATGGGGTTCGAGCAACAGCAGGCAATTCAGCCCTCCCCCTCACATTCCCACTGATTTTCTCGAGGATAAGCCCATGATTCATCGCTGCTGGGCGGTGGCCGCCGTTGCGCTGATGGGATGCACCAACCTGGCTGCTGCCCAGGAAACCGCGGCCCCAAAGACCAAGGCCGACGTGTCTGCCAAGGCGAAATCTGCCGAGGCGAAACAGTCTGCCGAGGCGAAAACGGCGTCCAGCAAATTCGTTCGCATCCAGCGCGATCGTGATGACGAAGTTTCGGCCCTGCAAACGGCCATTGTCACCTACCATGGCAAAGCGGCCGATGGGCAGGATATCCAGGTCGATCTGATCGGCGCCGTGCATATCGGCGATACGAACTACTACGAACAGCTGAACAAGGCTTTTCGCAAGTACGAAGTGGTGTTGTACGAATTGGTGGCTCCCAAGGGCGCTCGTCCGGGCCGCGGCCAGGCTGGCACCTGGGGTCCGATTGCTGGCATGCTGAGCCTGGACGACCAGATTCTGCGCGTGGATTACCAACAAAAGAACTTCCTGCATGCCGACATGTCGTGGGATGAAATGATGGCCTCCATGGAGAAGCGGCAGGAGAGCTTCCTCAACATGTTCTTCCGCATGATCGGTCAAGGAATCGCGCAAGAAAGCGTCAAGAAAACCGGGCCCGGCGATGGCGATCTACTGGCCGGATTGTTGTTCTCCAATAATCCTTCGTTGGTCTGGAAACGCACCATGGCTGGCCAATTTGAAGACTCCGACAAAGCCATGGGCTGGCTCGAAGGCCCCGACGGATCAACATTGATCAGCGAGCGGAATAAGGTCGCGCTGCAAGTGCTGGCCGAACAAATTGCGGCGGGAAAGCGGAACGTGGCCGTGTTCTACGGCGCGGGTCACTTGCCCGATATGGAGCGGCGGCTGATTAACGAATTCAAGCTGCAGCCGGGAAAAAGCCGCTGGCTTACGGCCTGGGATCTATCGGATGGCAAAAAGCCCATGGAGAAGAAGCCTGGGGCGAAAAAGAACAAGAAGGCACAGCCGCCCCAGGAGTCGCGAAAAGCGGCGAGTCGCTAAAGCAGGGTGAGGGTTTTGAAGCTATTTGGCCGCGCTGGCCAACACCGCTTTGATCACCCGCATATTGGCCACGGCGTCTTCCAGGGGAGTCGGCGCCGGCTTGTCATTGATACTTGTCATTGATAATCGCCAACGCGAATCGGTCTCCCTGAATGGTGTACTGGTAGGGCGTCATTTGGGTGCCGCAGGCAAACACAGAAACGCCTTCAGCGAACTCAAGAATCCCGCTGGTGAGGCGATCGATACCCCACTGGGGACGCGATGCACGCTTCCCAGATCCTGGTTTAACGACGCGCTTTGCGAATTTTGTCCTGCGCTTCTGATCGGAGTCCCACGTCAGAAATTTTGTTCGCCAATTTGTCGGCTTCGTCAAGCAAGGCCTGCGCTTTCCCGCGATCGGGCATTTTCATCGCTATTTCGGCCAGAGCATGGGTTTGACTGGTGGGATCGTCGATCCGATGCGCGGCGTCGATGGCCTTTTGAAAAGTAGCGGCCGTTTCGGGTAAGCCAAGTCGGGCTTGAGCGGCTGCCATCGCGGCAAGTGCATCGGCCTGGCCTCGGGGCGAATCGATCGATTCAATCGATTGGCCTATCCGTTCAAAGAGGGCAGTGGCGCTGGCCGTGCGATCAATTCCCTGGTAGCCCTCCGCAATGGTAATCAGAGCTTCCACTTGCTGCTGTTGGGCAAGCGGATTGGTCTTGTCGAATTTCCCCGCGGCGGCTTCGGCGTCGCGAAGCAGGTCGGCGGCATCGGCAGGGGCTTTCGCCACGCCGAGTGCTTTTGCCATCGAGGCGTAGGCGGCGACCTGGAGGAACGGTTCGGGAATCATGGCGGCGACTTTTCGGCCTTCGGCTACCGTGTTCTTGGCGGCGCTGAGATCGTTAGCCCGGGCGTAACCTTGGGCCAAGACGCCTAACTCCATTGCTTTTGACGATGGATCGCTAATTTCGGTGATGGCTTGATGCGCTGCGCGAAACGTATCTCGCGCGCCCATGGTGTCTTGAGCCAGATTCTGCTTATCGGCCAGTAGGGTGAGCGCTCGAGCCCGGGCCTGGGGATTGGGATTGGCTTTTGCCGCCTCGATTTGGGCAGAAATCGTTTGCCCGCCTGGATTCGATTGGCCGCCGCAACCCAAAACGCAGCAAAGGATGAAGGCCGTTGAAGTCAGCCGCGCCAGGCGGGCATGACGTCGGCCGGTTTGTCCGCAGTTTTGAACCGGTGCTCCCAGGCTTCGGTCCTCAACTCTTGCCAAGGCATCGTTCCGCATAACCGGATGCTCCTCCATTCACGAACACGACGAGAATTTCTAGCCAGGCGATCGCTGTGGAGCGACCGCGGGGTGGGGCAAGGCAACGCTTGGGTGTAAATTCTGGTCGGCCCTGGAACCCATTGCCAAAATGGGCGCCGAATCGCCAGCCGCCTCCCGCTCTCCCTTTGAATCAATATCAGCCGCATTAGTCGGGCAGCCAAAGCTTGGAAGGCTGCTCTGCCGCCGGCGAGGATTCGCCTTCGGGAGTCCATAAGCCACCCGCGGCTGGCGAGGGAGCGGTTTGGGCGCCGGCGGCCGGCGCCGCGCTCCTCGCTTCGCCCGTCCTCGTCATTTGCTGGACATACTCGATCACGCTTCCCAAAGCTTCCATCACCCCGCGATCGCGGCCAAATTTTCGCTGGAGAACGTTGACCAGGTCCAAGAACTCGGAACTGCGGCCCAATTGGAACAAGGTCAGCAATTCGGAGGCAACCATGGGAGCAGGCGATTGGCCTTGGGCAATCAATAGTTCGCGCGCCTTGCGATAGTGCTCGAGTGCCGCCGGGGTGCCCGACAGTTCGTCGGCAATTTGGGCATGCACATAGGCGAACGGCAATTGCGACTCCAGGGACTCGCGATTGATAATTTCGAGTGCGAAGCGCAACACCGCGCGACCAATCCCATGTTGCTTGGCCCGCACGTACGAGAGCACCAGGTTATCGTCGCTCAACTTTTCGGGCACCAACCACCGCAACTGGAAGAGCCGCACGTCTTCGCCCGCAAGCTGCTCTTCGTCGAGCACGAGATCGGTTTCCAGGCCCAATTTCTCTCGCAGCGGGCGTGTCACCTCTTCGCCGACGGGGGTATCCAGGGAAGTAAAGCCGGTTTCGAGTTGTTCCACGCCGGCCTCCAGCAGCAAACGCAATTGCGGTTCCGCAGCCGCTTCGGCCGGGGATTTCCCGCCGAGCCAGTCGTTGGGGAGCTGCATCCAATGATCGACCAGGCGTTGCTGAATTGCGCGCGGGAGCATTGCGGAGAACTGCTGATGCTCTTCCAGCGAACGAGCTTGAATATCCCATCGCAAGAATTTAGCCAGAGCCGATTGCGGCGCCAGTTGGATCGGTTCGCCGGGTTGCCCTAGCGAATCGCCGACGATCTCGCTCACCAGGCCGACCGCCTCGGATTCGTCGTCAAAATAGAGCAATTCCAGGCGGGGCTCGCGATCCGTTTCGCGGCCATACAGGAATAGCCGGCCGATGGTTATCGGAATGTCATCCATGGACCGCGGATCGTCGGGGATAGCGCCTTCACGGCTGAGCAGCACAAAAGCATTCCGCGGGGCTGGCGTGTCTTTCCGCAGGTAACGGGCTTGCTGCTGAACCGAAGACGAGCCGACTCGCGAACTACTCAGCAGTCGCTCCAGCGTGGGATCCCAGCTCAGAACCGGGAACGTCACCGACATTTGATTGGCGTAATTGAGGGCCGTTTTGCCGGCCTGCATGCCCAGCAGCATTTCGATCACGACTTTGTCTGCCCGCGGAATGTCGTGCGCCAGGCAGCGTCGCCAGGCAGCGGCGGCACTTTCTTGATCGCCGAGCCAACCTCGCAAAATTGCCAGATTGGTCCAGATGGCGGCATGGTCGGCCTCGGCGGAAAGTTTTTCGAGCTGCTCGGCCGCGGCGCGCCATTGCACGCGGGCAGCCAGGCGGCTGCATTGCTCGAAGTCGGCCTTCCACGGAACGTCGTCGGGCGCCGGCTGGAACCGGCGTTCTTCTTTCAATATCAAAGGGACTTCGGGCGAGGCGTAAAACTGCGTGAGCAGTTCGTTCACCGGCTGGTCGTCGATGCCGGTGCCCGTATACACCAGCAAATGGCCCAGCGCGGCCTGGGGTAAGCCGCCGCGGAAAGCCGCCATGCCAATGGCCAAAAAGGCGTCGAGAAACACGTCGGGCCATTGATCGGCGGCCGACTGCAAAGCCGATTGCAGCAGATCGATCGCTTTGCGAACTCCTTCGGGCGTTTCTTCCTTCTCGATCACCACCAGGGCCGACTCGGCCAAGGCGGTGGGATTGTTGCTATCGCGCTCGAGAATGTTCGCCAGGGCCTGCTGTGCGTCGTCGGCCCGGCCCAAATCGCGATACAACTCGGCTTTGAGCGTGCAAAGGCAAAGTCGATCGGGATATTTTTTTTCCAGCAACTCCAGGTACTCCAAGCACCCTTGCCGCTGGTCGGCCTCCCGCATGCGGTGTACTTTTTCGATCTCGTGCTTCAGGTCGGCGCAGCAAAACTTGATCTTTTTGCCGGTTCCCCCGGGGCAGAGCGCGTATTTATCGATCGTCATGGTGGTCGGTTATCCCTCAGGCGATCCTGCTGTTCCCGTCCCTGGCACGCACGGCCCCTTGGCTTTTGGCTGGCACCCACCAGCGACAAAGGCCACCGCGGTCGCCCCCGAAAGAAATCCGGGGGAACGGCAACGAACTTGGTTCCTAATCCGAAACGCACAATCTAACACGTTGGAGTAGGATTGACGAGATGCGGGTTTTGCCAATCAACACCGGGCCGCCCAACCCGCCGAACCCGATGATCGGCGCGGCGTGGAGCGCCTTCCAATCGGCCCTGCTCGTTGCCGGTTGCCGGTTGCCGGTTGGCGGTTGCCGGTTGGCGCGTTTGCGGCGGCTGAGTGGGCCGAGGGTGTTGTGGGCGGCATCTTCGTCATGTTGGGTCGCGGTGAAAACGGCATATCTGGACTGGCAGGCACGAGTCTTGTTTCGGGCTTGAACGTCGCAAAATGTCTCTCCGTTGCCACCCGAATGCGATCGTTGTTTTGATGCGGATTGAATGGATTTTATCCTGCCCTCGGCCAGAAATGTGACCTAGTGCCATTGATTTCCACGGTCGATGACTCGCCGCATGTCGATCAACATTCCTGGCAAGGGAAGTGAACTCCCGACACTTCAACCGGCCACACCCGAGGGAATATCCGGGTGTTATCCTCTCCCCACGATTTTGGAGTTTTGCAATGAGAATTTGTATTCTCGCGGCGGTGTTCGCTCTGGTTTCTGGCGGATACGCATCGGCTCAGTATCGCCCGTACACGGCTCCGGCTTCGCTGCAAGCCCCGTCGTACGTTCCTTATTATTCGGCCCGTCGCAACGACGCGCCTCCCCATCCGACCGAGATGGCTCAGCCCAGCCATATCATGCCGGCTCCTCAAGATCACATGCAGGCCCCTTACGACTACTCGCCTGTTCCTCAAAACCATGCTGACTACTCGCGCCCCAGCACGCTGGGCGCGACGGGTCACATTGTGGAGGGCGAAGGCTACATGGATTGCGGCGGCGAGTACTGCAACACCGGATGCAACTACATTGGCGAGGCGGGATACGTTCCTGGCAAGCCCTGCGGCAACTTTTTTGCGTCGGCGGCCGGCCTCGTGATGACACGGTCGGATTGCGACAACGTGTGGCTGTCGTTCGACGCCACGCCCGGCGGCGGCGAGCCCAACCTGCTGGGAACCAGCAACGCCGACGTGGATTGGACGGGCGGCGCCCAGATTGACCTCGGTTTCCGCGTGGGCTGCAACACCTGGCTGTCGGCCTCGTTCTGGTGGCTCGCCCCCATGGACGGCGAAGCCGGAATTACCGACTCCACCGGACAGATCAATTCGATCCAGGACTTCCGCTCGCTCGACTTCTCTCCGCTGGTAACCGTGAACGACCTGTACAACGGTGCTCGGGCTCAAGTGGTGTCGCGCCGTAGCGAATTCCACAACCTGGAGTTGAACCTGCTCAACGGACCGGTTTGGTGCCCTTGCGATTGCGTGCGGTTGTCGTGGATGGCCGGCGCCCGCTACTTCCGCTTTGCCGATAGCATGCTGTTCGGAACCGCCCACGACTTCACCGAGTTTGGCGTGGCTCCCGCTTACGACGCTTACTACGACATCGACGTCAAGAATAACTTCATCGGTGGCCAGGTTGGCTTCCGGTTGGATTGGCGGGCGAGCTGCAAATGCACCGCCTACATTGCTCCCAAGTTCGGCATCTACAACAACCACGCCACCCAGAACCAACGGGTGTACGACGGTCTGGGCACCACCGCCTACCGCTTTGCCGACGGAGCCCTGGCCGACGTGAGCAGCAACGAGAACAACTTTGCCGTCCTCAGCGAAATCGACCTCGGCTTGAACTACCAGCTCACCTGCAACGTGAGCATCTTCGGTGGTTACCGCCTGGTGGCTGCCACGGGTGTGGCCACCGCCAGCGAGCAAATCCCCTACCTGGGCGACGACCTCGAAGCCATGGGCGACATTCAGACCAACGGCAACCTGGTCCTGCACGGTGCCTTCGCCGGTCTCTTGATCAAGTTCTAAACCGACCGCACGAAAGCTTCTCCCTTACCACGGAACGAGCCGGATGAAGCCTGCCGGCGGCCGCCACCGCCGACAGCTTCCCGGCTCCGACCGCGAAACGACGAAAACCACCACGGCCCTCGACAACGCTCCCGCGATGTCGAGGGCCGTGTTCATTTACCTCGGCGGAATCTGATTGCGATGGCTTCCATTTTGGACCGCCGTTGATTTCAATGGCAGTCCGCCAACTTTCAAAACGCCTCCTGCCCCTTGGCGCTGGCCCACGGCAGGCGTTAGAACCGCCTTGTCACACGCGGAACTGTTGGCATCGACCCCCTTGGCGGAGAGCAACCTCAATGACCCTGACAGGCAAAACCGTTTTGATCACCGGCGGCGGCACGGGCATTGGCGCTGGCGCCGCCTTGGCCCTGGCCCGCGAAGGTTGCCGCGTGGCTATTTCTGGCCGTCGTGAAGACAAATTGCGCGAGGTGGCCGCGGCCTTCGACGGCCAGCCCGGCATCTTGTACCGCGTGGCCGATGTGGGCGATCGGCAAAGCGCTACCGACCTGGTCGCCTGGGCCGAACAAGAACTGGGGCAAATCGATATCGTGGTGCAAAGCGCCGGCGTGAACATCGTCAAGCGGCGGCTGGCGGAGCTCGATCCGGCCGATTGGGACAAGCTCATTTCCGTGAACGCCACGGGGGCTTACAACGTGATGCACGCCGCCCTGCCCGCCATGCGAAAACGCAAAGACGGCCTGTTTATCAATATCTCCTCCACCTCGGGCAAGCGCGCCGGCTTGCTGGGTGGCGTGGCTTACAGCGCATCTAAGTTTGCCATGGCAGCGCTAGGCACGTGCGCGGCCCTGGAGTTTGGCGAAGAAGGCATTCGCGTGACCAGCATTTTCCCTGGCGAGGTCGATACGCCCATTTTGGATCAACGGCCGGTCAAAGTTTCTGACGAACATCGGGCTCGGATTCTCAAGCCTGAAGACGTGGCCGCGGCCATTGTGATGATCGCCAACCTGCCGCCCCGCGCCCATGTGGCCGAACTAATCATCAAGCCCACGCACCAGGGGTACGCTTGAGCTGAGAGCAAAAATCCAGGGGAACAGAAAATGCCTCGACGGAAACCGCCCGAGCAGGTTCCCCTGGCTGAAGCTTTTTATGCGCGGCCCGCAACCGAGGTTGCCCGCGATTTGCTAGGTCGGTGGATGATCCGAGAATGCGAGGCGGGCCTGGCCGCGGGGCGAATCGTCGAAGTCGAGGCTTACCTGGGCGCCGACGACCCCGCCAGCCATGCTTATCGCGGCCAATCCAAACGCAACGCGGCCATGTTCGGGCCGGCGGGCCGGGCTTACGTGTATACCATTCACACCCGGTTCTGCCTGAATGCCGTCACCGGCGAAACCGGCGTGGCCAGCGCCGTGCTGATTCGGGCCTTGGAGCCCGTGCTGGGTATCGATCTAATGGAATCCCGCCGCCGCACCGCGCGATTTCTCGACCTGGCCCGAGGGCCGGGGCGGCTGTGCGAAGCCCTGGCGGTGGATCGGGCCTGGGATGGCTGGAACCTGACGTTGGGGCGTGAGCTCTGGATTGCCCAGGGTACGCCGATCGATCCCGACGAAGTCCTCATTACGCCGCGGATCGGCATCTCCAAAGCCCAGGACTGGCCGCTGAGGTTCGTGCTTCGCGGCAACCGCTACGTGAGCGGCGTCAAACGGCTGCGGGAGTAGTCAAAGCCTCGCTGGCCGCGACGATCAATGAATCTGCTCGGGCCAGGAGCCGTCTTTGCCGGGCAGAGTTTCCAACTGCGATTCGTAGTAAGGCTGCACGCCTTCGTTCAAGATCGCGCTCGCGCCGGCCAGGAATTGCCCTGAGTCGAACCAGGGTTCCAGGAAGTTTTCGAACAGCTCATCGATCGTGGCCTGCGAATGGTGACGTTCCTCCAGATCGTGGTAAGTGAGATAGCCCAGGTCGATCTTCTTGGGCAGGGTGGCATTGAGTTGCTTCATGCCGGCGATCCAAGGCTGCCACAGACTATTCGCCGCCCAGTTTTCGATGCCGAACGAGGCGCCTTGCGCATGGTTTTGATCGGGACTGGCGTAGTACTTGAATACGGCATCGACAAACCGCCGCGTGCCCGGCGAGGCCAGCCAGATCTTGCCAATGTTTTCAAAGGACAAATCCAGATCGCTGGCCATGCGGCGGAGCCAACTATAGTGCACGGTTTCCAGGCTCCACTGCCCCGTGAGCTCGCCTTCGAAACCCTCTTTGTAGGGGATGCCTTCTTCGTTGAGCAGCACATGCAGTCGCTCGCGATAGGCTTCGAACGTGGGCGCATTCGCCACGAGCAGGGCCTGTGCCGCATTAAACTGCGCGGCAAACACCGAGAATTGTTGTAACTCGTGGCGGGCCTGCGAGACGGTTACGCCCTGGGCGAACCGCTGCAAATAGCGGTTGTTGGCGATGATCGGATGGCATAGAACGGTCTGGCCTGCCTGCACCAGCAGTCGCTGAAATTCGGCGGCCCGCTCGGCTGGCATTTCACCGTGGCTCACCATGGAGCGCACGCGCTCGAGCACCTGTTCCGACTGTTCGACAAACAACTGCAAATGGGGTGGAAAGGGGAGATTGGACTCGATCAGCCCTTGAGCGGTGAACAATTCGGTGGCGGAGTCGTTGAGTTCAAACGCATGCGATGGCGACATCCTTCCCTCCCCTTTTTGAATGGTGAGAACTTGGGGACGACCGGCCCTAGGGCAACCAGGGCTCCCGCGTGAAGTGCGAGAGCGTCACCCGGATCGAATGGTTACTTCCATTGCCGAGATCGCGCGAAAGGTGTTAATTTTTTACTTGTTATCATCTCTGCAAGCTGCAGAGAACTTTAATGCCTCCCGCGTCCGTTTGCGGTTTACCCGCGTTAAGGAAAAGGGGAAGCTCCCCAAGGCGATTGCCGTTCAAAGGCCGGTCGCCGCCCGCGGCATGTATCCCTCTCCCACCTATTATTTTATGCCTGCGCGTTCAGCCGGGGCAAGGCAAGTCGTGCTGGCACGGACGATTGACCGACGTTACACCTGGAAGGCATTGTGCAATGTTGGTTCGGAGATTACCACCGTCTGCTGCTGTTGATCGCCGGTTCGACGCAAACAGAACTGACCGCCCAAATCCGTTATCTGAAGATCGAGAACGAAGTCCTCCGGTCGAAGCTGCCCAGCCGCGTGCCGGTGACCGAGAAGGAACGGAACAAGCTGGTCAAGTTCGGATCGAAGCTGGGCATCAAAGCCGTGTCGCGGAACACGGTGAAGAACATCCTCAAGGAGAATGGGCTGGAGCCTGGCCCCAAACGCGGCGTGGGCACCTGGGACGAGTTCCTCAAGATGCACGCGGCGACGCTTTGGCAGTGCGACTTCTTCTCGAAGAAGACACTTACCGCCAAAGGCTTTCGCGACTTGTTCGTGCTCGTGTTTCTGCATGTCGAATCGCGACGGGTGTTCATCAGCCCTTCGACCTGCCATCCCAACGAAGCCTGGGTGAAGGAACAGGCGAACGCCTTTCTTGAGCACGCGAGCGAAACCGGACTTGGAACGGAGGTCGTCATGCACGACCGCGACACCAAGTTCACGGCGTCGTTCGACGAGGTTCTTAAACAGGCCAACCTGAAGGTTGTGAAGTCCGCCTTCCGATCGCCGAACACGAACGCCTTCGTGGAGCGTTTCATCCAGACGATGAAGCAGGAATGCCTGGATTACTTCATCGTGTTCGGCCCACGGCACATGGATCATCTCGTTTCGGAAATGACGTCGTACTACCACGAGGAGCGCCCGCACCAGGCGAAGGAAAACAATCTGCTTGTGCCGACCGCCACTCCCCCTGAAAAGAAACGAAACCGAAAAAAAGCAGAGTCGCCGCCGGATGTCGTGCCCGTGTCGCAAATTAAATGCCGCCAGCGGCTGGGCGGATTGCTCAAGCATTACCACCGCAAGGCGGCGTAGCCCACAGTTGCCGCGGTTCGTTCCACGCCTGGCTTTCGATGGCCGCGCCCCTTCCATGCGCCTCGCCAGCTACCGGCCGATTCAGGCTCTGCTGCCTGCCGCAACGCTCCATCATTCTTGTCAAACGAGGATGCCAATACGCGGCAACCTTGTTTCAATTGTGACCAACCTTCCGCCGAAATTGCCGCGATCTACTTTTTGCACAGGACGCAGGAAGGTGCTGTCCGGCTCGGGCGGAGAATTTGTCGCATACAATTCGGGCCGTAATACAAGTTGAATCCCATTTGGTGGGTGCAAAGCTCGCCTCGCTACGAATGCAGCCAAGCCATGCTCGCTTCGACCCGCATTGTGGCAGGCAGAATGCCTGCCCTACCTTTGCTACATTGACTGCCCTACCTTTACTACGCTCGCTTGGATAGGCTCTTAATGCGACGCCTCTTGGCTTTTCGCTTTCGCGGACCAGAATTCTGCCAAGTCCGGACTCATTGGCACTCCCCGACCGACTTGATACCTATTCGCAAGGCGGCGTTGGGCAACAATGTGTCCGCCAAGTCCTGCGAGCTCAAGCCAGTAAAACGACTCGGACATGTCTATCATGTCTCGTTCAAGCGCCTCACTCAACCGGAACATATTGGTCGGGTTTCCGAGTTTACATAACTCTCGCAGCCGATCGATTTCAACTGATCTTAGCTCTCTTGCAAGAGACTCATCCTTTTCCACGAATAGTCCAGAGGCAAATACATTTCCTAGAACCCGAACCGTGACCGGGTCTGTTTCCTGATCTATATCGGCGAGTTCTTTCTTAATGCCTTCGATTGCCCTCATCTTTGCGCGCACAACTATGGCTTGGGCCTCAGGGATCTGTGAGCCACCCGGAGGAGTCATCATTGCGATAGTAATTCGATCCAACAGATCGTCAGACTCCATGGCGAGAAACATATATCGCAACGTAGGCTCAGCATCGAATCTATCTTTTTCCAAATGATAATCTAGCAGCATTTGGATTGCCGCCGCATGGCCCTGCTTGGCAGCCAGCTGGCACCAATGGATTGTTGATTTTGGAGTGGGCTTGATTAGGCCGCTCATCCCCCATTCTGCCCTAATGAGCGACCACCTGTTAGAACTCAACTCACTGCCAATAACCCCCAGCCACCGAAACAAGACGTCCCTGTCTACTTTCGGAACAACCTCTTCCGAATCTTTCAGCAAGCCAAAACTGTAACACTGCGCAATTAACGCCTGGGAGTTCGCATCTCCAGCCTCGGCTGCTTTCAGCAGTAGTTTCAGTCCATCCTCGGCAGTCATTGCGGGGACGCGACATGACAAGCAAAGAACGCCTAGCCGTCCTGTAGCTCTTATATGACCATTGAAATGTGCTTGCAGATACCATTTGCTTGCGAACAATTTAGAGCCGGCATCGCCGATTATCGTTTCATAATGTAGTCCCAGGTGATATTGAGCGTCCGCGTCTCCCGCCTCCGCTTTAGCCTTGATTGCCTCGATCGATATGCCCGGATCGACTTTAGCGGGCATCGGGGGACGGTGAACATCCTGTGCCTGTGCAATCGCTGCTGCGATTGGATCTGAAACTGCTAACGCTAGGCACCAGGGGATCAGGGAGGTGCGGAGGCGAGCATTTTTCCATCGCTGCGGTGTAAGCATGATGCAACCTTCTTCATCGCTCAAGGTAAAATGCTGTTCCTGTTTCCGTTATTCGACAATACCGATTATCCCGAAGTGCATTGAGAATCGTATTTGGTGCTCGTCCGCTTGCTGCGTCAAACCTTGGACATCCTAGGCCTGCTGCAAATGATGCAGCCTGCCCGTAGCATGTTGGAAAGGGTGGATTACCAAACATGCTGCGTCTTACGGTTGCAGCAGGACCATCGGGATATACCTCGTCGCCGGTGAAGCCGCGCCTATCTCCCACTTTAATTCTATCCAGAACGGTTTTAATGCGATCTTCCAGTGTTTTCATTTCGGCATCCGACAGGCAGCAGCATTCCCACGTTGAATGCTTGTCAAACCCCTTCATGTCGATGTCGTCGTTCATAAATCCACTTCCGTGAAATCCATAAGTTGTCCCCCCTTTGAACCCTGGATGTGAAAAGCCTGCGTGCCCCCCCTTCATTGATGCGTGCCCTTGAGGGTTCCTGTATTCTTCGTCAATCGCCCAGATTGTAATTGTATAGCAATTTGTCAGTTTGTACTCGCCCTCGCAACACTCCTTGATTGCGGCTCGTTTGGAGTCGAACTGGACTTCAGTCCAAGGCTGACCAAAGCTGTCGGCGAAGTACGCTGGTCCTCCGGTTCCTGATTGACGCCAAGCCGGTTTCGTTGTTGGCTTACGCTTCGACTGATAATGCTCTTCTAACCCCAGCGGGTCGGAATATGAGATGGGATTGGACGAAACATAGAGGTAGTAGTTGACAGATCCAGAAACAAAATCTCGTGAGAGGAAGTTGCCTACGTGAGGCGCGAAGTACCGCTGTCGATACTGATATATCCCGCTCTCCGCATCAAGTCTTCTGCCTATGAAGATAAAGTCACACGTCGTCTGATCCGTCTGGCTCGCATCGTCGGCCCACCAGTTGCCGCCGGTTCCTGCCGCATCGAAGATCAGCGTATTTCCATAGGCGTCGCAGTCGTAAGCTTCGATAATGTCGCCAGAGTCATCCGTCAGCGCCGTGGTGCGGTAGAGCAGGTCTTGCAGCGGGTACTGATCTTCGGGAGTACCGCTGATATCGACCCTCTGCTGCAGCAGATCGTCAATGTAGACGCCCCACACGTATTGTTTGGTGGGATCGTTGCTGCCGTCGCGTTCCTCGACGCACTGCCAATTGCTGTTATAGACGAAGTCGGTCGTGCCGTTCGTAATCGTCCCGGAGAGGCCGCCGTTGCTCACGACTTTGCGGATACGACGGTTTCGAGCGTCATAATCATACTCGCCGATAAGCACGTCGCCAGCCTTCTTGCGGACTTCCTTGAGCCGATTGAGGGCGTCCCACTTGTAGGTGCGGATGCCGTCATCGGCCAAGTTGCCGTTGCTGGCCCCGATGATGCCATCGTAGCTGAACGGAACATTGCCGCCGCCATCGTTGATGGTCGTGATCTGGTTCAGCCCGTTGTGTTGGCGGACTTCATCGGTCTCGCTGCCGCCCACGGGCGTGAACACTGTGTGATGCCAGTTGCCCAAACCGTCGAGGTCGTAGGTGCGAGCTTCGTCCGTGCCCGGCAGGCTGATCGGCGTGGTGACCCAACCGCCACCCGCATTGCCCTGGCCGCCGGTGGCGCTGAGTACGCCTCGCTGGTACTGCCGTAGGCGATCGAGCGAATCGTAGCCGCCCAGCGGCGTCTGGTCCTCGAACGGCTCGTAGAGATGGCTGCGGCTCTCGGCATGCAGCTCGCGTTCGTAGAGCTTGTTGCTACCCTTGTCGAACACCGTCGTCTGACCAACCACGGAAGACGTATTGTTGTAAGCGC